>CP061210.1 GCA_026016225.1 Candidatus Nealsonbacteria bacterium
ACTTTGTCCTGAGCGGTGTTGAGTGAATTTACCTACTATTAATGGGTTACGGTTCCTAATTGACGGAATTGGTGGTTTCACTAACTTTTTTCTCACTAATCATAAATTCATTGGAGTAGAATCTTTTAATTTCTTTAAATTCTTCTCCCGGTTCACAACCCACACAAACAGGCAAGGCAAGTCGGTGAAGTCTTTCTTCTACAAAAGATAAATTAATTTCAAAAGTTTTAATTTGACCGGGTTCAATACAAGTTTTATTGATATCTGGTTTTTCACATACTCTATAAGGATAACTTTCCCATTGACCATTCTTTTTCTCTAAAAAATAGGGATAACAAGAGGAAAAGCAGATATTTTTTCTGAAATCATTCTTAATGCTCACTCTTAAGTTCTCTCCTTCTTCATCCTCCATCTTATCAGTAGAGCTTAATACAACCATCAAATAATCCTGCCATTTCCAAATTAACCAACCAGCAGTAATTACAAAAACTATTAAAATCACAATTAATATTTTTGTTTTTGTGCTCATATTCTTTTATTTATTATAAAGCAATTGTTTAAAAAACAAAAGCCTAAGCCATTATTAATTTTGCCTTGTTTGTTTTTCTTCTTTCTCTATAAAAGCTCGTCCTCCCTGCCATTGTCCTTTGTATGATGTCGTTTTCCCGGAAACTTCAAGAAAAATCATATTAGCGATTCTCGAACCCATTTCTATTTCAAAATCGCTTCCCGCAAGATTAATTAAGTGAAACCTAAAATTTCCCTTATATCCCGGGTCTACCCTGAAACCCAAAACTAAAATCCCATTAGCGAAAAAAGTGCCACGGGGTATAAAAATTCCATAGAGATTTTTAGGAGTATTTATTATCTCGACTGTTTTTGCAATATAAAATTTTCCTGGCTTTAATTTTAGCTTTTTATTCTCTTTCTCTTTAAATTTGGCAATGAGTTTGTAAAGTGGAGTTTTTCTGGTATCGCGAAAGATAAAACCTTTTCCTTCTCCCATTTCATATACTTCCCCTATTCTAAGGTCAATACCGCATCCTTCGATATTAATATCTTTTTCATCTAAACCTTGAATAAGGTTTTGATTACGTATTAATTCTAACAGTTTATCTGTACCCAAAATCATAAATTACCACTTGAATAAGAATTTATGGTATTTACCTCCTCTATAAATGTATTATTATTCCATTATACCAAAAACCCAAAAAAAATGGCTAAAGTTATTAACAATAGCCAGTTTAAAAATATAAAATAAAAAAGACTAATCATCAGAAGAAGTCTCTAAGGCTTTCTTTACTTCTTTAAGCTCTTCTTTTACTTCTTTTTCCTCTTCATCTTCTTTATGATTTACTTTTTCATCTATCTTTTTAAATAGCATCATAGTATCATACTACATTATTTAATCAATTTATCAACTAAAACATAATCTCCCCTGACAATCTGGTTTAGTTTTTATTTTAATATTCTAATTTAATGCCGAGCTTATCTGCAACTTGATGAAGCCATTTCTCATGGCGACTAACTTGGTTAGTTATTGCTACATATTCTGTTTTCAAATCATCTACAGCTTTAACTAATTTATCTACAGATACAACTAAAGATTGGACTATCTCTCGTAAGCCATCAATGCCTCGTTTAATATCTTTAATATCTTCTTTAGTAGCAACAACCTCTAAAAGTTTTTTAATGTCTTCCTCTGAAAGCATATTTCTAATTGCATTATATCTCCTTAAAAAGCACTGTCAACATTTTGCTCCCCTTATTGGACGCGTTCAGCCGTCTTCTCTCGAAGACGAGTCTCGTTCATTTTATGAATGGGAACCGTGGATTGGGGTAAAATTAGGGAAAATCTTAGAGACTTGGAGACTCTTTTAGCAAAAGTTCAAATAAAAAAAATCCATAAAATAAAAAATAAATGGATTATGGATTTTATTAGTTTTATTAACCCTATTTCTTTCCAGTTAATTCTTTCCAGTGACTCTTTGGCCTGTACCGTGGCGAACCAGCTTTACACAGTGAACACTCTGAAGGATCAACTGCCCACATTCCTTTCTCGATTAAAGATATAACCTTGATTTTTTCATCGTCAATTTCGTAATCTATTGGTAATTTGGGTGGGCGGTGAACTAAAACGCCAACAATTGGTAGAAAATTAACCTGTTCAGAGTTTCCCTCTCTTACTGCTCGTCGGACTTCTTTAAAGGTACCGCTGGTGGTGATAAGTTCCTCGACTTGTAAAACCTTAGCTTTAGCTGGGATAGTCATTCTTTTCCAGAGCATTCGTTTTTTCTCTGGATTGATAGGATCTTTTTCTGTAAATCCGTGGATTGCCCCAAGAGCTTTCGCCACTTCGTAAGAAAAGGTTATATCAGCGTATGCTGACCCAATCACCCAATCTACTTTTCCTATTCCCTTTTCTCGTAATAAGCGAACTAGTTGTAGAGCCAGAATCTCGTTAAGGTTAGGGTATTTCAGAACCTCGGGACAATTGACATAACCATTGCTGCACATTCCAGAAGTCAGTTCAGCATGGGGTTTTTTAGGATCGCCATCGTGAAGCCAGAAAGCATCGCAGAGATCAAACCAATGAAGAATTTCTTCTTCTGTTAGGACTTTCGTATCGAAAGCCCTCGGATTAAGCCCAATTATTTCCTTTATATTTTCCATTTTTTCCACCTCCTTACATTAAACAATTTAATTATTAAGGAGCTATCTTTTCTGATTTTAAAGTTTAACAGAGTTTTTACAAAAGTCAAACCCGAGAGAAAAACTCTCGGATTTTTTAAAAATCGGGACTCCCGTAGTCGGTCTCGAACCAAAATTTGAAGGAAAAATTGGGCGATTTTGAGGGTTCTAAATAACGCCCCTCTGTCCGCCTCAGTTTTAAACTTCGGCGAGATAAATCGGGGCTATTTTTAGCTAAAATAAGACAACAGGTTTATTTCATAATAAAAGAGTTAACAAAAACACCAATAACATAACCTGCTAACGTTGCTATACTTGCTAAGATAAACATTTCAAACCCTGATTTCCACCACCGGCGCTTCGTAAACTTTGTAGTTATGGATCCAAGCACAAATAGGCCAATAAGTGTAATTGTTATAGAGATTATCATGGCTAATGAAACTGGCAAAAAAAGATACGGCAAAACGGGTAAACTTCCACCAATTATATAAGAAAAAAACATAAAGATTCCACTATGTATCGGCTTTTCTGGAACGCCGAGATTAGTGAAAAGTTCTCTATGCATCATTTCTTTCAAAAACAAGGATTTATTTTTGGAAGCTACTAATGCCATTTCTTTTGCAAGAGTTAATGGCCAGCCATCTCTCGTATACATCTTAATTAATTCTTTCCTTTCTTCTTCAGGACCCTCTTCAATCTCTATTTTTTCTTCTTCCAATTTCCGTTCATTGACTTCTTTTACAGATTTAGTTGAAAGATATGAACCAATTCCCATAGATATTGCTTCAACTATGACAATTACGAAACCAGACAAGATAATGAAAAAGTGATTGTTACTACCGGCCGCGATACCAGTTAATGCCCCAAGAGTCGAAAGCATACCATCCTCTATACCAAATACTATTTCACGAATGTTATATAAAAATTTAGATTTCTTATAGTGAATAAAGTTTGCTCTTATTTTTATTCTTTGCATAATTTTTATATTCTTAACAATTTCATTCTACCAAAAAATCGCTCATTTAGCGATTTTTTACTTATATCCATTTCGGGTCGTCCTATCGCCATAGGCCTCTCGGTCGCTTGCTACCGTAGTCGGTCTCAAACCTGACTTTCAGGAACAAATTTAGGGACTTTTAGGGGTATCTCATAATGCTTCTCGGTCCGCCTCCGTTTTAAACTTCGGCGAGATAAATCGAGGCTGTTTTGAACGATAAGACAAATAAAAATTCTTATCTTCCCCACCTAAACAAATTTCTAATCCAGCCGAACACTCCTTTGGTGCTTTTCTCTCTACTTGCTAATTGTTGAAGTCTTACCTGCTCTTGTTCTACATTTTGAACCTGCTCTTGTATCATTGCTTTAACCTCTTCGCCACAAGAGCATTCTTCTCTCAACCGTTTAAGTTCTTGAATTCTCTGTTGATTTTGGTTTAGCTCTCGCTCCATGTCTTCAGCAGCATTCTTATCTCCACCCATAAAAAATCTGACAAAAACATTCCTTTTCTGTATTTTTTCCTCAGCTATTATCGTCGCTTGAACAGAATTGTTGAATTCGCGAGCAATCTGGGAAACTTGAGGACCGATGCCCGTGGCTAAATCCTCGATGGCAAGTAAAGCATGTACTGCTTCTCTGGCTTGATTTTGATTCTGGTATACTTTTTTCTGAATATTGCTTAACCCCTGCATCTCTTGGTTCATTTCCTACTTCCTTTGCTGCACCATTTCTCTTGCTTCATTCATAGTGCGAGCCCTTTGTGGACTTTCCAAGATAAAGGTCTGCCCGCCCGGTCCTTGTCCTGTTTCCTCTCTTTCCTGAACTCGTTCTTCCTCTCTTGTTTGTGTTTGCTGTTCTTCACCGCGATTTTGAGTTTCCTGCTCTGTTTGTATCTGCTGACTCTGACCTGTTTCTTGACCTTTTTCAGAATCTTCTACCCTTGCACCAGTATCCTGAGCTCCTTTTGGAGCAGCGTCTTTTGGTCCAGTAGCAATTACCACTGAGCCAAATAGAGCAAAAATTAAAAATGAAATAATTATTTTTTTCATATATAAAAATTTAGAAATTATGGGTCTCGACCTTTTGTGTTTTATTATACCATAAAAACCGCATTGGGGTAGTTTTTATTTATACCCCCTCGGTCGCCCTAACGGGATAGGCCCCTCGATGAAAATGGTGGAAAATGGTCTTCGTTCACTACCAAAAAACTGCAGATATTAGTTATTTGCAGTCTTCCGGACAAGTTTCTTTTGTCTCAAAACAAGGACAGCCAAGAGCCATGCAGACAAACTCCTGGCATATGCCGTCACCGCACATGTCCTTGCAGAATCTTTCTCCTTTCTGGCATTCTCCCCGGAAAAAGTCCCACTGGCCGCACTCTGAGCCGTCTTCAAATATGCAAAATCCCTTCTGCCCCGCCTCAACCATTCTGTGTTCTAAAACGCCTCCCTGCTCTTCGCAAAAAACCGAAGCTCGATTGGCAAACATGGGTATCTCTTCAAAAACAGGCGGCTCTTCTGTTGGCGCCTGTCTGTTCAAATAATAAACAGCAGGGACAATCAAAAGAGCGCAAAGAAGGAATAAGCTTAAGGCATGGACGTAAGAAAACTTTTGGAAATTAAAGAAATTCCAAAATAAGGCTTTTTTGGCTTTTAACTCAGCTACCCTGTCTAATAATTTAGCTCTTAGTTTTGCTTTGAAGGCTTCGTCAATCTCAACATCGGGCTTTGCCATTAAAAGCTTTTCAATTAGCTTCTCCATCTCATTTTGGTGCTTTCTCAAGCTCCTATCTATGAGATAGAGATCTTCTAAGATTTCTTTAACTCTTTTATCCATAGATGCTTAATAGGATTAATAATAAAACTATTTCTTCTTTGAGTTTTCCTATGGTCCTGGAGAAAATCATCTTGCAGTTTGCCTCGCTCTTTCCCGTAATTTCAGCAATCTCTTTGTAAGACAAGCCGTCCCAAACCCTCATCAAGACAATCTCTCTCTGGTCTTTTTTAATCTTTTTCAGATAATTCTCCGCTTCCCTTAACCTGTCTCTGTACTCAATATCCAGGCTGGGATCTTTGCCCAAGCCCCAAACTTCAGAAATATCAAGCTCGCTTTTTCTGGTTCGATAATGATCAATTACTTTATTTCGGGCAATGCAGTAAATCCAGGCAGAAAAGGTTCCTCTGCCGAGGTCAAAGCCTTGAATCTTCTCCAGGGCCTTAATAAAAGTCTGGCTGGTAATATCTTCTGCTGTTTCTTTGTGCCCGGTCCTGTAGTAAATGAACCTGTATATTTTCTTAAAATAACTATCGTAGAGTTTTTCAAACTCCTTCAGGTTTCCTTTTTTGCATTGCTCAATGATTTCCTGTTCCATTAGTGTATTCTACACGATCTCAGAGTAAAAAGCAGGGCCAAGAACCCTGCTTTTTACAATCCTACTTAATTACCACTTTGTAAATTAGGGTTTTAATCGGTTCCTCCTCCCAGGATCTCCCGTAAGAAAACTTTATTTCTGTCTCTCCCTTCTTCAGGGCAAGGAATTCGAAAGATTCCTGTCCTCCGGCACCAACCGGAACCTCCATTTCTGACTCTTCCGGGTTCTCAATTCCTATAACTCCTCCATCGATTTGATCCTGCGCCCATTGTTCTCTAACCTGATTGCTATCAATAATGTCTCTTGCACCATCGGGAAGATCCTCGGTCTGAATTTCTCCATCTCTGGAAGCCATAACAGATTCAACCATTGCATTTCTTGAAAAGGTTGGCTCCTGAACAATATAGTTTCTGTCAACCAATTCAATAAACCCTTCATCAAACTCCACTGTCCACTGATAGCCGGTAGTGGGATTGGCCTCCAAGACTATTCCAAAGTCCTCGCCAACCTCCTTTTCTATTGTTTGAATGCCGGCGTCTTTTGTGTTTTCTGCTGCTGGAGCAACGATATAATGGCTTGCTCCGTAGCTTACACCGACAACAATAAGCAATGAAATAAAGACGGTAATGATTAACTTTAACATGTTTTTTTAATAATTAATTATATATCTTAACGACCTTTCTACTTAATATAACGATGGGGAGAAAGAAAGGTAACAAAAAAACCGCCTGCTTGAGGAGACGGCGGCTGAAATTTGCTTCGGGGACTGAACAATATTAGAACCTGTTTTATGACTTTTTCTCAGGTATGAAATAAATAAACCATACAAACCAAACCAACCAAATGGCTTCTGAAAAATTTCCACTTAAAAGTCCTTGGATACCCCTTATCCCCATAAATCCGAGAAATCCTAACATCCAATTTTCTCTCATCATAAAAATTTTAATTTTAAATTTAATTAAAATATTTCAGACCTTTCGTTTTCATTCTACCAAAAAATCGCCTTCTTGGCGATTTCTAAATGTGGCTCGGTCTCTCGAAAACCTCACAGTTTGGCTCCGGGGATAGTACAATATACAAACCACTACGCTGTAATTCCTTCGGAATTAAGAGAACTTGGTTTTGGGAGAGATTTCCAGTGATTGAACCAATTAAATGCTTTTCTGTTTAGCTCCAGAGGACGATGTTAGAACCTGTTTTACACAAACCCATCACTATACATAAGACTCAGTTCATTACTTTTTTTGCCTTAAGCTAAAAATCAAATGAGAAAAGAATGATTTTATAGTGCAGAAACCCTTAAAATAGTGCCAGACTCTTTTGTCTTCTCCAATCTTTCGGACAAGGATAAAGTTTTTTATTGGAGTTTTGATAATTTTGTAGTTTTTCTTATTGTTCTTTATCCAAGAAATTACATATTGAGTAGACCTCATCCATGCATCATGAAAAAGGACATAACCTTTGTTATTTAGCAATAAATCAATGTAATAAAAATCAACAAATATAACATCAAATTTATGTCCCCCATCAATAAAGGCAAAATCTACTTTTACACCCCCCTTTAGTAATTTTGGTAAAACATTGTGTGATGAATCATTTTCAAATATGAGGAATTTCTTTAATTTCAACTTTTCTATATTTTTTATCCCAATATTGGAATAAGTTCCTTGAAACGCATCGATCACATAATGCTGACTTTTTGTCGCAGAAATTATATACGCTGTTGAACATCCATACGCAAAACCAACTTCAAGTGTTTTCTTAATTTTATTCTTTTTAAGAAAATTATAAATATATTTACCCTCTTTCTCAGTAATTGAAACTGCTTTCTTCTCTTCTGGTATTCCTAATTGTTGATAAATTTTATCCACAAATACTTTAATTAAAAGTTAGTTTATCAAATTTTTGTTTATATGCTCTAATTTTATCACTAATAAATTCTAGTGTCTAATTCGATATCAAAAAATGGCTTAACAAAGCCATTTCTGGACCCTAGCTCCGGCGGCAGGATTCGAACCTGCAACCTAGTGCTTACACATTATCCTAGTGTTTCCACTAGGGGTGGACTATCTCATCTCCAAGACATAGAAGTCTTACGGAGCGGGGCGCTTCCCCATCCAGAAATAAAATATTCTGGACTAGTACTCCCTTCCGGGATAGTCTCTGAACCTTCCATGAACCCTACGGTTCAGGGCTTGGCTGCGGATTACCATATTTTAACTTTTCTTAAAACTTAGGCTTCCCGCAATTCACCCCGTTTTTCAACCTCGATTTCTCGAAGAAGCTGCGATATTTCACAGGCACCCGCGCTACCATTGCGCCACGCCGGAATGTTTATTTTTTGAAAACCCCTGAAATCCAACCCATTATTCTTCGATGTAAATTTACATCACTTATTTTTATTCTAAACACCCCATAACGATGTTTCACTTTCCTTAATCTATGAGGATTATTCTTAGCAATATAGGTTTTTGTAAATTGTTTAAGAGGAATCTTGGTTATTTTCGACCAATATTTTTTTGCTTCTATTCTATTGAGATTATCATGAATATATAAACTTCCCCTTAATCTCTTTTCAGAAACCTTACAGAATTCCCGAAGCCAGTTAGCCATAAATTTAATAGCTTTTGGGTCAGAATTGGTGATGGAAACATCTCCATCTGTTTTACCTCCCTCTCCATAATATAAGGATATCCCCGCTATAAATCTATCGTGCTTTGAAATATTCCCTACTTCTTTTTTACCTTTTGCTATTAATTTACGAGTTAACTCCTCCCTCTCTCTTTGTTTTTTCTTGGCTCCAATAATACTTCCTTTAAGAGCACCTGTCCTTTTGTTCAAATATAGTCTTTCCAATTGTTTTCTACTTAACTGAATATCGCGCACCCATAAACTCACAGAAGATCTTGAAACACCCAATCTCTTCTGAATTGTTTTAACTGATAAGCCTTTCTTTCGTAGTTCTCTAGCTTTCAATTTTAACTTCAGTTTTCCTGCGTAACCCATTATTTAATTCTTTCATTCTGAACCCTGAATGTCAAGCTATATAACCTTTGTTCTACTATTAGATTATTGTGTAATATATAACTTCTAGTTTAATATAATCTAAATTTTAAAATTTGTGAAGTCTTCTGTATAAAATGTTATTTTCTCCCTCAAATACCAACTTAATATCCTTTTAATTTCTTCAAAGAACGATGTTGACGGATTTTTTCAAGGGCTTTTGCTTCAATTTGACGAATTCTTTCACGTGTTACCCCGAATACCTGACCCACCTCTTCCAAAGTATGAGTAATCCCATCTTCTAAACCAAACCTCATTGATAGAATCTTCTGCTCTCTTGGGGTTAAATCAACTAAAATCTCTTTTAATCTCTCCCTAAGTAAAACTCGAGCTGCATCCAAAGAGGGAGAAATGGTTTTTTCGTCTTTAATGAATTCAGCTAATATTGAATCATCTTCATCATCTCCCACAGGTGTTTCTAACGATATTGTTCGCTGAGAAATTTTCATTAAGTGATGAACTTTACTAACCTCAATTCCCATTTCAGCTGCAATCTCTTCCGGTAAAGGGTCTCTGCCTAAACTTTTTAAAATCCTTTTCTTTGCCTTGTTAAATTTTGAAAGGGTTTCAACCATATGAACAGGTATTCTGATTGTCCTTGCCTGGTCAGCCAAAGCTCGGCTGATTGCTTGCCTTATCCACCAGGTAGCATAGGTGGAAAATTTATAACCTCTCCGCCAATCAAATTTCACAACGGCCCGGAAGAGACCAAGGTTTCCTTCCTGGATCAGGTCAAGGATGGTTAAGTTAGGCGACCTGCCAATGTATCTTTTAGCGATTGAAACCACTAATCTAAGATTAGCTCTGGCTAATTTCTTTTTTGCCTCTTCATCTCCTTTTTCAATTCTTTTTGAAAGTTCTTTCTCTTGGTCTGCAGTTAAAAAGGAAACCCTACCAATCTCTTTTAAATACATTTGAACAGGATCAATTTTTCTTGCTCTACTACCAGTTTTCGTTTTCTTTTCCGGCACTAAGAACTCTTTAACATCTTTTACTTCAATTCCTCTTTTCTCTAATTCTTCATAAAATCTTTCTAAACCTTTGATGTCTTTTTCTGCTTCGGGGAAAAAGTATAAAATCTCAGAAACAGTAATAAAACCTCTTTCCTGACCTTTATTAATCAGTTTTTCAACTTTCTCCTCAAGAAAAACACCCTTTGAACGAGTTCTTGTAAGTCTTTTTCTCTTTTTTCCCACCAACTGGCGGGTTTTCTTTGTTCTTTTCTTTTTACCTTTTCTTACCTTTGTCTTTTTCTTTGGTTTTACTTTTGGTTTTTTCTTCTTTTTTCCCGCCAACCAGCGGTCCTCCAACCGGCGGGTTTTCTTTTTTAACATAGAGTCTAATTAATTAGTAATTATTTTTTTTACCCATTGATTAAATTTTTCAGTCAACTCTTTGATTTTTTTGGAGTCTTTTTCTTCTTCGGCTCTTTTGATTTCAAGAGAAATTTTATTTAATCTATCTTTAACTTTAAGAAATTTTATCTCTTTTAAACAAAATTTAATTTCAGGTATTATTTTCTCTTCTTCTATTTCTTCAATATCTGCTTTTAAGCTGAGATAAGAAAGAAAATTCACTAATTCTTGAGAAAGATTTTTTTGGTTTTCAAAATTATTTAAAATACTAATAACTTCTTGGTTTTTTGATGATAAACAGGAAATAACTTCTTTATTAATAAGGTCAAAGCTTTGAGGTTCTTTTAAAATTAGACTCATTAATCTTTCTTCTAAAAGTTCTTTTCTTGTCTTTTGAAAAATCGGATTTGGAGACTCTAAAATCGATATCTCAACATCTGAAACTCTTTCCGTTTTTATTCTTCGCAATTCTTCTACAACATCCTTCTCTGAAACATTAAGTCTTCTTGCTAATTGTTGAATCCAATGAGACTGCTCAATTTTATTGGGAATCCTTTTTATGACAGGCAGCAGAACTTTTGATATTTCTCTTTTACCTTCCGGTTTTTTTTCGTCGAATTGACCGAATGCATTTTGGAAATAAAAATCTAAAATTGAAAGAGAGTTATCAACTAACTTTTTAAATCTTTTAGGTGCTTTTGATAAAACATCTGCAGGGTCGTTATCTTCGGGAAGCTTTACTACTTTTAGATTAAAACCTTTTGACTGAGCTAAATCTATTCCTCTTTTCGTAGCTTTATCTCCTGCAAAATCCATATCAAAAGCTAAAAATAAATTATCAGAATATCTTTTGAGAATACTTAATTGATAGTTGCTTAAAGCAGTACCTGAAGTAGCGACCGTATTTATCAACTCTGATTGATGAGCCATAACTACATCTACATAACCTTCAACTAAAATACAAAAATCTTTCTTTCTTATTTCTACTTTTGCTTTATCTAAGCCATATAAAATTTTACTTTTGTCGTACAAAATGGTATTAGGGGTATTGACATATTTAGCAATCTTTTCTGATTTTTGTAATACTCTACCTCCAAAGCCAATTACCTGAGAGTTAAAATCAAAGACCGGAAACATAATCCTTGCCCTGAAACGGTCGTAATACTTGCCTCTTTCATTTCTTATTACCAACCCAGTTTTCTCAACTTCTTCTTTTTTGTAGTTTTCTGAAACCAAAAAATTAGTTAATCCCTGCCAGCTATCTGGAGCCCAACCTAATCTCCATTTTTTAACTGATTCCTCGCTTATCCCCCTCTTTAAAAGATAGTCTTTTGCCTTTTTTCCTTTTGAACTATTCCCTAATTGTTTTTCAAAAAATTTAGTTGACAATTCACAAATTTCATACAGTCTTTGTCTTTTAGTCCGCAATTCTGGTCTTATTGGTTTTAATTCAACGCCAGCTTTTTGAGCTAACATCCTTAGAGCATCACCAAATTCTACACCTTCTATTTTCATTACAAAATCAAAGATACTATGCCCTTCGTTACACCCAAAACAATGCCATATTTGTCTGGCAGGAGAAACAAAAAAAGAAGGAGTTTTCTCAGAATGAAAAGGACATAAAGCTCTATAACTTGCTCCTGCTTTTTTTAGTTGGATATAAGAACCAATAACCTCAACTATATCAAGTTTTGATTTTATTTCCTCAATTGGAGAATTAAACATAATAATGTTCTTGCTCGATAAATTAGCTTTCCCGTGCTATAGTAAATCTATTGTCAGAACCTTGTAATGTTTCGCATTAAGGCAAACCAGTCGTTTCACTCCTCATTCATTGCGAAGCAATGACAAGGAGGGGCATAGCCCCGACTGGTTCCGTAATGCTTCGCATTTTAGACATTAGCAAAATTTTAACTAAAAAACAAGGAAATTACGTTTTGAGTTCAATAAACTTGTATTTAAAATATGGAAATTAACCAATTGAAAAAATTTCTTCCATCAAAAAAACTAAAAATCTTATTTGTCGCCTCTGAGGCAGCTCCCTTTGCTAAAGCAGGAGGGTTAGGAGATGTTTTGTATTCTCTTCCTTTAGCTTTGAGAAAGTTAGGTCACGATGCAAGAATAATGATTCCTCGTTATGGGACAATAGACCCTAAAAAGTATAACTTAAAAATAGAAATAAAGGGATTAAAAGTGCCTACTGACCAACCAAAATATTGTCCAACTCTAATTTGTAATGTCAAAAAATATATTGGCAAAAATGCTGTTCCTGCTTATTTTTTGGAAAATATGGAATATTATGAAAAAAGAGCTAATGTCTATGGATATTCTGACGACCAGATAAGATGGGCTCTTTTATCTCGAGGAGCAATAGAGTTTTTAAAACATTCTTCCTGGGTGCCTGACGTAATTGTTGCTTCTGATTGGCAAACAGGCCTTATTCCTAATTATATAAAGACTGTTTATAAAAAAGATTCTGTTGTTTCAAAAATCCCGGTTGTGTTTGCTATTCATAATCTTCGCTATCAAGGAATGTGTGATTTTCGCTTTGTCCAAGAAACTGAACGTGATTCAGGCAGAGAGCCAATTCCTGATTTTTTCAATCCTCGCCTGGCAAAATTAAATTGGACGTTAAGGGGAATTATGTATAGTAATTCTATTATTGTTGTTTCCCCTACTTACGCTAAAGAAATATTGACCCCGGAATACGGAGAAGGTCTGGAGAAAATACTCTCTGAAAAACAACATAAAATTTATGGAATTTTAAATGGAATTAATTATAAAAAATATAATCCAGAAACATCTCCTCATATCCCCGTACATTACAATATAAGGACTATTACGAGAAAAAAAAAGAATAAAATTCACCTTCAAAAAAGATTAGGACTACCCCAAAATCCAGAGGTTTTTGTGATAGGAATTGTCTCTCGCCTCACTGACCAAAAAGGATTTGATTTGTTAGGAAACATTATAAAACCCTTATTCAAAAATTTATCTTTTCAGCTTGTGATTTTAGGAGACGGAGACCCGCGATATAAAGAAATGATTCAGAAAGGAAAAGAGCGATTTCCTGAAAAAATTGGTTATTTTTTTGGCTTTGATGTCTCTCTACCACATTTGGTTTTTGCAGGAGCTGACGCTATCTTAATTCCGTCCAAGTTTGAACCCTGCGGAATAGTTCAAATGCAGGCAATGAGATTTGGCTGTATTCCTATTGTCAGAAAAACGGGGGGGTTAGCCGATACAGTAGAAGATTTTAATCCTAAAAAAAGAAAGGGTGATGGCTTTGTCTTTGAAGAGTATGATTCTTGGTCATTATTTACAACTATTGTCAGGGCTAAAACTTCCTTTGAGTTTAAAAATATATGGGAAAAATTAATAAGAAAGGTGATGAAAAAAGATTTTTCCTGGGAAAAATCAGCTAAAAAGTATCTGAAAGTTCTTTCTCAGTTGGTTGAAAAAAATCGCAAATAAACTATGTACTGGGTTAATTTTCTACATATCTATCAGCCAATATATCAATCAAAAGAAATTCTCGATAGGGTGGTCAATGAATCCTACAGGCCTTTATTCAAAGGTCTTTTAAAAATTCCCGGAATAAAAATCAACCTCAATATTAACGCTTCCTTAACTGAAATTTTAATAAAAGAAGGATATGGAGACGTTATAAAAAATATTAAAAGATTAGCCAGAGCAAAAAAATTAGAATTCACTGAAAGCGCTAAATATCATCCCTTATTGCCTTTTTTAAAAAAGAAAGAAATAATCCGCCAAATCCAAAAAAATAATAAGGATAACAAAAAATACTTTGGTAATGTTTATAACCCGGTTTGTTTCTTTCCGCCAGAAATGGCTTATAGTTCTCTTGTCGGAAAAACCGTCTCTCGCTTAGGTTATAAAATGATTATTTTAGATGACATCTCTTATAATGGTGGAAAAAATTATTCTCCGAAAGATAAATTATTTACCGTAAAAGGAACAGGTGGTTTAATTGCTGTTTTCCGAGAAAGAAGGGTTTCTAATTGCATTATGAGTGCTGTTATAAGGAATAAAAAAGAATTTATTGATTTAGTAAAAGAAGAATTAAAAGAAAATAAATATCTCTGTACGGCAGTGGATGGAGAAACCTTTGGACATCACAGACCCGGCTTAGAAAAATTCCTTTTCAAAATTGTTGAATGTAAAAAACCAAAGCAAATCTTTTTTTCCGAACTTCCAAAATATTTTAAGCTAAAAGGAGAAATCAGTCCCGTTAAAGCAACCTGGGCTTCCGCACAAGAAGATATAATAAAAGGTGTCCAATTTTATTCCTGGAAGGACCCAAAAAATAAAGTACATCAGCTTCAATGGAGATTTTTAAATTATCTCATTAAACTTTCAAAAACAAAGAAGTGCAGTCCAAAAATCCAAGACAAATTAGATAGAACCATGGCTTCTGATCAGTTTTTTTGGGCTTCGGGTGAGCCTTGGTGGAGTATTGAAATGATTGAAAAGGAGGCTTTGTCAATGCTAAAGACTCTAAAGTCATTACCTTCTGTTACGAGAAACCAAATTCAAAAAGGCAAAGATTATTATAAAGAGATTCTTTCTACTGCTTTCTGGTGGCAAAGAAGTGGAAAAATTGAAGCTTTAGCGAAAAAATATAAAGAGGCGGTAAAAATTCCTTTCAAAGAAAGAACATTAGGACAGGGGAAACCCGAAGTTTATTATGCTTTTCTTGAGCTAATGAGAAGAAAAATGCAAACAGCAGCAAAAAAGAAGAATTTTGAAAGAGCAATTCTTTGGAGAGATGCTATTTGGAAGTTAGAAACAAAAAACGATATATACGATGCTCTTCATGCCGTTGACCTTTTAAGATTAGAAGTGCCGGATCCTCAATTAAAAAAAATAATGGACAGATATAAGGAAAAGTATAAAAAAATTAAACCGGGACAGCCGGAATCAAGAAGAGCAATACATTAATTGAATTTAGAATATAAATGCAAATTTTAAATTTATTAGACAGAAAATGGGTTGAAAAATTCCTTCAAAACCGTTTTCACAAATATTTTCCCAAAGCAGAAAAGTTGATAGATTTTAAGATTAAGACTTTAAAAATATTTTTAGATCACCAACGAATAAGTACCAGATACAATCTGGTTTTGTCTTATAGAAATAAAAATTTAAAAAAATCAATAATTGTTAAGGCGGAAAAAAAACCGAATTTTGATGAAGGGATTTCTAGAATAAAAACAGATTATTTAGCCAATCTCATTTTAACGAATCAAGGACTGAACTACCTTATTCCCCGTGCCTTAGAATATTATCAACCCTTGGGGGCTTTTTTTTATGAACCAATTGAAGGTACTTGTCTTAAACAACTAAGTATTGAACACCGCGGAGAGGAATTCCTAAAATTTATCCCAGAAGTTGCTACGTCTCTTAAAAAAATACATCTGGTTAAAAACCACCAACAAATAATCTTACGGAACCAAGCTTGGGAAAAAAGACAGTATAAAAACTATTTATGTTTAATGGAAAAATATTATCCTTTCGGTCTCGATCGTTTTAAGAAATTAATCCAATACTGTAAAAACTTTAGAATAAAAAATAAAAATGATTTCTCCGTCAAAAACTATTGTCTGACTCACGGAGATCTTCACAGCGGTAATATTTTTATAAGTAAGCGGCAAATAAGATTTTTAGATTTTTCCGAGGCTAGACTTTACGATCCCCTTAGTGACTTAGGTTGCTTTTTTATGCATACTGAATTGATGCTTGAATATGACTTCCACGCAAACTACCAAGAAATGATTAATAAAGTCAAAAATTTATTCTATCAAAATTATTTTACGCGCCCCCCAACCAACCCAGAGAAAAATAGGGTCTATTATTACTCGCTTCATACTCTATTCAAAATTATCGGTTATGCTGCTCTAAATGAAAACAGTGATAGGAAATTAATAGAATCGAACAAATTACTAGAAAAATTAATTAAAATTGGAGAAGAAAAAATAAATCTTTAAAAAATATGAAAATCTTATTAGTTGGTTCAGAATGCGCCCCAGTGGCGAAAGTAGGAGGATTAGCAGATGTGGTAGGATCCCTACCAAAAGCTCTTAAATCACTAAGGGTAGATGTTTCTGTGATTCTCCCTTTTTATAAGGTAGTTAAGATTAAAAAAAGCAAATTAAGACTAGTAAAAAGGAGAATTCCTGTCTTTTTTAACCAAAAAGAAGAAAGTTTTAATCTGTGGAAAACATTTTTACCTAAAAGTCGGGTCCCTCTTTTATTGGTAGAGAATAATAAGTACTTTTTCGGTAAAGGGGTTTATGTAGAGAGCGATGCTTCTTCAGGGGGAAGCGAAAAGGAAGCGGCCCGTTTTCTTTTTCTCTCTACAGCAAGTATTGAAATTGCCAAGATGATGAAAGCTGACATTCTTCATTGTCAGGACTGGCATACAGCTTTAATTCCTTATTTAATTAAAAAAGAGAGTTATAAGATAAAAACCCTTTTAACCATTCATAATTTAGGATATCAGGGGATATATAAAAGCAAGGCGGTAAATAAACTCTTGGGAACAAGATTCCCTGGAAAACAAGTGAATTGTCTTAAGCTTGGAATCTTAACTGCAGATTTTATAAACACGGTCAGTCCCAGTTATGCAAAAGAAATTTTAACCAGAAAATACGGAGCTGGACTTCAAAAATACCTCAAAAGAAGAAAAAAACACTTAATAGGAATAGTAAATGGTTTAGATTTGGAGGTTTTTAATCCTAAAACTGATCCCTTTTTAAAGAAAAGATATTCTTGGAAAAATATAAAAGACAAAAGTTATAATAAGATTTATTTACAGAAAAAATGCTTTAAAAAAGCAAATCTTAAAATACCAATCTTAGGGATTGTTTCCAGATTAGCAGACCAAAAGGGATTCGATTTAATAAAAGGCATCTTCAGATACCTAATAAAAGAAGAACTTCAATTTATTCTTCTTGGAAAAGGTTCAAAAAAATACGAAAAGTTTTTTCAACAGTCTGTTAAGCGCTTTCCAGAAAAATGTTGCGTTAAAATCGGTTTTGATGAAAAATTAGCCCATCAAATTTATGGAGGAGCAGATATGTTTTTAATGCCATCTTTTTTTGAACCCTGTGGCTTGGGTCAACAAATAGCAATGAAATACGGGACCGTCCCTGTTGCAAGAGCAGTCGGAGGAATAAAGAATACGGTTTTTCCTGTAAAAATTAAGCGAAACAGAATAAAAGGAAATGGTTTTTTGTTTAATAGATATAGTCAAAAAGACCTTTTTGAATCAATTAAAAAAGCTTTAGGTTTTTATGAAAAAAAAGATATCTGGAAACAAATACAAATCAATGGAATGAAACAAGACTTTTCCTGGAAAAAATCAGCAAAAAAATATAAATCTTTATACAAAAAAATATTAGATTAAGATAGATTTTTATTTAAAATCCCTGACCGAAAGCAGGGATTTTTTAATCTGACAGAAATAATTAACAACTGTGATGGCGGAGAGGACAGGACTCGAACCTGCAAACCCCGTAAGGGGTCCTGGTTCTCCAAACCAGTGCCTTAGCCATTCGGCGCACCTCTCCAGAATTTGGATATTTAGCCTTAGAAATTTATTTTAAACCTCCATACCCCTTAAGGCCTTTATTCTTTCTTCCACCGGAGGATGAGTAGAAAACAGTTTTGTCAGCCAGTTTTTTTGTTTAAAAGGATTAACAATATATAAATGAGCAGTAGAATTATCTATCTTTTTGAAGGGGGCTGGGTCTTGAGAAATCTTTTCTAAAGCCCTTGCTAATCCCTCAGGGTATCTTGTTAAGAGAGATCCTGTAGCATCAGCTAAAAACTCCCTCTTTCTCGAAATTGCCAATCTGATTAAAGAAGCTATAACTGGAGCTAAGACAGCTCCAATAATACCCAAAAATATAAAGATTACACCCAAACCTCTTGATTCTCTTTCTCTCCTCCCGCCCCTGTTCAAATAACTAAATCTCAAAAACATTCTCGAGAGTAAAGCTACAACCCCCACTAAAACTACCAACACGGTACCTAAAAGCATATCTTTATTTCCAATATGAGCTAATTCATGAGCAATAACGCCTTCTAATTCTGTTCTTTCCAATTTCTCTAAAAGCCCTCTGGTAACAGCAATGACTGCGTGTTTTTCATCCCTGCCCGTGGCAAAAGCATTAGGTTGTGCTTCATTGATTATATAAATTTTAGGCAGAGATAAGCCAGCTGTAATAGAAACATTTTCAACCAGTCGGTAGAGTTCTGGATTATCTCTCTTTTTAATTTCACGAGCACCAACCATTGCCAGCACAATTTTATCTGAATACCAATAACCAACAAAACTTTGAATAGTACTCAAAAATATTGCTAAAATTAAAAAGGTGTTATCGTTCAACAGATAACTGAAAAACCAGCCTAAAAAAATAATAAATACCAAAAACGATATCAGTAAAATCCATGTTTTGCGGATATTGAAATCTGCTTGGGTATATAAAGTTGCCATAACTTTCAAAATTCCAAATCTCAAATTCCAAGTTCAGTTTTAAACTTTAAAACTTAACCTTTGGTGCTTCTCTCTCTTCGGCTTCTGTTAATTCAAAGAGTTCCATCTTTTTAAATCCCAAAAGCGAAGCTATAAGATTTGCCGGGAAGCTCTCAATCTTGATACTCAAATCTCTAACGTTGCTGTTGTAAAATCTCCTGGCAGCTTGAACCTTATCTTCTGTATCTCTAAGTTCTCTCTGGAGCTCTAAAAAGTTCTGAGAAGCTTTTAAATCAGGATAACTTTCAGAAACTGCAAAAAGAGTTTTTAAGGTCTGGGAAAGAGCATTTTCTGCCTCTTGTTTTTCTTTCACACCCGCAGCACCCATTGCTCTTGCTCTGGCTGTAGTAACCTTTTCAAAGACTTCTTTTTCATGGGTTGCATATCCTTTTACTGTTTCTACTAAATTTGGAATTAAATTATATCTTCTTTTTAACTGAACATCTATATCAGCCCAAGCCTCTTTTGCTCTATTTTTGAGTCTTACCAAACCATTGTAAATAAGAACAATCCAAAAGAAAACTAAAACTAATATTGCTAAAATAACTCTATAAAACATTTTGATGATTAGTGTTTAAGGTCCTTAATAAGTATAATCGACCTTTTATAGTTCATATTATACCTTAGTTTTACCTTTAAGCAAACCGGTCGCTTCGCTCCCTGTAATTACTGCGCAATTAAGAATTAAAGCCCCCACAAAAAATAGTGGAGGCTAAAATGTCTAATCTGACAAAACAGACTAATATGCTCTGGGAATTTCAGGAGTTTTCTTTTCTTCCGGTAATTCTGCGACTATAACTTCAGTTGTCAAAATCATAGAAGCTGCGGAAGCTGCGTTTTCCAGAGCTATTCTTACTACTTTGGTAGGGTCAAGAATCCCTTCCTGAACCATATTTACAAGCTTGCCTGTAACAGCATTATAACCCAAAGCCCAATCAATTTTATCGATTTGCTCTGTTCCTTTCTTCCTCGTGTCTACTATTTTTTTTAAGATTTGATACAAAATGACCTCGTCAGCTCCTGAGTTTTTTATTATTTGTTTTAACGGAGCCTGACAGGCATTTTTTATTATATTATGTCCTGAAAAATAACCTTTTTCTTCTAAATTCGATAAATGCTTTTCTTTTCCGGAGTCATCTGTTAATAAAGCTGCTGCAGCTAAAGCTACCCCACCTCCTGGCACAACCCCTTCTTCAACAGCTGCTTTGGAAGCAGCTAAAGCATCCTCAATTTTGTGCTGTTTACCTTTTTGTTCAACTTCTGTTGCAGCTCCAACCTTAATGACAGCTACCCCTCCTGCTAACTTTGCCAGTCTTTCCTGCAACTTTTCTTTATCAAACTCTGATTCAATAGTTTTAAGTTCCTGTTTTATCTGGTTGATTCTTGAATCAATCTCTTCTTTTTTCCCTTTTCCTTCTATAACAGTAGTCTTTTCTTTAGTGGATACAACCCTTCTGGCAGAGCCCAATTTGTCTAAACCGATGTTTTCTAACTTTAACCCAAGCTCCTCTGAAATTACTTGAGCTCCAGTAATACAGGCTATATCCTGAAGCATTTCTTTTTTCCTATCGCCAAAACCGGGAGCTTTCAAAGCTAAAGTTTTGAAGATGCCACGGAGCTTATTAACCACTAAAGTAGCTAATGCATCTCCCTCTACGTCATCTGCAATAATAACTAATTCTTTTTTGCCCGTTTGACTTACTTTCTCTAAAATTGGCAAAATCTCTTGAAGACTGGAAATTTTTCTGTCGGTAACTAAAATATAAGGATTCTCATAAACAGCCTCCATCCTTTCAGCATCAGTAATCATGTAAGGAGAAATATATCCTCTATCAAACTGAAGTCCTTTTACAATTTCCTTTTGAAGTCCGAAAGTTTTTGATTCTTCAACAGTAATGACTCCGTCCTTACCAACTTCTTCCATTATATCACCAATTAAATTTCCGATTTCTTTGCTTTCAGCAGAAATTGTGGCTACTTTTACTATATCTCCTCTGTTTCCTATTTTTATGGAACGTTTTTTCAAAAAATCAATTATTTTATTAACCCTGTCTTTAATTCCTTTGTTAATATCAGCTGGAGTAAAACCTGCTTCAACCAGTTTTAAACCTTCTTTAATGATGGCTTGAACTAAAATCACTGCTGTAGTGGTTCCATCTCCAACAGTATCGTTGGTCTTCTCAGCAACCTCTTTCGCAATCTCAGCTCCTAAATTCTCTACTTTTTCTTCTAATTCAATTTCTTTTGCAATGGTTACTCCATCATTGGTAATGGTAGGAACCCCAAAGCCTTTATCTAAAACAACGTTGTGTCCTCCGGGACCTAAGGTGACCTTAACGGCATTTGCTAATTTATCTACTCCCTCTTTTAAATTTTTTCGAGCCAATTCTTGGTAAATAATTTTTTTTGCCATAGTGGTAATAAAAATATGTGATGTTATTCTATTATCGCTAAGATATCTTCTTGTTTAGCAATAAGATATTCCTTTCCGTCGACTTTTATTTCATTTGGGCCGTATTTTGTAAACAAAACCTCTTGGCCTACTTTTATCTCCATAGGAATAATATTACCTGAATCATTTCTTTTTCCAGGTCCCACGGCAATAACTTTTCCCTGTTCCGGTTTTTCTTTATCAGCTGTCTCTGGCAATAAAATTCCAGATTTTGTTCTTTCTTCTTCCTTTATTGGTTCTATTAAAACATGGTCTGATAAAGGTTTTATATTCATTGTTCTTTGTTTTTTTTATTTTAGCAAGCGCGACCTTTGAGTGCTAATTGATATTCTTAATATATAAAGAAAGGGTATATAATGTCAAGCCCCAACGGTAATGTATACATACTTTTTACACTTTACTATTAAGATAGAGATATATAAATTAAAAATGGTCAAGAACAATTCTTGATCAATTTTTTTTAAGTCAATAGGTTTAATGTCGGAAGTTAAACAATTAAGTTAATTTAAAGAAAAAAATAGGGTAACGAAGATATTCTTCATCCCCTTTATTTATTAAATTTAGTTTGCTCTACGGCTTGTAAACCACATATAGAACAAAATTGTTGTCCTATTAATAGCTCTTCTCCACAGTATTGACAATAGCGACTTTGAGAACCACAAGAACAAGATTCCTCCAGTCCTCCACAGTATTGGCATTCACCTGTTTGCTGTTGGGAGGTTGATGAAGATGGTAGTGCCGACTGTTTTACAGTTTTGATTTTTTTAAGCTCATCAGCTCTCAGCTCATCAGTTCTCAGTTGGACTATATCCTCAAACGCCACAGCAAAGGGAATTTCTTCAGGAATTTCTTCTTTCTTAGCTTTTTTCTTAGCTTTCTTAACTTTCGTCTTGAATCTTAGCTTAACCTTCCTTAGTTTGGTTACGACTACATATAGTACAATAAATAAGGAAATTCCACCTACTAATAGAATACTTATAAGAAATAAATTCGGCTGTTCTTGATTTTGATTTTCAGTTTGAAAAGTATAACCTTCTCTCATTAAATCTCGCACAGTAGGAGGCGCACCGGTAGACGCAGCAAGCCCCCTAGTGACAAACTTTCCCTTAAAAATTTCTTCTGGCACTTCTGTTAGTTCTTGTTCATCTCCATTATTGATATTCACAATATAAGTATAACCGTGTGATAAAATATCGGGATTAAAATCGGAGTATGAATAAACACTACGCCAAAAGATAATTTCTTCATTGGAAAACCATGTAAAAACAAGAGAAGAAGGATAATCCCTAATCATTTTGCTTAAACTATAAGCTCCAGTTCCGTTGGGATTCATTACACATATAGTGCATGGTTGGTCATTGCGTGTTGCTATAAATACTACTTTCTGTTCATCAGGAGACACTAATGGCGCTACATGATGTAAATAATCAATGTCTTCGAAATAACCTTCGGATGCATTAGTTATCTCTGTCCCGTCGGTTCCGCTCGCGTTCGCTATGAACAATCTGTATTTAATTCCCCAATATCCAACATTTGTTTCATTACTAAATATAATTTTAGATCTGTCCGAAAGCCAATCGCCATCTTGGATAAAAGTGGGAAGTGTCTTTCTCGTCGGATTTTCAACATTAACAGCACTAACATTTATATCTATAATACTTATAAATAAAGATAATATTACAATTACTACAAATAGTTTTACGTTTTTCATTACTTACACCTCTTCAATTGTAAAAGTTTCTTTTATAATTAAATCAATAAAATCTTAATTTGTCAACAAACATTCTCAAAAAACTTCAAATTCTTAATTTCTGTTCCAAAGCTCCAAGAGAATAAAAAAAAGGTTAAATTTAAGATTTAACCTTACCCTAAAAAAGGGGATTTTTAGATTTTTTAATGTTTTTGTCTTCTTTTCAGAAAAATGATAATAGCTGCCACGCCTGCTGCTCCAATCAGAGAAATCAATAGAATTATTATGCCTATACCTACTTCACCTACTTCAACCGTAACCCATACTATGTCAGAAACCATGTTACCAAAGGCATCTGTAACTACAATTGTGTAGTTGTAAGAACCTACGGCTAATCCATCTACATTGATTGTTACGGCCATACCTGATTCCCAGGTACCTGATTCAATTTCTGAACCATTTTTGTATATCTTGTAGGTACCAGGATTTAAGTCTGTAGCTATCCAGGAGATGTTATATCCTGTTGCTCCCTCTTCGTAAGTAACATCATCAGGACTGGTAAGGACAGGAGAAACTGTGTCTTCAACCGTAACCCATACTGTATCAGAAGCTGCGTTATCAAAGGCATCTGTAACTACAATTGTGTAGTTGTAAGAACCTACGGCTAATCCATCTACATTGATTGTTACGGCCATACCTGATTCCCAGGTACCTGATTCAATTTCTGAACCATTTTTGTATATCTTGTAGGTACCAGGATTTAAGTCTGTAGCTATCCAGGAGATGTTATATCCTGTTGCTCCCTCTTCGTAGATAACGTCTTGAGGGCTATCTAAGATTGGGTTCGTGACATCATCTTGGACACTGATTTCTTTAGAGTAAACAGACATATCTCCGTCAGCATCTGTTACCGTCAGTACCACCAGGTGTATTCCAACTGAATTATACTTATGGATAGGATTTTGAATAGTAGAATTTTCTGAACCGTCTCCAAAGTTCCACTGATAGGTTAAGGGAATGCTTCCGCCTGTGGTGCTATCTGTAAATTGCACAGTCTGACCCACTGTAATAACCGTACTATTAATATCAAATGATGCTACCGGAAAAAAAATGTAAATATTATCGTGTATGTTATTATTATCTCCTTGGTCCTCTATCCCAACAGTATTTTTTATCAAAAAATTGTTGGAAACCTCATTGTTATCGGAGTAATCAAGATAAATACCATACCTATTTCTCGTACAAGTGTTCCCCGTAATAGTACCGTAGTAGGAATAGTAGAGATAGATACCATAATCATAGATACCATAATCATTGTTTATGCAGTTGTTCCTAGTTATGGTGTTGTTGTTGGAGTAGCAGAGATAGATGCCGCTATCATCATTGTCTGTACAGTTATTCTCTATTATAGTGTTGCTGTCGGAGTAGTGGCCGAGACAAATACCATATTCATTTCTCGTGCAGTTGTTTCCGGTTATAGTGTTGTAGTTGGACAAATGGATATGGATACCATCGTAATAATTATCTGTACAGTTGTTCCCAATTATGGTGTTGTTGTGGGAGGAAGAGGAGAGATGGATACCATATTCATTTCTCGTACAGTTATTTCCGGTTATAGTGTTGCTATAGGAGGAGTAATTGTAGAGATAGATACCGTATCTATTTCCCGTGCAGTTGTTCCTAATTATGGTGTTGTGGTTGGAGGAGTCGAGATAGATACCATTGTAATCGTTGCCCGTGCAGTTATTCCCAATTATGGTGTTGCTGTTGGAGGAGGAGAGACGGATACCATTGTGATTATTATCTGTACAGTTGTTCCCGATTATGGTGTTGTGGTTGGAAAAATAGAAGAGATAGATACCCCGTTCATTTCTCGTGCAGTTATTTCCGGTTATGGTGTTGCTGTTGGAGGAGGAGAGACGGATACCGTGGTAATAATTGTCTGTACAGTTGTTCCCGGTTATGGTATTGCTGTCGGAGAAGTCGAGACGGATACCCCGTTTATTTCTCGTACAAGTGTTCCCAGTTATAGTATTGTTGGAGCAGAAGTCGAAATAGATACCATTGTAATCATTGCCCGTGCAGTTGTTTCCAGTAATAGTGTTGTAGTTGGAGAAGTCGAGCCAGATGCCACCTTCATTTCTCGTGCAGTTGTTCCCGGTTATGTTATTGTTGTCGGAGTCGTAGAAACAGATACCATACCCATTTCTCGTGCAGTTGTTCCCGGTTATGGTATTGTTGTTTGAGGAGAGGAAATAGATACCCCAGTGATAATTGTCTGTGCAGTTATTCCCGGTTATGGTGTTGCTATTGGAGTAGTAGAGCCAGATACCATCGTAATAATTATCTGTGCAGTCATTATTGATTATCTTTCCATTTGTCACATAGCTCAGTTGAATTCCCGTTCCACTAGAGTTATAAACTGTACAGTTTTCAATTAGGAAATATTCTTCTGTGTTTTCAATGAAAATGCAGCTATCTGATTGGTTTGCGTCTATAATTAAATTTTTAATTACATATGGGTCCTCGTAGGTGCCCGAGCCTGTACACCAGTCATAAGTAGCGGCTGTCTCTGTCCAGTTGTCGTCTACGTGAACCTTAAAGTCAGTATCAATAGCAGCAGCAATAATTTCCACCTTCAAATTTCCTCTCTGAGATTCTCCGTTTTGTCCCAGGAAAAGAACGTTTGTTAGACCAAATAAGAAAAGAAGAGTAAAGATTCCAATCGTCTTTGTTATTGTTTTCAATCTTATCAACTCTTATTTATTTTTAAAAGAGATATTTTATTTTAAAATATCTACTTACCTGATACCACAACAAGAGAGCCTTGTCAAATTTATGGGACTGTCCCTCTCCTGATTTCAAAAAAAATAAGCCAACTCTGAATTACCAAATATGGCAATTTGAGTCGGCTTTAGATAGATAAAAAATTATTAATAGATATACTCTTCGGCGAAAACAACGATTATTTCTATGGGCAACTCCCTTATGCGGCTAGTGAGAATACTTGTTTCGGTTTCATTGAAGGAAAATTCTTTTTTTTCTCCCTTCGTTCTTTTCACTACTCTGTAAAACTTCAGTACAATCTTCTTATAAAAAAAAGTTAAGTCTTTAGTTAAGTCCTTATTAGTTAAGTCTTTAGTTAAGTCCTTATTAGTTAAGTCCTTAAGTATTTCTTCAATCTCTTTTGATATTTCTATCAGTTTCTTATCGTCCGGATTCTGAGGTATAAGATACTTTACCCGAAAAAAATCTTCTTCCAAGTTTGAAATGTTCTATCACCTCCTAATCTATTCTCTCCAATTTTTGAAATTTGTCAAGCCAAATGAGACAAAGAGACTTGCTCTTAATTACGAAGTAATTACAATGAGCGAAGCGACTGGTTTGCTAAGTTAATTATTTTCTGGTATTATTCTTAAATAATATGAAACGGCTATTCTGGCATATTGCTGCTGGAATCCTGGCAATATTCCTGGCAACAAAATTTATTTCCGGGGTGAGTTTAGAAGTTATTTCCGATAGAAGTATTTACTTTGGAATAGAATTTAACCAGGGATGGAAATTATTGCTTTTGGTAGGAGGCATCTTAGGGCTCATTAATTTTTTTATTAAACCAATTTTAGATAAAATTACCTTACCATTAAAGATTTTAACCCTGGGTTTGTTTTCCTTAATACTTAACATGGCATTTATTTGGCTTTTGGATATTCTCTTTGAAGAATTTGAGATTTTAGGTATTACTCCTTTGTTTCTTACAACGGTAATTGTCTGGATAGTAAACTTTTTTTTGGGACTTAAAAGATGAAAGAATATTTATTCATCGCACAAATCGTAGTAAGTATAATCTTGGCTATATTAATTCTCTTACAACAAAGAGGAAGTTCTTTGGGTTCTGCTTTTGGAGGAATGGGTGAATTTTATGCCGCAAGACGTGGTATGGAGAAAAAGATATTTTGGGCAACGGTTGTATTCGGAGCCCTTTTTATAGCTTTAGCCCTACTCAACCTTCTCATCTAATTTCTTATGTATTATCGGTGGCCTTCAAAAAAACAATGGCGACAATTTTTAAAAGTTCTAAGTAAAAAAGAAAGGTTTTCTTTTTTTATCCTCCTTATCTTATTTGTCGGTTCTCTTTCTTTCCTTTTAATTGATTTTTACCTTGAAAGAACAAAAATAATACCCGCTGAAAGCGGAGTATATATTGAAGGAGTAATAGGTTCTCCAAGATTTATCAATCCCCTTTATGCTGCAGCTTCAGATGTTGACAGAGATTTAACAGAGCTTATTTTTTCCGGTTTAATGAAATATGACTCTGAGGGCAACATACAGACAGATTTGGCAAAAGAGTATAAGATTCTTGAAAATGGAAGGATTTATGAATTTAATCTTAAAGAAAATGTAGTCTGGCAGGACTCGGAACCTCTAACGGCAGATGATATAATCTTTACTATTGAAGCAATCCAAAATTCAGAAGTTAAAAGCCCGTTAAGAGCTATGTGGCTGGGGGTAACAGTGGAGAAGATATCTGCTCTTAGTTTGCGTTTTGAATTAAAAAATAAATCCTCTGTTTTTTTAGAAAATTGCACTTTAAAAATAATGCCAAAACATATTTGGGAAAAAATTCTTCCTAAAAACTTTCTACTATCTCAAGCCAACCTTACGCCTATAGGTACAGGACCATATAGATTAGAAAGTTTATCAAAAGACATTGGTGGAAGAATAATTTCTCTGGATTTAGTTAAAAACCCTTTCTACTTTTCCAAACTTCCCTATCTTTCTAAAATCTCTTTTCGATTTTTTGAATCAAAGGAAAGCGAAGAAGCAGAAAGACAATTAATAGCCTCTTATCAAAAAGGGGAAATTGATGGTTTTTCTCTAAATTCACTTAAAAGTCTTCCAGAGAAGGGTAATGTTTATAATTTTACTATTCCAAGATATTTCACTGTCTTTTTTAATCCAGAAGAATCTAAAGCTCTCTCAGATAAAAAAGTAAGATTAGCCTTAAATCATGGAACAAATAAAGAAGAGATTCTAAACAATGTGCTTTCCGGCCAAGGAAAGATTGTTCACTCTCCAATTATACCTGATGTTTATGGTTTAAAGGAGCCATCTAATATTTATGAATATGACATAGAAAAAGCAAACGATATATTAGAAAAAGCTGGATATCTAAAAAAAGAAAATGGTCTTAGAGAAAAGATTATAAAGAAAAGCCCAGCTTTCACTTTCAAAAGTAATCTTTCTGTAGGCTCAAGAGGAACAGAAGTAACGGAGCTACAAAAATGTTTAGCTAATCCGCCAGCTGGCGGAGCTGACATTTATCCTGAGGGAAAGATTACCGGATATTTTGGGTCAAAAACAAAAGCTGCCGTAATTAGGTTTCAGGAAAAATATAGTAAAGATATTTTAGAACCTTTTGGTTTAACAAAAGGAACAGGTGAAGTTAAAGGAAAAACAAGAGAAAAGCTAAACGCGGTTTGCTTTGAAAGAGGTGAAGAAATAATCCCTTTAAGATTTAAGCTCTTTACGGTTGATGAACCCCTTCTTAAAGAAACAGCTAAAGTTCTTAAAAATCAATGGAGTCAGTTAGGGGTTGAGGTTGAAATTGAGACATTTAATATTACTACGGTAGAAGGAGATACAATTATCAGAAAAAGAGAATATGAAATTCTTTTGTTCGGTGAGGCATTGGGTTCAATTCCAGACCCTTTTCCCTTCTGGCACTCTTCTCAAATAGGAGAACTCGGCTTGAATCTTGCTAATTACAAGAATAAGGACTCTGACAAATTATTAGAAGATAATCGAGAATCCTTAGATGAGATTGAAAGAAAAGAAAAATTAGAAGAATTTCAAGATATTCTTATTGAAGATTGTGCGGTAATATTTCTATACAATCCTGACTATCGTTATTTTGTTTCAGAAAAAATCAAGGGAATAAACGCAAAAATAATTATTGACCCCTCAAAAAGATTTGCTGAAGTAGGAGAGTGGTATGTTAAAACAAAAAGAGTATGGGAATAGCCATATAAAACTTAAAATATGAAGTGTGGAAGAAAAAAAAAGAAAATAAAGGATGTAAAACCGGATGTTCGACGTTTATACGACATGAAAAAAGTTATCTATGACAAAGAGTGGTTAAAAACAGCCCCTAATTTTAAGCTTTATTATATGTATCGAGGAGTAAAAGAAAAAGATGGTCTTAAACACAATATCACAATAATACCCCCGAGAATGCTGGGGAAAGAATTTGTAAAAACCAAAGGGCACTATCATATAGGAAAATACGGAGAACTATATATTGTTCTCAAAGGAAAAGCTATTTATTTATTGCAGAAAGAAAAAAATGGAAAGATTGAAAACGTTTATTATGTAAAAGCTAAAAAAGGAGACTACATTATAGTTCCCCCTGATTACGGGCATATAACAATTAATCCTTCTTTAGAAGAACTGAAAATGGCAGATTGGTCTTCAAAAAAGTGTAAATCTGATTATAAGCCAATTGAGAGAAAAAAAGGGGGATGTTATTATTATACAAAGTCAGGTTGGGTTAAAAATAAAAATTATAAAAAGGTTCCCAAATTGAAATTCAAAAAACCAAAAAAAACATTTCCTAAAAATTTAAGTTTTCTCTGTGGGGTATGACTATGAAAATTAGAAAAGCAGTAATCCCAATAGCGGGTTTGGGAACAAGATTTTTACCTCTATCAAAAATTATTCCAAAAGAATTTTTCCCTTTAGGAACAAAACCCGTCGTTCAATATGTTGTTGAAGAAGCTTTAAAAGCAGGTGTTAGAGAAATTATTTTTGTTATCTCTCCTAAAAAAGAAGATATTTTCAAAAATTACATCCTGAAATATTTTAAACAAGAAAAAAACCTCTTGAAAATCCTAAGAAGGAGAAGAAAGAAAAAAGCAATAAAAGCTTTAGGAGAAATTCCAAAAATAAAATATAAATATATATTTCAGAAAAAACCATTAGGAGATGGCGATGCAATTTTAAGAACGGAAAGATTGGTTGGAAAGGAGCCCTTTCTGGTTCTTTTTGGAGACGATATTTCCTGGGGAGAAGAAGGAATGCCAAGTCAACTTGTAAAAACGTTTGAAAAAATCAAAAAACCACTTCTTTGTCTTTACAAAATGCCAAGAGAAAAATTATCTTCTTATGGAGTACCAAAAGTTCAAAAAATTAAAGGAAGATTATATAAAATCAAGGATTTAATTGAAAAACCCAAAGAAAATCCTCCTTCAAACTTTGCTTTAGTTGGAAATTATGTTCTAACGCCGGATATATTTTCTTATCTCAAAAAAACAACTCCCCAAAACGAAGAAATTATTTTAGCTAATGCCTTAAAACAAATGATTAAAGAAGGAAAAGAAATATTCGGACTTTGGGTTAAAGGAAAGTGGCTGGAATGTGGAGATAAAGAAAAATGGATAAAAAGCTTTATATTCCTAACAAAATCAAGTAAAAAATGAAAGGTTTCATCCTGGCAGGCGGAGAAGGAACAAGGCTTTATCCTTTAACCTTAGAGATACCAAAACCTTTATTGCCTGTAGGAAAAATACCGGTAATTACCTATCTGGTTGATTTGTATTTAAAATACGGAATTGATGATATAAAAATCAATGTTCAAAAAAAACATCTTGAAGATTTTTACAAATGGAAAGCTACTTATTTCCCGCGAGAGAAAATTGAATTTATAGTTGAATTAAAACCTTCTGGCACCTTTACTCCAATTGCTAAAAAATTAAGCCCTAAGTGGTTCTCAAGAGCAATAGTTGTCTCAAATGGAGACGAATTAAAAGAACTAAACCTTAAAAAAATGATAAGTTTTCACAAAAAAAAGAAAGCTTTGGTAACAATTGGTTTGGTTAAAGTAAAGAACCCTGAAGCTTATGGCTCTGTTAGAATGAAAGGAGAAAAAATTATAGAATTTGGCGAAAAATCAAAAAAACCTCTCTCTTTTTACATTAATTCCGGTCTTTATATAATGAATCCTAAGATTAAAAAATATTTTCCAAAGAAAGCAAAATTTGCAATGTTAGAAACAGATCTTTTTCCGAGATTAGCTAAAGAAAAAAAACTCTTTGGATATAAATGGAAAGGGAAATGGATGGACGTGGGAACCTGGAAGAGATGGGAGGAGGCAATCCGGAATTGGAATTGCTAATATAATTCTGCCCAGGTGGTGAAACTGGAAAACACGTTAGCTTCAGGTGCTAATGCTCGCAAGAGCTTGGGAGTTCAAATCTCCCCCTGGGCACAAACAAAACAAAACTTAAATCTTTTTTACTTAATAACTTTAATTTAAGCTTTATCTTTTAAATTATGAAAAAATCAAAAGATGCTAAAAATCTAAAAATTATTCCTTTAGGTGGTCTCGGTGAAGTGGGCCGCAATATGACTTTGTTGGAATATGAGAAAAAAATTCTCATTATTGATATGGGCTTTCGAATGCCGGAAGAGGATATGCCGGGAATTGATTTTATTATTCCAAACATTGAATATCTTAGAAAAAGAAAGAAAAATATCTTAGGAATTGTATTTACTCATGGACACTACGACCACATCGGAGCTATTCCTTATTTAATTAAAAAAATTTACACGAAGAATTTAAAACTTTTTGCCAGCCCATTAACTAAAGGAATAATTCTAAAAAGACAGGAAGACTTTAAAGACCAACCCAAATTAAAAATTGAGGAAGTGAAAAACGGTTCAAGAATAAGATTGGAACAGTTTAAAATTGAATTTTTTAAACAAAACCATAATATTCCAGATAACTTAGGATTATTTATTGAAACACCTGTTGGGAATATATTACATACTTCAGATTTCAAATTTGACCCAAATCCGGTAAACGATTTACCAACTGATTTTAAAAAGTTGAGAGAACTCGGAAGGAGAAAAATTTTACTGATGATTTCAGATTCTACCGGAGCCGAAGAAGAAGGTCATTCTTTATCAGAAAAAGAAATTTCAAAAAATTTAGAAGAAATATTAAAAACAGCTCCAGGCAGGGTTATTGCAGCTACCTTTTCTTCTTTGATAAACAGAATCCAACAAATTATTACTATTTCTGAAAAATATAAAAGAAAAGTCTGTATAGAAGGATATTCAATGAAAACAAATGTCGAGATTTCAGAAAGGTTAGGATACATTAAAACAAAAAAAGACACTTTTATTACAACAAGAAAAATAAAAAATTATCCAGACCAAAAAATAACAATTTTATGTACCGGAGCTCAAGGAGAAAAATCAGCCGCTCTAATGAGAATTATTAATAAAGAACATAAATTTTTGAGAATAAAAAGAAATGATACTATCATTTTTTCTTCCTCTGTTATTCCGGGTAATGAAAGAACAGTGCAGTTTATGAAAGATGAAATTTTACGCCAGGGAGCTAAGGTTTATCATTATAAAATGATGGATATTCACGCCGGCGGACATGCCAGAAAAGAAGAGTTGAAAGAAATGTTAGAGATTATGAAACCAAAATTTTTCCTGCCAAATCACGGACAACATTCCATGTTATTTGCTCATGCTGAGTTGGCAAAGAAAATAGGTATTCCAGAAAAAAACATAATTGTTGCTGAAAACGGACAGATTATTAACCTGAGCCGAAAAAGAATCTTTATTGAAAAAGAAAAAGCGCCTTCAAATTATATAATGGTTGATGGATTGGGTATCGGCGATGTAGGTGAAATTGTTTTAAGAGACAGACAGATGTTGGCAGAAGATGGAATGTTTGTTATTATTGCTATCATTGATAAACAAACTGGAAAAGTTCGGGGTTCTCCTGATATAATATCAAGGGGATTCGTTTATTTAAGAGAATCAAAGGGATTACTTAGAGATACAAGAAAAAAGATTATTGCTATTGTCAATAAAACCGCAGGAAGAGGTGGAGCCGTTAATTGGACTTATGTTAAAAATGAAATCAGAAATAAAATAGGTCAGTTTCTTTTCTCTAAAACCCAAAGACGTCCTATGATTCTCCCTGTTCTCATAGAAGTGTAAAACAACAACACTATGCGTATTTTTAGCGGTATCCGGCCAACCGGAAATCTCCATATTGGAAACTACTCAGGAGCAATCAAACAGTGGATTGAACTTCAAGAAAAAAATGAATGCATTTTTTGTGTTGTTGATTTACATGCTATTACCACTCCATACAAAGAAGAAGAATTGCAAAAAAACATTTTGGAAACAGCAGTCACTTATTTAGCAGCTGGTTTGAATCCTGAAAAATCTATCATTTTTGTTCAATCTCAAGTAAAAGAACATGCTGAATTAGCTTGGCTCTTAAGTACTATCACTCCTGTGGGAGAATTGCAAAGAATGACTCAGTTTAAAGAAAAAAGCAAGAGGCATTCAAAACATGTTAATGCCGGTCTTTTGAATTATCCGATTTTAATGGCAGCTGACATCTTACTCTATAAAACAGAGGCAGTACCCGTTGGTAAGGATCAGAAACAACATGTTGAATTAGCCAAGACCATTGCCAAAAAATTTAACCAGAGATTCGGCAAAAGTTTCAAAGTTCCAAAAACCCTTTTGTCTAAGACAGGTTCTAAGATTATGTCTTTGGAAAACCCAAAGAAAAAAATGTCAAAAACTGACAATCCTAAAGGTTGTATTGATTTATTCGAGGAACCCAAAGAAATTCGAAAAAAAATAATGTCTGCTGTTACAGACCCGGGAAGAAAAATTACTTATGATCTAAAGAAAAAACCAGGAATATCCAATCTCTTAACTATCTATTCTTTATTTTCTGGAAAATCAATCAAAGAACTGGAAAAGAAATTTAAAGGTAAGGGTTATGCAGAATTTAAAAAATCCCTCGCAAGATTATTAATTAATTCTTTAGAACCCTTTAGACAGAAAAGAAAAGAACTTCTCGCCAGAGAAGTTTATATTAGAGAAATTTTAAAGCAAGGGCAAAAAAAAGCAGAAGTTATTGCTCAATTTACAATGCAAGAAGTCAAGCAAAAAATGGGTTTAATCTAATAGTTGAAGGAGCTTTAGAGTTGAAGGAGCTTAGCTCCTTTTTTTTATAAGAGAAATAAGTTCTTTTTTCTTTTTCTCTAATATTTTTTTTGTCTTAGCTTCAGCCACCAGTCTCAAAACAGGCTCTGTATTAGAGGGACGGAAATTAAACCACCAATTTGGAAAATTAATTTTTAAACCATCAATTTTTAATATCTCTCCTTTTTTTCCAAACTTTTTTTCTAAGATTTTTAAAATCTTTTTTTTATCTTTGACTTTAAAGTTTATTTCCCCTGAATGATAATATTTCTTGAAAGGTTTAATCAGTTGAGAAAGAGTCTTTTTAGTCTCAGACATTTCTTTTAAAATAGAAAACAAAATTAAGAAAGGACACTCACAAAAATAATGCTTTCTTGAATAATAATGACCTGAGAATTCTCCGGCAAAGAAAACATTTTCTTTTCTCATCCTTTCTTTTATGAAAGAATGTCCTATTCTGTTTTCTAAAGGAAGACCTTTGTTCTTCTCTATTGTTTCCCTAACAATATTGCTTGAACGAACATCGTATATAACTTTTTTTCCTGAGCTTCCTTTTAGAATTATATTAACTATTAAAGCAGTAACAATATCTCCCGGGACAATCTCTCCCCTCTCGGTGATAAAAACAATCCTATCTCCATCTCCGTCGAAAGCTATTCCTAAATCGCTTTTTCTTTTTAAAACCTCTTTTTTTAAAAATCTCAAATTTTCTTTTTTTAATGGGTCAGGATTATGATTAGGGAAAGAACCGTCAAGTTCTTGAAAAAGATGATAGATTTTAAGAGGAGATTTTTTAAAAACACTTGGAATTACTATACCTGAAACGCTGTTGGCAGTATCTACAACTATTTTAAAAGGATAAATCTTATTAATATAAAATTCTCTAAGATTAAATTTCACATAATCTTGAAGAACTTTCTTTTTTATTATTCTGCCTTTTTTTTTAACTGTAGTTTTTTTAGCTAAGGTTCTTGTCTCACACAAGGTTCTTAATTTCGGAGAAATCAAGGTTCTTGTGGCACACAAGGTTCTTATTCTTTTTAAACCTGTTTTTCCACTAATAGGAATTGCTTTTTCTCTAACCAATTTAAAACCATTGTACTCTGGAGGATTATGGGAGCTTGTAATTACTATTCCTCCATCAAATCTATAAAAAGCTACAGCAAAATAAAACATAGGGGTAGTAGAAAGCCCTATGTCAATAACATCAGCTCCGGCATTAGTAATTCCTTTGCTTAAGCTTTTAAATAAGGTAGGAGAGGAAAGACGATTATCTTGACCTACCACAATTTTAAGTCTTGTCTTCCTTTTAATTTTAGATTTTTTTTGTCTCAAAAATTTAACTAGGGCTTGCCCAATTTTAAAGGCAAAGTCCTCATTAAAATCATCAAGATAAATTCCCCGAATATCATATGCTCTAAAGATGTCAGGGTTGATTTTCATATGGTTTTATTATATCATAACCTTATGAGTTTTTCAGTAGGTATTGTCGGTTTACCAAATGTTGGTAAATCCACATTATTTAAAGCTTTAACTAAAAAGAAAGTTAATATTGCTCCCCGTCCTTTCACAACTATAAAACCCAATTTAGGAATAGTTTCTGTTCCGGACGAAAGATTAGATAAATTAGCTGAAATTATTAAACCTGAAAAGGTAACTCCGACTGTTATTGAATTCATTGACATTGCAGGATTAGTTAAAGGAGCTCATAAAGGAGAGGGTCTTGGAAATCAGTTCTTAGCTCAAATCAGAAATTGTGACGCTATTTTAGAAGTAATAAGGGCTTTTGAAAATCAAGAGGTAGAAAATGTTTTAAGAGAAATTAACCCAGAAAAAGAAATAGAAGTGATAAAGATTGAACTTTTAATGAAAGACCTTGAAACCTTAGAAAAAATAATCTCAAAATTAGAAAAAAAAACTTTAGAAAAAGTTAAAGTCTTTCAAAAAATTAAAGAAGGAGTTTCTCGTGGAGAATTAATCTCAGAAATAAATTTAACCGATAAAGAAAATTTAAAAATTAAAGAATATCAGTTTCTAACAACAAAACCAACTTTATTTGTATTAAATACTAACACTAAAAAAAGGTCATTACAGATGAAATCTAAATACTTGCAAATAAACTTAAAAGATGAGGAAGAAATATCAGAACTTTCAGAATCAGACAAAAAAGAGCTCGGTTTAGAACTCCATCTTGATGGTTTAGTTAGAGCTTGCTATGATATTTTAGACTTAATTACTTTTTTCACGGTCTCGGGTGGAAAAGAAACAAGAGCCTGGACAATAACTAAGGGTTCTGACGCTTTAGAGGCTGGAAAAACTGTTCATTCTGACTTCAAAGAAAAATTCATAAAAGCTGAAGTTGTTAATTGGAAAGAATTAGTTTTAAGTGGCTCTTGGTCGAAAGCCAGAGAAAAAGGATTAATAGCAATTGTTGGCAAAGATTATCTCATTCAAGATGGTGACGTTGTTGAATTTAAGATTTAAGAACCTTCTGCGAAGCAGAAGAACCTTGATTCTTCGAATTAAGAACCATTCGCTTCGCTCAGAACCTTGATTCTGCGAATTAAGAACCTTCTGCGAAGCAGAAGAACCTTGATTCTTCGAATTAATAACCTATGAAAATATACGAATTTACATATTTAATACACCCTGATATTTCTAATGAAGATATAAACTCTTTGCAGAATAAGATAGAGTCATTTATTAAAGAAGAAAAAGGTTCTATTATCAAAACCAATCCGCCGGTTAAAAAGAGATTGGCTTATTCAATTAAGAAAAATAGAGAGGCTTTTTTAACTGACTTAACTTTTAGTTTAGAACCTGAAAAATTAAATAATCTGAATAAAAAAATAAAATCAGAGAAGAAAATCCTTCGCTATCTAATCTTCAAAAAGAAAATATTAAAAAAGAAATTACTGGTTCCTTATAAACGAAAAGTTAAACCAAAAGTTAAACCAAAAGTAAAGGTCGAATTAAAAGAAATCGAAAAGAAACTTGAAGAAATTCTTGGCGAATAGCCACAAATATTAGCGATTTTAAAATAATGAATTTAAACAAAGTATTTTTAATTGGCCGTTTAACCCGCGACCCCGAAATGAAAGTACTCCCTTCTGGTCAGTCAGTTACAAACTTCGGATTAGCTACTGATAGTTTTTTTACTGACAAATCTGGTCAAAAACAACAACAAGTTGAATTTCATAACATGGTTTTGTTTGGAAGATTAGCTGAGATTGCCTCACAATATTTAAAAAAAGGTTCTTTGGCTTTTTTTGAAGGAAGAATTAGAACTAGAAGCTGGGAAGATTCTTCGGGAAATAAAAGATATAGAACCGAGATTATAGCCCAAAGACTCCAATTAGGACCTAAATCCGCGGGGAAAATAATACCTCCTGAACCTAAAAAGGAAACATTAAAAGAAGAAATTCCAATAATTGAGGAGGGAGAGGGGGAAATAAATGTTGAAAATATACCATTTTAAGTAATGTATGGCTTGTTATTTGTGTCAAAGAAATATCCAGGAGATTGACTTTAAAAATGTCAAATTTCTAATGAAATTTATTTCTGGATTAAAAAAAATCAGACCGAAAAAAAGAACTGGAGTTTGCTCCAGTCATCAAAGAAAATTAGCAAAAGCTATTAAGAGAGCTCGTTATCTGGGATTACTTCCCTATACAGCAAAATAATACGGAATTTCCATACTAATTTCCATTTTCTAACAACTATTTTTTAGGCTTGCTCTGTTATAGCTTTTTTTAATTTAGCTAATACCTCTTTGTTTTCTTTCAAAAATTTCCTGCTGGCTTCCATTCCTTGTCCTAATTTCACGTTTTCATACTGATACCAGCTACCTGCTCTTTTAACTACTTCTTTTTTTAGAGCTGTATTTAAAACATCTCCAATATAAGAAATACCTTCATTATAGTAAATATCAAATTCAGCTGTTTTAAAAGGAGGCGCAACCTTATTTTTAACAATCTTAGCTTTTATCCTACTACCGATAATTTCATCGCCATGTTTTATCTGGGCAATCCTTCTCAGATTAATTCTTACTGAAGCATAAAATTTTAAAGCTAAACCCCCGGGCGTTGTTTCCGGATTACCAAACCGCTGACCGATTTTCATTCTTGTCTGGTTAATAAAAATAACCGCTGTTCTTGTTTTAGAGATAATCCCAGAAAGCTTGCGACACGCTTGACTCATTAAACGCGCCTGAAGTCCAATCTGGAACTCTCCCATTTCACCCGCAATCTCAGCTTTGGGAACTAAAGCAGCTACTGAATCAATAACAATTACGTCAACCTCACCTGATTTAACTAAGGTTTCAACGATTTGAAGAGCTTGTTCGCCTGAATCGGGTTGAGAAATCAATAAATCATCAACGTTCACTCCGATTCTCCTGGCATAATCAACATCTAAAGCATGCTCAGCATCAATAAAGGCTCCAACTCCTCCTCTTTTTTGAGCTTCAGTTAAAATATGTAATGCTAAAGTACTTTTACCACTCATTTCAGGTCCGTAAATCTCAATTACTCTACCCTTGGGTACTCCACCTACTCCCAAAGCTAAATCTAAAGAAATAGAACCTGTTGGAATAATTTCAACGGTGGATAATTTAGCATCTTTCAATCTCATAATTGAGCCCTCTCCAAACCTTTGCTGAATCTCATCTAATGCTTCTTTTAACTGTTTCTTTTCTCCGCCGGCTGGCGGATTTCTCTTTTTTTGTTTTACCATAGTGTCTAGAACTTATATGTTTTTTTAATATTTACACCGACTGCCAACCATCATCATCGTATTTTTCATTCTGGCTAACTCCTTCAATATGGCTTTCATCAGCATCAGAGAGGTAAACCTCTCTTGGTTTTGCACCTCGACCAGGTCCTACTACTCTTCTCTCTTCAAGCATGTCTATTAATCTGGCAGCCCTGGCATAACCTATTCTTAATTTTCTTTGCAAAAAAGAAGCTGAAGCCCTCCTGTTTTGGATTATAACTCTTTTTGCCTCCTCGTATAAAGAATCTTCTTGAGAAAAAAAACTCCCCAAATCTCCACCCGATGCTCCTAAATTTCTTTCCAAAGCTTCAAACAATTTTTCTTTTAAGTTTTCTCTTTCGAATTTTGGCTGAGTTTTTGACTTTATCCAATTTACCACCCTTTTGACTTCTTTCTCAGAAACATAAGCAGCTTGTATTCTTTTTGGCTTAACGATTTCGCTTGAAATAAAAAGCATATCTCCTGCGCCTAAAAGCTTCTCTGCACCAGCCATATCTAAAACCGTTCTGGAATCAACCTGAGAAGCTACCTGAAAAGTAATTCTTGAACTAATGTTAGCTTTAATAAGTCCCGTAATTATTTCAACCGACGGTCTTTGGGTAGCCACAACTATATGAACTCCAACTGCCCGAGCCATCTGGGCTAATCTTACAATTGAGGCTTCCACATCTCTACCTTTAGCAACCATTAAATCAGCTAATTCATCAATGACCAAAACAATGTAGGATAAATGTTCATCTCCGGTATTGAAAGCTTTCTCATTATAACTGAAAATATTTCTTGCTTTTAATTTAGCTAATAGTTTAAATCTCCTCTCCATCTCTTCAATTAACCACTTTAAAGCATTAACTGCCCTTGAAGCGTCTACGATGGCCGGACATAAAAGATGAGGAAGTCCTCCATAAACCGTAAATTCAACTCTTTTTGGGTCAATTAAGATAAATTTTAAATTGTCAGAAGAATTTTTATAAATAAGAGAGAGAATTAAAGTGTTTAAAAAAATTGTCTTACCTGTGCCGGTGGAACCCGCTACTAATAAATGGGGCATCTTTCCAAGGTCGGCATAAACAGGATTGCCTGAAACATCTTTGCCTAAACAAAAGGTTAACTGAGAAGAATATTCTTGAAATTTTGAATTTTGGATTAACCCTTTTAATCGAACAAAAGCTCTTACTTTATTTGGAACCTCAATTCCAACCAAGCTTTTACCCGGTATAGGGGCCTCAATTCTAATTGGGTGAGTAGCTAAAGCTAAAGCCAAATCGTTAGATAAAGAGGTTATTCTTGATAATTTTATTCCGTTAGCAGGTTTTAAAGAATATTGAGTAACCGTAGGTCCTACATTCACTTCTGACATTTCTACGGGAATTTCAAAGCTTTCTAACGCTTTTTTAATAATTATTGAGTTTGTCTTGATGTCGCCGGCAGAAGGTTGACCTTTTGTCGAATCTAATAACTCTATTGGTGGTGTTTTATATTCTTTTTCTCTCTCCGGGTATTCAATCGCTTTTGTTTTTAATTTCAAAAAGGGTTCTTTAATAACTCTTTCTTCTTTTTTAAAGGCAGAAGCAGGTTCTACGTTTTTTACCTTAAAAGAAGGAGTAAAAATTCTTTTAATTAAAGATGGTTTTTTCTCCTCTTTTATTTCAGATTCTTCAGAAACCGGCTGTTTTAATAAACGCCAAAAAATCAATCCTCCAATTACTATTACCAAAGAGGCTATAATCTGGGTAACCCAAAAACCAAAAAGTCTTGAAAGGACTAAGGTTAAAATATAGCCTAATAACCCTCCCTGTCTAAGTCCCGGCTCCAAACTCTCTAAGATTCCACAAATTCCAAATACAGAAATAATAATTGCTAAAAGTAAAGGCTGAAAGAGCTTTTTGTAATTAGCCCTAAAAAATGCCAATCCAGAAATAGTTAAAATTAAAGGTAACAAAAAAATAGCTTTCCCTGCCAAGAAAGAAAAAGCTTTAAAAAGAGCATTTCCTGCCACTCCTGCTTTTTCAAAAAAACTTAAAGCAAAAATTATTGCCAAAAGAAAAGAGGTTATTCCAAAAATATATCTTTTTGTTTCTTCTTTCGAAAAAAAGCTGCTAATTTTTGTCGAATTTGAATTCTTACTTTTCTTTCTTTTTTTCTTATTCCTGCTCATACTTAAAGTAAGGCTTAATGTTTAATTATAACATTTCTTTACCAAAACCTGTACCTGCCGGTATTAACTTTCCAATAATCACATTTTCTTTGAGACCTAAAAGTTTATCTTCTTTCCCTTCAATTGCTGCCTTAATTAAAACCCGTGAGGTTTCCTGAAAGGAAGCGGCAGATAAGAATGACTCTGTTGTTAAAGCCACCTTTGAAATTCCCAATAAAACTGGAGAGGCCGTAGCTAATTGAGAAGTTTTCTTCTTTAAGGATGCTAATTTTACCTTACTGTTTCTTTTTTTTATCTTAAGATTTTCTTCAGTAAGTCTTGCTTTTTCAATAATTTCACCCGGAATAAAAGGACTATCGCCGGAATCTTTGACTTTCACTCTGGAAAACATCTGCCGAATAATAATCTCTAAGTGTTTATCATGGATTTGAACTCCTTGAGAAACATATATCTTTTGAATTTCCTTTATTATATAATGCCATGTTTCTTCTTTATCTGTTAATTTAAACAACTTTTTTATATCCAAACTTCCTTCAGAAAGTTGTTGTCCCTTTTTAATAATTTCTCCTAATTTTACCCAAATGGCTGATTGCGGAGGGATTTGATATTCCAGAATATCAGATTTTTTCTTGGATTTTTGACTTTTAATCTTTAACACTTTTTCTTGTGTAATTTCCACTACTTTCCCATCGGTTAAAGAAATTACTGCCTCACCTTTTGGAATTCGAACCTCAAAAAGCTCCTGAATTCTCGGTAAACCAAAAGTAATATCTATTCCTCCTGCTACTCCTCCCGTATGGAAGGTCCTCATTGTTAACTGGGTTCCCGGCTCGCCAATTGCCTGAGCAGCCACAATTCCAACCGCTTCTCCTAATTTAATTAATTTATTATTTCCCAAATCCCAACCGTAACATTTTTGACAAATCCCCCTAATACATTTACAGGATAAAGGAGAACGAATTTTTATTTTTTCAATTTTGGCCTCAATAATTTTTTTCCCTTTCTCCCAGTCAATAATTTCCCCTTTCTTGCAAATTACTTTTACACCGGCATCCTTCTTAGTCTTCACATCTCCTAAACAAACCCTTCCTACAATTTTAAGAAGGAAATCCTGACCAATCTCGTCGGCATCCTCTCTTAAAATCTCAATCCCTGTCTTATCCTTACAATCTTCCTTTGAAACTATCACTTCGTGAGAAACATCAATTAACCTTCTGGTTAAATATCCTGCGCTGGAAGTTCTTAAGGCTTTATCTGCTGTTCCTTTCCTGGCTCCGTGAGTGGAGATAAAGTACTCAAGAACTGAAAGCCCCTCTTTATAGCAACTTTTCACCGGTAACTCAATAATTTCCCCTACCGGATTTATAACCAAACCTTTCATCCCACTCATTTGAACAGCCTGGGTCCACGAGCCTTTAGATCCTGCGTCAATCATTTGAAAGACGGAACCTCTTTTTGGCAATGTTTTTGGAACTTCTCTCTCTATCTCTAATTTCACCCTGCTCCAAATACTGATTATTTTAACCGATCTTTCTTCAGGAGAAAGAAGTCCTTTTTTGAAATAATTTTCAACTTTTTCCTCTTCTTTTTGAGCTATGTCCAAAATTTTCTTTTTTTCTTCAGGTATAATTAAATCATCTACTCCCCAGGTAATACCAGCTAAAGTAGAATACTCAAATCCTAAATCTTTAATTTCATCAAGCGTAGCTTCGATAACATCTTTTGGATACTTCTCAATAATCTCTCCTAAAATCTTCTTTAAATCTTTTATTTTAATTAGTCTGTTCTGAAAAGGAAAATCTGCGGGTAGAGCTTCGTTGAATAAAATTCTACCTGCAGAGGTCTCAATTAAGTGAGAAGATTTTTCTTTTTTGAGTTTTTGAACTTTATTTTTAAAGCCTTTAATGTTTACTTTTATTTTTGCCTTAGGACTAATTTTGCCAAGATTATATGACAAAACTGCTTCGTCTGGAGTTATAAAAGTTTTTCCCTCTCCTTTTTCGTTTTCCCATATATCGGTCAACCAATAACAGCCTAAAATAATATCTTGATTAATGCTAACAACGGGCATTCCGTTAGCAGGTTTTAAAACATTTAAGCCAGACAACATTCGTTCTTTTACTTCTTTTTGTGCCATATCGGATAGAGGTACGTGAACAGCCATTTGGTCTCCATCAAAGTCAGCATTAAATGCATTACAAACCATTGGATGAATCCTAATTGCTTCTCCTTCAATTAGTATGGGGTAAAAAGCCTGAATACCTAATCTATGCAGGGTGGGCGCTCGATTTAGTAAAATTAACTTTTCTTTTACCACTTCTTCTAAAGATTCCCAAACTTCATCAGTTTCATCATCAATTAATCTTGAAGCTCCTCTGACATTATAAGCAAGTTCTTTTTCCAAAAGTTTTTTAATAACAAATGGCTTAAAGAGTTCTAAGGCCATCTTTTTTGGTAAACCCACCTGATTAAATTTTAATTCAGGCCCCACCACTATTACTGACCTTCCAGAATAATCAACTCTCTTTCCTAAAAGATTTTGCCTGAATCTACCCTGTTTACCTTTAAGTATATCAGCTAAAGACTTTAATAATCTTCTTCCTCCTGTTGTTGCCCGGGTGGTTGTTCCTCTCCTCATACCATTATCAATTAAAGAATCTACCGCTTCCTGTAACATCCTCTTTTCATTTCTAATGATTACCTCAGGAGCTCCGATTTCCAAAAGATACTTTAATCTATTATTTCGATTGATTACTCTTCTGTATAAATCGTTTAAATCAGAGGAGGCGTATCTTCCTCCATCCAATTGAACCATTGGCCGTAAACCAGAAGGTAAAACAGGTAGAACCGTCAAAAACATCCATTCGGGACGAATGTTTGTTGAATCCATTATCTGAAAAAGTTTTAATCTTCTTAGAGTTTTTTTTCTTTTCTGACCGCTAACTTGCTCTAATTCTTTTTTTAGCTTTTTGATTTCTTTTTTCAGGTCAATCTTCTCAAATATTCTTCTTAAACTCTCAGCTCCTGTTCCTGCTTCAAAAACTTCTCCATATTTCAAAGAGAAATCACGATATTTAACCTCAGATAAAATTTTTAAAGGTTCAATTGATAAAACATTTCCTTTTGCCTTGTTTCTTGCTATTCTCAATGCTTGAAGGTCAGATTTTAATAATTTAGTTCCTTTTCTTTTTTCTTTAAGCTCAGATTTTAATTTTTTTTCTTTCCTTTTGTACTCTTTATTAATACTTTCCAAAACATCTCTCTTTGCTTCCTTATTCACACTGGTCACAATATAAGAGGAAAAATAAATTACCCTTTCTAATTGCTGCATTGAAATATCCAAAAACATTCCCATTCTTGATGGAATACCTTTTAAAAACCATATATGTGAGACAGGAGCGGCTAACTTAATATGACCCATTCTTTTTCTCCGTACAGATGACTTTGTTACTTCCACTCCGCATCTATCACAAACTATACCTTTGTAGCGAATTCTTTTATACTTGCCGCAATAACACTGATAGTCTCTTTCTGGTCCAAATATTTTTTGGCAAAAAAGTCCATCCTTTTCAGCTCTTTGAGTTCGATAGTTAATAGTTTCCGGTTTAGTAACCTCACCGTAGCTCCATGATAAAATCTCCTCTGGCGAGGCTATTTTTATTCTGATTGCTTCTAAGTTTTCTACTCTCATAATTAAAGTTAGATTGTTAGAAATATTAGGTAGGCCTGCTCGCTTATTTTCTTTCTTCTTTTTCTTTCTCTTTCACTTCCACATTCAATCCTAATGCCTTTAATTCGTTAACTAAAAGGTCAAAGGAGGCTGGAATATTAGGTGCTTTTATTTCTTCTCCTTTCAAGATTGACTCATAGGTTGATGCTCTTCCTAAAACATCATCAGATTTTATAGTTAACATTTCCTGGAGTGTATGAGCTGCGCCATATCCCTCTAAAGCCCAAACCTCCATCTCACCAAATCTCTGTCCACCGAACTGGGCTTTCCCTCCCAATGGTTGCTGGGTAATTAAAGAGTAAGGACCAATAGAGCGCATATGAATTTTATCTTCAACCATGTGAATTAACTTCATCATATATATAAAACCTACGGTAATCTTTTCCGAAAAAGGAAAACCTGTTCTCCCGTCGAAAAGTTGAATTTTTCCTCCTTCGGGAAATCCTGCTTCTTTAAGTTCTTTCTTTATATCTTCTCCAGTCGCTCCAGAAAGCGCAGGAGTAATAGCATAATATCCAAGGTTTTTAGCCGCCAAACCCAAGTGGGTTTCCAGAACCTGACCTAAATTCATTCTCGAAACTACGCTTAAAGGACTAATAATAATGTCTATGGGAGTACCATCTGCTAAAAAGGGCATCTCTTCTATTGGTAATACTTTTGAAATTACACCTTTATTTCCATGTCTGCCCGCTAACTTATCTCCTGCTTGAACTTTTCTAATATGTGCTACTTCAACTTCAACTCTCTTTATAACTCCGGGTTCAAGTTTGTCTCCTAACTCCCTGGAAAAAACTTTAACTCCCACAATCCTGCCTCTCTTTCCATGTTCCATTCTTAATGAACTATCTTTTACTTCTTTTGCCTTTTCTCCAAAAATTGCTTTTAACAATCTTTCTTCCGGTGTTAGCTCTTCTTTACCTTTTGGAGAAATCTTCCCAACTAAAATATCGTTTGGTCCAACCTCTGCTCCAATTCGAATCACTCCTTCTTCATCCAAATCTTTCAGTTTTTCTTCGGAAACATTAGGAATATCACCTGTCGTTATTTCAGGTCCTAATTTAGTTTCTCTAACATCACAGCTAAAACTCTCAATATGAATTGAAGTGTAAGCATCATCTTTTACAAGTCTTTCTGAAATTAAAATAGCATCTTCAAAATTTCCTCCCCGCCAGGGCATAAAAGCCACTAAAATATTTTGACCTAAAGATAAATATCCCTTTGAAATCGCACCACCTTCGGTCAGAAGTTGCCCTTTCTTTATCTTTTGACCTTTTTTTACTATCGGCTTTTGGTGAAAACAAGTATATTGATTTGTTCTAACAAAAGTTTTCAGCTCAAAATTTAAGATTTTAGATTTTGAAGTTTTGACTTTAATATGGTCAGCATCAACCTCAATAACTTTTCCGCTCTCCTGACTAATAACTGCTTGTCCTGAATCCTCAGCAACTCTTTTTTCCAATCCCGTCATTACCAAAGGGGGTTCTGGATTAATGAGAGGAACTGATTGTCGTTGCATGTTTGAACCCATAAGAGCTCTGTTAGCATCGTCGTTTTGTAAAAAGGGAATTAGAGAAGTAGCAATAGAAATTGGTTGTTCCGGAGAAACATCGATAAAATCTAACTCCTTTTTATCAATTATGTCTGGTTTCCCTTTTACTCTAGCCTCTACGTTTTTAGATATAATATTGCCTTTTTTATCAATAGGTATTACTCCTGAGGCAATATTGTATTTTTCCTCCTCATAAGCATTAAAATATCTAACATTAGAGGTTATTTTCCCCTTTTCAACTTTAATATAGGGGGTTTCTAAAAAACCATAAGAGTTAATTCTGGCAAAACTAGCTAAGTGATTTACCAACCCAATATTTGATCCCTCTGGGCTTTGAATTGGACAAATTCTCCCATAGTGAGAAGGCTGAACATCTCTCACCTCAAAACCGGCTCTCTCTCTTGTTAAACCGCCAGGACCTGTAGCCGATAATCTCCTTTTGTGTTCTAATTCAGCTAAGGGATTTTGATTATCCATGAATTGGGACATTTGGCTTGACATAAAAAATTGCTTCACTATCACCATTACTGGTTTTGGATTAATTAACTGGCTTGGGGTTAAAACATGAACATCTAATGTTGACATTCTATCTCTAACAATCCTTTCCATTCTCATAAACCCTACTCTCAGCCTATTAACCAGCAACTCTGTGAAAGGTCTTACTCTTCTATTCCCCAAATGGTCAATCTGGTCAGGTTTTGCCTCGGGATTATTGCTCAGTCTAATAATTTCTCTCAATACTGCTATAACATCCTCCGGTTTTAAAACTCTGTCTGAAATTGTTATTTCTTCATTTAAGTTTTGAGTTTTATCTTTTTTCTTCGAACTAATCTTTGTTTTTAATTCTGGTAATCTCGACCACATCCTCCATCTTCCAACTTTTGACAAATCATATCTTTCAAAATTAAAAAACATATTTTCTATTAATTCCTTGGCAGTATCAGGAGTAACCATATCTCCAGGCCTCAACCTCTGGTAAATCTCAACTAAAGCTTCTGCCTGGTTATGAGTCAGGTCTCTTTTTAAGGTCTCTTTAATATGGTCAACTTCTCCCTTATTGACGTCTTGAAACTTCTCTTTAATTGACAGGTCATTATCAATACCAAAAGCTCTTAGAAGTGTTGTGGCAGCCACCTTTCTTTTCCTATCAATCTTTACCCCTATTGCTCCTGAAGAATCTGTTTCGAATTCTAACCAGGATCCTCTGTTGGGAATAATTTTTGCCCCAAAACAATTCCTTCCCGAAAGTCTCCTCCTGGTGAAAAATGCTCCTGGAGAACGAATTAATTGAGAAATAACTACTCTTTCAACTCCATTAACAACAAAAGTTCCCCTTTCGGTTTGTAAGGGGAAGTCACACAAAAATACTTCTTGCTCTTTTATGTCTTTAGTTTTTAGATTAACAAGTCTTGTTTTAATAATCAGGGGTGCTTCATATGAATCGTTATTCTTTTTTGCCTCAAAGTCTGATTTATATTTCGGTTCCTTCAATTTATAATCCAAAAACCAAAGCTCAAATTCTTTTTTAGTATAATCTCGAATAGGAGAAATTTCTTGAAATAATTGTTTCAATTCTTTATCGCAAAAACTTCGCCAGCTCTCTTTTTGCAGGCTTAATAAATAAGGTAATGGTAAATGGATTTTGGACTTGGCAAAGTTCTTTATTCTTGTTCTTTGCATAATATTAATTATAATTAAATAGCGAAAAATACCCCCAACGCTATTGGGGTATTTTTTGCTCCCGTAATTTATTTATCAGAAAATAAGCAAAGACTTAACAACCAAAATTAACTATATAAATTATTTTAATCTTATTTAAAAATTTGTCAACCCCTATCTGAATCTGGACAACTAAGGGAGCCTAAGGGTTAGCTTTCATACTCTGAAGCATCCCTAACCCGATAAAAGTGGCAATTAAGCTCGAACCCCCATAGCTTATTAATGGTAAAGAAATTCCAATTATAGGAAGAAGACCGATATTCATACCAATATGAATAAAGATTTGTGAAAGTAAAAGAATAGCAAAACCTGCGGCAAAAAGACGGCAAAAATTTGAGTTACTAAAAACAGCAATTTTCAAAATACGCCAGATTAAAACAACAAATAATAAAAGTAAAATTCCGACTCCAATCAGCCCCATTTCTTCTGCTATAACAGAGAAGATAAAATCAGTCTTTGGTTCGGGTAAGAATCCGTATTGAGATTGAGAACCTTTACCTATTCCTTGTCCATAGATTCCGCCAGAACCTATGGCAATCTTTGCCTGTCTCTGGCTCCACCCCACTTCAAGTGGGTCGGATATTTGAGGTCTAATAAAACTCAAAATCCTCTCTTTCTGGTAATCTTTTAAAATGGTTGACCAACTTAAAATTAAAATTAAAACTCCCAACAAAAGCAATGCTAAAAAATGGCGCAATTTAATTCCTGAAATAATCAAAATTCCCATCCATAAACTCAGTAAAATTAAAACAGAACCTAAATCAGGTTGAAAAAAAATTAAAAGAGCGGGGGAAAAAACATAGAAACCTGAAATTAAGATATGAATTACCCTGTACATTTCAACATGTCTCCTTGAAAAGTATTTTGCCAACAAAACAATTAAAACAATTTTTGTAAATTCTATCGGGTCAAAAGAAACAGGACCTATTTTATACCAGGACCTAACTCCCCTTATTTCAGGGGCAAAAAAGAATAAACCTCCTAACAAAACGAGGCATAAAAAATAAAGAATCAAAATTAAATAAGGGTCTTCTAAAAGCAAACGCCAATCAAAAAAACTAATTATGAGCATCAAAAAAAATCCTATTCCTAAAAAGACAATTTGTTTTTTAAAAGCGAAAAAATCTTTCCTGCCGATTGAAGAACTATATATTGCTAAAAGACCAATACTTATTAAAAGTAAAGCAAAAATAATTAAGGTCCAATCCAATTTTTTACTGTGAATTAAAATCCCTCTCATTGAATTAGTTTTAAAAATTCCTGTTCCCCTATTCTCTTTATGCCAAATTTTTTGACTTCTTTAAGTTTCGAGCCAGGCTTTTCGCCAACAATTACATAATCTATCTTTTCCGATACTGATTCGGAAATCTCTCCGCCAAGTTCTCTTATTCTTTTTTTCGCTTCATCCCTGGTTAAAGTTTCTAAGGCTCCGGTTAAAACAAAAGTTCTTCCTCTTAAGGGTTGGTATTTAGTTCTTTCCTTCCTTCCAATTTTCACTCCAGCTTTTTTCAGTTTTTTTAATAATTCTAAATTTCTTTTTTTGTGAAAAAAATCATAAATTGAATCAGCCACTGCAAAACCAATGTCTCTTATTCTTTCCAAATCAGAAGGAGAAGCTTTTTTTAAATTTTCTATGGAACCGAATTTCTTAGCTAAAAGATAGGCTGTTTTCTCGCCAACATTTCTAATTCCCAAAGCAAAAATAAATTTAGGAAGAGTAATTTCTTTTTTTGATTGTATGGCTGTAATTAAATTTTTGGCAGATTTTTCAGCAAATCTTTCTAAGAGTGAAATATCACCTTCTTTTAAATTAAATAAATCAGCCGGGTCAGAAACCAAACCTTCTTCAATTAGTTTATTAATAATTTTTGGTCCCAAACCTACGACATCAAAAGCTCCTTTTGAGATAAAATGATAAAAATATTTCCTTCTTCTCGCAAAGCATTTTGGATTTAGACAACGCCAAACAACTTCTTTTTCCGGTTTTACTAATTTTGTTTGGCAGGAAGGACAAAATCTCGGCATTTTAAATTTTTCCTCTTTCCCTGTTCTCAGCTTTGGTAAAACTTTAGATACAGAAGGTATTACGTCTCCTGCTCTTTCTACAATAACCGTATCTCCGATTCTAACCCCCAATTTCTTTATTTCGTCTTCGTTGTGTAAAGTAGCTCGGGAAATCACTACCCCATCAATCTCTACCGGTTTCAAGACGGCTACCGGAGTTACAGCTCCGGTTCTTCCAATTTGTAATTTTATGTCTTTAATAATAGTTGCCGCTTGTTTTGACGGGAATTTAAAAGCCCTTATACCTTTTGGACTTTTTCCAACTACGCCAAGTTTATCAAATAATTGATTGTTATCAACGCTTAGCACAACACCATCAATCTGAAAAGGGAAATTTTCTCTTTTCTCACTTGTCTCTGCATAATAATTTATAACTTCTGTTAGATTTTTACATTCTTTACCGAGGTCGGTTTTAAAACCTAACATAGATAAAATCTTGTGTTCCTGAGAATGTTTCTTTTGACCTAAGTTTGTAATTATATCATAGGCAAAAAATTTTAAAGGGCGGGAACCAGCTATTGTTGGGTCTAACTGCCGTATTGACCCCGCAGCCAGATTTCTTGGATTAGCAAAGGTTTTTTCTCCCCTTTTTTGCATTTTTTTGTTTAGTTTTTCAAAATCTCTTTTTTCCATATAAACCTCACCCCGAATTTCAATCATTCCCCAATTAATTAATCTCTCAATATTGTTCTTTGTTTCTTTTGATAAATTAAAATCAAAATCTGGTAAAGAGTGAATTCTTATTTTTAAAGGAATACTTTCAATTGTTTTAAGATTCTGAGTAACATCCTCACCAACCTTACCGTTTCCTCTCGTGGCACCACGTTCCAAAATACCATTTTTGTAAAGCAAAGTAATGGCAAAACCATCAATTTTTAACTCTGCAAACCATTCAAATTTTTGAGAAGGAATTAATCTTTTTAAGTAATCTTCCCATTCTTGCAATTCTTTTTCAGAAAAAATATCCTCTATTGAAAGCATGGGAACTTTATGTTCTACTTTTTTAAAACCCTTTAAGGGACGACCTGCCACTCTTTGAGTAGGTGAGTCAGGACTGATAAATTCCGGGAATTGCTGTTCTAATTTGTAAAGTTCGTGTTTTAAAGAATCTAAAGCAGGAGCTGAAATCTCTTGTTTATTCAAAACGTGATATAAATAACGGTGATAATTTATCACCTTTTTAAGTTTTTCTATTCTTTTTTTAACTTCCTTTTTTTTCATAAAAAAAACAGGAGGGACAGGAGAGGGACTGTCCCTTATTGTTTAATACCGAGTCTCAATAGCTCTTTTTGTATTTTCATAAGAACCAATTGACGTAATAGTAGTAATATCATTAGTATGAAATTCTACGTCATAACTTGCATCATTCACAAAAACTGTAGAAGTAGTATAGCCGTCAGATAAGCCAATGCTTCTATCTTCATATAACACCACTTCAATTCCGGCATCAGCAGCATAAAAAGCGATAACTGAATACCCGATTTCTCTCATTATCTTAACCTGCCGAATAAGAATAGTACTTATTCCCATGCTGATAGCTAAAAGAAAACTCAGTATAAAAACAGCTAACATAATTGAAACTCCCCTTTGAGAGTTGGAATATAGTTTGAATAATGCCTTAAATCCCATAATTTTTAATTTACTATCTGCTATTTATTTTTCTATATCTAAATTTCTTTGAGAAACCGTAGTCTGAATTCTTATTTTGGGAAGACCCGATGCGCCTTTCTTACCTATTTCTAAAAGCATTGTTATTCGCGGCTGAAGATTGTCTTCTTGTGTTTCTCCGGAAGGCTGGAATTTAAATTGAGTAATTTCTAAATCATCCGGGGTCAAGGGAAGACCAGCTGCTCCATCTCTTGATTCTTTAAGTTGATTATCTTCTGTATCCCAATAGAATTCCTGACAAACAGGGGGGTCTTCGTAATTCTCAAATTTTATTCCTTTTCCTACTTTAGTAATCTCGTAATTTGTCTTAGCACTTATACAGCTACCATCTATATCTTTTCTTGCCATTCTTAAAGCGCGACTAATATATTCCACAAAATAGGAAGTATTATCAATAGTCTCCCGTAAAGCTAAAGCTCTATGTTGACTTCTTAAGGAAGAAATAAAAAAACCTGTAGGAACTGAAATTACAGTAGAGAATATGGCGACAGCTACTAAAACCTCAATTAGAGTATATCCCCATTTCTTGTTTATGGTTTCTCTATTGCTCATACCAATTTGTTATATATTCTAAAGCTGTAAAAGTATGAGTTCTACCTCTTTCTTCCCAAGTAATTTCAACTATAACTTTTCTTTTATTGGTGTCTGGATTTAGCGGATCAACCTCAGCAATTGTAATTTTTCTGATAAATTTTGTTTGAACATCGGAGACTTCATAACCATAAAAGTTATCTGTTTGAATATATAAAGGAGTACCACTATAACTTGTCAACGTCTGACTATCATAATCAGCCTCCCACTCACCCACACCTAAATACACATCCCAACTGAGGGAAGGATTAGTTCTCTTTTCCAACCAAGTACTGTCTCTTATATTTCTGACTATTTCAATTCCTTCTTGAGCTAAATAAGAAGCAATTGCTTTTTGTTCAACTATGGAGGACGCGGAAAGGGTCTGACTCATCAAAGAAAAAGAAGCTCCCACTCCGATAGTTAAAATAAAGATTGCCGTAATTACTTCTAATATTGTAAATGCCGCATCACTTTTAAAAATTTCTTTTATTTTTTTCACTTTTCTATAATGTTTTAATGTTTAGATGTTTCTATGCTTTTATGTTTAAATGAATTCTCAATCAATATCAATTAAACCAACATTATTTATAGTAATGGTTTTAGTTTCTGAGGAATCAGATTCCAAAGCAAGAGTAATTATTACCGAATTTATCTCCCCTCCTAATTCTTGATATTTTATCGTTATTTTTGGGTCAGGAGGTTTATAATTCACTGAAACCAAGTAAGAGGATGTATTTATATCCTCTATAACTACTCCTTCTTCTAACTCAATAGTTTCTATAATAGTATCTGATGAAGAAGTATAGAACTCATCTCCTTCTGCAGGGTCAGTATCAGCATATATGATGTATTGATTGTTTGAACTTTTATCAAGAAAAATTCCGTAGTTAGGTGGTATTCCTCCTCCACATTCCGGACATTCTCTTGCTGACATTGCCATTTCTTGAGCCCTTCTTACGTCCTGGGCTAATTGATGAGCTGCTGTTCTGAGAGTAAATTTTTTTTGACTCTCTCTCTGGTTAACCATAACAAGTGAAGTCATGGTAACGACAATAAAAACAACAGTTAAAATTTCAAGCAATGTAAACCCCGCACTACTTTTACTCATATTGGAAATTAGTTATTAGAAATTTGAAAATGGTTAAGGAGACACCTCTTTCCACTCAGGTAGGCCAGCTTCAACTCCAAGCTGATAAGAAACAGTATTTGTTCTATTAGCAGTATCTTGAATTTGTAAGGCAACCGTGCCTGAATTTCCATCAACCGCTGTAAAAGTAGATGATGCGTTCTGAGAAGAACTGGTAGGAGGTTCACCGTCTTCAAAAGTCCAACTCCAGCTAACAATTGGGCTTCCTCCGTCAGAAGGGGAAGAGCCATCTTTAAAATAAACCATTTCTCCCTCAGAAACCCCGAAACCTTCACAAGGAATCCAGGGTCCCACATCTTTTAAAGAACACTCAAAATCAGCAATAGCATCTAGTAAGATAGTAAAGTTTTTTGTAGTTGAATCCCAGCCTCCGACACTGTCTCTGACGTAAACCTCAACCGTAGAAGAGGTTGTAGTACTAAGGCCTGAGGGAGTAAAATCACATTTATAACCACAAGAGTCGTCAGGGTCAACTCCCCAATCATAAATATCCCATTCTGTTTTAATAATATCACCGTCTCCCTCCGGGTCAGTAGATTCATTAACGAATTTAAATGGACATCCTGTATAACCTGTACATTGGCCTAAAGGAAGACCGCACCCGGTCGGGTTGCAGGAAATACCGGCGGTAGGAGGATTGTTAATTTCAATAGTATAGGTATATGAATTATCAGGGCCTTCAGAACGATTATCAGCTGAATCCCAATTAGCGACGGTTAAGACTGTAGTAATCGTAAAGGTGAAAGGAGAAGTGTATTTGGGGGAGGAGGGACTTGGAGGATTGCCGTCTGTAGTGTATCTAAGCGTTGCTCCCTCTTCTCCAGAAGAACAACTAACATCAACTGAGTTAATATAAGTGCCTGTTCCGGGAGAACAAGTAGGTTTTGGAGGTCTAATCATATCTTTAGTTACCTTAATTGGCGCGAATCCTGACTCTGTTTCTGTTATCTCATTTTCTGCATTATCAAGAACATGAAGACCATACCACCAGATGCCATCTGAAGGTGAATCATCAGCAGAGCTTGACCAGGAATCAGAACCTTCAGGAGCGGGATGGGTACTGACTAAACTCCATGTGCCGGGTACACCAGCATTATCAGGAGCGCGCCAGACTTCTACTTTCCAAAGATGAGAACCGCCCGTATCAGAAACTGTCCAGGAAATGGTAGTCTCATCCGGACCAGCAATATTAAGCAGGGTAGGAGAAACATCAAAAGCATCAATAGAGGGGAAATCGCTATCTATAAAATAAACTGTAACTTTAGTGTAATCTGTGTTTAATGCAGCCTCAACTATAACACTCCCTATTAAAACTGATGTAAGAAAAACCATCAAAGTCTGAACAATCTTCCAGCATTGTCTATGTTTATAAAAGGCTTTTTTCAATTTTCTTTTTAAGTTCTTCATTTTTAATTACGAAGTAATTACAGAGAGCGAAGCGACCGGTTTGCTTAAATTTTAGATATACGATGTCCAAAATTCCCAGCTTACCACAGGCATACACATAGACGCCAATAGAAGCCCCCGGGCCCTGCACTGCAATCCTGGTTATATGAACTTCCTCTATAGCGGCAGCGATTCGCATCTCCCAAAGCATTCGCCCACATAGGAGAGACAATACCATTACCAGGAGTACTACTAGGGTCACAGCCAGCAGATGTGTCAAAAAGGTTTTTACAAACGGTGCAGCTACTATTATCATCCCATTGTTTATCTATACATCCACCATAACTAGAGCAAACATCACCACAACCGTAGCCACCTACGTCATTTCTATCCCTATGCCAGCAAGCATTGCCTCCTTGTCCGGCGCAGCCGCTGCAGCCGTCGCTATATAGATAGCCATTACAAGTACGGCAAGTACCACTAACACATCTTTTAGCACTACCTGCACAATCGTAGTTATTAGCTCCCCAATTAGTAGTCTTATAAACATTACATAACCCAGAACCATTACATGTTTTACAAGTAAAACTACAACCCTTAGATGTAGTCTGACTGCACGAAGTTCCAACCTTGTATTCTGTTGTATTAACAACATAACCTGCTGATGCGTTCCATACACCAGCGAGTTGCATACCATAAGGTAGTGAAAGATTACCAATACAAGATGAACCACCAGAAGTACAACCCCTGTACCATTTTTCAGCTGAACAATCCCTCTCTGCGCATTGTATAGTTATATCACAATATAGGCTTGAGCTTGGATTAATTTCACCCCCACCACTACAAACCCTGCCTGCTGTTGATAGGTAAGACCAGCTATCTCCAACATCTTCAGAACAAGTATGAGCAGAACTGCACCTGTATTTATCCCTCCCTTTTTGACAAGCCCCACTACATTTATAAAAGGCAGAATATCCACATATAGTTGTTCCGGTAGTTCCACAACTTGAAGTTAAGGTATAGCTCGCACCAGCATAAACATTTTCTGAATAAGCATCTACATGGTCTGCAGCTGCCCTACAGCTTCCTGATCCATTACAGGAAGTCCACCATTTAGTAGCTGAACAATCTCCATCATCACAATCCTCATCATAATTACAATAATTGGAAGAAGAAACTGCAGTTTGTTCCCCGGAATCACTACGGACATAACCTGAAGGTATATGGGTACAGCCCGGGGGGTAATAAGTACCCCTGTCAGCCACTTTATGACAGGTAGCATCACAGGCATCACCCTGTTCAAACTTCTGAACCAGATATCTGAGATGACCGCTCCCATCAATATAATTTGAAAAATTGGCAGTAGTAGTGGTATAGGTCAGAGTGCAATCGGAAGGACCTGGACAGCTATTATTTAAGCTGGAAGCAACTAACTCCCATGCAGTAGTATTGACATTATATAAATACATTCTTAAGTCATTATCTTCGAGGCTTTCAATGTTTTGTCCGGCATAACCCTCCCAGTAAAGCTCTATTGAATTAATATCAACTGGATTTTCATTAATAGTAATTACAAAATCATGCACAACCTCTTTAAAAACCTCAGTGGTATCGCTGATGATTTCATGAACATCGTTTGCTGATTCAATGTTAGTGTAAGAAGCGAGCTCAACACCAGGCTCTGCCCAAGTGGAACGATTGACAGCCACCGGGATATCATTAGCATAACCTTTACCATAATAACCCCATTTATTTATTCCTGCCCCTGAAGAAAAATCATAAACCTCAATCAATGAAGTTGCATACACTTTCTGGGTTAATATAACCGTACTTACTCCAACCAAAACAAAAATTATTATTTCTATCAAAGAAACAACTATTTTTTTCTTATTAAATTTTATGTCTTTATACATAACTATGCTTCTCCGCAATTAAGAGGAAACCAGTCGCTTCGCTCCTTGTAATTGCTTCGCAATTAAGAAAGAGTTATTAGTCTATTTTACCATATTTAGAATTTCAAAAAAATAGAGAGGACCGAACAACTGAAGGCAAACTATTGAATATTCATTTGAATACCTAACATTCTCGTCATCTTTATACTGGTAAATGTATCCTCACTTAAAATATTACTATTAGACTCTTTAATTGCTATAACTACCGGCGCTCCTATCTCAAAATCCTCTATCGTTGCCGGAGTCTCTTTTTTGGTTTCGGGCTTGTAAAAAACAAATTCTGTTTCTTTGTCTGTCAGCACCGTTACTTCCTTAGTAAAAGAAAGCTCATCCAGAAAAATTTTATTAATATCTACTTCTATCTTGAATTTTCCTTCTGGCGGATTTATTTCTACACTTGTTATAATTCCTTCAATTAAATATCTCGGATATGTTGGGTCTAATTGGTAGCTTGTTTCTGACGGAGTTTCGGTTTGAGTCTCTGGTTTTATATAACGATAATATACAAAAAGAGCACAGCCGATTAAAACAACAATTACAATAATTGAAACTAAAACCATCCACGAGCTTTTTATTTCCATACTTTTTAAATCTTTTATCTATATTTTAGAGATGAACTTTGTCTTCTTTATTTTATAATTTGTAGGTTAAAAAATCAATAAAAGAACTCTGGGTTACAATAGAAATAACGACCGATAAAAGCATAAAAGGAGCAAAAGAGAACGTCTTGTAGGTTTTTACCTTTAATTGAGGTTTTTGAATAAATAAATCCTTGATGGTTTTAACCTGGTTTTCGTTTAATCCAGCAGCATCTATCTCTCCAAAGTTATTTTCCATTTTCTTCTCTTTAAGCATTTGTAATATTAAAGGTAATTCATTCTTAGAAATCACTGCTCCCTTTTTAAGTTCTCTAACTTTTATTTTTTTAACTTCTTTCTCTTCTATATAAAAATTTAAAAATTGACGAAATAAGGTGATTAAAACCATAAAAATCAAGGTTTGTTTCAAGATAGACTTCAATATTTCAATTTTACCAAAAAAAAGCAAATAGGAACAGTATATTAGTACCGTTCCGTTGATAAAATAACCAATCCATTTTTTCTTTTCTCTAACTTTAGAAAGATAACCCAAAATAAGAAGCAAAAAGAGAAAAAGAAAAAGAGGGTTAAATAAAAATCTCCCTCCCGGAATATTTTTTTTAAAAGAACTTATCCCTTGAAGAAAAATGAATATAAGAACATAACTTAAAAATAGTGGAAAGAACTTTTTACCCAGATTTTTTAATTTAGGGAATAATTTTTTAATATCTAATTTTCCAATATTCTTTAATCGAGCTCTATGGTTATACGTTTCCTTTATTCCTTTAAAAAAAGCAGTAGCCGTTAAAACTAAAAGTAGGGGAACAAAAAGGTTAATTAGAAGATTAAAAGAGGGAAAGTACGACAAATAACTTTTTGAATAAAACTTTAAAGGCAGCAAGAAAGAACAAAGAGCAAAAAACTTCGCGTCTCCGGCAGACCACAGTTTTAAATGCCATAGAAGATATCCTACTAAAAAAGCGAGCAGGGCGTTTATACCTACTTTTATTAAATATTGAATATTTGATATTTGGAAAAGGAAAAAGAAATTATAGAAAAAAAGAAAAATATAAAACAAAATCCCGCAAAAAAATCCTGTAGCAATCCATTTATTGAAAATCTTTCCATATCTAATATCGGTATAAGAACAAATTCCTCCAATAATAAAAAGAGGAGCTAAAAGGGCAAAATCAAAGAAAAGTGATGTAAACATAATTACAAAATATCTACAATTGGATGACAGATATTATTGCCAATCTTAAACTTTAAATCTGTCTTAACGGGCTTAAATTCTCTATTTCCAATAATTTCCAGATAATCCTTATGAATCCCACAGCAATATTTTTTATAAAGACAACTATCACAATTAGGTAAATAAGTTACCTCGTCTCTTCTCTGGGTTATCCAGGTATATTTCCATAATTCAGGCGTAAGCGTGCATAAAGGAAAATGATAAAGACGTAACTCATTAAATTTATCATTCCACTCTTTTACTATAGAACTGACTTTTTCTTTTACCTGGGTATAAGTAATGCCTATTATTTTATAGTTCTTTCCGCACACCCCTTCTGGTTCCGGGAAAATTATAATTACCCTATTCACTGAAGGAAAATCATTAAAAATTAAATTAAGAATCTCTCCTACTAATTTATAATTTTGCTTAATGAAAATTATTCGGAGCTCTAACTCTTGAAATCTTTTTCTGTATTTTAAAATATTATGAATACCCTTTATTGTTTGTTCAAAACTACCTTTAGTCCTCGTAATGGCGTCGTGGAGTTGATTATTATGGCCTAAAATAGCTATTTCAACAGCAAGGTTATCTATTTTAAGAAAACTTTTTACAAACCGTGGATAACTAAACATTCTTCCATTGGTTGCTAAAACTAGTCTATTCTTGGGGAAATTTCTTCTAAACCAATAACACAATTCTAAAAAACGCGGATGAGTAGTTGGCTCACCGCCCGTAAAATTAATGTTTTCTTGACTCTTACTCCAAAGATTGAGATTGCGTCGAGCTCTCACAGTTATTCTTTTAAAAGAATAATCTTCTGAAATCTCCTTACTCTGAAAATCAACCGGATTAGTGCACATTATGCAATTATTATTGCATCTATTCCAAATACAAATATCGGGCATATTCTAAGAAATGTCAAAATGAACATTATCACTATTTTTCCATTCTGCAATTTTAGCTTCAGCTACCCTGTAATATTTTGCTTCTTTTAATAATTCTTTCTGAGCTTTCTTTTTAGCTTCTTCCATAGAAGATGCAGACACCCAACCCAGTACCTCATAATGTTCCTGGCTCCTATAAGTTACGATATATTCTTTTTTTTGTTTCATTATAAATCTCGCTAATTTAAATTTTTACTAATCGACCTATGATTTTTTACACTATATAATACCATTAACTGCACAATCCATAAACCTGGCTACCACACTCTTTTCTTATCCTTAAGTTCTTTTATAACCCCCTCTTAAATGAGCTAATTAAATACAATAATCCTTCACGAATATCCATTTTCAGTTCATACAAACTTTTTAAACTAAAGATTCTTTTAATAATATAAGAAGGACGTAAATAAAATCTTCTTATGGCTTTATTCCTTAATTCCCACAACTTTTTTCGGGAAAGTTCTTCTGTCTCTATAGCCGGATAGGTACGAGAGGAATCACTACACTTTAAAGTATTATCAATAAGCCATCCTTTTGAAATTGCATTTTTTCGCAAATCTGTTCCTATACGAGGAGCGGCTATGTTAAAAGTGACGAAATCACAATTTAATTCTACCGCAAACTTTAAGGTATTTAAAATTGCCTCTTCGTCCTCACCTGGTAATCCAAGAATAAAATGGGCCATAGTTCTAATACCTAATTTTTGACAAAGAGAAAACATTTTTCTCACCTGATTCAATGTAAATTGCTTATTATAACAATCTAATGTTCCTTGGTTTCCACTTTCTACTCCAAGTTGAATAATATGGCAGCCACTTTTCTTCATAATTTCTAACAGCTCCTCATCTAAAACGTCTACCCGACTAGAACAAGACCAGCTAAAATTAAAATTATTAAGGAGCATCTTGCGACATATATCTAAAGCTTGATTTCTGTTAGCACCAAAAGTGTTATCTCTAAAGCGAACCTCTTTTATTCCTAAAGAATAAATATATTTTAATTCCTCAATAACATTGTCAGCATCCCGCCATTTAAATTCTAAACTATTGTAAATACAAAAGCGACAATGATAAGGACAATGTAAGCTGGCGACTACAGTGGCAAAGGGAAAATGCCGAGCAATAGGAAAATCATACTTAGCCATAGGAAATAAATCTAAACGAGGTAGAGGAAGCGAAAAGATTTTATTTTTTTTCGTTATTTTTTTCGGAATAACAATTTGCTCTCTGTCTCTATAAATTATATTTTTAAAAAGACCTTTCCCTGCTGACAAGAATTTTAATATTTCTGAATCTGTAAAATCTAAAATTAGGGCATCTAAAAATTTATTTTCTCTCAGTATTTTCTCGCCCTGAAAAAGAAATAAATCACCTGTTCCGATTAATTTAATTTGTTTTACCCGCTTAATCTTCTTTAGAAATTCCTTATCCTTTTCCCAGGAAACTGCCCCAGAAAGAAAAATAATTGTGTCTATATCCATTGAGGATATTTTTTTGCAACATTCATCAAATTTAATTCTATCAGCGATAGCATCAATTACCTTTATTTGATAATCAGAAGAAAGAATACCACTAAGTACGGTAAGGTCTACAGGATGCCAGACAAAATCTCCTTCGGAGATAAAACTACAATAATAATCTCTTAAATAAATTTCATCGCCAGGTAAATTTAAAAGCAGTATTTTTTTCATAATTTCTTCTTAAACAGAAATATCAGATTTTTAATACCGTCTAAAAACATATTCAATTTTGACTCCCCTCCTATTCTTTTACGGTAAGAGCCTAAAATTTCTTTAGCTTTAAATTTTTGAAAGGCTTCAATTTTAATTTCTTCTGAAAAAGACATCCCATCAGATACTAAGTTCAACCCATCCAAAATATTTTTCCTGAATATCCACATTCCACTTTGCGAATCTTTTAAGCGTAATTTGAATAACAGATTGGTAAAAAGGGTTAAGAATATATTACCTATTAGATTTAATTTATTTATTGCTTTTTTCCCTAAGCAACTAAACCTATTAACAGAAATAAAATCAAGATTTTCTTTTTCTAAAATCTCTAACAATTTTGGAATTTTCTCTGCAGGATAAGTTCCATCACCATCCATTGTGATAATAACTTCGCCTTTTGCTTTTTTAAATCCAGCCTTGTATTGTCTACCATAGCCTCTTTCCGCAATTATTACTTTAGCGCCGGCTTCCCGGGCTATCTTTATTGTTTTATCCTTACTCCCGCCATCAACAACAATAATTTTCACTTTATGAATCTTATCTTTTAACAAAAAGGATAGGTCTCCCAGTGTTTTTTGAATTCCTTTCTCCTCATTAAGAGTTGGTATAATTATATCAATATACATTATCAAATTACGAAAACATTAACGATATTAAAAGAAGAAGGTATTAAGAAAATCTATTTTAATAAGGTTGTTTAATAATTGGTTTTATTTCGCTAGTATCATAAATTTGACAATATTCTTTTCTAATTCCCTTACAGGTTGGATGGTAAAAACATTCTTCACAGTTAGGGAATATAAACTGAGACTTCAGAATTTCAGGAGAAGTAAACAACTTATTTCCTATAGAGAGATTCACTCTCTCGGGATTAGCAGGAGGAGCAAGAGAATCTTTAAATTCTTCTCCTAATACACATAGTGGAATTTCATTTATTCTTATATTTAGACTAGGGTTTTCTTTTATTATTTCTCGAATGGTTGGCACGGCTTCCTTATATTGAGGAACAAATTCTTTATATCTATCCATGACGTTTCTTCCATCTATAAATCTATATTGAATTTTCACTACCCCTATACCCTTTAACAGTTTGACTAATTCCTTCAAATAAGGAAGGTTCATCTTCATAACCACCGTGTTAATTGTCAAATCCTGTTTATTTCTTACTAAATTTTTAATCCCCTTCACTACTTGATAAAAACCATCTGACCTGCAATATGTTCTGTAAAGACCTGGGTTGGAAAAGTGTAAAGAAACAAGGAAAGATATGAATTGAAATTCCTTTAGCTTTTTAACCAGCGTTTCATAAGATAGCATCCTGCCGTTTGTCTGGATCTCTATTGCCTTAATTCCCTTTTGTTTGGCAAAAGCCAATAAATCAAAAAGGTGCTTTGAGATTAGAGGTTCTCCCCCAGATATAATTAATTTTTTACATCCAACATTTGCGCTGTCAACTATCTGTCTTTTTAAATCCTCTACTGGAAACTCTTTATAATAACGCTTTTCTTTGTTAAGACAAAAAATGCAGGAATTATTACAAGCATAACCAACTTTTATATCAAGCTCTTTCATACATATAAAAAGTTCATCAAAAAAGTGGCTTAAGGTCCCCCGAGCCAAACCTGTCAATATCATTAACAAAAAATCCATCACAGAAAGGAGAGGCCTTACAGTTCTCGCACATCTTAATCTTTTTCTTTAATCTATAAGAAGGCATGTCTTTTATTGAGGTTCTCTCGGATGAAGGCGGCTGACAGTATTTTCCTAAATTCGGAGGAAGACAGGTATTATTTATTGATTTACTAATAAAACCAAAAACGCAATAAGGAATCTCGGTAAATAAAACCTTGTAATTCATTCTTGAAGCTTGGTGGTAGACTTTCCTTACGTAAGGAGTCAAGTCTTTAAAAGGAAGGTAATAAGAATAATCATTATCTGTAATACAGGGCACAGAAAAAGTCATGTTCCTTATATTCAATTTACTTTCCACCAAATCCATTAAATCTAAAAGGTTATCTTTGTTCTGCTGGAGTATTAAAGAACTTATTTGGATTTTTATATCTGGTGCTTTCTTTAATACTCCTTTAATTCCCCTTAAGGTACGGGTAAAACTACCTGGTGTTTGAGTAACTGCGTCATGAATTTCTGAATTAGAGCCATACAGAGGTATCCTCAGTTTATCAATGCCCGACTTAACAAATTTCTCTAAAAACTGTTTGTCAGACAATCTTACTCCATTGGTTGCCATCTGAATAAATTCAAAACCACTTTTTTTGATATATTCTATCACTTGAATTATCTCCTCGTATTCTAATGGATCACTACCTGAAATTATAATTTTTTTAATTCCTTGTTCCTTAAAATCTACTAAATTTCTATAACAATCAATAAGTTGATGTTTAATTTCAGACTCACTTTTTTTAAAGTGACCACCGCAAAAAACACAAGAATTACTACACCCAGGATTTAAAATTATGCCTCCGTATTCTTTTTTTCTCCCATTGATCATATTTTGCTTATAAATAAGATTTTAATAAGAAGATAAAATCTTCAATTGTTTAATGCTTAAATCTTTAACCGGTCTCAATTCTTTATCTCCGTAGCGTTGAAGGTATATTTTCCAGATACCCTCACATTTATCATATAATTTACAACCTTTACATTTCTTTGTTTTCATTCTTCCAATCACCCGCCGGTTCTCCTCAACGTCAGGACTGTAGAAATCAGGTGCAACATGCTCTGTACGAAAGGTTGCAACCTCCTGCAGTTCGCTAATCTGGTCTAAATAATCTTGGAAATAACAAAGGGGAACATAACGAACATGCCAGTGTTGGAGATGAGCACGCTTCCCTATATCTAAACATTTATGGACATAGTCTGCTATCTCTGAAATTCGAGGCACCAATTCAGCAAAATAATCACAGGCTGCCCCTTCGTTGCAATCTACAAAAATAAATTCGCTATCATCAATTCCTAATCTTCTAATATATTCACCGATTCGAGGAAGAAACCTATAGTTTTGTTTAACAATGGTGGTGTTAGAACCAATATGAATATTTAACCCTAATTTTTTAGAAATCTTTTGAACATTCTTTACGCCTTGTTTGAGCTGATTAAAACTTCCCGGGACCCGAGTTAGCCAATCATGTAGTTTCGGTGTATGGCCATGAATAGAAAAGACAAGACTATTTAAGCCGGCCTTGAGTATAGACTCTGCCAGGTCAGGATAGGAATACATTCTTCCATTGGAAGACATCATAATTGTAGAAAAACCCAAGTCTTTAGCAAATTTTATCAATCTTACAATATCAGTCCTAATAGTCATTTCTCCGCCGATTAGCTCTAAGTAGTCCGACCCTCTTTTACGTGCGTCAGTCATCTCTTGTTGTACCTGCAAGGTTGTTCTAACAGGAAGGTTTCTTTTATTAGCTTCCATACAAAAGCGACAGCGATTATTGCAGCGATAGCCTGTAAAAATAACTGTTTTTTTAATCTTTTTCCAGGGCATATAAAAAGGTGGCAATTTTATCAATTTCTACTTTAAGATAAAAAATGTTTTTGTCTATTTCACCGGTTTTAATTCTCCAAGACCAAATACTTTAGCATAATTTTTCCAAACCCCATAACAGTAAGGATTATATTTACATTCCTTACACCTTTTGGACTTTACTTTCTTTTTCCTTCTGTTTTCATCTACAGAACATTCAAAATCAGGACCGCGAAGATAGGTATCAGATTGAAATATATCATTAATTGACTCCTCATAGTCGGGAAGTAAACAGGGAACCATATTATAAACATAACAAGGAACCTTCTTTAATCCAATTCTTAGTGCTTCTCTAAAATAGGGAGCAACCACACTCATTTTGGCCACAATAGCTTCTGGATTTTTAAGCACATTCCCTTCGATAGTAGCATAAATAAGTCGAAATTCTTTAACGTCTAATTTGAGTAAAAATTTTATCAATTCTGGGAGATGGAGGTAGTTTAACTTTAAAATAACTATGTTTATCTTAACTACTTGTTTTAACTCTTTTAAATTCTTTAAACCTTGAAGTGTCTGTTTGTAGGCTCCCCTAACACCCATTATTTTATCGTGAACACTCTCAAAAGGGGAATAAAAAGAAACCACAAAAATATTTACACCAGCCCGAATCAACTCCTCGCAGTAACCCTTATAATAAAACAATCTGCCATTTGACTGTATCTCAATATTGGGAATTCTTTTCTTGGCATACTTAACAAGCTTAATTAAATCTTTTCTCAGGGTCGGCTCACCGCCAGAAAAAGCAAACGTATGCGCCTTAGCATGCACCGCTATATCAATGTCTTTTTTAATCTCTTTAAAGGGTTTTAAACCTCTATTTTCATCCATGTTACTCCTCTCAATCGCATTAGCTACCGAACACATAATACAATTACAATTACATCTAAAGATGCAAAGGCTTTCTACCTTGCCATAACTTCTTTGATCCAGGGGTCTGGTATCTTTATCTTTTTTTGACTTTTTAACAAATTTTGGCATTTATATAACTTAAATCTTTAAAGTTATCTTATAAACCTTAATTCTGTTTACATCAAAAAGATGCTCTTTTTCCAAATAAGTATTTATAAATTGACAGGCATAATCAAAATGTTCCATCTGACAACGATAATCTTCAAAATAAAATATTTCGTAGTTCTTTTTAATCTCTTCTGAAATTGCGTTTAAAAACATATCTTTATTTTCTGGAGAAATAAGGTCTATGTCAATTGCTCTTCTTTGGTTGTCTTTAAAATAATCATTAGTAACAACCATAAATCTAGTAGTAATAATAATTGAATCTTTGGGGGTTTTGCTAACAGCTAAAAAATAATCTTTATTAAAACCTATCTGGCCTCTTGCATCTTTGAATAAAGCACGAGGGAAGGATAAATGTGAAGTAAAAATAAGTGCGAGAGCTAAAAAAGAAAGAATCCACTCCTTTTTTATCCTTATTCTTTTTTTTATCCTATTCCCGATCCAATCCCAGGTATAAGCTGCTATTATAGCATAAGGTAAATGAAAAAATAAACTCCTCCTTACATAATCATCACTAAAAAGATTGTCAACAGAAAATGAGGCATAAAATATCAGATACAATAAAAATAAAGATAAAATAAAAATATATTTAACTTTAGTAGATAAAATTATAAGTATGAAACCGACAAAGAAGAGAAAGGTAGCAAAGATACTATATTGGTTTACTTCCTCTATTGGAGAAAAAGGAATAATATTAAAAAACTGTTTTAAAAAAAGCTGAACATTATAAGGGATTCTTTTATAATAAAGACCAAAAATACCAGGAACGTCATAATAAATATAAGGATTGTTATGCAAAAGCCAATAAAGAGCTGGAATCTGAATAATTAAAAAAAGTAAAACCAAGGCAAAAGCATACAGGATGTATTTATAGTTTGTTTTCCCTAAGGAAAAATTTTTCGGTATGGCTCTAATCTCTTCCCATTTAAAGAGGACTAAGAAGAATAATAAAAGAGGTAAGAGTATATAATTTTCTTGTCGTACATAAATAGAATAAGATAAGCTCAAAACGGTCAAAATCCACAGACTCAATTTATTGGCTCTCAGAGCAATAAAATAAAAAAGAATTGTCAATCCTACAAAGAATAAATAAGTAGGTCTCGAGGAACCAGTTTGAGAATGAATTATATTTAAAGGAAGAAGAGAAAATATAAGAGAAGCATATAATCCAACTTTTTTATTAAAAATTAAGTAAGAGATAAGAAAAATAATTATTATCGTCAGACTGCCAAGAACGGCTGAAATTATAGGGCCGTTTAAGCTGTGAAAACCAAACAAAATGCTGACTAAAGATATAAGAAATGGATAACCTGCTAAAAAGAGCACCTGTTCATAAAGCAAACAATTCTTAATATTCCCCAAAGCGCAACATTTAACAAATTCACCCTGATTTAGCCAATAGTTAGCTGATTCCTGAAAAACAAAACCATCTGTATGGGGTCCCAGCCAGTATTGGGAGTTCCTTAAACAAAAACCAATAATAAATATCAATAATAAGATAGACCATGTTTTTTTACTTATCTTTTTAAAGGGGCTCAAAATATCTTTAAGGTTAATAACAAAAAGAAACATCAGAGCTATTAAATGAACCGACATAAAATAAAATAACCAACTGGAAAAAATTTTATACATAACCTATAGATTATTATTTATAAATTATTTAATTGGCTTAAATTCATCCCAGCCAAAAATTTCCGGATATTCCTTCCAGGGACCTTCACAAATTTTATAATATTTACAATGAGAACAAGCAGGTCCTTTGACCTTCCCCTTGGTTTTACGATAATAACCGTAGTTATCTATTTCCAAATCGTTATCAAAAACAGTAGTATCAGGAATCACTTTTTCAGCTATATATTGCTCGTATCCTTTCATAAAACAATAAGGAATGGCTTCGGTCATTACTTTAACTCCGGCTTTAATTCCAGTCTGTAATCCTTTTTTTACATAAGGTTCTACCTCTGAATGTTTTGGTACAATCTCTTTAATTAACTGAGGGTTACGAGCAATAGTCTGATTAATATGCATAAAAGCAAACTGAAACTGGTCTACCCCTAAATCCACCAGTAATTTAGCTAAATTTGGTAAATCTTTGTAATTTGGTTTAGTAATTACTGTATTGGTTAAAATATACTGCCCTAGAGATTTTAAGTTTTTAATTCCTTGAACAGTTTGCTCAAAACTACCTGAAACCCGGGTTAGATAATTATGGACTTTAGCATTGGAGGCATGAAGGGCTGGTGAGAACTCATCTGCTCCGGCTCTAATTACTTTACTGCAAAAATCCTTGTAGGCAAACATTCTTCCGTTGGTTTGGATTTGAATTGCTTCATAACCCAACTCTTTGGCATATTTCACCCATTCTGCAAGTTCTTTTCTAATAGTAGGCTCTCCTCCCGTAAAAACAACTCCCTGGTGGTCCTTTACTTCTTTTCTTAAAATTGCTCTTACTTCTTCATCAGACCTATTGGGGCATATTTCCCTCTTATTTCCTTGGACACAAAATCTACAGCGGTTATTACATTGAAAGCCTATTTTTAAATCAATTCGTCTCATTGTTATTTTAAAGATAAAATATCTTATCTATTTTATGTTTTATCTTAACATTTTTAAAGGAGGCAACAAGCCTCCTCAAATTTAACTATTTATTTTAATTTTAGCTAATTCTATTATTTTATTAAGACATTTTCCTTAAAATTGTAAACTTACTTCTACTATTGACTCGCCCCCGGAATTCCCAAAAATTGACTAGAGATAATCTGTTTCCCAAAAACTTTCTTAATAATAAATAATATTCTCGTTTAAGTCTACTATCCCTGTTACAAAATGAGTAGCTACCGTTTCTCCTAATAAATTCTTGAGAGGCTCTAAACACTTTATTCTTTGAGTTCTATCAATCCATTCTTGGGTTATTTCCTCTTCCCTAAGAGTTATAGCAAAGAAATAATAATCGGTAAGCTGAGATAGATTTCCATTTTCAGACTCTATAAAAACCCTGCAATTCTTCCCAGAAGACCTAACAGCTTCATCTATAGCCTTGGCGGTGTCAAGATTACACTCCTTTATTTGTCCCATAGAAACGCTCTGCTGAGGAAAATATTTATTCAAATTGGCTGTTTGGTAGGCAGGACCGAATCGACAGGAAAACCAGTAACCGGTAGGTTCTTTCACGATATGGACCAGGTTAACTAGATGGTCTTCCTTTAGAAAATCACCGTACATTTCTATTGCCTTCTGTCCTGTATGCTGTCTTGCTATGGCAAAAATCTTCCTGAGCTCCTCATCTGTAATAGGAGAAAGCTCTCTAGGTGAAGTCTCCGCTTGGTTAAAATACTGGAAAAAGAACAGGGTTCCTACTCCTATCACAAACAGAACGCCAGTTAATAATATCAATTTTTTATTCATGTCTCTTTTTTATGTGATATTTATTTCTCTCTTTGACCTTTAGAAAAATATAAACCTCTTTATTAAGATAACACAGTCAATAAATCTCGGCAAGCTAAAATTAACCAATGTTTACTAGTTTTAAATCTTTATTTGTTAATTTTCCAGAGTCTTTAGATTGTTATTTTAAAGATAAAATATCTTATCTATTTTATGTTTTATCTTAACATTTTTAAAGGAGGCGACAAGCTTCCCTTAAACTATTTAATCTTAAATTTTAGCTATGGTGAAAGATAATATTTTCTTTAAATAAATTCTTAGAAATAAATATAGTTTTCGTCTAAATCAACTATCGCTGTGAAGACAGTAGACGTTATTTCTCCTATAAAATTCTCTAAGAGGGGTTTGGCGCATTCTCCTTCTTTATCATAAGTATCTATTAACTCCTGGGTTATTTCTCTCTGTTCTAAAAGTAAAGTAATTAAATAATAATCGTTCTTTCTGAATCCCGACATATCAGAATCTAAAGGAACTAAACATTGAATATCGTTAGAAGTTATAGCTTGGTCTATTGCTTTTGCAGTTTCGACATCACAGTTTTTGATTTGACCTAAGGTAACTAATCCTTCAGGGAAGAACCTATGTAAATTAACAGTCTCATAGGCGGAACCGAACTGACAAGAAATTTCATAATCGGAACCTTCTTTTACAATATGAACTAAGTTAATTAAAGACTTTTCGTTTAAAAAGGGGTCGTACCTCTCCATTATATCTCTCATATATTTTCCTCGTTGTTGTACAGATATATCAAAAATCTTTCCTAATTCAAATTTTGCAACGGGCGGAAACTCTTCGGTTGAAGGAATGGTTTGTCTGGAATATTGAGAAAAGAATATAATAGTTATTCCTATCACAACTACACTTATTAAAATCATCTGTATTTTATTCATAATTTATCTTCTGGTCTACTATTTATTTTGTTTTTTGACCTTTAAAGAATATAAGCCCCTCTAATAAGAAGAATAACATATCTAATATAAGCCAGCAAGCTAAAGTTAATCTTTACTTGGAAGTTCAAAAAAATTTCGCTGTTAAATATTCAACCGGAGCAAAATCATCAGTAAGTATAAAAACAGCATCAAAGTTGAGATTTTCAGGATCAAGAAGTTTTTTGGGTAAATTGCGAATTAGTCTCTTTTCGTGCTGTAAAATCTCTTGACTTCCAAAATCAATTCTCCGAGAGTTATTTAAGCCGAGAAAAATGAAATTTTGTAAACCTTTTTTATCTGGTGAATCTACTGCAAAAAAATAACTATTTTCAAAAACCGACCTAAAGGTCTTCATCTCCGAAAGTATAAAGGAGTCAGCTCCTTTATTTAATGTTCCACCAATATTCATTAAAAAGAGGCCATCTTCTGAAAGTTTGCTTTTAGCTAAAGAAAAGAACTCTTGAGTCGTAAAGTGGGTAGGAATGAAATAAATATAATAAACATCTGCAAAAATCATGTTATAGTTTTGATTTGTCTCTTGAAGAAACCTCCGTCCATCAGTAACATGATTGAACAATCTCGGGTCTTCTTGGAACCTGAAATATTTCTTAGCTATCTGGTAAAGTTCTGGTGCGATTTCCACTACATCAATTCTTTTAACATTATTTTGATCTAAAAGTAGTTTTCTTGGGGTAGAATAGGCACCCCCTCCTAAAAATAAAGCTTTTTCAGCTTGAGGATTCACAATCTCGTAAATGACATAGTATTTTGTATATTCAAAGGGTAATTCATCTGATTCAAGAAACGCCGCTCCTTGAAGAGTACCATCAAGACGCAGAACTCTAACTTTTTCATTTCTGATTTCAATATCCTCAACGATTATCTGATTGTAAAGACCGTCTTTTTGCAAAATAATAGATTCATCCTTTGGTAAAAAAAGAGTGATAAAGCTAAAAAGCAAAACAATTATCGTGAAGAGAAATAATTCAGGCCTCTTAAAATAATTTTCATACTTCTCGTCCTTGAAAAACCAACCTCCTGAAACCCCAACAATAATAAGCGTTAATGCGGTTGAAATAATAATTTTACTTATCCCAAAATGAGGGATAAGAAAAAAACCAGCAAGAAAACTACCGATAATACTTCCAAGAGTTGACCAAAAAAACACCTTGCCTGTTACTTTGCCGATTTCTTTCAATTCAAGGGTCTTTAATTTGATAGCAAAAGGAGATATCATCCCTAAGATTAAACTAGGAATGAAAAATAAAATCAGACTAGCAATGGGAAGGCCTATCTTCATATCAAGAGTTGTTCCTAAAGTCGGCAATGCAGTTTTTGAGAAGACCTGGATTAAAAGAGAGAAAATACCAGCAACAAAAATGAGGAAGAAAAAAACTGAAAATTTAGGATATTTGTCAGCAAAAACACCCCCGAGATAATAACCCAAACTTAATCCTCCTAAAACAATACCGATTATACTCGAAATAGTAAATAAAGTATTACCAAAATAAGGAGCAAGTATTCTGATGGCAGTAACCTCAATAATAAGAATTGCTGCTCCAGTTATAAAAACTATAAAAAAGAGGATATTTCTTTTTAGGATCTCCATATGAAAAAATAATTACTTTATGAGGGCACAGATTCATTATTTTGAAGAAATTTATAAATTAAACAGCCGCCTTGACACTGTTTATTCTTTTTAAAAACACAATCTTTGCACTGAGGAAAGAAATCTATCTCCCATTTTAGTCTATTAACAACATCTTTATAATAATTTGTTATCTCTTTTTGGTTCTTAAATTTCTTTAAGGAAGGACCCTCCACAGCTAAAAGAAGACAGGGTAATATTGTCAAATCAGGAGTTACTACGCAACCTTCTCCTGTCCAACAAATGCTGTGAAAACCGCTATTTTTCATTAAGAATGCTCTCTCTTTTTCGGAAAAAAGACATCGAGGAAACGGTTGAGCAAAACAGCCTCGGATATCATGTTCTACCAGGCTTTTCGCTAACTTTAAAATATATTGAGTGAAATCCTTCAGTTTTTCCTTTTTAATATATTCGTTTTGATTGAGGGCTGAGGGTAAAACCAATGCAAAATCTACCCGGCGAATATTTAATCTCTCACAGGTATCAATAAGATAGCTATAAGAAACATCAAGGGAGATTATATTAAATCTCAAAATCACCCTTTTAACTCTTCTCATGGCTTCTAAATTAGAATAAAGAGTCTTTAGTTCTTGGGAAGAATATTCTGAAGGCGGATTAAGGGTAACCAAAAAAGAATCTATAGCCGGAGAGTCGATATTGATTCTTTTAATATCGGTAGTTCCATTAGTAGAAATTACTATCTTCAAGCCATACTTCTCAGCCAATTCTAAGGCAGAATTAATTTTACTAAATAGAGTAGGTTCTCCCCCGCCAAAACTTACCCTTTTTATCTTTTGTTTAGTAGCCCATCTAAAAACACTTTCCAGTCCCTGTAAAGAAATCTCCCGGGGCCATTTTTCTAAAAATCCCTTAGCAAAACAATAATTGCAATTTCTATTGCAAGCATAAGTGAGATTAATATGCATCATCTAATAAAAATGGCTATACTCCCAATAGCCAATATTATAGTAATATTTTCCAAATTTACAAAAGTAAACACTTCTTATTCAGAATATACTAACCCTGTTAAAGAGGAGTGTAATATCCTTTAGATTTCAGAACAAACGAAGCTCTCTGATTAAGTCCAAGAGTCTCTTTTATTATAGGAAACTCCAATTCAATGTATTGACCTGGAATCAATTCTACTCTTCCATCTTTTAAGCACTTTTTATTAACATCTTTATTTTCAGAATGCTTCAAGTTAGATAGTTTAACAACCTTCTCTCTAATATTAGAAGTACTTGAGATATTATTAACATCTGTCAAACCAACAAAACTTAGATTATGAGGTCTGGTCCACTTTGCTCTCAGAGATAAGGATTTCTGACTTTTTTTAACATATTGGGAAATATCAACCAGACCCAAAGAGAGCTTCTCTCTAGGATGGACAACCTCAACTGGCTTTTCTTTATTTTTATCAGCATATATAAATAGATGGATGCTTGGCGAAATTTTCGCCAAAGCACCTTTAGCGTCCTTTGCTTCTTTAATAATATTTGCCACTGCTATAGAAGCTACTCCTATCTTTTTCAAGGAATCAATTAATCTGTTTCCAGAAACAATCCTTTCCAGTTTCTGTTCTACCTCTTTAATTCTGGGGTAATCTCCTCTAAGGCTGGCTCTAAAAATCAGGTGACAGTTTCTCAAGTCCTCAATATTATCAAATCTAATATTTAATATCTCGCCTTTCTCGCCTTTAAAGAATGCTTTATCGTTTAAAGCAGACAGTTTCTTTGTCCAATCTTTGCCTTTTTTATCTTTAATTGAAGAGGGCAGGACAAGATTTTTGAAAGCAACTATTTTATTATTGATAATGCCAATGCTTGATTCTTTTGGATGAATAATTTTAATGAATTCAAAATTGTGGAAATAAGAGTGTTCTCTCTCAAACTCCATTACTCTTAAGAGGTATTTCTTGTTCTTTGGCTGAGGTATTATCTCCAATTTATACAGCTCTTCAATAATAGTATCTTTTCTCAATATGTTTTCAGATTCGGGCAAGATATTGTTATCAATAATAAACCTTCTGCCGTTCCAGACTGAAATAAAGGGACAACAACCACTAGTATGGCAGGAGCTATGGGAGCTATGGCAGTTAGTATGGCAGGACTGGTGATTGACGTGGCAGGAGCCGTGAGAGCCGTGGGAACTGTGGGAACCGTGGGAACCGTGAGAGCTGTGAGAGCCGTGAGAGCCGTGAGAGCCGTGGGAACCGTGGGAGCTGTGAGAACTGTGAGAGCCGTGGGAACTGTGGGAACCGTGGGAACCGTGGGAACCGTGGGAGCCGTGGGAGCTGTGAGAACTGTGGGAGCTGTGAGAGCCGTGAGAACCGTGGGAACCGTGAGAGGCGTGAGAACTGTGAGCAAGGACTCTGCGGGAGCCAAGAAAAGTATGACTTCCATCTCCTGATTCATTTGAGAAATAACTTGTATGACTGGCTGGAGGAGATACGGGCTTAGCAAGACCTGACTGAGGAATATTATGTCCAGATATGTTTTCAAAAAAGCTTTGATGGGTAGCAGAAACTGTTTGAGCTAACATTGTTCCTAACATTGCCACCCCTATCCCTAAGTCTAAAACACTTTTCTTACTTATCTTCCCCTCCTCGCTTGTAAGAAAGGCTTTGATATCCTTTTTTATTGAAGGTAGTTTCTTCATAGTTCTCTTTATGTTATTATTTTTACCGCTTTTATTATAGCCCAATTTATATTATAGCACAATGAAAATCCCAAAGAAAGCATTTCAAGGTTCAATCTTCTTCAATCCATTTCTGGTCCAGTCTCTCCTCTTTCTCTTTCTTGCCGGCTCTCCATTTTAAATTCGGGTCAGGCAATTCTTTAAATATCCTCCAACATTGGGGAGAAGGAGAAAAAGGGTCTCCAAAATGGGCATAGTTTATACACTTGGCACCCCCTTGACATTCATTAAAAAAGGGACAGTCCTGACAGACATCGTTGATATTGTTTAAGTTCCTTAATCTTTGAAGTTCCTTGGAATTATAGTAAATATTGCTGAATGACTGCTTTAATAAGTTTCCCGAAAGCAGGGGCAGCCGCCGGCAGGGATAGATATCGCCATTGGGAAGAACAGTAAAGCTTGCGTAACCAGCAGAACAGCCGATAGGTAAATAATGCATTTCTTGAGCTAATATACCGTCCTCACAACCTATTCCAATATTAATTTTAGAATCTCTCTTTATTTTTAAAATATATAAAAATAATTTTCTAACCTCTTCTGGGGTCAAAACCATCCCTTTTACTTCCTTGCTCCTTCCGAGAGGAACAAGCCGTCTAATACCCAAGAAATTAACTTTTAAATCCTTGGCAAGATTAATTACAGCTGGTACATCCTGAATGTTTATCTTACTTACCGTCATAGAAATACCTATTGATATTCTTTCTTCTCTTAACAACTTAATTGCTCTTATTATTTTTTCAAAAGTCCCTTTTCCCCTAATGTAATCGTTTGTTTTTTTAGTCCCTTCCAGACTTACCTGGATGTAGTCTACTTTTAAGTCTTTGAGTTTCTTTATAATACTTCGATTCAGCAAGGTCCCGTTGGTTAATATCCCATACTGGGTTATGTTTCGGTTCTCATAGCATTTTTCTAAAAGGTCAAAAAAATCCTTTCTTATGAATGGCTCTCCTCCGGTAAAGGATATTCGAACCGCTCGTTTGGGTAATTCCCACTTCTCAATTTGTTCTACGTATTGGTTTAAAATCCCAATCAGTTCCTGAAGAGATAACTCATTCTTTAAGAGTGCTGGGTCGCTATAACAATGTTTGCAATGGAGATTACATCTCTCTGTAATGTGCCACTGAAGATGAAAAGATTTCGGTCTGAACATGTTTTTTCTCAAATAAACTATCCCCGGCTTCGTTTTACCCATTGAAGGAAAATCTTTTTTACTTCTTCGTTTTCTATTTTTCTAAAGAGGTATTCAAACATTTCTTCATGTATCTTACACTGGTCAGTATTTCTGAATTGTGGAAAAAGGTTACCATAAAGAGCATAAGACAAAACCGGACAGACCCCGCAATAGGGTTTATAGACACAATAGTCACACGATAAATTATCTAAGGTGGAAGCTGTAATCATTGTTTTGACTTTGGGGTTGGAAACTATCTCTTCATAAGCATCTTTATTTACATCTCCCAGCATGAAAGTGTCATCTTTTACCATTCTCCCCTCGTCACAAGTATAAACCCTACCATCATAGTTATAAACCAACTGTCCAATCGCTGCTCCGCAGGGCGACCTTAAATCAAGAAACCCAGGATTTTCGTCTGTTAAAATCTTCTTCAGCATTATTGCCGCCCCTCTTTCATAAAAAAATCTCCCTCTGACATTGATTTCTATAATATAATCCATACTTTTTCTCCAAAACTCCATAAACTCCCTGGCCGAATAGCCAATCTTTTCCTTAGCTGTTCCTCCTGAAAAACCCAAAAAGCTTAATGGTCTCAAATGAATACCCCTAAAACCCCACTTGTAATATTCTTCTACAATCTCCTTTGGATACTGAAGGGAGAACTTGGATATGGTGGTAAGGGCAGATAAGTGGTAGCGTCCCCGACCGCTCTTCTCCTCCTCTTTTTCTTCTTTTTTTATTTTATCTATCCAGGAAGTGACAATCTGATAACTGTTTCCTTTTGTCCAAGGTCGATTTTTATTATGAAGCTCTTCAGGCCCATCTAAAGAAGTACAAAGACTTACCTTTTTCTCAATGAAAAACCTGTATTTCTCTTCTGTCATTAGGCTGAGATTAGTAACCAAAGAAATTAAAAGTTTCTTTTTAACCTTCTTATTCTTTTTTCTTGCATATTCAACAATAAATTTTACCACCGGCCAGTTGACCAAAGGCTCTCCTCCTTGAAACTCTATGGTAATGATATCACTCGGGCTCTCAAACATCATGTTCACCACATTCCTGGCTGTTTCTTTACTCATATCATATTGCTTTTCTTCCATCGGACGACGGCTGGCTTGACAATAAATACACTTAAAATTACATCTTAGGGTAACAACTACTATATGAAGAGAAGTTCCTTGGAATAAAAAACTGTTATAACAACGGTAGGTATCAATCATCTTGTCTATATCATAATCGTCCTTGATAAATCCTTTCTCTTTTAATTCTTGATAAGTCTCGCTTTCTTCTTTTAATTTTCCCTTTATAAAATCTTTAAATTGAGCAGGTTTTAAAAATTTATAAAATCCCACGTCATTAGTTAATAAATATTTATCATCTAATTTCTTAAAACGGCAAAAGGCTACCTTTTTAGTATTCAACTTAATTTTGTTTAAGTCTAATGGCATAATAGTTATAAAAAATATTTAAAAGCTACTACTTAAATCTTTTGGTTTCTGCCAGAACATAGTTGCAGAATTCATCCTTAATAAGAGCCTTAACGCTTTTCTCTATTCTACTTATATCAACCTTAATATTGTTCTTTTTTTCTTTAAGTTTAAAAACAGCCAGTTCGTCGTAGGCTTTAATAGCTTTTTTTATGGCTTCAAGCGAATAAAATTTTTTGTTAAAAAAAATAGTCATAATGCTTTTTTTCCGTACTTCTCTTCCCAAGGAACCGCAATCCCTAAGGGGTCTTTTTGCCAATCTTTTCTATCTGATTGTATTAATTTCTTGGTGTCCTCTCCCGATGCGCCTATTAAAGCAGCTCCCACTATGTATTCTCTGATTTTGCGGTTATCTTTTGAAATCTGACACCTCAGATTATAATTTAAAAGTTCATTTAAAAACTCATCTGCCAAAGCCCTTATTTCTTTCTTTGTAAGTTTCTTTTTCCCTTTTAGACTAACATAAACTTCTTTTTTAGGGTCGCCGTCTAAAAAAATATAAGCCCGGTCTAAAAAAACATAAGCTGCACCATATAGAGCCTGTAAAGGGTAGAGCTTTGGGTTTACAGAAACAATTATTTTATTTTCTGATTTATGAATTTTTATTCTTGGCATTGTTTTATTAATATAAATTTTTGTTGGGTTTGTTCATTACTATCCAGTATAAGACAAAAACTAACCATTGTAAATCTAACATTATTAATGTTTGAGTTTAAAAAATAATTTTATTTTTGAGTATAGCGAGAATCAATACCTCTGCGAAGATGGGTCTCGTATAGGTATTAATAAGGAACGAGAAAATAGAATTCTACGGCACTTCTATCAATTTGACTCTTTAAGATATTATTCCTAAAAACCTTTATGTTTTCCCGAGATACTACAATTGTATCTGCATTCTCAAAATTCTTATATAAATTATTACGTAATGCGTTGCTTAAGATTTTATAACTTTGCTCCTCCTTTGATTTCTCCATTAACAGAAGAAGGGGGATTTCTTCTCTCATATCATAATTAGCACTGGAATTAGGAAACACTAAAACAGGAAAATGGCAATATTGGTATATTTTTTTATAAAAGTGTGGATAATTTGACTGAATTACTTTCGATATTGCTTTTGCTAATTTTAAACTCTTCTTACAATTAAGAGAGCAAGGGAAGTGATTTATTAAGTAAGCATTAGATACTAATCTTGCAAAAGGGTTAATCAGAAAAGGAAAACTTGAATCTTTGGTAATATTCATACATCCAAATATATCTTTGTTTGCCTTCATACACTCCATATATGAATCAATACAACAAGAGGGATAACCCATTAATCTGCCTAATTTTTCTGATTCATGGGGTATTTTAAATCTCTTAGGATTAAAAATATAAATACGGAACTCTCCTTTTCTTTTATCATTAATGTCTATACGTTTAAAATTTCCTTTTTTTCTTTCTTCTAAATCAAATTTAAAATTAGATTTTACAACTGCCCAACCCAATTTTTTAACTATTTTTTGTAAATCCAAAAATCTACGTTCAGAACGTAAATCCAATTGAACAACTTTTCTAAGATTATACTTTAAACTGATAAACTCTACCGCATTAAAGGGAGTAAAGGGATAATCTTCAAATTCTGAGACATTAGATATTCTTCGCATAAATTCTTTTTTTTTATTTTAAAATTAGACTAAGACAGGAAGAGGACAGTCCCTCGTTAAGCCTCGTTAAGTTATACCACAAATAGCCGAAGAGAAAAGTCAATTATTTTTTCTCCAAAAAACATTGCCAGAAAGGTTCCCGTAACCAAAAATGGAGCAAATGGAACCTCTGATTTAAAACCTCTTTTACCACTAATAATTAACATTATTCCGATTATTGCTCCTAAAAAAAAGCTTGAAAATAAAGCAACTAAAATGTTTGGGTAGCCGAGTAATAATCCCATAAAAAAAGCTAATTTTACATCTCCTATTCCCATACCTTTTCCATTAGAAATCAGAACTATTGCCAAAAAAAATACTGCAGCTAAAACGGCAGAATACATAATGTTTAATATTTCGTATTTTAGATAATGATTAAAAAAAATACTAACTACTAAATACCAGCTGCCAGCTGTAAATATAGCAGGATAAACTACTCTATCTGGAACAACATAGTGTTTAAGGTCATAAACAAAAATAATTATCAAGAAACAAGAAACAAGAAACAAGAAAAGAATATTTAAAAAGCTAAAAATAAGAAAACCAGTCGCTCCGCTCCTTGTAATTGCTTCGCAATTAAGAAGCTCAAAAAACAGTGAGTCTATATTCTGTAATACTACTAATAAAAATAAAAAGCCGGTAGCGAGCTCCACCAAGGGATACTGCAGAGAAATGGGTTTTTTACAATATCGACACCGCCCTTTTAAAATCAGAAAACTCAAGAGCGGAATCAAATCCTGCCAATGTAAAGTATGTTTACAATAAGGACAATAAGATTTTTTAACCAAAAAACTTTCTTTTTTTGAAAGTCGATAAATTATACAATTCAAAAAAGAACCAACAATCAACCCAAATATAAAGACAAAAAGATAAATTAAGGCTTTCATTTTCTACATTGTATCATTTTCAAACTAAAATAAAAGTTGGCATAAAAATCCTGCCAACTTAGCAATTACAACAATATTATCCTTACTTACAAGTATCAAGAACAGTAGGCTCAGTGCCAAGAGTGCTTATTCCAGAATCAGAAGCAGTAAAAAAATTACCATTTTCCAGAGTAGCATAGACACAATATTCTGGACCCGCATCAGAGCTGACGGGTGCACAGTAAGCGCCTTTGCTGCTATTGCAACCATGGCTGCCTCCTCCAGGATCTAGAGGCCAAGGGTCTAAATAAGTAGGAGTCGTGCTCGTACTGTTTATTCTCTTATTAGCATCTACTGTAATAGCAGGATATTGCACGTCATCACTATATTGCAACTCTAAGGCAGCAGCAATCTGCCTGATATCAGACTGTCTTGCTACGTCCCTGGCTTTACTCCTGGCGCCACCTAAAGAAACCAAAACCAATCCGGATAAAACTCCAATAATGGCAATAACCACCAATAGCTCAATTAAAGTAAAACCTTTATTCTTTTTAAACATAGTGTTATTTATAATGCTATCCTTACTTACAAGTCTCAAGGTCAGTAGGAATAGAACTAAGAGTGCTTATTCCAGAATCAGAAGCAGTAAACCAGTCATCATTTTCTAAAGCAGCAACGACACAATAGTCTCCCCCCGCAGAGCTAGTAAATGCACAGTAAGCGCCCTGAGTGCTATTACAATCATGGCTGCCTCCTCCAGGATCCTGGGGCCAAGGCTTTAAATAAGTAGGAGTTATCGTTTCAAGGTTAGTGGTTATTCTCGCAAGAGTAGGCTCAGTACCTGCTGTAATAACAGGATATTCTCCATCATCACTGTATTGCAACTCTAAGGCAGCAGCAATCTGCCTGATATCAGACTGTCTTGCTACGTCCCTGGCTTTACTCCTGGCACCACCTAAAGAAACTAAAACCAATCCAGATAAAGTTCCAATAATGGCAATAACTACCAATAGCTCAATTAAAGTAAAACCTTTATTCTTTTTAAACATATTGTTATTTATAATTATTTATAACGATTATTTCAGATAAATTTTTTGTTTAAAAAATTTCTATGGTGTGAATAACTTTTATTCGCATTGCTTTCTTTTATTTTCTAATTATAGCATTATTTTGTCAACCCCGGTAGAGAAATTTTGACTGACCTCGCCCCGAAAAAATTAAATAGATATTGTTTGATAAAGAGGCATTAAAACAGAAAATATTAATCCTCCAACCAGACCTCCTAAAAGAATAATTAAAACGGGCTCTAAGATATTTAATATATTGGTGATTCCTCTCTCAACTTCTCCTTGATAAAAATCAGAGACCTCTTTTAAACTATTGGCTAAATTTCCTGTCTTTTCTCCAACCAAAGTCATTTGAATAAATAGAGGAGTAAAAATATCTGGAAAAAGGATTAAGACCGAAGAAGCCTGCTTTCCTTTTCTGACCTCGTCTCTAAGCAAAAAGAGAGCATTTTTATAAGTTGAGTTGCCGACGATATCAGCAGAAAGCTCAATAGCTTGAGTAATCATTAATCCTCCTGATAAAAGAATAGAAAGACTTTCTGCTAATCGAGAAAGATATAATGTTTTTAGAAAAGGACCAATAACGGGCAATTTAATTAAGATTTTATCAACAAAACTTTTTCCGCTTTCTGTTTTATAATATCTGAAGAGTAAAAAGAAAAAAATAAAAAGCCCTAAAACAAAAAAAAGACTGTAATTCCTTAAAAATTCAGAAGAACTAATTACTATCTCGGTAAGTCTTGGTATTTCAGCTCCGGTTTCTTCAATCACAATTTTTAACTGAGGGATAATTGTATAAGTCATTAATCCTATAACCGAAACCGCCATTAAAAGAACTAAAGCAGGATACATAAGAGCTCCCTTTGTTTTAGATGTTAAATTGTATTCTTTTTCCAAGTACTCGGCTAAATAATCAAGAGATTCAGACAATTTACCTACTGTTTCTCCGGCTTTAACCATGGCAATATAAAGAAAGGAAAATGTCTCGGGATAACGTGAGAGGGCTTTGGAAAAAGAACTTCCTCCTTCTATTTCTTCTGATAGGTTTAAAATTTGCTCTCGAAGCTGTATATTTTTAGTCTGACCACCTAAAATCCTTAAAGCCTCAACAAGGGAAACTGCTGAACGAAACATCATTGACAGCTGTCTGGAAAATAGAACAATATCTTTCTGAGAAATTCCCCTTAACAACTCTATTTTCCTGGCGTAAAAAGGTATTTTGGCTTCTTCAAGATAAGTAACGTAATATCCATGCTTTTGTAAAAGAGAAAGAACAGCCTCTTTGGAAGAAGCTTCAACTACTCCGCTCTGAATTTCTCCTTTTTTAGTTCTGACCTGATAATTAAACTTCATGCGCTTCGCTTAATCTTAATTATCTTATAAGCATTTTCAGTTCTTTTGGAATTAGAGAATAAATAAGAGCAGTTTCTAAGGAAACTTCTTTTCTTTTCACCAAATCAGATAAGGAGCGATTTAAAGAAATCATTCCCTGTTCCAGACTAGTCTCAATAACCGTTGGAATCTCGTGAACTTTATTTTCGCGGATTAGATTAGCAATGGCAGGATTACTAATCATTACTTCACAAGCAGGTATAATCCCTCCCTTAATTCTCGGAACTAATCTCTGGGAAATCACTCCTAAAAGAGAGCTCGAGATCTGAAACCTAATCTGGTTTTGCTGCTCGGGAGGAAAAGAATCAACAATTCGGTGAATTGTCTGAGCAGCAGAATTTGTATGAAGCGTAGTAAAAACTAAATGACCCGTTTCAGCTGCAGTAATGGCTGTGGACATTGTTTCTACATCTCTCATTTCTCCCAACATAATTACGTCAGGGTCTTGACGAAAAGTCGAACGAAGAGCTTTAGCAAAACTCAAAGTGTCCCGCCCCAACTCTCTTTGGTCAATAATAGATTTATCAGGAGTAAAAATATATTCAATAGGGTCTTCAATGGTAATGATATGGTCTGCACGAGTGTGGTTAATTTCATCAATTAAACTCGCCAAAGTGGTTGACTTTCCCTGAGAGGAAGGACCGCAAACTAAAACAAAACCTTGCTTGGCTCTGGTGAATTCATATAATACCGGAGGTAAATTAAGTTCACTAATAGTTTTGATTTTAACCGGCACTAATCTTAAGGCGCAGGAAACATATCCTTTCTGAAAAAATATATTTACTCTGAAACGAGACTTTTCTCTAAAGCCATAAGAGAAATCAATTTCTTTTTCTTTTAAAAATTCTTCTCTTTGCAGAGCATTCATAAGAGCAAAGGCAAGATTTTTTGTATCTTCAGGAGAAAGTTTTTTCTCCTTTATCAGGGGGACAAGCCGACCTGAAATTCTTATAATAGGAGGGTGACCAACAGAAAGATGCAGGTCTGAAGCCTGTTCTTTAATTATTAATTCTAAGAGTTTTGCAAGTTGAGAATTATATGCCATAATTATGTTGTTCTTAAAACCTCTTCTATGGTGGTAATTCCTTTCAAAACTTTTAATATGCCGTCCTGCCTCATTGTAGTCATTGATTGTCTTTTAGCTTCTTTCAATAAGCTTTTCTCTGAAATATCTTTTGAAATTATTTCGGCAAACTCCTCGGTCATTTCAAAAACTTCAAAAAGACCAATCCTTCCGGAAAATCCTCCATGGTTGCACCTTTCACAGCCTTTCGCCTCCCAAAGATAAAGAGGTTCTGAAAGTTTAATCTCTTCTTTTACTTTTTTTGAAAAACCTGCCACTTCCTTTAAAATTAAATTTTTAATTTCCTCTTTAGCTTTTATCTTTTTTTTACATTTGTCGCACAGCCTCTGAACTAACCTCTGAGCTACAGCTAAACTCAGAGTTGCTGGAATCAGAAAGGGCTGAACTCCTAAATCAAGTAGTCTTGGAATTACTCCTAAAGAATCATTAGTATGCAGGGTTGATAAAACAATATGGCCTGTTAGAGCAGCATGAGTAGCCAAAGAAGCAGTTTCTTCATCTCTAATCTCTCCTACCATAATAACGTCAGGGTCCTGCCTAAGAATAGACCTTAATCCATTGGCAAAACTGTAACCAATTTCCGGCCTAATTTGAGACTGATTAATCCCTTCTATAAAATACTCTACCGGGTCTTCAAGCGTGATAATATTCACGCTTTCTTTGTTTAGAATCTGTAATATTCCATATAAAGTTGTTGTTTTACCGCAGCCGGTTGGACCCGTAGCTAAAATCATCCCGAATGGTTTTTTAATTGCTCTCATGAGAATCTCTAAATTTCTTTTAGATAAGCCCAACCCTTCAAGCTTCTTCAAACCCATTGTTGGATCTAAAATTCTAATAGCCACTTTTTCTCCTAAAGTTGTTGGAAAGGTAGAAACTCTAAAGTCAATGTCCTTGTTGTCTATTATGGTTGAAAACCTACCATCTTGAGGAATTCTGGTTTCATCAAGTTTCAAATTAGATAAAACTTTAATTCTGGAAACTATAGCCTGATGGGCTCTGATTGGCAAAATAATCGAGGAATGCAAAGAGCCAAGTAATCTAAAACGTATTCTTAATTTTTCTTTTTCTGGCTCAATATGAACATCAGATGCTTTCCCTTCAACTGAATATCTCAAAATCACAGCCACCACTTTTGAAATAGGAGTTTCCTCAATTAATCTTTCTATCTCGGCAGCTGTAGGAGCGGGACCTTTCTTTACTTTTAAGTCCTCTTTTAATTTCTCTAAAGCTTCTCCTACTTCTTGCGTTAAACTTCGATGTTGCTTTAATATTTTATTAAAAGTAGTAGGAGTAATCAAATATATTTTATAATCAAACTTACCTCTTCTTGTTAAAAACTTCAATGCCTCTACGGCATCTAAATCTTCAGGATAAACCATTCCCACATCTAAAACATTATCTTTTTTCGCTAAGACAATTATTTTATAATGTTGAATGGTCTCTGACGGTATTAATCCTAAAATTTCCAAAGGGACTTTTTTTGGATCTACTTCTTTTAAAGGAATGCCTAAGTCTTGTGATTTTAGATTAAATAAAGATTCTTCGGAAACTGCCTTTTTCTCTAAAAGAACTTCTTCTTCTTTTTTACCCGAAGCTTCAATTTCTTTTTCTAAAAGAATTGCTTTTTCTTTTTCCAACAATCCTTTTTTAACTAATTTTGCTAATAATGACATATTTAAAATTAGGTTTATTTAGGTTTAGGGATAAATGGGTTTTCCCGTCCCATCTCTCCTTCAAACTCAGGTATCTTCTCTATTGGTTGAAGTTCTTTAAAAAAAGAATTTTCGAAAATTTTAAAATCTATCTTTATTTTCCTAAAGTGCATTATTGGTTCGACAAAAAGTTCTTCTTCAATATGTTGACTCCACCAAACAATGGAAATAGTAATTAAGACTAAGACTAAAAAAACTAAAATCAAATTTTTTTGTTTCTTTATTTGTTTTTTAAATACTATAGCCATATTAAGAAGGAACCAGTCGCTTCGCTCCTTGTAATTGCTTCGCAATTAAAAAAGGAAACCATTAGCTTCGCAATTAATAGGAATGAACTCCTGTTATTATATTAAAACTAAATAACTTTTTTCCTTCTGAGTAAGAAAATGAAATATTATCAACTTCAATTAATCTGGTTGACCTTTCTATAATTGAAAGAAAGTTTTTAAAATCAGAGTAATCACCCTTTAAAAAAAGATTAATCTTTCTGGTTTTAATTTTCTCTTCTTCAGTAGAAGGAGTTGAGCCTGGAGATACTCTTTCTAAAATGAGCCCTGACCGGGAAGCTGTTTTTTGAAAGAGATTCAAAAGCTCTGTCAAGGAAGAATCTTTAGGCAGGGCAGATTCAATTTTTAAAAAGGACTCTTGTTTCTCTTTAATTTCATCTAAAATTCCTTGAAGTTCTTGAAAGTGCTTTTCGTAAGAGCGAAGTTCAAAATCTTTCTTAAAAATATTTTGCTTTAAATAATTTAAAGCCCTGTATTCAGGCAATAATAAAGCAAATATAAGTAAAAGAGATAAAGAAAAAGTAATTACAATATAAAGTGGATAGTTTCTCATGTTAGTCTTTATTTATTGGTGTTGTTATTGAATATCTAAAAAGCTCCTCTTTAAATAAAATATCTAAATTAAACTCAATCCCTCCTTTTTTAGAGATGGAAACATCAGATAAAATCACGTCCTTAACTAATTCCTCTTGTTTAAAAATCGAAATTTGCTGTCCTAAAGATAAAAAACTATCAGCCAGCCCATAAAGAGAAACCCTTGAGCTTTTAGATTTTAAGTTAGTTTCAGAAAAGAAAACCTGAGGATGGGTTTTACTCTCCATAAAATCAAAAAATTTTGTGTTTAGAATGTGATTTTCAAAAAGAAAAGAAAAATCTTCAAGTTTTCTCTTGTAATCAAGAATCTCTTTTTCTAAATCAATTATTCTGAAGACTCCTTCTTGAGACAATCTTTCTTCCAAGGCATCAAGATCTTTCTCTGACTTTTCTTTAAAATTACGTAATACGAAAAAACCTACAATAATTGCTATAAGCAAAAAAATCAAAAAGTAAAGTAAATTTCTTTGCCAAGAAGGTATTTCCTCAAATGATTTTGGTATTATTTCAACCATAGTGGTAATGCATAATCAGGTCTCGACCCTCCTCCGATAGGGGATGTTTTTCTTATTCCACTCCTCTTAAAGCCATTCCTACTGCAATCGCATAAGAGGGTCCTATCTCTTTTAATGTTTTATCAAGAATTGGAGGAAAGAAAATTTTTGAAAAGGGATTAGCAATCACTACTTCTCTTTTAGTAAAATGGTCTTTAAAATATTCAAATAAACCGGGCAAAAAAGCATTTCCTCCAGCTAAAATAATCTTTTCCACCTCCTTTTTTTCTTTTAAATAAAAATTCATAAAAATTTTATCAATCTCACTAATAATTAAATCAATCAGTGGAATCAAAATATCTCTTACATGATTTTCATCTTCTTTTCCAGCTCCTCCCAAAGATAATATTCCATATTTTTTCTTAAGCTCTTCTGCTTTTTTATAGTCCACTGATAATCCTTTAGATATTCTCTCTGTCAAACTGTCTCCGGAAATATCAAAGCTGCGCGAGACCTTTAAAACTCTTTTCTCAATTATACTACAACTTGTGCTTCTAGCGCCAATATCAACTAAACCAACAATTCCTTTTTCTTCACTTTTTACCAGAGACCTGACCAGGCCAAATACTTCTGCCTCCAGAACTGAAAGTTTAAGGTTTAAATTAGTAGCAATGTTTTGATACTGATTAACAACTTCATTAGGAACCGCAACTAAAAGGATTTCTAAATTTTCAGCTTTGTTTCTTCCAGGTCTGTTTATTATCTGCCAATCTAATATCACCTCTGCTAAAGGAAGGGGAACATGTCGCCTCGCTTCTGCTCTCACTGCTTGAGAAACTTCTTCTTTACTCATTGATGGTAATTCAAAAGTGGTAAAAAAACTAGAAAAATCTGGAATGGAAAAAGCGACTTTTTGTGATTTAATATTAGCCTCTTCAATAATGGCTTTAATTGCTCTGGAAACATCTTTGGTGGAAAGTAAAAGAGTACTTTTTTCAAATGTCCTGAATGGTTTTTTATAAAGAAACTCAGCCGAAACCTCGCCATAGTTTTCCAGATTTCTCCTCCCTGCCCAACTCGAGAGTTCCACCACCTTAATAAATGAAGTACCAATATCTATTCCTAAAAATTTTTGTGGGATTAATCCTAAAAACCGCATTTTGTGTTATTATATCATATGAGAAAAAAAATAAAAAACCTTTTTCTCAATTTATTATTCCCAAAATTTTGCTTTGGCTGTCATAGAGAAGGATGTTATCTCTGCCAAGATTGCAAAAGCATCCTTGAACTTTCTGATTTTCATCAAATCTTAAAAACGGAAGAGCTCGACGATTTATACTTTTCTACGGAATACAAAAGTCCTCTACTTAAAAATCTGATCCAAAATTTCAAATATCAACCATTTATCAAAGAACTCTCTTTGTCTCTATCTTCCTTAATAATAGAACATTTTCAATTACTTGATAACCCGCCATTATTTTATAGGGAAAAATCGAACTTTACTTTAACTCCTGTCCCGCTTGAAAAAAGAAGGTTAAGGTGGCGAGGGTTCAATCAAGCAGAGGAGATTGCAAAAAAGCTTTCAGAATTTTTAGAAATACCCTTGGTCAATGACGTTTTGATAAAAAAACGAGAAACATTACCTCAGGTTAAACTCTCTAATGAGGAAAGAAAAGAAAATGTTTCAAAAGCTTTTTACTGCCAGAATCAAGAAAAGATAAAAGGAAAAAATATTCTATTGGTTGATGATATTTATACCACAGGTTCTACAATAAAGGAAGCGGCTAAAGTTTTAAAAACATCGGGAGCAAAAAAAATTATAGGAATAGTTATTGCCAGAGCCAAGCCCGGCCAAGACAGTGTATAAACTATCGCCAACTAAAAATCATGTCAATGATAACCAAAAGCCGAGGAAAACTCCCGGCTTTTATTGAATTTTTTATAAGAAAAGGGCGGTGGGTGCAGGACTTGAACCTGCAAGCCCCTTGCGGGGCGCTGGTTTTCAAAACCAGTTCCTTACCAATTCGGAGCAACCCACCCTTAAAAGGGGCGGAGGAGGTGGGACTCGAACCCACAGGCCGCTGTTTAGACGGCTACAGTTTAGCAAACTGCTGGCTTGCCATTCGCCGCACTCCTCCTGATAACTGGCTATATTCTATCTTTAAAAATCAATAAAGTCAATCTTGTTTTTAGATAAATTTTGTGATAAATTAAGTAAGAAATAATGTCCCCGTAGTTTAATGGATAGAACATCAGATTGCGGATTTGAAGGTTGTAGGTTCGAGTCCTACCGGGGACACAAGAAATGATTACATGTTTCATGTTCTATGAATCTCTCTACTTCTGTTGAAAAAATTCCAAGAATCGGTCCTCAGTATCAAAAAAAGTTAAAGAAACTGGGGATTAAAACCGTTCGTGAACTTTTGTTTCATTTTCCTCATCGCTATGAGGATTTTTCGACTTTAACACCAATATCTGAAGTAAAGATTGGAGGAACTGTTTGTATCCAGGGAAAAATTTTGGAAATCAAAAACACCATAACCTGGAAAAGGCGAATGGTTATAACCGAAGCAATAGTAGAAGATGATTCTGGAGCAATTAAGGTTATCTGGTTTAACCAACCTTATTTAATTGATACCTTAAAACCAGAAAATCTCGTCTGTCTGGCAGGAAAAGTAGCCCTGGGCAAAAAAAGTTATCCCGGAATTTATCTGTCCAGTCCTTCTTATGAAAAAATATCAGATGCTGAAAAAAAGAATCTAATTCACACAGGAGGTTTAATTCCGGTTTATCCTGAAACAGAAGGTCTTTCTTCAAGATGGCTGAGATATATTTTAAGGCCTCTTTTAGCCAAGTTTAAAAAAGAAATCAAAGATTCCCTGCCAGAGCTCATTAAAAAAGAGGAAAGTTTACTACCATTAAATCAGGCTTTATGGCAAATTCATTTTCCAGATTCAAAAGAATTAGCAAAAAAAGCCAGAAAAAGATTTTCTTTCCAGGAACTTTTTTTCATTCAGTTAAATGTTCTCAGGGAAAAAATGAGATTGAAAATGGAAAAAGCAATCTCTATTCCTTTTGATTTGAAGATTGTAAAAAGTTTTGTTGACTCTCTGCCTTTTAAACTGACCAATGCCCAAAGAAAATCTGCCTGGCAAATATTAAAGGACATAGAAAAACCAAGACCAATGAACAGGTTGTTAGAAGGTGATGTGGGTTCTGGAAAAACAATTGTTGCTACCATTGCTGCTTTAAACGTAGCTAAAGCCGAATATCAGGTAGCTTTTATGGCACCGACAGAAATTTTAGCCGAGCAGCATTTCAAAAACCTTAAAAATATCCTAAAAGATTTTAAATTAAAAATTGGGCTTCTCACAGGAAGTAATTCTAAAATCTCTGAAAAAAAAATAACTAAAAAAACATTATTACAAAAGATAAAAGAGGGAGAAATAGATATTATTATCGGAACCCATGCTTTAATCCAGGAAGAAGTAAGGTTTGGGAAATTAGCTTTAGTAATTTTAGACGAGCAACATCGATTTGGAGTAGAACAACGAGCCCGCCTCTGCCAGGGAGCAGACTCGCAAGTAAAACTTATACCTCATTTATTATCAATGACTGCAACCCCTATTCCAAGAACGTTGGCTTTAACTTTATATGGCGACTTGGACCTGTCCTTGCTTGATGAAATGCCAAAAGGAAGAAAAAAAATAATCACAAAAGTAATCCCGCCAAAAGAAAGAGAAAGAGTTTACGATTTTATTAAAGACGAAGTTAAGAAAGGGAAACAGGTTTTTGTTATCTGCCCTCGGATAGAAAGCACAGAAACAAGTAAGAATTGGTCAGACGTAAAAGCTGTTAAAAAAGAATATGAGAAATTATCAAAAAAAATTTTCCCTAAATTAAAAGTAGCCATGCTTCACGGAAAAATGAAGTCTAAAGAGAAAGAAGAAGTAATGAAAAAAATGAAGAATAAAAAAATTGATGTTTTAGTTTCTACTTCAGTAATAGAGGTAGGTATTGATATTCCTAATGCCACCTTAATGCTCATTGAAGGAGCTGATAAATTCGGCTTATCACAGCTCCACCAATTTAGGGGAAGAGTTGGAAGGAGAGAAGACCAATCTTTCTGTTTTTTATTTACTGATTCAGGAGCTAAAAAAACAAGAATGCGCTTAAGAGCACTTCTGGATTCAAAAACAGGTTTTGAACTAGCGGAAAAAGATTTGCAAATCAGGGGACCTGGTGAAGTTTTTGGCGCCAGGCAGTGGGGAATACCGGATTTAGCTATGTCTTCCCTATCAGATGTATTTTTGGTTGAAAAAACAAGGTCCTGGGCCCAAAAGATTTTACAACAAGACCCTCAATTAAAAAAATATCCGCTTTTAGCGGATGAAATAAAAGAATTTGGCAAAATAATTCACCTTGAATAAGGCCAGTCCTCAATCATTAAGCACTTCTTTTTATTTTTAATTGGTAAATTCTGGTAAATCTCTTCTGTAATAAAAGGTATAAAAGGATGTAAAAGCTTCAAAGAAGATAATAACACATATAGCAAGATTTTCTTGGTTACTTCTTGCTCTTTTTTTGATTTAGCATTTTTAACCTGCAGTTTTGATTGTTCAATGTATTTATCGCAAAAATCATGCCAGAAAAACTCATAAAGAATCCTGGCTGCTTTTCCAAACCTAAAATTCTCTAAGTGTGCGTCAACAGATTCTATTGTTTTTTCTAAAGCCTTTAATATCTTTTTATCTGCTTTGGTTAAGTTTTGAATTTTAAACCCCGCACCGGAAGCTCCGCTTCGGCACAAGGCATGTTTTGAATTTTGAATTTGAAACAATATATATCTCGTTGCATTCCAAATCTTATTGCAGAATTTCTTCCCCATAACAATACTGTCCTCACTAAATCTAATATCTTGTCCTCCTGTAAGCTGCCAGGCAAATCCAAATCTTAAAGCATCAGCTCCATATTTCTCAATTAAAATCATTGGGTCAATACCTATTCCAAGAGATTTTGACATTCTTCTTCCTTCTTTTGTCAAAACAGTAGGATGGATATAAACATCTTTAAAAGGTTTCTTTTTCATAAATTCCATCCCTGAAAATATCATTCTCAGCACCCAGAGATTAATAATGTCTCTGGCTGTTGATAAAACGTCTGTTGGATAAAATTTCTTTAAATCTTTTGTTTTCTTGGGCCAGCCGAGCGTTGCAAATGGCCAGAGAGCTGAAGAAAACCAGGTGTCTAAAACATCTTCAGAACCTTTAATAGGAATTTTATGGCCCCACCAAATTTGTCTTGAGATACACCAATCTTTTATATTTGAAATCCAATCGAAATAAATCTTTTCAAATCTTTTTGGATGAAATTTTATTCTCCCTGACCTGACTTCCTTTTCAGCCATCTTTGCTAATTTTTCCATCTCCACAAACCATTGCTTAGAAGGTAAAATCTCAATTTTTGTCTTACAGCGGTCACAAAAAGGAACCTGATGAGAAAAATCTTTAATCTTCTCTATTAATCCTAATTTTTTTAAGTCTTTAACAATTGCTTCTCTTGCTTTTAAAATTGATAGACCTTGATAATCAGCCGGTGCATTTTTTTTAATTTTACCCTCTTCATCAATAACTTGAGTAATATCCAAGTTATGAGAAATACCAATTTCGTAATCTTTTAAATCGTGGGCTGGAGTAACTTTTACAGCTCCTGTCCCAAATTCCAAATCAACAAGTCTATCAGAAATAATTGGAATTTCTCTATTAACTAAAGGTAAAATTGCTTTTTTACCAACTAATTTTTTGTACCTTTTATCTTTTGGATTTACGGCTACTGCCGCATCACCTAACATTGTTTCGGGTCTTGTCGTCGCAACTACGATATATTTTGTAGTTTGTGTTTTGTAATTTGTATTTTTAAGCGGATATCTTATGTACCATAATTTTCCTTGTTCTTCTTTATAATCTACCTCTAAATCTGATAAACTGGTCTGGCATCTTGAACACCAATTAATTGGTCGTTCTTTTTTATAAACTAAACCCTTCTTATAATAATTCAAAAAAGCTTTTTTCACGGCTGCTGAATATTCTTTGTCCATCGTAAATCTTGTTCTTGACCAATCTAAAGAAGAGCCTAATTTTTCAAATTGTTCTAAGATAGCATTTCCGTATTTTCGTTTCCATTGCCAAACCCTTTTTATGAATAGTTTTTTACCCAAATCAAAACGAGTTTTACCTTCTTTTTTCAATTCTTTTTCAACCTGAACCTGGGTAGCTATTCCAGCGTGGTCGGTTCCGGGCAGCCATAGGGTTCTATATCCTTTAAGTCTTTTCCAACGGATTAAAATATCATTAATAATTGCATTTAAAGCCTGTCCCATATGAAGTCTTCCTGTAACATTAGGAGGAGGCAGCATAATAGTAAATGGCTTTTTTCTTTTTCCCAAAAGTTTGTCGGGATTAAAAAAACCGCTCTTTAGCCAAAGCTTATAAATGCGATTTTCTACAGTTTTTGGATTGTGGACTTTTGGGATTTCAGATTTCATTTTCAATTCTAAGATTAGCATTTACGGTTATTTTTTTCCAGTCTTTTTTAATCTCTAAAACCCGGTAATAATAAGCTGTTATAGCTACCATCAATGCGTTGTCAGTACAGAAAATTTTTGACGGAACCAAAAATTTCACTTTATGGTTTAGGGTTTTTAGTTTATATTTGAATTGCTTACGCAATTCATCATTGGCAGCCACTCCTCCTCCCAAAATTATTGTTTTTGCCTTGTGGTTTTTGGCTGCCTTAATGGTTTTATAAATTAAAACATCAATAATTGCCTGTTGCGTTTCAGCCGACATTGCCCGGACATAATCTATTGATTTTCTAACATTTGATTTTTGTTTCTTATAATTATACAAAGCTGCTGTTTTTAACCCGGAAAAACTAAAATCATAATTTTTCTGATGTATCATTGGTCGAGGTAGAGTAACTTTGAACTTTAAACCTTTAACCTTTTTAGAAGCCTCAACTTCTATGGCGGGTCCTCCCGGATAACCTAACCCCAACATTCTTGCGATTTTATCAAAGCATTCACCGGCAGCATCATCCCTGGTTTCCCCAAGAATTTTGTATTTACCAAATTCTTTCATCAGTATTAATTGAGTGTGTCCTCCACTTACCACCAAGCAAACTATCGGAAACATATTATTTAAGTGTTTAAAGCCGGGTTTTAAACAACAGTCAAATTTGGAATTTGAACCGGTTGGCACAAGCAAACTGGCAAAAATATGAGATTCAATGTGATTGATAGGGATAATTGGTAACTTTAATTTTTTAGCCAAACCTTTGGCAAAATTCACCCCTACCCAAAGACAGGGTTCCAACCCCGGACCCACGGTAACAGCAATCAAATCAATCTTGCTCCGCCGGCCGGCGGATTCAGCCTCTTTTTTTGCTTTTTCAAATAGTAAGGGAAGATTTTTCTGATGTTCTCTCTTTGCTAAAAAAGGATAAACGCCACCGTATTTTTGATGAATCTCCACCTGTGAAGAAATAAGGTTTGATAATACTTTAATCTTTAACTTCTTTTTCTCGCCGCCTTTTATTAAAGCTACGCAAGTGTCATCACATGAGGTTTCAATAGCGAGAATGATTATGTTTTTATTTTTCATTATTTTTTCTCTAAAACTTAAAATGACTTGCCTTTTTCCAATTTTGAGATAAAATTAAGAATTAAACAAGCTTAAAACCAGTTTTTGGCCCCATCGTCTAATGGTTAGGACAGTAGGTTTTCAACCTACCGACAGGGGTTCGACTCCCCTTGGGGCCATATGAAAAACTATTTAGATATTTCAAAAGCTGAAAGTCTAAAAGATTCTAAAGAAAAATTCTTATATCGTTTCCTGGAAATCATCCCAGGGTTTTTATCTTGGATAACTCTAATTGGAGCTTTTTTCCTATCCTGGTTGACCCCGACAACGGTGGCCATTTTCATTATTTTATTTGACCTCTATTGGCTGTTAAAGATTGTCTATTTATCTTTTCATCAAATAGCAAGTTTTAAACAAATGAGAAAAAACCTCAAGACTGACTGGTTAGAAAAACTTGAGCAGCTTAATGAGGAATGGAATAAGATTTATCATTTGATAGTTTTGCCTATGTATAATGAAAGTAAGGAAATAGTTGAAAGTTCTTGTCAGGCAATATCTGATTGTCAATATCCAAAAGATAGAATGATTGTGGTTTTAGCAATAGAAGAGAGAGCAGGTAAAAGCGTTCAAAAAATGACAAAAGAAATAGAGAAACGATTTTCCAAAAAATTCTTAAGGTTTTTAATCACCGTTCATCCTAAAAACATTCCGGGAGAAATAAAAGGTAAAGGTTCAAATGCCGCCTGGGCAATAAAAACGGTGAAGAAAAAAATAATTGAACCTTTAAAAATTAAAAAAGAAAATATTATTGTGTCGAGCTTTGATATTGATACTAAACCTTATCCCCAATATTTTGCTTGTTTAACATTTCATTATTTAACAATAAAAAATCCCTATAGAGCTTCTTATCAGCCAATTCCTGTCTATAACAATAATATTTGGTCAGCTCCTAACTTTTCGAGGCTTGTGGCAACATCCAATACTTTCTGGCAAATGATGCAACAGGAAAGACCGGAAGCGCTGGTAACCTATTCTTCTCATTCCGTACCTTTTTGTGTTTTAGAACAAGTAGGTTATCCAAAAAATGTTGTGCCCGACGACTCAAGAATATTTTGGAAGTCCTACCTCTTTTATGACGGAGACTACCGTGTTATTCCTATCCACTATCCAGTTTCAATGGATGCTGTTTTAGCAAAAAATCTTTCAAGAACAATAATTAATCAGTATAAGCAGCAAAGGCGTTGGGCTTGGGGATGCGTTGATATCCCTTTTTTACTATTTGGTTTTTTAAAAAATAAAAAGATTTCTCTTTCAAAAAAACTATATCATTGCTGGAATATCTTAGATGGCTTTTGGTCCTGGGCAGTTGCGTCTTTATTGATTTTCTTTTTAGGATGGTTACCCTTAGTTTTAGGGGGAGAAAAATTTAATATTACTCTTTTATCATATAATTTGCCGCGGGCAACCAGAAGTATGATGACAATATCTATGATAGGAATGCTTGTTTCTTCTATCATTAGTTTCTTAATTTTACCGCCAAAACCAAAAAAGTTTGGTAAATTAAAAGATGTCTCATTGGCTCTTCAGTGGTTAATGTTACCCATTACCCTAATTTTTTTTGGAGGTATTCCAGCTTTAGATGCTCAAACAAGATTAATCTTTGGAAAACGTTTGGGTTTTTGGGTAACTGAAAAGGCAAGATTATGAATTATATTTTAAATTATTCCCTTTATATTTTTTTTGGAGTATTGCCCAGTCTTCTCTGGCTCCAATTTTATTTAAGGAGAGACGTTAAGCCAGAACCCAAATTAATGATTTTCAAAATTTTTTTTTACGGAATGCTATTAACCATTCCGGCAATTTTTCTTGAAAAAGCATTTTTTGAAATTAAGATATTCAACCTTTCCCCTTTTACCGTTTCAATTCTGAATATTTTTTTAGGAGTAGCTTTAATTGAAGAATGTTTAAAATTTTCATTAATAAAATTAAAAATTCTAAACAACCCTGAGTTTGATGAACCGGTAGATGCTATGATTTATATGATAATTGCAGCCTTAGGTTTTGCGGCAGCAGAAAATCTTTTGGTTTTGTTTTCTGTAGGAAGTCAAAGTTCTACCGGAGGCGAATTTTTACTCCCTTTATTAACTCCTGTCTTTTTTGGGAAAATTTTTGAAATTTCTATTTTAAGATTTTTAGGAGCTACTTTTTTGCACACTCTCTCTTCAGCCATAATTGGTTTTTTTATCGGTCTTTCATTTTTTGAAAAAGAAAAACGGAAAAAATTAATTTTAGCAGGTATGATATTAGCTATCTTGTTGCATGGTTTTTATAATTTTTCTATAATAGAAATGGAAAAAGGTTTAAACACTTTAATAATTCCCTTTTTTCTTTTAGTGACTGCTGCTATCTTTGTTTCTTTTGGCTTTAAAAAACTAAAGAGAATGGCAGGCTCTAATCAAGAAATTTTTAATTATTAATTATTCGTTTTTATTTACTATGGGAACTTCATTTTTCGAAAAACTTAAAAAAGGAATGGACATAGAAGAAACACCTGAAAAAAAGCTAAACAAAGAAAAAATAGAGAATGAAGAAATTAAACAAATATCGATTGAGTTAGAAGAGAAAAAGCAAGCAATCCGCCAGCCGGCGGAAAAAAAATTGAAGAAAAAAGAAAAGGTTGAAATAAAAAAATCCTCCGCAACTTTAGCTTTAAAGGACAAAGAATGGCCTAAAACAGAAGGACAGTTAGCGGTCGATATCTATCAAACAGAATCTGAATTAATTATCCAATCAGCAATTGCCGGTGTAAAACCCGAAGAATTAAATATCTCAGTAGAAGGAGACCTTATTACCATTAGAGGGGAAAGAAAAAGACCTGCTGAAGAAAGTGAGGATTATTTTTCCCAAGAATGTTATTGGGGACCATTTTCCCGGAAAATAATCCTACCTGTTGAGGTTGACCCGGGACGGATTGATGCCATATTAAAGGAAGGGATTTTAACAATTAGAATGCCAAAAATTTCAAGAGAAAAGAAAAGGAAAGTCACGGTTAAAAAGTTGTAGCGTAATTAAACTAGTGCCGGGGGTGGGACTCGAACCCACAAGCCAAAAATGGCACGAGGTCCTAAACCTCGCGTGGTTGCCAATTTCACCACCCCGGCAGTTTGACAAAATATTTAGCAATCTGCCTCAATTTTAGCTTTTTTATCAAATAAAATCAACCTCATTTATTTGAGGTTGATTTTTGGAACCAGGCGCTTTTTTAAACTCAAATGTCTTTTGTTTTTAGTTTTTATACTCCTAATACTGTTCTGACAAGTGCTGGAATGGCTTTAGCAAAAAGAGCAATCGCTAAACCAATCATAGCAAAAAGTATAAAATCCTTTCCCTGTTTCAACTTCTCTTCAGAGCCACCTGCTGTAGTTATATTAAATCCTCCCCAAATTACCAGAAAGCCTGTCACTGCTATTAAAACAAAAAACATCCAATCAGTTACAGTATAAACTGCATTCATCAGACAGCATATACCACACGGTTTGTCTTTTGAATCAAAAGGACAATTTCCATCGTCCGCCCAATTATCAGGACAACCCTCTATACCTACATCATGCGTTATGGTACAGCCAGTAGCAGGTCCTTCTTGAGCTAAAGCTGCCATAGGAACTATCGTTCCAACTAACACGCTGGCTAAAACTAAGTTTAAAAGTGTTTTTTTCATTTTAATGTTTCTTTCTATCTCTTAATTTGATTCGACCTTTTGTTTTATTGTTTTTATCCTCAAAATAAACTACTAAGTAAAGCTACAATTCCTTTTGAAAACAAAACTATTGAAAATCCAATAATGGTCCAGGTAATTATTTTTTTAGCTTGAGCTATTTTTTCAGCATCACCTGCCGCTGTAGTAAATAAAAAACCAGCTACAATTATTATTAGGGGAGCTACGATAATCGCAAGATAAAAAATAAAGTTGGTGAGACTATCTATGATATCTCCTATGGTCTTATTTCTTAAAGGACCCTCAAATATATAATCAGCTCTTAAATTAGTTGCTATTAAAAAATTTAATACCAAACAAAAAATCCCGGTTAAAAGAAATAGAAATATCTTCTTTCTCATAGACATTTTATATTTTAGCATAAAAAAGTGTTAAAACTCTATACTCTCTTAAAAATTAACCTCCTATAACACCTGTTATTAAAGCTACAATTCCTTTTGAAAACAAAACTATTGAAAATCCAATAATGGTCCAGGTAATTATTTTTTTAGCTTGAGCTACTTTTTGAACATCACCTGCCGCTGTGGTGAATAAAAAACCAGCTATAATGAGCATTAAGGGAGCTATGACAATCGCAAGATAAAAAATAAAGTTAACAAGGTCATTGATGATAATATCAAAGCTTGTAGCATTTAGAATATTTAGAATTTCAATTATTCTACCATCATTATTATCATTATCTTTATCATTATCATTATCTTTATCATTATCTCCATTACCTTGACACACTCCTCCACTGCAAATTCCAGAAGCGCATTCGCTATCACAATAGCACTTTTGACCGTTATTAATTGACCTATCTGGCTTACAACAAATACCGTACCCACCAGGAAACTCATCACAATGAAGGTTCTGGCCAGTACAACAATCTAACTCTGACTTCCGACCGCATTCCCCTCCCCAATCTGAGCATTGAGCTTTGGCAGTAGTCGGGATAAAAGAAATTAATACTAAACAAAAAATTCCAAGTAAAAGAATGAAAAAGGTTTTTTCCCTCATATATTTTATAATCGCATAGAATAAATTAAAATTAAAACATTACAACCTTTCAAAAATTAAACCCCAATGATAAACGCCAGCTGAAAATTCTTTCTCTAATTCTAAACCAGTTTCTTTTGCCATTTTTTTTATCTCCTCGGGCGAAACCTTATTCTCAGGACCTAAGGGAGAATCTTCTTTCCAGTCAACTACTAAAAGCTTACCGCCTTTTTTTAAAACTCTTTTTCCCTCTTCCATTACTTTCTTTTTATCATCTACTTCAAAAAAAAGATTGGTCATTAAAACCAAATCACAACTATTACCCAAAAGCTTGGAGGTTCTTTCTATGTCTGACTTTATTGTTTCAATATTTAAGATTTTTTCTAATCTTATCTTGCTTTTTAATGCTGAAAGAGGTTCCTCTAAAATATCTATCGCATAAACCTTTCCTTGTTTTAGTCTTTTTGCCAAGGGGATTACCCAACCGCCAGAACCTGAACCAAAGTCAGCCGCAACAAAACTTTCTTTCAAACCAAGCATATCTAAAACTCTTGAAGGATTAAGAAATGCCATGTTCTTCCATTTTACCTTTTCTTCACCAAAGATGTCAAAAGAAAAACCCACAAGAAAGGATTTTAAACACAGACCATTGAAACAACTTTATCTTTTTCTCCTAATTTCATAATTCTTACTCCCTGGGTTGCCCGGCTCAATTTTGAAATTGACCCAATCTTTATTCTAATTACGTGGGCTTGTTGGGAAACGGCTATTAAATCTTCTTCTTCCGTCAGAATTTTTGAAGCAACCAGCCTCCCTATTTTAGGGATTATTTTCGCTGTCTTAACTCCTACTCCACCTCTTTTCTGCAAACCATACTCTTTTAAATCTGTTCTTTTACCATAACCATTTTCAGTCACTACCAATAAATATTGTTTAACTTTTAATTTTTTGCCTTTTTCCGCCAACTGGCGGATTGGTTTTATTATATCCATTCCTATTACCTCGTCTCCTCCCTCAACCTGAACTCGAGATGAAGATTTTTTCAATCTGATTCCTCTTACTCCGGCGGCTGACCGCCCCATAGGTCTTATATCTTTTTCTCTAAACCTTATTGACTGACCATTTTTAGTTACTAAAATTATTTCATCTTCTCCCGTAGTTTTACAAACTTTTTTCAGTGAATCTCCCTTTTTTAAGGAAATAGCGATTAGTCCCGAACGACGAATATTTTTGAATTCCTCTAAAGCGGTTTTTTTGATTACCCCGTTTTTAGTTACCATTACTAAATATTTTGCCTCGATTTTTTCACTCTTTTTGCTTAAAGATATTAAAGATAATACTTTTTCTTGAGGGGAAATTTCTAAGAAATTAAGTAAACCCCTGCCCTTGGCAGTTCGGGTTCCCTCGGGGATTTCGTAAGCTGGAATTCTGAAAACCTTTCCTGAGTCAGTAAAGAATAAAAGACTATCATGAGTGTTGGCAATCAAAAAGTGTTCCACGATATCTTCTCCCACTGTTTTCATTCCTAAAATTCCTTTCCCTCCTCTTCTTTGAAGCTTATATGTCTTAGGGTTTATTCTCTTTATGTAACCACCCTGAGTTAGAGTAATAATCGTTTCTTCTCTGGGAATTAAATCTTCTTCTGATATTTCACCTATTTTCCTTTTAAAAACTTTTGTTCTTCTCTCATCTCCAAAGTTTTCTTTCACTTCTTTTAATTCTTTTTTAATAACGCTTTTTATCTTTTGGGGACTCTTTAAAACAGCTGTTAGTTCTTTGATTTTAGCACGCAACTCTTTCAGTTCATCTTCAATTTTTTTCCTTTCTAACCTTGCTAAAGCTGCTAGTTTTGTATCTAAAATTGCGTTAGCCTGAATTTCTGTTAGTTTAAAACGCTTCATTAAGTTTTTCTTTGCGTTTTCTCTATCTATTGATTTTTTAATCGTTGATATTACCGCGTCAATTTTTTGCAAACACTTGTGTAAACCTTCTAAAATATGGGTTCTCTCTTTTGCCTTTTCTAATTCATGCTTAATCCTCCTTAAGACAACTTCTTTCCTGTGTGAAATAAAATATTCTAAAACCTCAACAAAATTTAAAATTTTGGGTTGAATTCCATCAACCAAAGCTACCGTATTTAAATGAAAAGTTCTCTGTAAGTCGCTAAATTTAAAAAGACGATTCAAAATCCTATTAGCTATTACGTCTTTTTGGAGTTCTATGACAATTCTCATTCCTTCTTTGTCTGATTCATCTCTAATGTCTTTTATTCCTTTAATTCTTTTTTCTGAAACCAATTTAGCAAATTTGGCAAGCAAAGTTGATTTTTGAACCTGAAACGGAATTTCAGTAATTAAAATCTTTTGTTTTCCTTTTTCATCTTCAATAATTTCTGTTTTACCTCTTACTAAAATAGGTCCTTTACCTTGAGAATAAACTTCCATTATCCCTCTCTGGTCATAAATGAAACCTCCCGTTGGAAAATCCGGACCCTGAACAAATTGAAAAACATCCTCGACATCAGCTTTTGAATGTTCGACTAAATAAATTAAAGCATCACAGATTTCATTTAAATTATGGGGAGGAATATTGGTTGCCATCCCAACCGCAATTCCCAAACAACCATTTAATAAAAGTTGGGGAAGAGGAGAGGGCAAAACAACGGGTTCTTTTCTCGTACCGTCATAATTATCAATAAAATCAACTGTATCTTTTCCAATATCTTTTAACATTTCTTGACCCTCTTTCGAAAGCCGCATTTCTGTATTGTGACTAATAAATCCATTAGAAATGAAAGAATGACATATACTATCTACTCTTAAAGAATAAACTCGTTCCTCTCCTTGTTGTTTTACAGAAACAATCTGCTCAAATAAATAATGGTTTTTTAAGAAATTCTTAACAAGCTTTAAATCGAATTGGTCCAGTATTTGTTCCAAACGATTATAATATTTTCTAAGTTTTGGATATCTATCCAAATTGTGGGTTTTAAGCCAAACTTTATCTGCTCGCTTTATGTTCAATCCCTGATACTTTTCCCTTATATACTGGGCAAGATACGGAATATAATCAGTTTTAGACATTATTCTGTGATCGGAATTAAGTTTTGAAAATTCCTCTAATCTTTGTTTCTTTCGTCTTGAAATAAAACCAATTTGTTTTTTAAATAAACCAAAATTGTTATGCCCATGAATAAATAATCTTAATGTTGTTCTTGTTCTTTCGGGTCTTAAAAATGAATCTATGCCAAATCTTAAAAATATGATTTGTAACTGCTCAAGTAATTTCTTACTACAAGAAGTATAGACTATTTCTATTGATCTTTGTTTTTTATCTTTATTGCGGTGCTTACAAAGATAGATAGATCCATCTCCCTCAAAAAGTCCTTTCAGAAAAGCAGATGTTGATTTTTTGCTTGCATGAAATATAATTTCAGGGATTTGTTTTTTAGAAGCACGAGCTCTTTTTAATCCTAAACTTTCCAGAAATTCAGTAATATAATTTGAATGAACTTCTAAAGCTGTATGGTCCTGTTTTCCGTAACCTAAAGGCCCCCTCTTAAATTCATGTAATCGGCAAGTAGGAAAAACTTTTTTAAAACTATTTTTAAAAGCATTTATGAATTCTTTGTCTGTGTTTGCGAAACCAAAGCATTTTTCTTTAGATTTCTTATGGGAAACATAGCCCTCTGATAAAATTGCTCCCAGCAGAAAAGCTAAATCAGAATTCATCCGAGAGGGTAGTTTGTGAATAACAAAATGTCTGTTTTTTATTTTGGGATAATATTTCTTAAGACTTGGTTCTTTTCGCTGCCATAAAGTATTGTTGTTTCTATCAATAACTGCAAAATTGCCCTTTTTAATTTCTTTTAATAATTTCCATTTAAATATAGGTCTGCCCTCGTTATCTTTTTGAAGAGTTAAGATTGGATGATTATTCGTTCCTTTCAATTTATAACCCCTAAATGTTTTCACTTCTAAAACAGGATGAACACCTGAATCAAACCACTTTGATGCTGAATTTATTTTTTGAGCAAAGGACAAAACATTTAAAGAAATATTCTCTTTATCAGAAATTTCATCAATTCTTTCCAAACAACGATTGGTCACTATAATAGAATCACCAGTAATACAATATCTCATCGCCGCATATTCACCTGGGTCATCAATTGAGCCCATGTTTCCTTGACCCTGAATCAAAGGGTATCTCAGGGAAAAATCCTGTGCCATTCTTACTGCAGCTCCATACACTGCCTGGTCGCCGTGTGGATGATAGCGGCCCAAGGTGTTTCCTACGACAGTTGCTGATTTTCTGGATTTTGCATCATGACGCAATCCCATATCATACATGGCATACAAAATTCTTCTCTGGACAGGTTTTAAGCCGTCTCTAACATCGGGCAAAGCTCGAGAGATAATCACTGACATAGCATAATCAATATATGATTCCTTCATCTCTTTGGTAATCTCTCTTGTTTGTACTTTAGCAAGTTCCTTATTTGGTTCTTTTTTATCTTTTTTCATTTAATAATCTATAAAGGTTATTGAGAATCCTCCTCCATTTTTTCTAAAACTTTTTTTAAATCCCTTGGTATTTCGGATTTAAATTCTTTTTCTTTATCATTTAAAAGTTTTATTTTCAAAAAACCAGCGTGCAAGAATTGTCTTTTTAAACTTTCTGGATGGACTTGATTCTTAAAAGAGTATAATCTATCTCCTGCAACCGGATGACCTAAATAACTAAAATGAGTCCTAATCTGATGCTTTCTACCGGTTCTTAATGTAACTCCGACTAAAGTATAATAATTTCTTCGCCCTCCCTTACTAATACTTCGGAGGGGTAATAAAACTCTATATTTTGTAACAGCTGTTCTTTTCCCTTCAGAACCCGGCTCAAGTGGAAGATAAACTTTTTGTTTTACTCTGTTTTTTGGTGAGCGACCAATCAAGGTTTTAATCTCTCCTTGGGTTTCTTTTAATTTCCCTGAAAGTAAAGCAATGTATCTTTTAACTACTTTCCTGTTTTTGAATTGTTTTTGTAGAAAAGATAAACTTTTATTATTTTTAGCTATCAATAAGATTCCTGAAGTATCTTTATCTAACCTATGAACTATTCCATATCTTGGGGGTTCACCTACTTTTCTTAAATAAGGAAATTGTTTTAAAAGTATGTCAATTAATGTTCTTTCAGTAGTCTCTTTTTCTGGAAAAACAATAATATTAACTGGTTTATCTATTACTAAAAGATTTTTATCTTGGTAGATAATTTTCAATTTCATATATTCTATTTTTTGTGGGCGATACAGGATTTGAACCTGTGACCTCCACAATGTCAGTGTGACGCGCTAACCAACTGCGCCAATCGCCCATATTTGCCTGCGACAAATTTGTGGGCGTGCGTGGATTCGAACCACGGACCTTGTCTTTATAAGAGACATGCTCCACCACTGAGCTACACGCCCGTAATTAAATTATAAACCTCAAACTATAAACTTATAAACTTTTAACTTTTACTTTAATTGATTTTTCTTTTTTTCTGGTTGGTTTTGAAGTTTTGAATGTTTTTACCTCTTTCTTTTTAATTAATTTTTCAAACTCCTCTTTTTCAATTGTTTCTTTCTCAATTAAGGTTTTTGCAATCTTTTCTAATAATTTTTTCTTTTTCAATAAGATTTTTTTGGCTCTTTTTTCAGCATCCTTGATAAATTTTTCTACTTCTTTATCAATTAAAGCAGCGACTTTTTCAGAATAGTTCCTTTGTTCTGAAATCTCTCTTCCTAAAAAAATTAATTCTTCTTTTTCACCAAAAGAAACTGGCCCTAACTTAGACATTCCATATTTTTTAACCAATCTTCTAGCTAAACCAGAAGCTTTTTTTAAATCATCGGCAGCTCCAGTTGTGATCTGGCCGAATTTTAATTTCTCAGCAACATATCCTCCAAGCAAAGTTGCCATCTCTGCTAAAAATTCTGTTTTTGTTTTAATCCTCTTTTCCTCTTTGGGCATTTTTAAGGTATAACCAGCCGCAAATCCCCTGGCAATAATTGAAATCTTTCTAACAGGTTCTGCTTCTAAAAGAAAAGAAGAAACCAAACCATGACCTGCTTCATGAAAAGCAGCTATTTCTTTCTCCTTTTTTGATAAGATATGGCTTTTTCTCTCAGGGCCCAATAAAACTTTTTCAATAGACTCTAAAAATTCTTCTTGAAAAATTTGGGTTTTGTTCCTTCTTGCAGCTAAAATTGCTGCTTCGTTAGCAATGTTTGCTAAATCTGCTCCAGAAAATCCGGGAGTCCTTTCAGCAACTTCTCTCAAGCCCACATCTAAAGCTAATGGTTTTCCCCTACAATGAATTTTTAAAACTTCTTCCCTGTCATTAATATCTGGTAAGTCTAAAACTACCCTTCTATCAAATCTACCAGGACGTAAAAGTGCAGGGTCCAAAATATCAGGGCGATTGGTCGCACTGATAACTATGACATTGGTATCTCTTTCAAAACCATCCATTTCCACTAATAATTGATTTAGAGTTTGTTCCCTTTCATCATGTCCTCCACCAATTCCCGCTCCTCTCATACGACCTACAGCGTCAAGTTCATCCAAAAACACCAAGCAAGAAGCGCTCTTTTTTGCAGTAGCAAATAAATCCCTAACTCTAGCAGCTCCTGTTCCCACAAACAACTCTACGAAAGTGGAACCTGAAGTATGGAAAAAAGGAACATTAGCTTCCCCGGCTACTGCCCTTGCTAACAAAGTTTTTCCTACCCCGGCTGGGCCTAAGAGCAATATTCCTCTTGGAATTCTCGCTCCCATTTTCAAATATTTTTTTGGATTTTTAAGAAAATCTACTACTTCTTTTAATTCCTCTTTTGCCTCTTTTTGACCGGCAACATCTTTAAAACTAATTTTTTCTTTTGGATGACCTTCTGCTCCAAATAATCTAGCTTTTGCCTTAGTAAAATCAAAAGCCTGCATCGCTCCACTTTTAGCTTGCCGAAAAATCATCCAAAAAAAGACACCAAAAAGTAAAACAGGAAGCACTGAGAATAAAACAGGTCCAAGCCAACTCCAATTTCCACCTCTTTCTTTTATATCAACCTTAAGTTGAACTAACTTTTCTTTCTCTACTCCATAGTTTATTAATGACTCAAACAAAGAAGCTTCTGGTTCTTTCTTGGATTTAGCTATTGTTTCATCTTTATATATTGCTTCAATCTCATCTCCAGAAACAGTAATTTTTTCAACTTTATCCTGATTAATATCTTCAATCAGTTGGGTAATTGATAATTCTTTTATTTCTTTCAGCGGCTGGAAAAATAAACTAAAAAGGGCAGATATTGTTAGAAAAATGAATAAAATGAGTAAAAAATTTTTAACTAAAATTTTCATTTTTGCAATAAAAATTATTTAACTTTACTTATCCTTGATTAATTTTAAACTCATTCGATGTTCTTTCTCGTCAATTGATAAAATTTGGAATTTGTATTTTTTCTCTATCTCTAAAACATCTACCATTTTCTCGCCTTCAAACTCAGAAACGTGACAAAGTGCTTGAATCTCTTTATCTATTTGAATGAAAGCTCCAAAAGGATTAAGTTTAGTTACCTTGCCTTTAATTATTTCGCCTTTCTTATATTTTTTCTCAATGCCTTTCCAGGGGTCTTTTTTTAAGGCTTTTAGAGATAAAGAAACCTTACCGTTAGATATATCAAGAATTTTTGCTTTTACTTTATCACCTACTTTAACAGTTTCTGCTGGGTCCTCGATGATTTTCCAATCCAACTCGGAAATATGAATTAAGCCCTCAAGCTGCTCCTTTTTGGAAGAAGCTTTCTCCTTCGCCGAGGATTTGGAGGACAAGGGAAATTTAATAAATGCTCCAAAATTAGTAATACCAGTAATTTCTCCCTTCACAACGTCTCCTATTTTATAACTTTTCAATATTTCTTTTATCTTGTCTAAATCTTTTGCTTTCTCTGATAAAATAATTTGTTCTTTCTCTGGGAATAAATCAAGTATCTTTACATCAAGCTCTTGACCGATGAATTCTTGAAGCTCTTTCAAAATTTTTGCTTTATCTCCTCCCTCAACTTTTGGGTAGTGCTCACTTGCTAATTGAGAAACTGGCAAAAAAGCAGAAATGCCTGAAATCTCGCTTATTAAACCGCCTTTATTTGCTCCTAAAATTCTTATTTTTATCAATTCACCTTTCTCCTTCTTCTCTCTAAGGCTTTCAAAAGATAACTCCCTAAATGCCCCACTTACCGATAATTCAATGAATCCCTCTTCTGCATCAAGCTCGATTATCTTGCTGAAAATTTTATCACCAATTTTTAAATTTTTTAATTTTTCTTTAGCTTGATAAAACTCTCTTCCATAAATTTTTCCTGTTCCAATTGCTCCTAAATCCAAAAAAATTGAGGACCTTCCCTTACCAACAACTGTTCCTTCAATAATATCTCCGATTTTTGCCGGTTTCAAAAAATTGTTTTTTTCTAATAATTCTTTCATATTAATATTATCTATTAGATGCTATTTATCTTACAATGTTTCATTTAAATTTTCAACCCCATTAATGGTTGAATTATAAGGAGATTTATGATAAGAGTAAATTATATTCTTATTCTTATTTACCCCTATGCAAATTATTTGGTATGGTCATTCTTTATTTCAAATAACAACTAATCCTGAGAGAAACAGCCAGGTAAAGATTGTAATTGACCCCTATGATAAAAGTATTGGATTAAGAGTACCGAAACTTGAAGCTGATATTGTATTAGTTACCCATCAGCATCATGACCATAATAATGTTGCAGCTGTTGCTGGAAATCCTTTTTTAATTGAAGGACCTGGAGAGTATGAGGTAAAAAATATTTTCATTCAGGGAATCTTGAGTTCTCACGATAATTCTCAAGGAAAAGAAAGAGGCACAAATACAATATATACTATTGAAAGTGAAAATATTAAGCTTTGTCATTTGGGAGATTTTGGACAAAAAGAATTAACTGATGAGCAACTAGAAAAAATTGGTGAAGTTGATATTCTAATGGTTCCGATAGGAGGAAATTATACTCTTTCTGCAAAAGAGGCTGCTAAGATAATGTCTCAATTAGAACCGAAAATTACTATCCCAATGCACTACGCTATCCCAAAATTAAAAATTAAGTTAGATTCCTTAGATAATTTCTTAAAGGTTTTTGGGATAAAATCTTTATCCCCAATAAATAAACTTTCAATCAAGAAAAAAGATATATCAACTGACGAAGCAAAAATAATAGTTTTTAAAAAATGAAAAAAGTAGAAAATATTATAAAACCATTTTTAAAAAAGGATATTCCCGACGTTCGCCCCGGCGATACGGTAAAGGTTTTCCAGAGAATCAAAGAGGTTCCAAAGAAGGACAAATCTTCTAAGAGAGAAAAGGGTAAAGAAAAAATCCAAATCTTCGAAGGAATAATTATTGCCAGAAAACATAAAAAAGAAATTGGAGCTACAATCACGGTCAGGAAAGTAATCAGTGGTGTTGGGGTAGAAAGAATTTTTCCTCTTCACTTACCAACAATTAAAAAAATAGAAATAATAAGAAAAAGCAAGGTAAGGAGGGCAAAACTCTATTACCTAAGAAAAGCTAAAGGAAAAAGGGCAAGGCTAAAAAGAAAAGAATTTGCCAAAGCAATAGCAGAAGAGAAATCAAAAGAAGAAGAAATTAAAAAAGAATGTACTAAAGAAGAACCACAAGAGGAACAAGATGAAACCAAAAAGAACTCAAAAAATTAAATGGTCGCCAGAACTTGCTTATGCTGTTGGACTCATTAGTGCTGATGGCTGTCTATCTATTGATAGAAGACATATAAATTTTACTTCAAAAGATATTAAACTCCTAAAGACTTTTAAGAAATGTCTTGGGTTAAGGAATAAAATAGGCCGCAAGAGTAGTGGTAAATCATCTGAAAAGAAATATTATCAAGTTCAGTTCGGAGATGTTATTTTTTATCGTTGGCTTAATGAAATAGGCCTCACCCCACATAAAAGTAAAACTATTGGAAAGTTAAAAATTCCTAATAAATATTTTTTTGACTTTTTAAGAGGTAATTTTGATGGAGATGGATATTTCTATTCTTATTGGGATAAACGCTGGAAAAGTAGTTTTATGTTCTATACTATATTTAGTTCCGCTAGCCGAACTTTTATCGAGTGGTTAAGAAAAAGAATAAAAACGTCACTTGAAATAAAAGGGTATATAGTTCAAAACAGAAAGGAAAATTTTTGGCAATTAAAGTATGCGAAAAGAGAATCAAGAAAATTATTATCAAAACTTTATTACTCTAATAAAATTCCCCTCTTAGAAAGAAAATATTTAAAAATAAAAAGAGCCGAGGTGGAGGAACTGGAAGACTCTCATCCTTGAGGTGGATGTGTCAGCAATGACGTGCGGGTTCGACTCCCGCCCTCGGCACAATAAATTAGAAATTAATACGATTGCTCCGCAACCTTTAGTTAATGAGTTTATGAGAAAAGATTTTACTCATCACTCATCTACTCATCAACTAATTACCAAATACGGGCAATTAGCTCAGTGGAAGAGCGCGTCGCTTACATCGACGAGGTCGCAGGTTCAAGTCCTGCATTGCCCACACTATTAAAAATTTATTTTAATCTTTCCAAAGCCCTCTTATATATCTTTTCATTAACCGGAGTTTTAACTCCTGTTTTTTTTCCGAGGTTGACCACAGCTCCATTATAGTAATCAATCTCATCTAAATCCTTTGGTTTTCCGCCTCTTCCTTTGCTAACAATCTTAGTAATAATGCCTCGGAAAGGTAGTAAAAAAGAAGTTGGTACTAAACCAAATAAGCTAGCGAAAAGTTTTACGGGATAACGAGGGAAATTAAGAAATTCTCCTCCAGAAAGTTTTACTGTTTTAATATATTCTCTTAAAGCTTTTACTTCTTCTTTAAATATTTCTTTGTTTTTAAATCCATCTTCGACTGAAGCTCCCCTTGAAGCTGCTGCCATACCAATTAAGTTTAAAAATAATTTTGAAAATTCTAAATTCTTGGCATCTTCTGAAGGGAATTCTTTAATTTCAAAACCAGCTTTTTCAAAAATTTCAACAATATCTTTAATATCTTCATCATCCGAAGTTTTTGAAAGAGCAATTCTAATAGGTAAGGAATATTTAATATAGGTTTTATTTCCTGATTCTCTTTTATCTATTGGATTAAAAAGGGCAATTCTAATTATTCTTACTTTTTCTGCCTCTTTCCCTAAAACTTGTCTGAGGGATTCTTTTGCTTCAGAGATAGCTGCAATACCATTTTGAGAAATTAAGAGAGAGGGTGGTTTTCTTCTACATCTTGTAAAGTAATATTTTATTGGAGGAGAAACCGGATTTTTGGTTGTTAAAAAAATAGTATCTGGTTCAACTTTAGCTTTAAATTCGGTATCTTTAATAATATTTTCTTCAAAAACCTGAGGTATTTTTTTCTTCCTCTCAATAAAAAGCTTCTTCTCCTTAACCAACTTTACCTCTCTTCCTCTAGCCACCCCCAAAACATTAGCTGAATTCCTGAGTTCAAAAGCAAACATTGTCCCGGTCCTTCCTCCAACTCCGATTATGGCAATTTTCTGTTCCATATTTTATAAATATATCATTATTTAATAATTAAATGAACTCTATGAGCGAGGTGAATTGATTTAAAGTAAATTTTGTGATAAATTTAAAACGAATTTTCAAAAACTAATCCTATCCCCTAAATTATATATTCTAAATTCTGGATTTTTGGAGGGTTGGCAGAACGGCAATTGCGCTGGTTTCGAACACCAGTAGGAGTAATCCTTTGTAGGTTCAAATCCTACACCCTCCGCCAGTCAGAATTTTTCAAGGATTTATTCGCCTCGCGCCTCACTGCGGCTCGGCGCTCGGCCACCAATTTATACTCACTTTGAGGCAAAAAAGAAAATTGTTGATTAAGTAAAATATGGTTCGAGCCGATATTTTTTAGAAATGACGATTTAACAAAATAAACCCTTGCTTATTTTGCGGGGGGGGGAAATATAAGTAAAGGTCGCGTAAAAAATAATTAACTAATTTTTAAGAACAAAAATATGATTAACCAACAACTGCTTGATTACATCAAGCAACAATTACGACAGGGTGTAAGCAAAGAAGAAATTAAAAATTCTCTTTTAACTAATGGTCGGCAGGCAAAAGATATTGATGAAGCTTTTAATTCAATAGGACAGCTAGAGCAACCAGAATCGTATGGTGCACCAGGAACCACTTTTCCGCAATCGGACATTTCTTCTGTAAAGCCCCAAAAAAAGAAACTGGCTTTGATTATCTCTGTGATTTTGGGAGTCATTATTATAGGAGGCGGAGTATTCGGCTATTTTTATTATTTCCAGTCACCGGAAAGAATTGTCCAGAAAATGACTGAAAAGATGACCGAAATAAAATCTCTGGAATATACAGGACAAATCACAGTTGAAATTGAAACCAGTAATCTTCCTGCGCTTTCTCCGTTAGGAAATGGCAACCTTCAACAACCGAAAGAACCATCATCGCTCAAACAAACGGGTAAGTTTTCGATAGATTTTAGCGGTGCTTCAGATTTGCACGATTTAAATAATCCGAAGGCACTTTTCAAGTTTGATATAAACACAGATGTTTTGCCGCAAAGTTTTGGATTAGAAGTAAGAACTATTGAGAATATCACCTATTTGAGACTAAGTAATGTTCCTGATTTGGGATTTTTTGATTTATCGTTCTTAAAAAATCAATGGATAAAAGTTGATCCTGAAGCAATAAAAAAGCAATTCGGATTAGAAAAATTAGATGAACAACTTAAAGAAGTACAGAAAGAACAAGAATTATCGCCTGAGCAGATAGAACAGATAAGGGAAGTTGTTGCTTCTATAAAGATCTTCGAAATTACAGAGAAATTGCCAAGCGAAAAAATCGACGAAGCAAATACTCACCACTATAAATTCGTAATAGACAAAGAGGGACTCATAGAGTTATTTACAGAAATAAGTAAAATAATACAGAATAAATCTCTGACCGAAAAGGAATTACAAGAATTAAACGAGTCATTACAGGCAATAGAAAGGTCCGAAGGAGAAATTTGGATCGGGAAAAAAGATTTGCTGCTCTATAAAATTCTCTTAAGTTTGAATATCAAAGAAACAGAAAAGACAAAATCTGAAGGTAAAATCACTATGACAGTCCAATTTAAAAACTATAATAAAGCTGTACAAATAGATATTCCGACATCCGTAAAAACACTGGAAGAAATTCTGGGTGAATTGTTTGGTGGATTATTTGGCGATGGTTTATAGAACCTCGGACCAGGCTTTCAGTTACCGAATCAACAACCGCAACAATTACCTGAAGGAACAATGGATTTTAATAATGAATTTTTGCCCGCCTGCCTGCCCTGCGAAGCAGGACTTGGGATGGGAAGAGACTACATTATATATAATATAAGTAATCTATAAGTCTATGTTTAAGTTTTTAAAAAAGAAAAAAGAACCCAAGAACTTAAAAGAAATTTTATCTCAATTTAATGATATAAAGGGAAGTTTTAGTAGAATCTCCAAAAAGCTGAAAGATTTGGAGAACAAGAATAAATTTTCGATTCAAGGAATAGGTGTAGTCAGATTTAATCCTTTTAAAGAAAGCGGCGGAGACCAAAGTTTCTCAATTGCCCTTTTAGATGGCAATAAGGATGGAGTGGTCATCAGTAGTCTCTATGGGAGAGAGGGAAATAGAGTTTTTGCAAAGCCAATAAAAAATGGTAGGTCAGAATATTTACTGACCGAAGAAGAAAAAAGGGCAATAGAACAAGCAAAAAAAAATGGTAAAAACAAATAAAAACTTAATTAATCGTCCTCCGGTGGTGGTAGTATTAGGTCATATTGACAGCGGGAAAACAACTCTTCTTGACCAGGTCAGAAAAACAAAGGTTGCCGAAAAGGAATCCGGCGGCATTACCCAACATATCGGTGCATACCAGATTGAAAAACAAGGAAAAAAAATTACCTTTATTGATACCCCTGGTCATGAAGCTTTTTCTCAAATGAGGTCAAGAGGAGCTAAAATAGCTGATATTGCTATTCTGGTAATCGATAGCTGTAAAGGAGTGGAAAAGCAAACAGAAGAAGTTATTTCTCATATTAAAGAAGCTAAAGTTCCACCAATAGTTGCCTTTAATAAAACCGATAGACCAGAAGCTAATCCTGAAAAAGGAAAAAGAGAATTGCAAAAAGAAGGTATTTCGGTTGAATCATTAGGAGGAAAAGTGCCTTCAGTTGAAATTTCGGCAAAAACAGGACAAGGAGTCGAAGATCTTTTAGACTTAATTCTACTCATGGCAGAGATGGAAAACCTAAAAGCAGACATCTCAAAGAAAGCTACGGGAGTAATTATTGAATCTTATTTAGACAGCCAGAGAGGTCCAACAGCCACCTTAATTTTAAACGAAGGGGTATTAAGGTTAGGAGATGCTATAGCTACTCTTTCAGTATTTGGAAAAGTTAAAAGTTTAGAAGATTTTCAAGGGAAACAAATCTTTGAGGTCTTTCCGGCAGACCCTGCGGTCTTTTTGGGTTTAGAAGATGTACCAAAGGTGGGAGAAAATATTATGGTTTTCTCTAATTTAGAAGAAGCAAAAAGCTATATTCAACCTTCGCTAAAAGAAAAGGTGATACAGGAAAGATTTGAATTAAAACCTGAACAAAAAGTTCTAAACCTAATCTTAAAAACTGATGTTTTAGGGTCAATTGAAGCAGTTAATGAAGTTTTAAAAAAACTGCCTCAAGAAAAAATTGTCTTAAGGATTTTAAAATCAGATGTTGGAGATATTAATGAAAATGACGTTAAGTTAGCAAAAAGCTCGAAGGCTCTAATTTTGGGTTTTAGAGTGAAAATAAATCCTGTTGCTAAAAAACTGCTCCAGAGAGAGGAGACTAAGGTTGATGTAATGAACTTTGATATAATTTATGATTTGGTGGAAAGAGTTAGAAAATTTATGGAAAAGACCTTAGAGTATAAAACTATTAGAACCGACATTGGAAAGATGAAAGTTTTGGTAACCTTTTGGAGTAAAAAGAATCGCCAGATTGTTGGAGGAAGAATTATTGAAGGAGAAACAAAAAGGGGAACCTTAATTGAGGTTTTGAGAGATGAAGAATTGATTGACCGAGGGAAAATGATTAATCTTCAGAGAAATAAAAAAGATATTGAAAGTGTGGCGAAAGGTGAAGAGGCTGGAATATTATACGAAGGAAATAAAAAAATCGAAAAGGGAGATACCTTAATATTCTATACAAAAGAGAAAAAGAAAATGGAACTGTAAATCTCAAGACGTATCAAACGAGTTAATCAATTAATAAAACGCGAGATATCTCGAATTGAGGAAATTTTAGCAGAGTTGAAAAAGAAGGGAAAATAAGGTAAAATGAAAGGACGAATAGGGCGCGGTAGCGAAGGCGGTAGTCTGCCTGCCCGCTAGTCGGCCTGAGCTGGTCATGGCCACGTACCCAAGTAGGTAAGGGGGCAGTTTGCAAAACTGCTATACGTCGGTGCAAATCCGACCGTGGCCTCAAAGCTCTGGCAGGCGGGCAAAACTATTATACGTGGGTGCAATTCCCATCCGCTCCTCCATTTGGTTTTTATGAAATCTCATAAACACTCACTTAAACAAGATTTTTTTGATAAATGGTCCCCGGAAATGGCTTATGTTTTAGGATTTTGGTTTGCAGATGGATACATGCGAAGAAGTGGATCTTATAAAATTGTATTTTATGCAAAAGATTATGAGATGCTTACTAAAATTAGAAATGTAATGGGTTCAAGCCATCCATTTTATAGAGATAAAAGATATGAAAGTTTCCAATTTACCGTATACTCAAAACGACTGTTCCAGAAGTTATTAGAATTGGGAGGAATTCGGTGTAAAAGTAAAACAATGAAGTTTCCAAAAGTACCCTTCCAGTATTTACCAGATTTTATTAGAGGCTATTTTGACGGTGATGGAAGCGTATTTTATACAACTTATATACATAGCAAAAATAAAAAACTTCGTCGGGAATTAAGAAGTAACTTTACTTCTGGCAATAAAGAATTTCTTGAATCTCTTCAAAATATCTTTATAAATGTTCTTGGATTTACTAAAAAAAAGATATGTCCTTACGATGAAAGGGCGTCCTGGAAATTAGGGTACGGAACAAAAGATACTTTAAGCTTGCTACGATTCATGTATTATCCTAATTATCCAATAGGATTGGATAGAAAGTCTTCCTTTTTAAAAAATAGATAAAATAAATATAATTGCCGCGGTGGCGGAATTGGCATTACGCGAGTGACTTAAAATCACTTGGGATTATATCCCGTGTGGGTTCGAGTCCCACCCGCGGCACAAACTAAAAAACCACCTACGCCAGTTGGCGGGGGTGGTTTTTTTATTAAGCTCTTAATTTTTAAAGTTTAAGATAAATGTTATCTTTCTAAGATTTCAATATATGTTCTTTTTGCTCCAAAAGCAAGAGCTTGGGAATATTCAGAAAACCAAATATCAATGTGATAATTACCCTTTTTCCAACTCATTCTATCCTCAACAATAAAAACCTTATCATCATATATTTCAGGAATTCTAATCTTTGTACCAAAAGGCAAAAAATTATTTGCTATAACTCCCTCTCTCACAAAAGTCCCGGATGCAGTAATATAGGGACTATCATCGGTTTGACAGGGTGTACTTGAATAAGCAGTTATTACTACCCGTAACTTTTCGGTAGCCTTTAAAGGCGGGTTATTTGGATTGGAAAGAGAAGCTAAAGTGTTTTCTTGAAAAACAACAAAACTCTGGATACTATCCAGTTCTGATTGATTATTACTTTTTAACTCAGAAAGAGAGTAAACTTTAAACAAAACCCCAAAGAATATTAGAAAAACTAAGCTAATCAACGCCCAAACCTTTGGGCGTTTGCAATTAAACCCTTGCTTTTTACAAGAGCCTTGTTTTTTTCTTTTTTTAGGACCAGAAATTTTCATCTTAAAAACCCTTATTTTTAGGGTTGAATTATCCTAACTCATTCACCAAAGCATGTCAATACTAAAGGCTAAAAAATAAAATGGGCAGGTTCAAAAAAGCAAACTCATTAATTGAAGTTAAGCGGGAGACGGGGATTGAACCCGCGACCTTCTCGTTGGCAACGAGACGTTCTACCACTAAACTACTCCCGCAGATTCATAAAGAGGTGCCGCGGGCCAGAATCGAACTGGCGACCCTATAGTTTTCAGCTATATGCTCTACCACTGAGCTACCGCGGCTATCTGCAAATTATGTGGACCCAGAGGGAGTCGAACCCTCGACCTTCGGTATGCCATACCGACACTCTAACCAACTGAGCTATGGGCCCTTCAATTGATGCCCTCGGGGGGACTCGAACCTCCAACCTAGGCGTTAGGAGTGCCTTGCTCTATCCTGTTGAGCTACGAGGGCAATTCCTACAGAAATTGTTTTTAAGTATCAAATATTACTTTCAAAAATATAATAGCAACTTCTGGTCTTGTTGACAATAGAAGTTAATGATAAAATAAAAACATATGGAAAAATCACCAATTGTTGAAATAGCAAAAAGAGTTTGTCCTGCGGTAATAACTATTGTTATTAGCAAGGACTTACCCAAAATAGAAGGGTATTACATTTTTCCTTTCGGCGGACGGCAATTTGTTATTCCTCAAATAGAAAAGAGAGGGAAAGAAAAAACAAAAATTGGAGGAGGTTCAGGATTTGTTGTTTCTCCTGACGGTTATGTTATAACCTGCAACCATGTGGTTAAAGATTCAACAGCCGATTATACGGTAATTTTAGAACCAACAAAAAAATATCCTGCTAAGGTTTTAGCTAAAGACCCATTAATTGATGTAGCTATCTTAAAGATAGAAGGAAAAGATTTTCCCTGCTTAGAAATAGGCAATTCCTCAAAAATTGAATTAGGAGAAACTGTAGTAGCGATTGGAAATCCTCTGGGGGAATTTGAAGACACCCTTTCTTCTGGAATCGTATCCGGCTTAAGTAGAAAGATTACAGCTTACGGAGGATTATCGTTTAGAGCTACAAGTTTAAGAGGCTTAATTCAAACTGATGCAGCAATAAATCCCGGCAATAGTGGAGGACCCTTAGTAAACATGGAAGGAAAAGCTATCGGAATTAATACTGCAATGGTTATGGGAGCCCAAAATATTGGATTTGCTATACCAATTAACTACGCCAAAAGAAATCTGGAAGAAGTAATAAAATATGGAAAGATAAAAAAGCCGTTTTTAGGAGTAAGATATTTTCTTTTAAACAAAGAAATAGCCAAAGTAAATAAACTTCCCGTTGACTATGGAGCTTTAATTGTCAGAGAAAGCTTAGGGGAAAAAGCAATAGTAAAAGAATCACCTGCTGATAGAGTGGGGCTGAAAGAATATGACATTATTTTGGAATGTAATGGAAAAAAAATAAATGAAGAAAATCCTTTAGCTGACATTTTACAGAAACATAAGATTGGAGAAAAGGTTTCGTTAAAAATTCTTAGAGAAGAAAAAAAAATAAATGTAAAAGTGCAATTAGAAGAGAAAAAATAGCGGTTTTGTACTTTTTACAAACATCAACTTAGAAAATTATAAAGGTCGCTTTTTTATCGTTTTATTCAATAAAATAATATTAAAATAATATATGGTTTTCTCTCTTATCTCACGTATAGTGAATAGTGCAAAAGAGGGGATAAAAACGAGTCTAAAAGGAGTTAGTGACATTGGCAGTGCTATTGTCGGTGTTGTAAAAGATTTAACCACCACTACCTTAGGAGAGACAGGTGAACTTCTTTCAAAAGGCGTTGAAGCTACTGCTTCAATTGTAAAAGGTGCTATTTATGGAGTTTCTGATATCGGAATATCAATTGTAAGTGCAATCAGGAATATTGTTAGAGGAACGGTGGGTGGTTTTATGGAGGCTGGTGGTGAACAAAAACCTGCTATTCAAGGAGCAGTCGCCCAAGCAATCAATAGTGCAAAAGAATTAGGATTAGATATTGGAGAAGTTGCTGTAGAAGCAGTGAAAGGTTCAATCCAGGCCGTTACAACAGTAGGTGGTGATACGGTTCAGGCAACAAAAGAAGCTGTTTCAGCTGCTATAGAAGCTGCCAAAGATATTGGAGGAGAAACATTAGGCGCTGTAAAAGACGCACTTGCCAGTGGTGTTGAAGGAGCTAAAGACATTATTGAAGCGGCAAAAGAAGAGTAAAATTTCTTAAGTTTTTCAGTTTCAAAAATGAACGGCGGGTTAAATCCCGCTCGTTTTTTTGTCAAAAGACCAAAAAAAAGAGGGAAGAAGAAGTAGAAAATAATTAGTTTCTCTACTTAGTTCTTTTTCCCTATATAAAATAATTTTAGATGAATATTCCTCTTTCTTTGATTACTTCCTCGAATTTCTTAAGAATCTGATGGAATTCTATTGGAATCTTATCAGGATCCATTGCTTTTATTTGATCCCGGCAAGCATTCCATATTATCCTTATTTGATTTTCTGAATAAGGTTCTGATTTCTTTTTTACATCACCCGACCAAATATTATCCTCTTCCATTTTCGGAAAGAAGATTTTTATGGAAGTTCCCCCGGTAAATTCGTTTGTTTCTATCCTGACATTCTTAATTTCTCTAGTTTCTCTGAATTCCTCTTCCTTTTCTTCTTCTTTAATTTTCTTTTTCTTTTTCTTTCTCATTTTTTTTACCTCCACAAGTTTAGATTTTCTCTTCCTTATAAATTCAAAAGAGCTACTTGCCACTTTTATATACACTAAAACAAAAACTTTATCAAGAGGTAATAAAAAAATTTGTTTCCTATAATATTTGAAATCATTCTTTTTCTTTTTTACTTTCTTCATCCCACTCTTCGTAGGCTTTCTCTAATTCCTTCTCCATTTCTTCAACAGTTTTGCCAGAAAACTTCTTTTTTTCTTCTTCAAAATCCTTCTCAACTTTTTCTTTAAGTTCTTTTTGTTGTTTTTTAAATTCTTCCATTGCTTTTTTGTCTTCCTTTGATTCTCTCCTTAGTTTTTCTGGGTCTATCATGCTTTTTTGATTTACATTAGGTAATATTTTTGATATTCCCTAACCTTTATATTCCATTATACCACAAACCCCCCAAGCTAAATGCTTCAGTAAATTCAGCACAGGTGCTCGGGATGCCAGTGTGATGGATTGAATGGTATATCTAGAGCAGAATTTCTTGTTTTGACTTTATTTTCAACTTTTTACCTAAGTAGTTGGGAGGCCAAAGGGATTTGCACCCTCACCGAGAGTTCCACAAACTCTAATGCTGCTATTACACCATGACCTCCATAAATTTTTTAAAAATTCAGATTTTCTCTTACCCTTCCTCTGTTTATTTTACCCAAAATCAGCTGAAAGTAAAGGTAATCGTATCCTGCCACAGCGAGGCGCTTTACCAATTAAGCTACGACCACCATATTGATAGAAAACAATTATATAACTATTAAAAATTAAATACAAGATACACTTAATTACGTAGTAATTACAAGGAGTGAAGCGACTGGTTTGTAATACTAACCCCCTAGTGCCCCCATCAGGATTTTTACCTCGCACCAATTCATTATGCCCCGTGAGGGATTCGAACCCCCGACCTTAAAGTTAAGAGCTTTCTGCTCTACCAACTGAGCTAACGGGGCTTTATTATTTTTATTTATTGGCATTTAATCTCCCACCAACTTTCTTTCAATCCCGTCCATTCAGCTATTCCAATAGCACCTAAGAAAGTGTTTAAAAAGACCCAGGAGGCAAAAATGATTATAAAACCAATTACAACAGCTGTGATTGCTTTTTTCCCTTGAGATAAAAGGGCTGGTCCTCCTTTCTGTCCTCCTGCAAGCATTTCTGTCCCTCCAAAATGGGCAACAATAAACATAAATCCTGCAATAGTAATCATCAAAACTACTGTAATAGGCAACAAACAGGTAAGGAAAAACTTAAGAATATTGTTTAAAAGTTCAAAGATATGACAGAGGTTACATGCCGGTTTTCCGTAACGACCGCAAGGAACTATCGGACCTTCACAGATAGCTAAAATAGAAACAGGAGTTGATAACGAAAGCAAAAAAACTAAAAAAGTTGTTAAAAGTATTTTCTTCACCTTACTTTATTAAATTAAAAGTATCTTTTAGAAAAAAGGTGTCTTAATTTCTTCTTATATTCCATCTTTTAATAATTACATACACATATACGCCAAGAATAGCTACCAGGACTAGATTTACAAGATTGATCTATACTTGACTTGCGGCCGTAGCAGTGATTCATATCACCCCATATATTTGCCCAAAATGGAGCCCATGAGCCGCAGACTACTGCAGAATCAGGAGTACACCTAGCGCTATCTCCAAAAAATTTTCTACAGACCTTGCACTTATCATTATCATCCCAATTTGCATCTACACATCCACCATGAGTAGCACATACATCCTTACAAAGTTCACCCCTATTGTCCCATGGTGGATTAACAAGACCTCCCTTATACCAACAACCCATTCCTCCTTCCCCACCGCACTTTGGTTCGTCAGCTGGACAATTAGCACTATATAAATAGCCGCCGCCTGTTCTGCTACTACACTTTTTACACTCACCCTCAAAGCAACGCTGGTTATAAGCTGTACATCCATATGAACCTGCTCCCCAACCACTATCTGGAGAATTCTTAATACATGAACCTACACCATTACAGAGCTTGCAGCTGGAACAACCACTATCACGAAAGCCCTCTGAATGAAACTCGCAGTCTATATTATTATCATCTTTACAGGTGTAACAGATGGGGCAACCACCGTCACCTGAGCTTTGAACACCACAAGAATAATATGTACCACTGCAGTACTCAGAACTGCAGCCATCAGACGCCGTTGAACCTTGACTACACTCATGCCATTTATCCTCATTATTCTCCTGACGATTATAACCAAAACCAGAATTACACTCTGCACAAGTACGTAAATCAGTGCAAGTATGATTTGATTTTTTACAATATTTTCCAGAAGAACATTTAGAACAAGCACAACAACCTATATCAACAGAACCTCCACTACAAGTTCCCGAACTACAAGTAGTTGGAGCGTAAAAAGTATTACCTTCACAACCATAACTACCCGAGCAAGGTAATCCTTCGTTTATATTTACCCAGGGCCCATAAACGTCATTACAAGAACCTGAGTCATTACACTTACCATCTTTAGTTCTTGATTGACAAAAGCTCAAGTTCGGACCTCCACCATTTCTATACTCCGGGTCAGGCCAACATTTACCTCCGGGGTTAGTACCAGCTGTAGCATTTCCACACAAACCTGATTGGCAGGCTTGACAGGTTCCATCGCAGCCATCATCCTGGGTATTATCTGTTATAGGAACACACTCTTCTGGACCCGTATCCAGGCCTGAACATGCATGACAGATTGAACAATCACCCCAGAGGTCTTCACCATTCTCCTGACGATTATAACCAAAACCAGAATTACACTCTGCACAAGCAGGTAAATCACTGCAGGTATGAATTGATTCTTTGCAATACTCTCCAGAAGAACAATCAGAGCACTGTTCACAATATACGGGCGGGGCACATTTAATCTCCCACCAGGTTCCTAATCCTGTCCATTTAGCTATTCCAATAGCGCCTAAGAAAGCGTTTAGAAAGACCCAGGAGGAAAAAATGATTACCACACCAATAACAACAGCCGTGATTGTTTTTTTCGCCTGAGATAAAAGGACTGGTCCTCCTTTCTTTTCCCCTGCAAGCATTTCTGGTTCACTAAAATAAGCAAACATAAACATCATTCCACCAATAACCAGTATTAAACCGGCCACAATTGGAACCAAACAGGTAAGGAAAAATTTAAGAATGTTGTTTAAAAGTTCAAAGATATGACAGAGTGAACAAGCTGGTTTCCCAGGACGACCGCAAGGAACTAAAGGTCCTCCACAGATAGCTAAAACTTGATTAGCTAAAGATAAAAAAAACAAAATTGAAAGAATTGTTACTAATAATCTTTTATTTTTCATTTTGAATTTTTAATTTAGTGAAGAGCCTGTGCCCCCGGAAGGATTCGAACCCTCAATTAGGCATCCGAAGTGCCTCGTGTTATCCATTATACCACGGGGGCTTTTTCAATTCTATCAAAATAATTGAAAAAAACAAGGATTTAAGATAAGATTCAGGTATGGATATCCCAAAAGAAGTAAAATTTGTTATTGAAAAATTAAAAAACAAAAAGTTTGAAGCTTATATTGTTGGGGGATGTGTTCGTGATTTTTTGCGAAATGTAGAACCTGAAGACTGGGACATTACAACAAATGCCAAACCAAAAGAAATTCAGCAAATATTTCCAAAAAGTTTTTATAAAAACAAGTTTTTGACGGTGACCGTTCAAACTGAAAGTAAAAACCCTAAATTAAAAGAAATTGAGATTACCACCTTTCGTTTGGAAACAAGATACACTGACAAACGTCATCCAAGCGAAGTTAAGTTTGCCAAAACCGTCAAAGAAGATTTAGCCAGAAGAGATTTTACAGTCAATGCAATAGCAATAGAAGTTCCACGTTCGAAGGTCAAAGTTCAAAGTTCGGAATTAAAGATTGTTGACCCTTTTAATGGACAAAAAGATTTAGAAAACAAAATTATTCGGGCTGTGGGAAATCCAGAAAAAAGATTTTCAGAAGATGCCTTAAGAATGCTTAGAGGAGTAAGATTCGCTGTAAAATTAGGAAAAAATTGGAAGATTGAAGAAAAAACAGCCAAAGCCATTAAAAAGAACTCAATCTGGCTGCAGGCTATTTCTAAAGAAAGAATTAGAGATGAATTTATGAAAATTATTATGGCGGAAAGAGCAGCAGAAGGGATTGAACTCTTAAGAAAATTAGATTTGTTAAAATATATTATCCCTGAAATAGAAGAAGGTTATGGTATCGCTCAAAATAAACATCATATTTATAACTGCTATGAACATTTTGTGCGCTCTTTAGATTATGCGGCTAAAAGAAGTTTTAATAAATATGTAAGATTAGCAGCTTTATTTCATGATATTGGGAAACCGAGAACAAAAAGAGGTGAAGGACCAGATGCTACTTTTTACGGCCATGAAATAGTTGGGGCAAGAATGACTATTCAGATTTTAAACCGATTAAAATTTCCTAAAAAAGAAATTGAAAAAATCGCCAAACTCGTTAGATATCACCTTTTTTACTATAATCCAGGAGAAGTCGGTGAAAGTTCTGTCAGAAGACTGGTACGTCAGGTAGGACCTGAGAATATGGAAGAATTACTGCAGGTAAGAATGGCAGATAGAATTGGCTCAGGAGTTCCAAAAGCTGAGCCTTATAAACTCCGCCATTTACGATATATAATTGAAAAGGTATCTCAAGACCCTATCTCAAGCAAAATGTTAAAAGTCAATGGAAATGATATAATGAGAATCTTAGATATAAAACCAGGACCAAAAATAGGACAAATTTTAGGTGTACTGCTTAGTTATGTTTTAGAAGACCCTGAAAAAAATAAAAAAGAGTTTTTAGAAAAAGAAATTAAAAAATTAGGAAATTTAAGCGAAAAGGAGTTAAGCTCCTTAGCCCAAAAAGCAAGAAAAGAAATAAAGGAAATAGAAACAAAAAGAGACCAGATGACAAAAAAGAAATATTGGGTGACCTGACCTAAATTTTATCAGGATGTAGTATAACGGTAGTACACGGCCTTCGGGAGGCCGGAGCCTGGGTTCAACCCCCAGCATCCTGAAATTATTAAAATTAAACATCAATCAAACCTCTAAATTTATCTCTTAACCTACCGTCAAGGCATTCTTTAGGATAAACATCTTGAGGATAAATCGCAACCAAAGTAAGCTTGTGCCTACGACAGAGCTTTTTCTTTTTCATTATGGTCCGATCGTAACGAGGACTATCGTTGGCAAGACCAAAATACTCCACAAATATCTTCTGTCCTCCTATAAAAATAGCCCAATCTGCCCTGTAATTTGTTTTCGGATAGAACACCTCTCTTTTATGAAAAATGTTGTTTTTCGTAAGCCAGTTATCAATAATGGCCTCTGAAACAGAGTCACATAGATGCCCATCTAACGCCACAGTATTTGTGCGTTTATACATACGTTGACTGTGCGAGCGATTTGGCTGGAGTCCTGCAGTAATAATAGCATTATTCCAAGAACCAAAAGTTTTTCTACACATGTCAGCGATTTCTTTTAGTTCTCGCTTTGCAGGCACTCTTTTTAATGCTCGAGCGGTTCGTTCTATAATATCTATAAGTTGCTGAGGAGTATACCTTCGCCCTGCCTCTCTTCTGCACTTCATAGAACAATATTTTAAATTTCCTTTACTTCTTCTGAACCGTTTACCGCATCTAACACAGGTTTTAAACTTCGGTCTTTTTTCGGAGTCCCTCCTGTTATTTACCATAGCAGCACAAGAGTGAGAACAAAAAATAAATCCCCATTTAGATCTTCTAAATTGACCAAGTTCTCGCGAAACCTCATTATTGCAATTAGGGTTTCCACAAACCTTTTCAACTCTGGTGACCTTGGCTGTATTTTGACACTCTTTGGAGCAATACTGATTCCAGCCAAACTTTTTGGCCTCATTATATCGACCCTTTTGCCTAAAAAATTCTTTACCACAAAACGCACATTTTACTTTTATTAAAATCATAACTTTCCGAAACTTTAAAGATTATTAAAAAGTTAAATTTTCTAATTGACCTTATTCTCTATTTTTTATAATATAATTATGGTAATAAGAAATAATATATAAGCAAGTATAACTACTTTAATACTAATATTTTCATACAATAATGTCAAGAGAACTTTCCCCTATTGCCAAAAATATAAAAAGGCTTAGAAAAAAACTCGGACTATCCCAAGATAAACTTTCGAAATTGGCTAATGTTTCTCACAATACAATTATTAAAATTGAATCAGGAGGAATTCAGAGTCCGACAATTAAAACAGCTCAAAAGATTGCCAGAGCTTTAGGCGTTTCTGTTGATTATTTAATTAAGGAAAAATAAATCTGTGAAACCAAAATTAATAAATTCGAAGAATCAAGGTTCTTTATCAGGGATAAAGGTTCTTATCTTTGATTTCTGGAAAACATTGGCTTATTCGCCAAAAAAGGATCCGAAAGAATTCTATTCTTCGCTCCCAGGCTTTGGTATTGAAATTACAGGAAAAGAAGATATAAAACGTTTTTCCTCTTCATTCTCTAAGTTAATGTGTTTTTCTAAGGATTGGGAAGATTTTAGCCAACAGCTCTTACAAGAATTCAGTAAAAAACAAGGTGAAGAAAACATAACTGAACTTGCCAATTTTTTAAGAGAAAATATAGCTTACAAAATATATGATGATGTAAAAGAAGTTTTAGATTTACCTTACGCAAAAGCTATTTTAACTGATAGCGCCAGATTCCTTGTTGAAAACTCAGAATTGAAAGATTTAGGGAGAATTTTTACTCCAGCCGAAACAAAGGCCTTAAAGCCAGACTCAAGGGTTTTTTTAACAGTCATAAATGAGTTCAAAATAAAAGCAGAAGAGGCAGTAATGGTTGGTGACGACATAGAAAGGGATTTAGTTCCGGCTAAAAACTTAGGAATAAAACCTGTATTAATTGATAGAGAAAATAAATTTCAAGATTATCAAGGAATCAGAATTAATTCATTTAAAGAATTAAAAAAGCTTTTAGAAAATGATTAAGGGCCCGTAGTTTAATGGTAGAACGGCGCATTCGCATTGCGCAAACGGCAGTTCGATTCTGCCTGGGTCCATATGAATACTAAAGAACTTGGAAATTTAGGTGAAAAAATAGCCCAAGATTATTTAAAAGACAAGGGATATAAAATCCTGGATAAAAATTATTGTTTTAGAATGCAGGGCAGTCCTCAAAAAGGGGAAATAGATATTATAGCTAAAAAAGATGGTGTCATTTCTTTTATTGAAGTAAAAACATTACAAAACAAAGGGTTATCAAGAATATTCTCTCCGGAAGACAAAGTAAATTTCCTTAAGAGAAAAAGATTAAGAAAAACTGCTGAATATTGGTTAACTAAGAACAAAATTCCATTAGATTCTAAATGGCAAATAAATATTATTGCAATAACAATAAATTTACTTGAAAAAGAAGCAAAAATTAGGTATTTTAAAACTTAATTAAAGTCGAAATATAATATAACTTTAATTTTATATATTTATCATGAAAAAGATAAGAACCTTCTCTTCGAGAAGAACCTTGATTTACCCTCAAAGTAAAATAGGTTTAGTTATCGGCAAAGGCGCTGATTTACCTAAAGAAATAATTGAAAAACATCAAATAGAGATTATTTCTTACAAAGCAGACTGGCCTGAAGTCGAGGGTCTTCCAGGTGAAAATATTTTCCAAAAAATGAGAGAGGCTGAAAAAAAAGAAATCAAAACTTTTGTCAAAACATCCCAGCCCTCACCAAAGGTTTTTTTAGACGCATACAAAAAACAATTAGAAAAATTTGAAAATGTTTTTTGTATTACTCTAACCTCAAAACTCTCCGGAACCTATAATTCTGCTATTCAAGCAAAGAATTTTTTAAAACCACAGAACCAAGAAAGAGTTTTTGTTGTAGATTCCCTAAATGTCAGTGGCGGACAAGCACTTTTAGCTTTTAGATTGTTTGATTTAATAAATGAAGGAGAAAAAACAATGAAAGAAATTAAAAAAGAATTGGAAGAATTACGTTCAAAAATTAATTGCCGGGTAATATTCAAAGACCCAAAATGGGTGGAAGCTGCAGGAAGAATGTCCCCTACGATAGCTAACTGGGTGAGAAGAATGGAAAAGGTTGGAATCCGTCCCTTAATTGGAATTAAAGATGGTCTCTTAAAGCCAGTAGGAATAAAAACTGGAGCAAAAGATATTGTTATTGCTCTCTTTAAAGAGATAAAAGAAAAAACCAGAAAATTAAGGAATCAAAATAAAAAAATCAGGGTAATTATTACCCATGGAGATGATGTAAAAGCAGCCCAGAGATTAAAAGATATGATTGAAAAAGAATTAGAAGGAGGTGAGGTCTTGTTTATAAATATACTCAATGATATTATTGGAACTTTAGCCGGACCTGATGCTTTAATCCTCTCCTGGATTGAGGGCTAAATATATCCTTTGGACAGCTGTAAGGTTGGAAAGAATAGCCAAAATTATTATCGGATAGATTATCAAAGAAAATCTAAAAATTCCCAAAGCAATTGCCAAGAAAATTAAAATTACTCTTTCCGCCCTGCCAAAAAAACCTTTTTTGAGTTCTCTTACTACCAGTTCTTTTTCTTTAGCCGCTGCCTTTGAATAGGTAGTCATTAAAGAACCAAAGAAAGCAAGGAAAACCCAAATTTTAGAAGGTAAAAAAATATAAGACAAGGGTAAAAAAAGAAAACCCAATAAAATAATTCCCTCAACATAACGGTCACATATTGTATCTATATAGGCTCCTTTTTTTGTGGCCCTTTTTGTTATTCTGGCTACAGCTCCATCAACAAAATCCAAAGAAACAGCAAAGAAGAAAAAAGCTAAAGCTAAAATCAGCTTTATCTTAATTAAAAAATAAAAAGAAATGACAGCAAAGAAAATAGACAGTAAAGTATAGTGATTAGGGTTTAAACCAAATTTAGAAAAAATTTCTCCTGTTTTAACCTCAATCTTTTTAAATTTTCCTCTTTTTTGCTCTAACATAATAATTTAATTTAGCAATACTTCTTTTGGCATAAGCAATTGTCCTTTTAAAAAAATTCACTTCTTTGCCCCAAGGCTTTCCTTTTTTGTTCTTTATTGCTTCTAAAACTTGTTCAATAGAAAGATTTTCTCCTGGAATTTCTAAATAAGCTGAACCGATAATGTCCGGGGAGTGAGCATCAGAGCCTGCGGTAAAACAAAGGTTGTACTTTTTGACAAAATTCAAAGCTTTTTTATTTTCCCAGGTGAACATAGAAGCATTTAATACTTCTATTCCATCAATATCGCTCAAAAAATCTTTTAGGTTTCCTTTAAAAGGGTAAAACATAGCAAAGGGATGAGCGATAATTGCCATACCTCCCTGTTCTTTAATTCTCATTATAGTTTCTTTTGCTGATAACCCCTTTGGAATTGTCTTTTCGATATTCAATCCTAAAATATCCCCTTCTCTGCTTTTCACTTCAATTCCCGGTATAATTAAAACTGATTTATTCAAAGCATACCTTATAGTTTCAAATGCTCCCTTTATTTCCTCATGGTCGGTAATAGCTAAACAATCAATACCTTTTTGAATTGCAGCATCAACTATTTGTTTGGGCAAAGAAGTGCTATCATAAGAATAACAAGTATGAACATGTAAATCACATTTCATTCTGACATTCTAACATAGCATTATGAATTTTCAATTTATTATTTCTTGTTTCTATTTCTTTCTTCCGGCTTATCTTACCAATATGACTCCTCCTTTAGCTAAAAAAACGGGAGTCTTTAAATTTTTAGACAAGCCGGTTGATTTTAACAAAAAATTTAAAGGAGAGCCTATTTTAGGCTCTCATAAAACCTGGCGAGGAGTTATTTTAGGAATAATTATAGGGCTCTTAATAGTTTATTTTCAGTCATTGCTTTATCAATTTCCATTAATACAAAAAATCAGTTTTTTTGATTATAAAAAAGAGAATATTTTACTGCTTGGGTTTTTAATTTCAGGAGGAGCAGTTTTTGGCGATTTGCTTTTTGCTTTTTTAAAGAGAAGATTAAGGTTAAAACCAGGAGCCAAATTTTTACCCTTTGACCAAACCAATTATGTTATAGGAGCCGCCATTTTTATTTCATTGACACCATTTTTTGAAATTGATATTCTGGTCTGGTTAACTCTTTTTATTCTAACTTTCTTTTTACATATAATATTTAATCGACTTGGCTACCTCTTGAAGTTCCATCAAGCAAAATGGTAAAATAAGAAAACATGTTTCAAGAAACTATTAGCTTAGTTTGGGAAAAACTAACTCAAATCTCACCCTCAATTTTTTGGGCGAGCTTTCTTTTCCTTGTGGGCGTCATTATTTCAAAATCAATGGAAAAGCTTTCAGTGGCTTTCTTAAACAAGATTAGATTAAACAAAGTCTTAGAAAGAATGGGTTTGAAACAAGCTTTTTCCAGAATAGATGTCAATCTTGACGGTTCTAAGATATTTGGTGAAATGGTTAAATGGTTTATTATTATTCTTTTTTTGATGATATCTTCTGGAATTTTGGGATTAACCGAACTAAGCCAATTCCTACAAAATGTAATTGTTTACTTCCCCAACATTTTTATTGCTGGTTTAATTTTTGTAGTTTGTGCCTTTTTAGCTGATTTTACTCAAAAAGTTGTTGTTGGCACCTTAGAAAAAGAGAAAATAATCTATTCCAGACTTTTGGGAAGGTCTATCCGTTGGATAATCTGGTTTTTTGCAATCCTGGCTATTTTATATCAACTCAAGATTGTTCCTTCTTTAATTTTAGTTATTTTTATTGGTATGGTAGCTGCTATCTCTCTTGCTTTAGGAATTGCTTTTGGTCTGGGAGGAAAAGATTTATCAGTTAAAATCCTGAAAGAATTAGAAGAGAAATTTAAGTAGTTTATGCAATACCTCACGCAAAAAGAATTAAAGGAAATGATGCTCCTCTCTTACAAAAGAATTGAAAAAGAAAAAGAAGAAATTAATAAAATCAACATCTTCCCAGTGCCTGACCAAGACACGGGAAACAACATAGCAAAAACTTTATTGGGAATAAAAGAAGCTATTAAAGGAAAAGAATTTAAAAATTTAGAGGATATCTCAGAAGCTATTTTAGATGGAGCTTTAATTAATGCCCAGGGAAATGCCGGTGTAATATATACCGGCTTTTTGGCTGGGTTTTTACCCCAACTTGATAAAAATCCAGTTGATACTAAAAAATTAAGTTTAGCTTTTGAAAAGGGAGCAGAAAGAGCCAGAATAAGTATTCAAAACCCGCAGGAAGGTACAATCTTAGATGTAATTGATGCCGCAGCCTCAGCTATTAAAAAAGAGGCGGAAAAGGAATCAGATATTGTAAGCACTTTCAAGAAAGCAATAGAAAAAGCCGGTCAAGCTCTTCTAGCAACAAGAGAAAAAATGGAAATTTTTAAAAAAGCTAATGTGGTTGATGCCGGCGGTTTAGGTTTTTTAATTATTTTGGAAAGTTTTTTGGGAGCTTTGGAAAAGCCTTCCATAGTTTTAGCTGCAGAGGACAGGGAAGAAATACCTTCAAAAAAAATTAAAAGGTTTATTCAGGTTCTTGCTAACCGATATGAAGTTGTTTCTTTAATTGAGAATTCAAATTTTGACGAAGAGGAAGTTCAAGAAAAATTAAAAAAATTAGGGAACTGTCTGGATATCGTTAAAGTTAAAAATAAAATGAAAATCCACATTCATACTGACTATCCAGATGAAGTAAAGAAAGTTATGGGGAGTTTAGGCCAAATCCAAAAATTAAGGGTTGAAGATATGGCAAAGGAAGTAGTGGGAGAAGAATCTGTCAGAAAGATTTCCATCGGTATTATTACTGATGAAATAGCTGATTTAACCCCAAAAATTATTGAACGTTATCAAATTGAAGTTATACCTTGTAAAGTTGATTGGCCTGAATCCAAACGCCTCAAAGGTAAGAATATTTATCAAAAAATGAGGAATGTGGAAAAACAAAAAATTAAAAATTTACCAAAAACTTCTCAGCCTTCACCAAAAGAGTTTCTGGAAGCGTATAAAAGACAACTGAAAAATTTTGAAAAAGTTTTATGCATTTCCCCTTCTTCAAAACTTTCCGGTGTTTACAACTTAGCTTGTCAGACAAGAGAAATGTTACCAGAAAAACAAAGAAAAAAAGTTTTTGTTTTAGATTCTTATAATGGTAGTTGCGGCCAAGCACTTTTGATTTTAAAGGCAATTGAGTTAATTCAGAGCCAAACAGAAATAGGGGAAATTATGCTTGAATTAAAAAAGGAAATTTCAAAAATTCAATTATACGCATTTTTAGCTGATCCAAAGTGGTTAGAGTGGGGAGGAAGAATTAACCGCTCCCAGGCTAACTGGATAAGACGGCTTCAGAAAATAGGAATAAAGCCTTTGTTAGGATTAAAAAAAGGGAAGATAGAGAAAATTGGTTTTCGGGCTAGAACAAAAGAATCTTCTGAAGCAATTTTTCGGGAGATAAAATCAAAAAGTAAAAAAATAAGAAAACAAAATAAAAAAATCAGGGTAATAATAACTCACTGCGATAATTCAAAAGAAACTAAAAAATTAAAAAAGAAACTAAAAGAGATTAAAGCAGAAGTTTCCTTTATCAATTTAACGAGTTCAGTGGTTGGCGCTCATATAGGACCTGGGTCTTTACTTGCGGCCTGGATGACAATAGAATAATATCAAATACTATGTATATTAAAGGCGTAGGAATGACAAAATTTGATTATTCTCAAAAGCCGTGGTGGCAAATGGTTTTTGAGTCTGCAATGGAAGCACTCAAGGATTCCTCAATGAAAATATCTGAAATTGATGCTATTGTTTTATCAACTGTTTCCAGCGCAGCTGGCGGAGAACACCAGACTCACAAAATATCTTTGCTTTCTGATTTATTTAAAACTCATATCCCCATTATTGAAACCCCATCTGTCTGTGCTGGAGGAGGGGTAGCTATATGGACGGCGAACCGCCTTAATTTTAATAATATTTTGGTAGTTAGCGGAGAAAAATTAGTAGATAATCGTAGTGAGATAACAGTGGACTGGATATTGTCTGCAGCAGAAAGAGTAATTGAACAAACAGAAGGATTACTTTTTCCAGTACAAAATGCTTTGGTCTGGCAGCAATATATGAAAACATACAAAGCGACAATGGATGATTTAGCTCTAATTGCCTTTAAGAATCATCAAAATGCTGCCTTGAACCCAAAGGCTTATTATTATAAACGTCCAGTTTCTCTGGAAAAAATCAAAAGTTCTCCCCTCGTCACTTCTCCTTTTCGGCTTATGGATTGTTCTTTATCAGTTAATGGGGGAGCTGCTGTAATTCTTTCAAAGGAAAAAACCGACATCGAAATTGTCGGCTCCGGGTTTGCTACAGATTATCTTTTAACTTTTGGGAGAGAAGAACTTCATCATTTTAAAGCGACGAGGATTGCAGTCAAACAGGCTTTTGAACAAGCAAAACTAACACCTAAAGATATTAAAATTGCTGAAGTTCATGACGCCTTTACCTCAGTGGAATTATTTTCTTATGAAGATTTGGGTTTTGCCGAAATTGGAAAGGGAGCAGAATTAATAAGGTCAGGTAAAGTAAATTTGGACGGAGAATTACCAATTAATACTTCGGGCGGCTTAAAAGCTAAAGGTCACCCTATTTCAGCCACAGGCATAGCTCAGATATATGAAATTGTCAATCAGCTACGAGGAAAATGCGGTCAAAGACAGGTAAACCCTATCCCTAAAATTGGTCTCTGCCACAATATTGGCGGAACAGGCGGCAGCGTTACGGTTCACATTCTCAGGAAGAATGCTTGAACTTTTTTAAAAGTTCTTTAAAAGTCTTTTTCGTCTTTTCAGAAACTTCAATTAAGCAAATTCCCTTGTCAAAAAAACCATAGACCACGGCGCTGTGTTTTTCAGAAAGCAAAACAGCCGGTATTACCAAAAGGTCTTCTTCACCATCTATAAATACATTTTTATTTTCTTTTATTGCTTTTTTAATTGTCATCCAAACTTTCTCTTGAATTGTACCGGGTGGATTTGAACAATTTAAAGAAAAGGGTAAAGATTTTTTAATCTTCTTTCTATTTATTTTCCCATCAAAGATTTTAATATCAGAAGAAAGACTTAAAGAACAAGAGTCGCCAATGGTAATTATTTTCTTAAACTTCCTTTCTTTAATAAGTTTTTTATACTTTTTTGCAATTTCTTTTTTCTTTCCAAAAATCGGTATTCCCCAAACCTTTCTCAGTTTAGGCCGAAGTTCGTCTGGTAGATAAAGTGTTTTCATACAATCTTAGTTTATCAAAATTAAATCATTTAATAAATTAATTCCAAAAAGATGTTTTATCAATGTTTAAAATGTAAAAAAGTCTGGCAATATCCGATTAAAAAATGTCCAGAATGTTTTTCAGAATTAGAAAAAATTGTAAGTGAGAAAATTAAAGTAATTGGTGTTTCAAAAGTTAATATCCCTACCATCTTACACCCAAAAGTTCCTTATTTTGTCCTGCTCTTGGAAGATGAAAAGGGAAATCGCTGGACTCACAAATCAATAAAGGAATATAAAATCGGCGATAACTTTGTTTTAGAATCTATTCGAAAAAAAACAGCCGTAGCTGTCTGGCGGGTAAAATATGATATCTTAACAGCTGTTGAAAAAGCTATTGATTTGATAGGAGAGATAAAAATTAAGCAAAACTCCAAGATTTTAGTTTTACCTGCTCTTTTGTCTCCAAAACATCCCTATTTTTCTGAAAATACCAGCCCCCAATTTTTAGAAGCTATAATTGAATATTTAATCCAAAAAGGTGTTAAAGATAAAAACATTAAAATAGCTTCTCAAAGTTTTAATGATTTTCCGATTGAAGCTTCAGCCCAAAAATCTCAGCTGCTACGTGTCTGTAGGGAAAACAAGGTTACTCTTTTGGATTTATCTAAAACAAACTTTGTAAAAAAAGAAAAAGATGGATTTTTGTTTGAAATCTCAGAAGAAGTGTTTAATAACGATTTAATAATTAATCTACCAATATTAAAAATTGACCCTAAGATAAAAGTTAAAGGAGCTGCAGAAAATGTTTTAAAATTTCTTAAAAAAGAGTCGTATCTTTCTTTAAAGTATCTTCACCCATATCAAGATTTGTTAAGAAAAATAGAAGAGATTTTACCAAATTATCTAACTGTTGCAGAAGGAATCTCAATCCAAAAATCAACAAAGTATACCGCTCTCTTGGGTTTAGTTTTTGTCAGTTTTAATCCCTTTAATTTAGATAGGGTTTTTGCTGAAATTGCAATGATAAAAGATTTGCCAGAGTACCTCAAAAGTATTAAAATCGAAGATGTCCCGATTACGGGAAGACAGATTGAAGAATTGCAATATGATGTTGAAAAATTCTACTAAAGGGAAAAACATAACTTTGATTACAGCTGTTTTGCCGCGAATTGAAAATAATTCTTTAGTAATAGTAAAAAATGTTATTTTAGTTTTAAGTTTTTCAATTTTAACCGCAATCTCCTCCAAGTTAAAAATCGAAATTGGCCCGATTCCTATAACTATGCAGACATTGGTGGTTCTTTTAAGCGGAGCTTTATTAGGAAAAAAGAGAGGAACAGCGTCTCAGATTACTTATCTTTTTTTGGGTTTAATTGGTCTCCCCTGGTTTTCCAGAGGAGGAGGAATAGCTTATATCTTAAGCCCAACTTTTGGTTATATTTTAGGCTTTATATTAGCTGCTTATTTAGTCGGAGCTCTGTTCGAAAAGGGATGGGGTAAAAATATAATTTCGGCTTTTTTTGTAATGCTGATTGGAAATTATCTAATTTATATTCCCGGCCTTTTGTGGTTAGGAAACTTTATAGAACCTTCAAGAATATTAATAATTGGTCTTTACCCTTTCATTTTCGGAGACCTTTTAAAAATATTTTTGGGAGGAATTATCTTATCTTTCAGCTGGAAAACTATTAGCAAAAACAATAAAGTCGTATAAGCTGAATATAGTTAAAATTATTAATTTTAATTTATTATGTTAGAAGAAAAAGTAGTTCTTATTACGGGTTCTGCCCAAGGAATCGGCAGGGCAATTGCTTTAAAGTTTGCTTCTTTGAAAACCAGAATTGCTTTAAACGACATTCAAACCCAGGAAGAAAATTTAAAAAAACTAAAAGAAGAAATCGAAAAAAAGAACACAAAAGCTCAATATTTTTTAGCCGATGTTTCAAGATTAGAAGAGGTTGAAGAAATGATTCAAAAAATAGAAGCAGAATTTGGAAGATTAGATATTTTGGTTAACAATGCCGGAATTTGTAAAGACAAAACTTTAGCAAAAATGACAAAAGAGGAATGGCAGAAAGTAATTGATATAGACTTAACCGGTGTATTTAACTGCACCAAAGCCAGCTTACCATTAATTATCCAAAATCAAGGAAAGATTATTAATGTTTCTTCTGTGGTCGGACAAAGAGGAAATTTTGGTCAAACAAACTATGCAGCAGCTAAAGCAGGAATAATTGGCTTTACTAAATCTTTATCTAAAGAAATAGGAAGGTTCGGAGTAACCGTAAATGCTATTGCTCCAGGTTTTATTGAAACTAAACTTAGTGAAAATTTGTCAGATGAACTAAAGGTGATGATTAAAAAGTTAACTTCTTTGGGTAGATTTGGTAAACCAGAAGAAGTAGCTGAATTAGTTGCTTTTTTAGCTTCAGAAAATTCAAATTTTATAACCGGAGCTGTTATTAATATTGATGGTGGATTATCAATATGATGCTAAATAAAGACCAAATTAAAGAAATTATCCCTTATACAGAGCCTTTTTTATGGGTAGATGAAATAGAGAGCATCGAGGGTAACCTCATAATTGGTTATAAATATACCTCTCTGAAAGACTCTTATTTTAAGGGGCATTTTGTTGACTTTCCTATAATGCCTGGCGTATTGGTTATAGAAGGAATTGCCCAAACAGCAACTATTCTCTTAAGAAAAAAAATTGGTAAAATTCATAAACAAAAACATCTTTTAGCCCATCAGGTTAGAAGTGCTTTTTTTTATAAACCAATTTTTCCCGGGGATAAAATAAGGTATGAAGTTGAGCTTTTGGGATTTTATGGATATAAGATTGCTAATTTTAAAGGAGAAGCTTTTGTCGGAGATGAAAAAAAATGTGAAGTAAGATTTACAATTGCTGTTATAGAAAAAAAAGGATTTAAAGAAAAATACCAACAAAAAAAACAAGAAAAATCCCTACCTCAAACCAAATTGCCTCCTTTAAGAATTGGAGGACTTTTTGCAAAAATTCCAATTATTCAAGGTGGTATGGCAGTAAGAGTCTCATTGCATAATTTAGCCGGTAATGTGGCCAAACAGGGAGCCGTAGGCATTATTGCTGTTTCTGGAATGAATAATCCTAATGAAGTTAAATCAGAAATAAAAAAAGCCAGGAAAATTGCAGGACCTAAAGGAATTATTGGAATTAATATTATGGGAGTAGTAAGTCACTTTATTGAATTGGTAAAAGCTGCTATGGAAGAAAAAATTAATTTAGTCATCCAGGGAGCAGGATTTAGAAAAGATATCTTTGACTTGGGAGGAAAATATAATATTCCCATATTTTCAATGGCTTCTTCTGTCAGGGTTGCCAAAAAAGGAGAAGCTATGGGGGCAGAGGCAATAGTTGTTGAAGGAATGGAGGCCGGCGGTCATCTTGGTTTTCCAGAAAGTCACCCTTTTAGAAAAACAATTGATATTGTAAGAGAAGTTGTAAAAGCAGTAAAAACTCCGGTGATTGCAGCTGGAGGCATATTCAATGGAAAAGACATTGTAGAAATGTTAAGAGCGGGGGCTAAGGGAGTCCAGATGGCAACAAGGTTTGTTTCTACAAAAGAATGTGATGTTCATCAAAATTTTAAAGAGGCGCACCTGAAAGCAAAAAAAGAAGACGTTGTAATTATTCACTCTCCCGTGGGGCTTCCCGGCAGAGCAATCAAAAATACTTTGGTTGAAAAAATCTTAAAAGGGAAAGCTCCAAAACCAGACTTGAGAAAATGTCGGGGTTGTATAGGAATGATTTGCGATAAAAGCTACTGCATCTTGGAAGTTTTAGAAAAAGCCCGTAAGGGTGACGTAGAAAATGGATTAATCTTTGCAGGTTCTAATGTCTGGAGAGTTAATAAAATAGTTTCTGTGAAAGAACTAATCCAGGAGTTAGTAAGGGAGGCTAACGAGATTTTAAAACATAAACCCTTAATGGAGTATTAAAAATTATTTTTAGAATTTTTATGATAGGAACCAAACTCACCAAACTCTTAAATATTAAATATCCCATAATCCAGGGGGGGATGGCTGGAATTTCAGATTCAATTTTAGTTTCTGCTGTTTCTAATGCCGGAGGATTAGGGGTAATTGGTTCTGGTTTTCTTCCTCCAAAATGGTTAGAGGAAGAAATTAAAAAAACCAAAGAATTAACTGATAAACCTTTTGGAGTTAATCTTTTAATGAGAAACCCGAAAGTAGCAGAATTAGCAAAAATTGTAATTCGAGAAAAAATTCCTGTTATTTTTACCGGAGGAGGAAATCCCCTTCCTTTATTTCCTCATTTAAAAAAGGTTGGTATTAAAGTTATTCCTGTAGTCGCCTTATCAAGATTAGCTAAAAAAATGGAAGATAGCTATGCTGATGCTGTAGTAGTGGAAGGTTTTGAATCCGGAGGCCATATTGGCAGAGTGACAACAATAGCTTTGGTCCCTCAGACAAAAAAATTAATAGAAAAAATTCCTTTAATTGCTGCAGGCGGCATCTATGATGCAAAAACTGCTTTAGCTTGCTTTATCCTGGGAGCTGACGGCATTCAGATGGGCACAAGATTCTTAGTAAGCAAGGAATGTCAGATTCATGAGAATTATAAAAAAGCTGTTCTGGAAGCAACAGATGAAAATATCATCGTAGCAGCAAGGTTCACTGGTTATCCGGTAAGAGCGATAGAAAATGAATTAACAAAAAGGGTTCAGAAGCTGGAAGAAAAAAATCCTTTCCCGGAAGAGATAAGGGCAGATAGATTCTCCAGCTCAAAAATAGAAAGCGGAAATATAGAGCAAGCTCCTCTTCTTTGCGGGCTTTGTGCTGGAGGAATTTCAAAGATAAAAAGCTGTAAAGAAATAATAGAGGAAATTATGGAAGGTTCAAAGAAAATAATAAAAGAAGTAGATAAAGATTTATAAGCTAAAGAGTATGAACAGAGCAGTCTCTTGGTTTTGTAAAATATTTCTTGCTCCCATTGTCAAAAAACTATTAATAAAAGAAGTGGAAGGATGGAAAAACATTCCTAAAGGAAATTTTATCTTAGCTACAAATCATCAAAGTCATTTAGATGAGTTAGCTACCGGCTATGTCTGTGTTCCAAGACGGTATCACTTCATTGGTCAAACAGATAGTTACACAGGTCCTACCAAATTTTTACTCTATATTTTATATTTTATTGCCGGGGTAATTCCTTTAAACAGGAAATGTGAAGAATCAAAAAAAAGAGCAGTAAAAAAAGCAATCGAAGTTTTGAAAAAGGGAGATATTTTAATAATTTATCCTGAGGGCACAAGAACAAGAACGGGGAAAATAGGAAGGGGTAAGTGGGGAACAGCCAGGATTTTTTTAAAAACAGGTGTCCCGATATTGCCGGCAGGTATTAAGGGAACCTTTGAACTTATGCCTCCTGGAAAAAAATTTAAAATAAAAAAAATAATTAAAATTAACATTGGAAAACCTCTTTATTTTAAAGAAGAATTTGAAAAAGCAAAAAACTTAAATAAAAACTCAAAAGAGTATAGGTTCTTGCTTCAGAAAATAACTAATAAGATAATGGGAGAAATATCTAATTTGCAAAAAAGCATAAAATAATATGACAATTAAAAAAATTCTCATTGCAAACAGGGGGGAGATTGCTCTGCGAATAATTAGAACATGTCAAGAAATGGAAATTAAAACCGTTGCCCTTTGTCCTTTGCCAGGACAAGAACAAAATTTCCTTGAGACAAGACTGGCCGACGAATACTATTTCTTAAATAAAGAGGGAGCTGAAGGTTATCTGGATAAAAAAAAGATTGTTGAAATTGCCAAAAAAGCCAAAGTTGATGCTATTCATCCTGGTTATGGATTCTTATCTGAGAATTGGAGATTTGCCAGGCTTTGTCAGAAAAACAAAATTTGGTTTATTGGTCCCCATTTCAAGATGTTAAAAAAATTAGAAGATAAAATTGAAGCTAAAAGAATTGCTCAAAAAGCCGGTATCCCCACGCTTCCTGCAAGTAAGGGTCCCATTAAAACAAAAAAAGACTTGGTAAAATGGGTTGGGCAAATTAAGCCTCCTTTTGTCTTAAAAGCACAAAAAGGAGGAGGAGGAATCGGTATTCGGGTGATAAATGGAAAAATTGATTTTGGTAATCTTTTTACAATTTCCAGCGGAATTCAGAGGCAAATAGCTACGGCTTTTTCTGAAACAGATTTTTTCCTTGAAAAACATCTCCCAAATGCAAGGCATATTGAAGTTCAGATATTAGGAGATAAAAAAAAGGTACTCCATCTCGGAGAAAGAGAATGTACTATTCAAAGAAGATTTCAAAAACTGTTCGAAGAAGCGCCCTCTCCTTTTCTTGATGATAAAGAAAGAGAAAAAATAAGAAATTTAGCGGTAAAATTTGGCAAAAGATTAAGATATCGAGGAGTGGGCACGATTGAGTTTTTAGTGGATGAAAATAAAAATTTTTATTTTTTAGAAACCAATCCTCGACTCCAGGTAGAACACCCTATTACGGAAGCAATAACAGGTATCGATATGGTGGAACAGCAAATTAGAATTGCTCAAGGACAAGAGATTCCTTTTTCTCAAGACGATGTTTTCTTTAATGGCTGGGCAGTAGAAGCACGAATTAATGCCGAAGACCCAAAAAAGAACTTTCAACCTGCACCTGGCGTTATCCAGAAATATCTCCCTCCCGGAGGACAGGGAATTTTCTTGCATACCTTTTTACACGAGGGACAAGAAATTTATCCTTACTTTGATTCACTTTTAGCAAAGATTATTGCCCATGGAAAAACGAGGAAAGAAGCTATTTCTCGTTTAAAGAGGGTTTTAGATGAGATTGCTATTGAGGGAGTTCCAACCACTATTCCTTTTTTCAAGCTCCTTTTAAAAGATGAAAATTTCCTGAAAGGAAACTTTACCACTAACTTTATTGAAAAAAGCAAGATTTTACAAAAGTTATCCCCTCAAATTTGTCCCAAAAGACCCTTAAAAACCAGGGAGATAGAAGAAAAAGAATTAGCCAATATCATTTTTCAAATTTACAAAACTTTGAAAAGTTCAGAAAGTATTTCTCCTGAAAAAAAAGTTTCTGCATCAAACTGGGTAATGGCTGAAAGATCAAAAATGCTTAACGAATAAATTTTTATGAACTTAAAAATAAACATTCAAGGTAAAGAATACGATGTAGAAATTAAAAGATTAAACAAAGATAAAGTGAAGATAAAGGTAGGAAAAGAAGAGTTTATTTTTGAAGAGAAAGAAAAAGAGAAAGAGAAAATTGTAGTTGCAAAAACCGCTTTGCCTAAAAGAAAATTTAAAACAAAAGAAATTAAAGCCCCTATTGCGGGGACAGTTTCAGAAGTTTTTGTTAAAGAAAACGAATTCATTAAAAAAGGGAGGAAAGTTGTTTTGTTATCTGCAATGAAAATGGAAAATGAAATAATTTCTGAATTTGAAGGAAGGGTAAAAAAAATTTTGGCAAAAAAAGAGCAGAAGGTTAAAGAAGGGAAGGTCTTAATTATTTTAGAATAACGTTAAAGAAATTATGAAATTTAAAAAATATAAGAGAATTTCTTCGACTAACGCTCTGGCAAAAAAGGTAAAGCATGAACCATGGCTGGTCATCTGGGCAGAAGAACAAACTGCGGGATACGGAAGAAAAAAAGATTACTGGTTTTCTCCAAAAGGCGGACTTTATTTTTCGGTTGTTTTGCCAAAAAGCACCATTGATGATTTGCAAACTCTAACTATTTTAGCAGCTTTTGTAGTAGCTAAAGTGATGAAAGAAAATTTTAATGTAGAACCCATGATTAAATTACCAAATGATGTTTATCTAAACCAAAAAAAGATAGCTGGCATTTTAACAGAAACTGTTGTGGGAACTAATGTTAAATTTTCAATAATGGGATTCGGTTTAAATACAAATATTGATAAATTTCCAAAAGATTTGGAAAATATTGCTACATCCCTTAAAATAGAATTAGGTAAAAAAGTAGACAATGAAAAAATTCTAAAACAAATAATAGAAGAGATAAAAAATCAATTAAGGACAATAAGCGAATAGTTTAAATCCTATATGGCTTTTGAAAAAGAAATTAAAAAATTAAACGAAAAAATGCAAAGTCTGGAAAATCCAGATTTAATTGAAAAACAACACCAGAAAGGAAAACTAACTGCCAGAGAAAGGATTAACCTACTTTTAGACGTGGGTAGTTTTGTTGAATTAGATGCACTTGTTGAAACCAGATTTAGTAATCTTGGTCTGGATAAAAAGAAGTTCCCGGGCGATGCAGTAATTACTGGTTTTGGAAAAGTAAGTAAGAGGCAGGTTTATGTTTACAGCCAAGATTTTTCAAAAATAGGAGGTTCCTCAGGTGAAATGCACAGCAAAAAAATCATCAAGATTATTAATCTTGCCAGAAAAACAGGTTGTCCCTCAATAGGAATAATTGACTCTGGAGGAGCTAGAATCCAGGAAGGGATATCAAGTCTTGAAGGATATGCGGGTATTTTTAGTGAAATGATTAAGTCCTCGGGAGTAATTCCTCAAATATCTATAATTGTTGGGCCATCGGCCGGAGGCGCATCATACGCTCCTGGTTTATCAGACTTTGTATTCATGGTTGAGAGAATATCTCAAATGTATATCACGGGACCTAAAGTAATTAAAAAAGTTACAGGAGAAACGGTTTCTTTTGAAGATTTAGGAGGAGCTGTTGTCCACAGCTCAAAAAGCGGTTGTGCTCATTTTTCTTTTGATTCTGAAAAAGAGTGCTTTTTGGCAGTAAAAAGACTTCTTTCTTATTTACCGCAAAATAATATGGAAGACCCTCCAAGAGAAAGAAGTTTTCTTGCTGAACTCTTCGAAAAAGAACAAAGCTATAGGTTATTAGAGATATTGCCAGAAAAAGAAGAAAAGAGTTATGATATGAAAGAAATAATTGAGGAGATTTTTGATAAAAATTCTTTTTTTGAAGTTCAATCAAACTTTGCCGTAAATTCAATAGTGGGCTTTGTTAAATTAGGAGGTTTAGTGGTCGGCATTGTTGCCAACCAAACAAAATTTATGGCAGGCACCCTTGATATCGATTCTTCGGACAAAATCGCCCGTTTTGTTAGATTCTGTGATGCATTTAACATTCCCTTGATTAACTTGGTAGATACTCCCGGCTATCTTCCGGGAAAGGAACAAGAAAAAAAAGGAATAATCCGGCATGGAGCTAAAATATTGTATGCCTTCTCAGAAGCTACTGTTCCCAAAATCAGTTTAATTATAAGAAAGGCCTTTGGAGGAGCTTATATTGCTTTAGCCTCTCGCCAGCTGGGGTATGATAAGATAATTGCCTGGCCATCAGCACAGATTGCGGTAATGGGTCCTGAACAGGCAGTAAAAATTATCTATAAAAAAGAGCTGACAAAGAGTAAAGACCCAAAGAAATTAGAGAAAGATAAAGTTCAAGAATTAAAAGAACTGTTCTTAAATCCCTATCAGGCAGCTAAACTCGGTTATATTGATATGATAATTAATCCAAAAGACACCAGGGTCATCCTAATAAAGTGTATGGAATCGCTTTTGAATAAAAGAGAAAGTAAAGTTGCCAAAAAACACGGAAATATACCTTTATAAGAACGTTTGGTTAATTGGTTAATATGAGTAAATTTTTTTCACTATCAATCTTTGCCTACTTTTTAGGCTCAATTGTTTTCGGACACATTGTTGCTAAAATAAAAAAAGTTGACCTTTCCAAAATTGGCAGCAAATCTTATACCTCTACAAACGTTTCTCGGGCTTTTGGGTGGAGGTGGGGAATTTTAACAGCATTATTAGATTTTTCAAAGGGAACAATTCCCACCCTTTTAGCTCTTAATTATTTACAAAATGAATGGCAGATTGTCGTTGTAGCAATATTACCTACGCTGGGACACATCTTCCCCGTTCTCTTTAAATTTAAGGGGGGAAAAGGAGGAGCTACTTTCCTTGGAACCTGTCTGGCTTTGGTGGGTTTAAAAACTTTTATTCCTGCATTTTTAGTCTGGCTTCTTATCTTTGCTCTAACCAGAATTACAGCCTTCACAAACTTAATTTTTCCCTGGCTTTTTTCATTATTTTTATATTATTGGAATTTTCCTTTTTATTATTTTATGATTGGGGTTTTAGACTCTACACTAATAACTTTTGCTTTAAGAAGTAATATAAAAAGATTCTTTAAAGGCAAAGAGCCTAAAACTCCCTTAAAACTTTAATAATACATCTATGGAAAATATTAATCTTTTTTGGATAATTTTTTCTTACATCTTAGGTTCGATTCCTTTTGGATACATAATTACCAAATTTTCAACAAAAAAGAATATTTTAGAAATTGGCTGGAGAAAAACTTCCGGTTCGAATGTTTTTAAGAATATCGGCAAATGGCAAGGGGCATTAACTGGAGTTTTAGATTTAGGTAAAGGGTTCTTGGCTGTTAAATTGGCGCAATTTTTGGGATTGTCAACATTAACCCAGGTTTTGTCAGGAGTAGCTGCTGTAACCGGCCATAATTGGTCGTGCTTTTTAAATTTTGCAGGCGGCAGAGGAATCGGAACTTTTGTCGGGGCCGGCTTAGCTTTAATTCCAAGAACTTTAGGACTTTCTTTAATCTTTCCTATTATATTAGCTCTAATATGGAACGCTTCAATTGGTACAATTTTACTTTTAATAACAATTATATTTCTATCTTCTCACTTTAATCAGTTTGAAACAGGAGGATTATTCGGTTTAATATCTTTAATACCAATTTTTATTAAAAGGTTAAGTCCGATAAAAGAAATTAAAGCAGCTAAAGATAAAGGTGTTTTGATAAAGAATCGTTTAATTTTTGACGATGATAAAGCTTATTCGGAATTCAGAATAAAAAGAATAATCAGGAAGTTGACAAAAAAATGAATTTCAGTAAAGTTAAAATTAGTCCGCCCAAAACGGACACTATTTTTTAAAATAATTGAAACCCCATATCAGAGGGGGTCAAGTATCATCATGGATATAAAAAATTTTACATCAGCTATCACTCAAATTGGCGAAGAAAAAGGTCTTGCTAAAGAAAAGATTGTTGAAACTATTGAACAAGCTTTAGCCGCTGCCTATAAAAAGGACTACGGAGAAAAAGGGCAAATTATTAAAGCTAAAATTAACCCAGAATCAGGGGATGTTAAATTTTGGCAGGTGAAATTGGTTGTAGATGAAAATATGATTTATTCTGAGGAAGAATTAAAAAAAATAAAAGAAAAAAAAGGAGAAATCAAAGAAGAATCCCTGTCTGCTAAAGAAAAAGTTCGATTCAATCCGGAAAGGCATATTATGGTGTCAGATGCTAAAAAAATAAAATCAAAAATTAAAGCGGGAGAAGAATTAATTATTCCTTTGAAAGCTCAAAAAGATTACGGCAGAATTGCAGCCCAAACAGCAAAGCAGGTAATAATGCAGCGAATCAGAGAAGCAGAGAAAGAGGCTATTTTCCAAGAGTATAAAACAAAAGAAAACCAGATTGTTTCTGGAATCATCCAAAGAATAGAAGGTAGAAATATTCTTTTAGATATCGGCAAAACATTAGGAATATTAGCAAAAGAAGAACAGGTGCCGGGAGAGTTTTATCGCCCCGGTCAAAGATTAAAAGTTTATGTCTTAAAAGTTGAAGAAACACCTAAGGGTCCGAAAGTCTTCTTATCTAGAGCTTATCCCAGATTAGTATCCAAATTATTTGAGTTAGAAGTCCCGGAGATATCTTCTGGAGCAGTGGTAATAAAGTCTATAACTAGAGAAGCCGGCTCGAGAACAAAGATTGCGGTTGCTTCAAGTGAGGAAAGTATTGATCCGATTGGAGCAGCTGTTGGACAGAGAGGAACAAGGGTTCAGGTAGTAATAAATGAATTAGGAGGAGAAAAAATAGATATTATTGAATATTCAGAAGACCCCAAACAATATATAAGCAACTCTTTAAGTCCGGCTAAAGTATTAGAGGTAAAAATCCTACCCAAAAATAAAGCTTTAGCCATTGTTCCCGAAAACCAGTTATCTTTAGCTATTGGTAAAAATGGACAAAATGTCAGATTAGCGGCAAAGCTAACCGGTTGGAAAATAGATGTTAGAGGTCCCGAATCTCAAAAAGAGGAAAAGCAAGAAGAAACAAAAGAAGAATCCGCCTCTGTCAAGGCTTCAGCGGACAAAAAGAAAAAGAAAGAAAAAAAGAGTAAAGAACCTCTTTCTTAATTTCTAATTTTATGTTAAAATAATCTAAGAGTTTTAATTTATTCAAACTATGAATTTAATCCCCACTGTTATAGAAAAAACAAAATACGGAGCAAGAGCTTATGATATTTATTCAAGACTTTTAAAGGAAAGAATTATTTTTTTAGGAGGGCCAATTGTTGATCCTGTAGCAAATTCTGTTATTGCTCAAATGCTTTTCTTAACCTCCAAAGACCCTAAAAAAGATATCCAGTTGTACATAAATTCCCCGGGTGGAATCCTTACCTCAGCCTTAGCCATCTATGACACAATGCAGTATGTGAAGTGCCCTATTTCTACTGTGTGTGTTGGCTCTGCTGCTTCTGGGGCTGCTGTTTTATTGGCAGCTGGAGCAAAAGGAAAAAGGTTTTCTCTGCCCAATGCTCAGATTTTACTACATCAGGTAGCTGTAAGCGGAGTAGGAGGAGCTGCAGTAGAAATTGAAATAACGGCTAAACACATCATTAATCTTAAACAAAGGGTAAATGAAATTTTAGCTAAGCACACGGGACAAAAATTGAAAAGAATTGAAAAAGATACTGACCGAGATTTTTATCTTTCAGCTAAAGAAGCTAAAAACTACGGCCTCATTGATAAGGTAATAGAAACGAAAAAGCAAGTTTAAAGAAAAATTTTTTATAACCGAAAAATTATGACTAACTCTTTAACCCTTTTAAATTATGAATCAGTTAACTCCATTAATCGTGGGAATATTTTCCCTTTCCTTAGGAATAATCTTAGGTTATTATTCTCGTCAATCAATTGCCAAAAGGGACTGGAAAACAATCGAAGCAAAACTCCAAAAGAGAATTCAAAAAACAGTAAAAGATGCTGAAGGAATTTTATCTAAGGCAAAAGAAAAAGCCTCTTTAGTTTTAGAAGAAACAAAAAGAGAAAGGGAAGTTAGAAGAAGAAGGCTTTTTAAAACCGAACAACTACTCTCAAGAAGAGAAAATATCTTAGATAAAAAGATAGCTAATTTTGAATTGAAACAAAAAGAATTTCAAGAAAAAGTTGAAAAATTGAAAGAAATTAAATCGGCATTGGAAGAGTTAAAAAATAAAACCCTTAAAGATTTAGAAAGAACTTCAAGATTAAGTCAAAAAGAAGCAAAAGCAGAGCTATTTAAAAATTTGGAAGCAGAATATAAGATGGATATTTTAGAGAGAATAAAAAAAATAGAATCTGAGGGATACGAAAAATTTGAAAAAAAAGCTAAGGAAATCCTGACAACAGCCATTCAAAAATATGCTCTTTCTCAAGCCCAAGAGATTACTACCACCACTGTCTCTCTGCCAAATGAAGATATAAAGGGGAGAATAATCGGTAAGGAAGGAAGAAATATCAGGACATTGGAGAGATTAACCGGGGTAGAAATTATTATTGATGAAACCCCGGAAACAGTAGTGATTTCAGGATTTGACCCTATCAGGAGACAGATAGCTAAGATTGCTTTAGAAAAATTGATTTTAGACGGAAGAATTCAACCTGTTAGAATTGAAGAAAAAGTACAAGAGGCAACTAAAGAAATAAATACTCAAATTAAAAAAGCAGGGGAAACGGCAGTTTATGAATTAGGCCTTATTGGTTTAAACCCAAAATTAGTTCAATTATTGGGGAGATTGAAATTCAGAACAAGTTATGGTCAAAATGTTTTGCTTCACTCAATTGAAGTAGCTTATTTAGCTTCATTTTTAGCTGAAGAGATTGGGGCTAATCCTTTAATTTGCAAAAAAGCTGGTTTGTTTCACGATATTGGAAAAGCAGTTGACCATCAGATTGAAGGATCTCATGTTGATATTGGAATAAAAATCTTAGAAAAGTTTGGTGTGGAAAAAGAGGTAATTAATGCTATGAAGTCTCATCATGAAGAATATCCATATGAAACTATTGAGTCGATTATTGTCCAGGTTGCTGATCAAATCTCAGGCTCAAGACCGGGAGCAAGAAAAGATACTTTAGAAAATTACTTAAAAAGGTTATCTTCTTTAGAAGAAATTGCCACTTCCTTTCCCGGAGTAAAAAGGGCTTGGGCTTTACAGGCTGGAAAAGAAATTAGAATTTTTGTAAATCCTGAAGAAGTTGACGATTTTGAGGCGAAAAAAATAGCTAGAAAAATCGCTAAAAGAATTCAAGAAGAGTTAAGGTATCCTGGAGAAATCAAAGTAACTGTTATCAGAGAAAAAAGAGTAATAGAATACGCAAAGTAATTTAATTGCTCTCTAATTAAAAGAACAGCTCTAATAAGCTGTTCTTTTTTTAAAAAGCGGGCGAAGGGAATCGAACCCTCATCATGGCCTTGGAAGGGCCAGATAATAGCCGTTATACGACGCCCGCAAATTCAGCGAAGGTGAATAGTTTTGCAAAGCAAAACTTAATCGGGGCACCCAGATTTGAACTGGGATTAAAGCCTCCCAAAGGCCTCGTGCTACCATTACACCATGCCCCGATAAAAATTCTAATTCAATTCCGAATTTTATCACTTTGTTCTTCTTGCGTCAATGAAAGGAAAAACAGCTAATTGCCTTTATAAATTATCTTTGTTTTCTTTACACTTTATTTTTGGCTGGTTTAATGTTATATTGGGCAGAGGGCGGTAAACGTAATACAGGTGAAAGTATGCCCTCGTAGCTTAATTGGAAAAAGCAGGACCCTTCTAAGGTCAAGAGTGCAGGTTCGATTCCTGCCGAGGGCACACAAAATGAAAATAAATTAATAGATGCAAGAAAGATATCTGCTTTTACAAAAACTATGTTAAGTCAAAAAGAGAAAGAAGCAATCATCAAAAAATATAAAATACATACTTCTGATACTGGCTCTCCCGAGGTTCAAATATCTTTATTAACAGAAGAAATCAGAAGTGTTTTGTTACATTTAAAAAAACATCCCAAAGACCTCCACTCAAAGAGAGGATTGTTAAAAATGGTATCGAAAAGAAGAAATTTTTTAAAATATTTACAAGAAAAAAACTCAAAAAGATACAATGCCATTATCAAAAAAATTGGTCTTAAAAAATGATATGGAAATAAAACACTTAGGACAAAGAGTAGCAGTTTTAATTGATGTCCAAAACCTCTATCACTCTGCTAAGAATTTGTATGGAGCAAGGGTGAATTTTGGAGAGGTTTTGAAGTTAGCGGTTAGTCAAAGAGTTCTAATTAGAGCATTTGCCTATGTGGTTAAAACAAAAACCGGTGAAGAAAAAGCGTTTTTCGGAGCGCTAAAAAAAATAGGAATTGAAATCCGGGTAAGAGATTTACAAGAATTCTATGACGGTATGAAAAAAGCTGACTGGGATGTAGGAATTGCCGTTGATGCTATAAGAATCTCTCCAAGCGTCGATACAATTGTTTTAGCATCGGGAGATGGCGATTTTTTACAGTTAATTGAATATTTGAAAAACCAGGGCAAAAGAGTAGAAGTTATTGCTTTTAGTAAATCAGCTTCTTTAAAGTTAAAGAGGTCGGCCGATGAGTTTATTGAACTTGAAAAGAACTTAGAAAAATATCTCTTAAGAAAATAATATTAATTAAGTATTTTATTGTGAGCAAAAAATTCAAATTAGAAATTGGTAAAAGAGAATTGGTAGCTGATATTAAAAATCTGGCAGAACAAAGTAATGGTTCTGTTTTTCTTCAGTATGGAGATACGTTAGTCTTAGCTACTGCCGTGATGTCTGATTACGAAAAAGAAGAACTCAGTTTTTTCCCTTTAACTGTTAATTATGAGGAAAGATTCTATGCTGCAGGTAAAATCAAAGGGCCGAGATATATAAAGAGAGAAACAAGACCCTCTGACGAAGCCATTTGTAATGCCAGACTAATCGATAGGTCTATTAGGCCGCTATTTCCCAAAAATCTAAACAGGGAAGTCCAGGTAGTAATAACCGTTCTTTCCTGGGACGGTCAAAACGAACCCGATATTTTAGGTTTATTAGCGTCTTCTTTAGCTCTTGGAATCTCAGATATACCCTGGAAAGGACCTTTAGCTACCGTGAGAGTGGGACAAATTGAAGATAAGTTTATTTTAAATCCAACCTATGAAGAAAGAGAAAAAAGTAAAATTGACATTGTTTTTACCTGTATCGAAAAAGAGGATGTTTTGATTAATATGATTGAGGGAAACTTCGATGAGATAAATGAAAAATTAATCTTAAAGGCATATCAATTCTCAAAACCATATTTAAAAAAGCTCATTAATTTTGAAAAAGAAATTTTTGAAAAAATCGGCAAAGAAAAAATTCCTCTAACTATCCCTGAAACAGAGCCGGAATTAGAAAAAGACATAAAAGATTTTATAAAAGATAAATTGGAAAACGCCGTCTACCAAAAGAAAGGGGGGAAAAACGGTATGGCTCAATTAAAAGAGGAGTTAAGTGTTTTTTGCCAAGAAAATTATCCTGAGAAAATAAGCTATGCCGGGAAATTTTTTGAAAAAGAAATAGAGAAAATAATACATAAAAACATACTCTATAACGAAAAAAGGCCCGATGGGAGAAAATTAGATGAAATAAGAGAACTTCACTGTGAAGTAGGAATTATTCCAAGAACTCACGGCTCGGGTCTTTTCTGTCGAGGACAAACAAAATCTCTATCAATTTTAACTTTAGGTGCTCCCGGAGATGTTCAATTATTAGAAGGAATGGAAATTGTAGGAAAAAAACGCTTTATGCATCACTATAATTTCCCACCCTATTCGGTTGGAGAAACAAGACCAATAAGAGGACCCGGTAGAAGAGAAATCGGTCATGGAATGTTGGCAGAAAAAGCTATTTTACCCGTTATTCCTTCTTTCGACCAATTCCCCTATACAACCCGTATTGTTTCTGAAATTTTATCTTCAAATGGTTCAACCAGTATGGCTTCAATATCCAGCTCTTCTTTAGCTTTAATGGATGCGGGAGTACCAATAAAATCTCCTGTAGCCGGAATTGCTTTAGGTTTGATATCTGATAATAAAGGCAATTACAAATTATTAACCGACATCCAGGGTCCCGAAGACCACTATGGCAATATGGATTTCAAAATAGCAGGAACAAAAAAAGGTGTAACTGTAATTCAAATGGATGTTAAAATTGATGGAATTTCAGAAGAAATTTTTAAAAAGTCTTTGGAAAAAGGAAGGATAACCCGATTAGAAATTTTAGAGAATATGGCGAAAGTTTTAGAAAAACCAAGACCAAAACTCTCTCCTTTTGCTCCAAGAATTTTAATTATTCAAATTAATCCAGAAAAAATCAGAAAGGTAATCGGTCCCGGGGGAAAAATCATTAATGAAATAATTGAAGAATGTGGGGTCTCCATTGATATTGAAGAAACTGGTAGGGTTTTTATTACGGCTGAAAAAGAAGAGGCTGGTAAAAAGGCACTTGCCTGGATAAAGAATATTACCAGAGAAGTAAGGGTGGGAGAAGTTTTTCAGGGAAAGGTGAAAAGGATTTTAAATTTTGGAGCTTTTATAGAAATTGTACCGGGGCAAGAAGGTTTATTACATATTTCTCGGTTGGCTCCCCACAGAGTAAAAAGGGTAGAAGATGTTGTTAAAATTGGAGATATTGTTCCTGTCAAAGTAATCTCTATTGACGAACAAGGAAGAATAGATTTATCATTAAATAATAAAAAACACTATAGGGAAAGAAAAAAATCATATGCCAGAAGAAAATAAAAAAGAAGAACTACAGTCTCTTAAAGACAAGTTAAAAGAAGAGATGCCCGGGGAAAAAGAGGAAAGGTTAGAGTTTTTAAAAAGAGAAGAAATAAGAACAATGAAAAAAGATATTGAAAAACTTCGTGAGGTTGAAGCTGAAAAAGAAAAAGAAAGAATTACTACTTTAGAGTCTGGGAAAGAAATAAAGAAAGAAGAAGTTGAAAAAGAAGAAGTTAAGGAAGAAGAAGAAGTTAAAGGAGAAGTAAAAAAGCCGGAACCAGAATACGAACCTCAACCTCAAGGAACACTTATTCCCACCCCTCCTAAAAAAGCTTCTTCTTTAAAAAAGGTTTTGGTTAGAATTGGTTTTGTTCTAATCTTTATTTTTATTCTGGGATTTATTTATTGGTTTTTTGCTCCTGAAATAACAATCTTTAAAGATATCTTTCCCCGTAAAGAAGAACCTGTTACGGAAGAGGAAGAACCTGTTACAGAAGAAGTTGAAGAAGAAGAGGAAGAAGTTGAAATTTCTGTTCCCTCTCCTTTGCTTTCGGTTGAGAAAGTTCTCACTTTTGAAATCTCTGAAAACGAAGAAATCCCTTCAATTATAGAACAATTAATAATTGAAGAATTGCCCCAGAATAGCTTCACTCAAATTGTAATTAAAAATGAAAAAGAAAATCAGCTGGCAGATTTAGAAGATATTGCTCAAGCTTTTCAGATTGAGATGGTCCCTGAGGTGATACAAAAATTAGATGTAAAAGACTTTAACTTACTAATCTACCCCCAAGAAGAAGGCAGAAAAGAAGTTTTTATAATTAAAATTAAAGAGGAGGAAAATTTGCCGGAGGCTCTAAAAATTTGGGAGACAAAAATAACCCAAGAAGGACTATTTATCTCAAACAATAAAATTTCAACCATATCCTTTTCTTTCAAAACTTTTATATTTAAAGAAGATAAATTTTCTATTCGATATCTGACTATTTCTAAAAATGATTCAGGGGTATGTTATACTTTATTTGAAAATTACCTTATTTTATCTTCTTCATTTAAGAGCATGCAAAAAGCTGTTAGAGAACTAAGAGTCTCAATAGCTTCTAAATTGCAAGAAAAAATTGGTCAGTTGTTTATTGTTGGTTTTGAAGGAAAAACAGTAACTCCGCAATTGGAAGATTTTTTCAAAAAATACAAACCGGGAGGAGTCTTATTGCTTTCTAAAAATATTGAAAACGAACAACAGTTAAAAAGTCTAATTAAAGACCTCCAAGACCTTTCTAAAAAAGAAACTGGTCTTTCACTTTTTGTTGCCGTTGACCAAGAGGGAGGACCAATATCCCGAATCGCATTTTTAGAAGAAAAAACTGTTCAATCAGAAATTGAGGATACGTATAGTTCTTATGAAATCGGGCTGAAAAGAGGTGAAGAACTTAAAGAATTGGGAGTAAATGTCAATTTAGCGCCACTTTTAGACTATATGAAAGAAGAGGATTTTTGGTTTAATCGTTCTTTTCAAAAATCACCCCAATTATCCGGAGAGTTAGCAAAATCTTTAATTTTAGGACAGAAAGAAGCTGGAATTTTAACAGCTATTAAACACTTCCCCGGATATGTAAATATTCCTTTTAATCCGGAGGTAAAACTGGCAACGGTTTTGACTCCAGAAATATCACAATTCAAAAAAGCAATGGAGGCTAAACCTGAACTAATAATGGTTTCAAATACAGTATACACAGATATTGATTCTCTTCTGCCCTTTACGTTTTCCCAAAAAGGAATTCAATATCTAAAAACTAATTTAGATTCCGAAGCTTTAGTAGTTTCGGACGATTTAGCACAGAACTCTTTGTTGGAAAAGTTCTCTATAAAAGAAATAGTAACCAAACCAATCAAAGCCGGAGTAGATATGCTTATTTTTTCTGGTTGGGGGGCTCCGGTTAATCAAGCTTTAGATAGTTTCTTGACAGCTGTAATAAACAAAGAAATCTCTGAAATAAAAATTGATATAGCTGTTTCAAAAATTATTCAATTAAAAGAAACATTATTAAAATAACCCCTGTGAACCAAAAAGCACTTAAGAAAATAAAAGAAAAATTAAAAAGAGAAAAACTACAAATTGAAAAAGAACTTGAGAGTTTCGCTAAAAGAGATAAGAAAGTAGAAGGAGATTGGGATGCTCGTTTCCCCAAGTGGAATGGAGGAGGAAGCAGTTCTAATATGGAAATTGCTGCTGATGAGGTTGAAGAATACAGTAAACTTTTATCTTTAGAATATGTTTTGGAGATACGTCTTAAAAATATCAATTTAGCTTTAGAAAAGATTAAAAAGAAAAAGTATGGAGTTTGTGAAAAATGCGGCAAAAAAATTCCTAATAATCGTTTGGAAGTATATCCTGAAGCAAGATATTGTTTAAAATGTAAATAATATTAATAAAGCTGTTCTTTCTCCTCTCGCTCTTTTTTTTGTTTCCTCTCTTCTCGTTTTCTTACTATTTCTCGCCAATCCATTACATATCATCTTCTTTAATTTACTGCTTTACAAATAAAATATCTTTGAGCTTTTGTCAAAGTTTAAAACCTTTGACTTTTTGTTTTTGGAATAAAAAAAGATGTGTTTCTTGTACCTCTTTGATTGAAAAAATAAAGGACAATAATTATTTCTCGGCTGTCACTTCTTTTGTTTCTTCGATTCTCTCTTCTACTTTTATTCCACAGAAAGGACAAAACGAGACTATTGATGTTAATTGTACTCCACAAGAGGGACAATAGAATTCACTTGCCTTTTCCTTAACTTGTGCAACCTTCGCGAGCTTCTCTCTTAATTTCTCAATTGTTTTTTTAGCTTTCTCTTCTACCTCTCTTTTAGCTTGTTCAATTTTTACTAGTTTCTTTTTTAACTCCCTAATTGTTTTTTTTGTTTTTCTTTCCGCTTTTTCCTCAGACTTCTTTTTAGATTTCTTTTCATGCATTTCTTTAGGTTTTTCCTTCACTTCAGGCTCATTTTCATCTTTGATATTTCTTTGGACTACAGTGACTTTAATACTTTTCTGTTTAAGACTTAAGTGAGTAGGATATCTTTTAAGTGTATCTACAAAAAGAGCTTTCTTAGTTATTTTCCTTCTTTTGCCATCAAACGAAGTTTTCATAACCGTATCCAATACTGCACTTCCTTCCTTTAAATCTACCCACACATGGCTATTACATCTTTCACAGAATAATGGCAGAAATTTACTGTTGTAGTGGTAGTATCCCTTATAATCTTTAATTTCTGCTTCAGTAATTTCTTTAACTTCTATTTTACCCTGACACTCTTTATGGTATATAATATCTCCAACATTAACTTCTTTACCCTCAATTGTTTCTTCAACCGCAATAGTAAAAGTTCTTTTTGTCATTTTACATCACCTTTTAATTCTGATTTTATTTAATTATAAATTTACCATTTTTATCTTACCTCATCTTTCAATTTTTGTCAAATGGTTTTGTTTTGGGAATTGGAAAATTCTGCTATATTAAAGCAATATGCCCTCTAAAGTCTTCTCAATAGCCATTGTGGGCTTGTCAACTCAAATCATTGAAATAAAAATAAATGCCTCATACGGATTGAGGCATTTTGAAATTAAGGGGTTTCTCTCGGATTTTTGTTTTTAAGTTATTTTTGATAAAATAGTAATAAGAGGGAGGTTATAAAGAAATTCAAAAAAATATGAAAATTAATCCCAAAAAAGAAAGAAAAGAACTACCACCAGAAAAGGTTAAAGAAACACCTGAAAAATTGTATATAGAAAGAGAAACAAAAATAGAAAAAGAAAAACCTTTAACCGAAGAAGAAAGAAGAAGAATTAAAGAAAAGTATGAAGAGGAATTTAGAAAAATGAAGCTGAGTCCTGATATGGAAGAAGAAGCAAAAGAGGAAGCAAAACAGATTAAAACGCTTGAAAAAGAAGGAAAAATTAATCGATTATTAAATATTGCTAAAGAGAAAGGAGTATATTTTGCAGTAAAAGTAGCAGAAAATATGAACGACCCTTATACCTTAGACATCCTTCATGATATTTTGGCTAAAGATGCATTTTATAAAAGGTTTTTAAAACAATAAATTATGGAGATTTTATATTGGATAGTTCTCATTTTGATTTCAGTAATAGGGGGAGTGCTGATTTTTCTCTTTTTAAAGAAAAAAGAAAAGGGACAAGTTTTAGGGAGCTTAGATATGTCCCTTTTTTTAGTGAGTATGCCAAAGCACAGATTAAAAAAAGAAGAAATGACAGGAAAAGAAGAAAAAACCTTAATTGGCCAGATGGAACAGGTTTTAAGTAGTTTTCTTTATCTAAAAAAGCCAGGCTTTTTTGAAAGAATTATTTTTGGTTCTCCGAGGGTAGTCCTTGAGATTGCTTCTCAGATCGGTGGAACCGATATTTCTTTTTATGTAGCTGTACCTAAATTTTTGGAAACTGCTCTTGAAAAGTATATCCAGGGGGTTTATCCTCGAGCTTTGGTAGAAAAAATTCCCCAAGATTACACTATTTTTGAACCGGGTGGTTTTACTGCAGGCTGTTATTTAAAATTAAAAGAACCTCTTCTTTTTCCAATTAATACATACAAAAACTTAGAAAAAGACCCTTTAGCTACTATAACCAATACCTTAAGTAAAATTGCCCCAGATGAAGGAGCAGCAGTTCAAATAATTATTAAACCCTCACCATTGAATTTAAAAAAAATAGGCGACAAAGCTTTAGCGAAAATCAGAGAAGGCAAAACCGTGAAAAATGCGATTTCTGAAGCATGTAGGTCTCCTGCTCTTAGTTTTTTAATAGAGCTATTTAAGGTTTTTTCAGCCCAACCTGGCAAAAAGCCAGATGAAAGAAGAATGGAAGAATTCAGGAGGACCGGCTCTAAGATTGATGAAAGCACTATTCAATCTATTCAAACTAAAATCCAAAAACCAATTTTCGAAACCAATATTAGATTGCTAACTTCAGCTCCAACTTTAGAAAGAGCAAAAGAAATCTTGAGCCATCTTCAAGGAGCTTTCAGTCAATTTTCACTTTTTGTTTCCAATAGTTTCTATATGGTTGAATTGAAGAAAAAACGCCTTAAAAAACTTGTTTATGATTTTAGTTTTAGAAACTTTAACCCAAATCAAAGGGTTATTTTAAACATTGAAGAACTAACCAGTATTTACCATTTTCCCACTTATTATACTGAAACTCCTTATATTAAAGCTGCCAAAAGCGGGGTAGCAGCTCCTCCTGCTGAACTTCCAGAAAAGGGATTAAATTTAATTGGCAAAGTTCTTTTCCGGGGAGAAGAAAAAAGAGTTTCTTTTGCTACCAGAGAAGACAGAAGAAGGCATTTTTACATTATAGGTCAAACCGGAACCGGAAAAAGCAGCTTATTGCGAGAAATGATCCGCCAGGATATTCAAAATGGCGAAGGAGTAGCAGTTATAGATCCCCACGGCGATTTAATTGAGGACACCTTGGCTAATATCCCAAAAGAAAGAATAAAAGATGTAGTTTTATTCGAACCTTTTGATATCAGCCGACCTATAGGCTTAAACATGCTTGAATATGAAAGCCCCAGCCAAAAAGATTTTGCCGTCCAGGAAATGATAGCTATTTTCCATAAACTTTTCCCGCCAGAGATTATAGGTCCAATGTTTGAGCATTATATGAGAAATGCTATGTTAGCCATAATGGCAAACAAAGAAGACCCAGGTACTTTGGTTGAAATCCCCAGAATGTTTACTGATGAAGAGTTTATGTCTCATAAACTGAAAAGTGTTACAGACCCTATAGTTAAAAGCTTCTGGCTAAAAGAGTGGAAACAAACAACAGGTGCTACCAGGTCTGATATGTTAGGATATGTTGTTTCCAAAATTGGTCGTTTTATTGGAAATGAAATGATGAGAAATATTATTGGTCAACCTCATTGTGGTTTTGATTCAGGAAAAATAATGGAGGAAGGTAAGATTTTCTTAGCCAATCTTTCCAAAGGATTAACAGGCGAAGTAAATTCTTCTTTGTTGGGCTTAATTTTGGTTTCAAAAATGCAAATGGCAGCAATGAGAAGAGCCAAGGTTCCAGAAGAAAAAAGAAAAGATTTTTATTTATACATTGATGAGTTTCAAAATTTCACCACCAACAGTATCGCCACAATTCTTTCTGAAGCCAGAAAATACCGCTTAAATTTGATTTTAGCTCACCAATATATTCCTCAACTTGTTCCTGAAATCAGAAATGCTGTTTTGGGTAATGTGGGAACAATTGGAGCCTTCAGAATTGGAGCCGACGATGCTGAATTTTTGGAAAAACAATTTGAGCCAGAATTCTCTCGGTTTGATTTGGTTAATCTTGACAATTTCAATTTAGTGGTAAAGATGATGATTAAAAATAATATCTCAGAAGCTTTTAGAATTCAAACATTTCCTCCTAAAAAAGGAAATCTAAAAATTATTGAATTAATCAAAAAAATCTCAAAACAAAAATACGGCCGGCCAAAAGCGTTGGTTGAGACTGAAATCTTAAAAAGGTCAAGGTTAATCAGTCTTTAATTAAAATCTGCCTGAAAAAGGGGAAAACAGATATTTCCTTAAATCATCCGCTTGACAATGGTTTTATTCAAAAGCTAAAATAAGACAGATAAAGAGAATAAATTATGCCGAAGAAAAAAAGCAAACAATCGACCTCTTTGAAAGAAATAGAAAAGTTGCTATCTCAACAGACTGTTGTTATTCTTTCGGCTGTAGATGAAAGATTAAAGAAAACAGAACTTCGAATTAATAAAAAGATTGATAAACTCACAACAACCCTTGATAGATTCTTAAAAGGACTAAAAGATATTGAAGACGAATTTCAGGCAATGAAACTCGATATTAATCGAATGAAAAAAGTAATTAAAGAAAAACTTGACGTAGATTTGTTTTAGAATTAACCTTTTTCAGGTTACATTTTCACTGTAAATCTTAAGACTGCCCGGAAACGGGCTTTTTATTCTGGATTATGCTTTAAGATTTTGTTAAACTTAAACAATATGCCCTCCAAAGTCTTCTCAACAGCCATTGTGGGCTTGTCAGCTCAAATCATTGAAATAGAAACAGATGCCTCATACGGATTGAGGCATTTTGAAATTGTGGGACTCCCTGACAAAGCAGTGCAGGAATCAAGGGAGAGAGTAGGGGCTGCGATTGAAAGCTCAGGATTTAAATCTCCTCATCGTCAGCCTGTCAGGGTTCTGGTCTCTTTAGCACCGGCTGACCTTAAAAAACAAGGTTCATTGTACGATTTGCCAATCGCCTTAGGTTATCTTTTAGCTGACAAAAAAATTAATTTTAATCCCGGAGGAAAAATAATCTTGGGTGAATTAGCTTTAGACGGCAGATTAAGACCCGTAAAAGGTGTGATATCTTTTGCTATAGCTTGCAAAGAAAAAGGTTTTTCTGAACTAATCTTGCCAAAGGAAAATGCTAACGAAGCGAGCTTAATAAAAGGGGTAAAAGTAATTGGCATAGAAAATTTAAGAGAAACTGTTGATTATTTAGAAGGAAAAAAGGAAATTAAACCTCGAGAAATAGAAATTAAGGATTTTCTCCAACATCCTGAGTATTCAATTGATTTAGGATATATTAAAGGACAAGAGTTAAGTAAAAGAGCCCTGGAAATTGTAGCTGCCGGCGGCCATAATCTTTTAATGATAGGACCGCCCGGGGCTGGAAAAACTCTTTTAGCAAAAGCTATTCCTTCAATCCTGCCTCCTCTTTCTTTTAAAGAATCATTAGAAGTAACAAAGATTTACAGTGTAGCTGGATTATTAGCTAAAAACAAACCTTTGATTTCGCAGAGACAATTCCGCTCACCGCATCACAGTTCCTCTGAAACAGCTTTAATTGGCGGTGGAATCCCTCCGAGACCTGGCGAAATAACTTTGGCTCATCGGGGAGTTTTATTTTTAGACGAATTTCCAGAATTCCATCGCGATGTTTTAGAATCTTTGCGTCAACCAATCGAAGAAGGTAAAATAACAATTTCAAGAGCAAGATATTCCCTGACCCTGCCTGCGCGTTTCACCTTAGTGACTGCCTCAAACCCTTGTCCCTGCGGTTATTACAAAGACCCTGAAAGAAACTGTACCTGCACTAATTCTCAAATCCAAAAATACAAAAGAAAACTTTCAGGTCCCTTAATGGATAGAGTTGACCTTTTTATAACTGTTCCTCAATTAAAATATGATAAATTAACGGCAGCCGATGAGGAAAATTCAAGTCTAAAAATAAGAGAAAGGGTTGCCAAAACTCGTCAAATCCAACGAGAAAGATTTAAAGCAGAAAAAACCAACTCAGAAATAAAGATTCCCCAGATAAAAAAATACTGCCAGGTTGATCTTGCGAGTCAAAGTCTTTTAAGAAAATATGTTGATTCTGGAAAATTATCAGCCAGGGGTTATCATCGGGTTTTAAGGGTAGCACGCACTATTGCTGATTTGGAAAACTCAGAAAAAATCAGCTATCCGCACATTTCAGAAGCCCTAATGTATAGAATAAGAGAAGATGTTTAAGATTTAGTTGAAAAAAGAAGCTTGAAAAAAGGAGCTTAGCTCCTTTTTTCACTTCCACAACTTCCATAGACCTCATCAGTCTCTAGGTTATATTCCACCTATTAATTTTCAGACAAAATACCTAAAAGTGTTACCTATGTACCCTTCTAGTACATCTGTTTGACAAAAACTAAAAGATGAGGTAAAAATAGGTAGATTAAAATTATAATTAAAAATTACAAATTAAAGGTGATGTTTATGGTTTATGGAGAGCAATGGGAATATAAGGTTATAGAATTGGATTGGGAGCCCAAAAAACGAGAAAAGCAATTGAATCATCTTGGATTTCAAGGATGGGAATTAGCAGCTGTAACAGCATATGAAGCATATAAAGGGTGGTCAGGTACTCCAATGAGATATGCATACCTTAAACGAAAGAAAGTTTAATCTATTCAACATTTGGTGCTTAGCACCATTTTTTTTTATTTCAAAACAAAAAGTCAAAGGTTTTATACTTTGGCTTTTAAGGTTAAAATAGAGTTAGAGTGTTTAGGGATTAGTAGGCGAAAGGATTTCTGGCTCCGCTGACTCCAAAATGTACATGGCAACCTGTAGACATTCCTGCTCCCGGTGTTCCGGACTGTCCGCCCATTAAAGCTATTATTTGCCCCTGATAAACTTGATCGCCAGGATTAACAAAACTGCTCAAAATATGTCCGTACATTGTTACTACTCCATTTGGGTGTAAAATTGTTAAATGATTCCCGGCGCCTCCAAAAGCCCAGCGGGAAGTAGAATTGGTTAATTTAACTTTCAGCACCGTGCCGCCGGCAGCAGCATATATTGACTCTCCGCATTTGCCGTGACTAAAATCAATCGCATTATACCAGTGAAGACCTTGAGTAATTCGACAGGGTAAAGATATTGGACAGATAAAATAACTTTTACCTAACGGAACCCAGGTGGAAGCAGTTTGTACGGTAGGAGAAGGCATTACTCCGTTTGGAACAACTAAAATATCTCCAATAAAAATATCAGCCTCGCCTGAAAGCTGATTGAAAGAAACTATTTCTTCTGTTTTAGCTTTATAGTTTTTTGCAATAGCGCTAACAGTATCTCCTGATTTAACGTGGTGGATTATACCGGACACGGGCGGAATAATTAGTTTTTGTCCGGGTTGAATTGTTGTTTTTTGCAAATCATTAGCCCAGAGAATGCTATTTACAGAAACATCAAATTTAGCAGCGATTGACCACAAACTATCTCCTTGTTCAACAATATACTCAACAATTGTTTTTTGAACGTCTTTAAAATCAAAACCTTCAAACAAAGCCCCCAAAACTTTTGGGGTAATGGTAAAAGGTGGACAGATTGCCCGAAAGCTATTCCTTTGCTCTAAAATAAATTCTGGTAGTTCTGGTTGTGATTTTTGAGACAAGCTCGCAAAAACATTCTGGGAATTGACAACACTTGCTGAAAATAAATCTAAAACCAAAACCTTCTCAGTGTTTCTTAAAGAACAGACGTAAACAAAGGTGATTAAAATAAGCGCTCCAAAAAGCGGTTTTAAAATTTCTTTCACTTTGTTATAAGAATCAGACATTTTTTTCTATATCTTTCTATACTTCTATTTTCTAATATCATACATAAATGTCAAGTTTTATATGGACATCAAAACTGTAAAAAACTTGTTAAAAAAATACTGCATCAGACCTTTAAAAGGTTTAGGACAGAATTTTTTAATTAACAAAAGAGTTCTCAAAAAAATAATTAAAACAGCTAACCTTTCCCAAAATGACACTGTCTTAGAAATAGGACCTGGAATTGGAAATTTAACTTTGGAATTAGCAAAAAAGGCAAAAAAGGTTATTGCAATAGAAAAAGACAAAAAAATGTGTAAAGTTTTGAAAGAAGTGTTGGATTGTCAGAATATTGGAAATGTTGAAATTATAAAAGGAGATGTTTTAAAGATTAAAAATGGTTCAATGGTTAAATGGCTAAATAGCTACAAAGTAGTTGCCAACCTACCATATTACATAACCTCTCCTGTTATCAGAAAGTTTTTAGAAATAGAAAATCAGCCAAAAGAAATTGTTTTAATGGTTCAAAAAGAAGTTGCCAGAAGAATCTGTTCCCAGCCCCCGAAAATGAGTATATTAGCAGTTTCAGTCCAGTTTTATGCAAAACCTGAAATTATCTCTTTTGTCTCAAAAAAATCCTTTTGGCCCCAACCTAATGTGGACTCAGCCATCATCAAAATAACTCCAAAAAAAATCTCAACGAGAACAGTTCTCGTTGATTCGTTCTTTAAAATTGTTAAAGCTGGATTTTCTCATCCGAGAAAACAGCTAATAAATAATTTCTCTAAAGAATTAAAAATGAATAAAGAAAAAGTAAAAAATTGGCTTTTAAAAAACGGGATTCAGCCCAGCCAAAGAGCAGAAACTTTGTCTGTTAAAGATTGGTTAAAATTAGTTAAAGGTTATAACAATTAAGTTGATATATCAAAGGAGTCATTATAAAATAAATTAATGAAAGATTATAAAACTCTCATTTTAATAATTCTTTTTATTCTTCTTTTGAGCTTCATTACCTGGAAACGATTTGAAACTCTACAAGAGCCCTTTTCTTTATATGAAACTAACTTTCCTAAATTTGAAATGCCAAAATTTGAATCTTTCTTTTCCCAAGAAGACAAGGGTTCTGAAGAATTTGTAAGCCCGGATGGAAAGTTGAAATTAAAATACTCTTCTAACTGGATAAAAATGGAAGAGGAAAGCTTAGAAACATTTAATAAAGAAATAGCAAGAGAAGGAGCGAAAAATTTATTTTTTGCCCAGAAGTCTAAAATTGAAGAAAATGCTCTCGCTATTCTAATCGTTCAGGAGCTAACTTTGGAAAAAGAAATAAGTTTAGAAGAAATTATTGAAGAAATGAAAGAAAAAACAAAAGAAAAAGATGGGGAAATGGAAATTGAAAAATCGGAATTTGATGATAAAATAGCTTACCTTGAAGTAAAATATAAGCGAGATGAAACTCCTATTTTCTATTCAAAGGAAAAAATAATCCTTGAAGAAGATAAAGCTTATCTAATTATTTTCTTAAATTCCAATAATAATTGGTCGGGATTTGAAGAAGAAATAAATGAAATTTTTAATTCTATTCAAATTATTGATTAATTTGTGGTATAATTTAAATATAAGTATTATAATTAGAATATGAAGAAATTTATTAGGAATAAAAAAATTCTCCTTTTATTTGTACTTTTGGGATTTTTTTTCATTGTTTCAAAAACATTTGCTTTAGAAATAGACTGGCCAAAGTCTCCCGTAAGCGATACTCAATTAAATGATGACAGCGTGCTCGGAGATATGGTTAAGTATTTTTATGAGTGGGGAATTACTATGGGTGGATTAGTAACGTTTTTTTCTTTATTAATTGGTGGATTCAAATATTTAACTTCAATAGGAAGTCCAACAGTAATGAAGGAAGCAACTGACCAAATAACCTCAGCTTTTTTAGGTCTCATTTTACTTTTATCGTCCTGGTTGATTCTAAACACAATCAGCCCTCAATTTACAACTTTTCAAGCAAATCCTTTTAAGAAAAATCCCTATGGGGGAGAGTGGGGTGATTTTTCATTCAAACAACAACCTTCTTGTGATTACGCCATTTTATATGACAATAGTGGAAACGAAATAGAAATTGAGGGAACCACGGAAACTGAATTAACTGAAGACTTAGGGATAGTCCATTTAAAATCATCTCCTGTCTCTATTAGAGCCTTCCGCAAAGAAGAAGAGAAAGATAAAGAGTGTGGCCCAGAGGCATGTTTATGCTATGTAAAATTATATGCAGATGTCGATGAGGGAAGCTGTAATTTTATGGTAGCAGAGCATTTTGCATATCATAATGATCTTCCTAGCTTAATAGATCCAGAATACAAACCTATAAAGTGTATACAATTAAAAGCGGGAGGAGCTTGTCGTCCCTGTTATAAGCCCGATGAAAGCGGTAAATGTATTTGGGTTGGAGACACTAATTGGGGAGAAGGCTTAGCTGAATGTTATGGAGATAACAAACGCTGTTTTGATAAAAAATGTAGAACTTGCGAGGGCTGGTGGGACAATGACGGACTGGGTGGAAAGGGCTGCTGGTATAAAGAGAAAGGAGGAGAAGCTGGTCATAGTTGTAATAATGAAATTTGTAAAGACCATGGTGGATGTGTAGATGCAAATTGGAATGATGATGAGAATTGCACTATCTGCAGGCACTTTTTTGGTTCTGATGCTGGCTGTATTGACGATGCTCATCACCACGCCCCTTTTTGGGGAAACTCATGGCTCAAATATCCAACTCCCTACTGCTATTATAGGACGGGCGAGCAAGGCAGTTATGACCAGGATTGCGATTCAGGCATTCCAAAGCACTCTGCATCTTGGGAGAATTGGGAGTGGCGTATATGCGTGTGTGAGTATTAAAATTTGTATTTATATAGAAAGCATTAAAAAATCACTTATCGATTTTTATAACTAATAATATGAATGTGAGAAACAAACTCAAATATCTATTTTTAATAATTACAATAGGCAGTTTGCTTCTTCCTAAACCAACCTTAGCTTTCATTGGAACCGGAGTTTTTGACTTTTTCAGCACCGCCCTAGGAGGAATAGAAGAAATTTCAGGTCCTGTAGCTAAAATGCTCTTCATTGTTTTAATGGCTTATATTATTGGCATTGTATGTCTTTATACTTCTGCTTCTCTTTTAGAGCTTGTAATTGAAAATCCTGGATGGCTTTCTTTATCTGGAAACACGATGGTGAAAAGTGGTTGGGACATAATTTCTGGTCTATCCAATATGTTTTTCATCTTAGTCTTTATAATTATTACTTTGGCTATTATTTTAAAAATTGAAAGCTCCGAGGCAAAAAAGCTTTTACCAAAATTATTAATTGTTGCTCTTTTAGTTAATTTCAGCTTAGTTTTTATTGGAATATTGGTTGATATTTCAACTATTTTCTATAATACTATTTTAACAGAAGAAAACGAAGGTCTTCCCACCAAAGCAATTAATATCCTTGGAGTAGACGGACAAAATATCGTAGAGCAAATAATTACTCAAATTATAGCTCTTGCTGTAGCTTTTGTAGTACCTATTTTTGGTCCTTTCGCTCAACTTGGACTAGTTCTCGGAATAATAACTCTTGGTTATATTTCAAATATTATAATTTGGATAGTCCAAAGTATTTGTTTTTTTATGATGAGTGGAATATTCTTTACTTATGCTTTCTTATTTGCCGCCAGGATATATATTATTCAATTATTAGCAATGTTAGCTCCTTTGGCTTTCCTGTGTTCTGTCTTGCCTCAGACTAAGAAATATTGGGATGAATGGCTTAAAACGATTGTGGAGTGGATTTTTTTAGGAATAATCCTTTTCTTATTTTTGGTTTTAGGATTAAGGGCTGCAGATTCTTTACTTCCATCTGAAGGTATAACTTCTATTCCCCTTTTAGCCTGGGGAAATCTACCTGCCTATTTTCCTTATTATTTCTTCTTGTTTGTTTATTTAACAACTACTCTCTGGCTCAGCAAAAAATATATGCCAGAGCTTGCTGGCGCTATGATTGAGCAAGGCAAAGCCTGGGGTGGAATGGTATGGTCAAGAGGACTAAAACCACTCGGTAGAGCTGCACAACCAGCTGCAGAAAAAGTAGGGGAGGCAGTTGGAAAGAGGGTCGGAGGAAGACTTGCAGGATGGGGAGAAAAACAGAGAATAACTGGGGTTGAGAAGTCTAAAAAACTAGAGGAGAAAAAAGGTGCTAAGGCATGGTTCAGTAGAAGGGGTAGAGGTTGGCAACGAAGAATCGGAACGGGGGCAGAAATAACTGGCAGGGGAATAGCGGCTGGGATAGAAGAATCTAAGATTAGAAGAATCGAAGAACTAAAAGAGAAAACAAAAGGAAAAACAGAACAGACACAATTTTTTGAACTTCAAAAGGCACTAACTCAAAAACTCCCCGAAGAAGCACTTGGGATTACGGAAGCCATGATTGAAGACAATACTTTGGAAAAGGCTGAAAAAGCTGGTATTTTTGGGGATAAAGAACATAAAGAGTTAGTAAGGCGTAGTAAAGAATTGGGTAGAAAGACTATTTATAATTATAAACCAGACATAGCGGCTCCGATAGTAGAAAAAGAAAAGTGGGAAAGGGCAGAAAGTCTAATAAAAAAAGGAGGAATGCTTAAAGAAGAAGGTTCAGATGAAGAAGGAAATAAACTTATCAAAGAAGGAGAAGAATCCAAAAAAGAAATTTTGTCTGACATGCTTAAGGGAATTAAACCTTCACAAGTAGCTCAAATATCAGAAGAATCACTTAAAAATAACAAAATAAAAGAAGCTATAATAGATAGCTTTACTGGTAGTCAAATGGCTGAAATCGGTAGAAATTTTGAAGTAGATACCGTGGAAGGTATCCAAAGAAAAATTGATAAGATAGAAGATTTTGAAGAGTTTGCAGAGAAAAATCCTTCTCTTACTCTTTGGCTTCATGGAAATGCAGCTCAAAATTTAGGCTTTAGATCACCTACTTCTATTGTTGGTCTTCCTCGAGATGACTTAAGAAAAAGAGTTGCTGATACCCGGGTATCAGCGGAAAAAACTCGTTCCGACAAGAAAGAGAAGATTAAAATAAAATATTTTCCAGGAAAAGAAGTAATGATGTTTAAAGATTATTATCGAAAAGACACTCTAAACACGACTAAATCCTTTATTAAAGAAATTGTGGCTAAAAAAGGAAAAACTATTCCTCTGGAGACTGAAGTTAAAAGAAGAATTGGAAAGTTTGAAAAAGAATACGATAAACTAAATAAAGAATGGTGGAAAACTTGGAAAAACTTCAAAGAAATAAGGGATGAATATCAGTCGGCGGATAGCCCAACTGACGAGCAAGAGCAAGCTTTCCAAAAAGCTAAATCAGATATTGAGAAAAAGAAAACTAAAATCGATGAAACTCAAGCAAAGCTGATAGAATCCGAACAAAACGCCTTAAAAGATCTCTGGTAAAGAAAAAAGGGGAATAAGTAGATAATAAAAATAGTTCAGATTTATATTAAAGAAGTAAAAAGAGAACTTTTAAAAAGTAAAAAAAAAGCAGTTTAACGACATGCCGGTCTAATTTAGGTATTTAGGACAAAAAAGAGCTATTTAATCTCTTTGATAATTGTTTAGCTGATCTTGAAACTCTGTAATCAATGCATTTTTTTCATCTTCTGTTAATCTCTCGTCATCTCCTATTCTTTTTAATAGACGTGTCAAACTAGCTCTATGACGACTAGTAGTTCCTGGCTGAGTTTGATGAGCTTGATGTAAGGCTTGATGCAATGGTGCTTGTGATGGTTGAACTTGTGGGGATTGAGAAGTATCGGTGCTATCTTGACGATTTTCACGAACTATATCTTCCACTTGTCTCCTCACTCCTCTACTTTGATCATTTATATTTCCTGAATCGCTAACCGCTTGATTTTTCTTGGTAATTCTACTAATCACCTTGTTCCATTCCTTCATTTTTTTCCCCGACTTTTTAATTTCTTTCCGAAGTCTAATTGCCTCCTTGATTGCCCTTTTGCCCTCTTTTTTTAATTCTTTATCCGACAACTGTTGCTGATTTTGTTGCTGCTGCTGTTGCTGATTTTGTTGCCGAAGACTCTCTTCTTTATCGTCTAAATTGGACAATATCATTTTTAATTATAACCTCCAATATTTAATTTTTATTTTTCCCCTTAGTTTTATTATATGATTTATACTAAAGAGATTCTATTTAAATTATATCATATAATAAAATTTTGTCAAGGGTTAACATATGATTAAAGAATTAACACAAAAAGAATACTGGGAACTTTTTCAAAAACTTCCTGACGAATTAAAAACTCAAACCTTATCTGAAGAAACAGCTAAGAATATTTTTGATATTTGTCAAAGAAATGACGTAAATGTAGAAGAAATATCAAAAGTAGCCAGTTATGTCGGTCAAGTTCTACTTGGAATACTTCCACCAGATGAATTTCAAGAAGCGATAGAAAAAGAAGTAAAGTTAGAAAAAGAAATTGCAAAAAAGGTTGCGCAGGAAATTTATCGTTTTGTTTTTTATCCGGTAAAATCGAGTTTAGAAGAACTCTATAAAATAGAAATTGCACCTTTAGCCAAAATGAAGATTACCCCGCCTCCGCAAGAAAAACCACCCACTCCGCCCAAGAAAGAGGATGTATATAGAGAACCGGTTAAGTAATTTGTATCTACTAATATGCGTTTTACAATTCCTCAATTTATTGAACACGAAGCAAAAATAATAGGTCCCTTAACCTTCAAACAGTTTATTTTTGTGGGCATTGCAGGAGCTATTTGTTTTGTGCTTTATTTTACTGTTTCTTTCACTATATTTTTACTCTCCTGTATTGTTTTGGGAGGAATAGCTTTAGCGTTTGCTTTTTTAAAGATAAATAATATGCCTCTTCCCGGTTTTATTGCCAATTTTCTAAAATATAATCTTTCGCCAAAAATGTACCTTTGGGAGAAAAAAGGGATTAAAGAAAGGGAATTTGAAGAACAAATAATTATAAAAAAAGAAGAAATCGCGGAAGATGAACTTCCTTTAAAAATTGGAGGAAAGAGTCGTTTAAAAAAGATGAAAACACAAATTGAAACAAGAGGTAAATAATAATTCACATTACATATAAATAATAAAAAATTATAGATTCTTTATTGTCTATGCCTAAATCTGCTACCCAACAACTTTTAGAAGTAGATAAAATTAAAGAGGGAGTAGTTGTTTTGAAAAATAAGGCTTTAAGGGGAATACTAATGGTCTCTTCACTTAATTTTGCTTTAAAATCTGAAGAAGAACAAAAAGCTATTATCTATCAATTCCAGAGTTTTTTAAACTCTCTTGATTTTTCTTTAGAGATAATTATCCAATCAAGAAAATTAAATATCACCGGCTATCTGGATAAATTAAAAGAGTTGGGAATTAAAGAAAAAAACGAACTTTTAAAACTACAAATTGGAGAGTATGAAAAATTTATCGAAGAGTTAATTGCGGGCGGAGCAATTATGTCAAAGAATTTTTTTGTGGTTGTGCCCTTTATCCTTGCCGAACTTCCAAGATTAATAAAAAGCGAAGACGATGCAAAAAAGACAAAAAAAACCCTTACGGAAGAAAGGTTTCAAAGAGCTAAAATACAGCTCTGGCAAAGAATGGAATTTGTCGCTTTAGGTCTAAGGAGGTGCGGTCTTCAGGGCATACCTTTAAATACTATTGAATTAATTGAGCTTTTCTGGAGTTTATACCACCCTGAACAAGCAGAGGTCGGATATTATCCAGAAATCCCTCCTGAGTTATCACAATAAGATGAAATTTCCATTTTTTAAAAAAAGAAAAGAGCTTCCAAAACAAATCTTTGAAGCTACAACAATAGGGATAAAAGATATTATTGCTCCTTCAGCCCTCACCTCATTAAAACCAGACTATTTAAAATTGGGTAAAAGATTAGCCAAGTCTTTTTTTATCTTTTCTTATCCAAGATATATAACTACCGGATGGTTTTCTCCCATTGTTAATCTGGACACACCAATGAACATTGCTGTTCACATCAATCCTATCGACACTGGAACCATTTTAAAAGAGTTAAGAAAGAAGGTGACAGAGGTTACGGCTGAAATTATGGAAAGACAGGAAAAGGGGCTTATCAGAGACCCTGCTTTAGAAATTGCATATAGAGACCTTGAAGATTTAAGGGATAAATTACAAACTGCCCAAGAAAGGATGTTTAAACTTGGCGTTTATTTAACCGTTCTCGGAGATAACACTCAGCAATTAAAAGAGGTGGAAACAACCTTAAGGTCGATGTTGGAGTCAAGATTAATTTATATTAAACCTGCTCTTTACCAACAGCTGGAGGGTTTTAATTCTACAGCTCCTTATGGTTTAGACCAACTTCGAGTCTACACCTCAATGAACACCGCTCCCCTTTCATCAACCTTCCCCTTTGTTTCTTTTGACCTGAGTTCCAGTGAAGGAATTTTATACGGTATTAACAGACACAACAATTCTTTAATTTTATTTGACCGCTTTAGTCTGGAAAATGCTAATGAAGTTTTATTTGGTAAGGCGGGCTCAGGAAAGTCAATCCTCGGTTCTGAACCAGTTTTAATAAAAAATAAAGATAAAGTTCAATTAATAAAAATAGGGCCTTTAGTGAAAAAGTTAATTAAAAAACACGGGATAACTCAAATTGATGAAGAATTAGAAGGAGTAATTAATCCTGAAATTAGAGTTTATAGTTTTGATAAAAACTTAAAAGGAAAGTGGTCAAAGGTTACGGTAGCCGCCAGAAAAAAAGCGCCAAAAATTTTCTATAAATTCACTACTAAGAGTGGTAGAAAAATTACTACAACTGGCGATCATAATATGTTGATTCTAAAAAATGGGAAAATAGTGGCCGCTAAAAGCTCTGAAATAAGAGAGGGTGAATTTGTTCCTTTACCCCGGGAGGTCTCTGAAACTGACTCTCCTTTAAAATCTTTAAATCTTTTAGAATTACTTAGATATTCAAAAGGGATTTATGTAACAGGTGGAGAACATTTAATTAGAGAAAATTATAAGAAATTAAAGAGGGCTAATTTAGATAAAAGCTTTAATCGCTATCTTTACAATTATAAATCTGGCCGTCGTGTTCCTCTTCAATATCTCTGGAAAATATTGGATTACCTTAAAATTAAACCTAATAGCCTAAAACTTAAAAACTTAAAAGTTATTTCAAAAAACGGGAAAAAGCAATATTCTTTAGATGTTAATTTTCAAATCACGTCAGAGTTTTTAAAGCTAGCTGGTTTCATTGCAGCTGAAGGAACAATTGGAGCCGATTTCATAATGATTAGTAATAAAGATAGAGAAGTTCTTAGGGAAATAGATTGCTCTCTTTCGAAATTGAAAGTTCCTTTTTATTATGGAAACCGAGGTATAGTCATTGCTTCTCGAGTATTTATAGAAATAGTAAAAGCTTTAGGGGGGCAAGGAAAATCAAAACAAAAGAAAATTTTACCGGTTATATTTAATTTAAAAAAAGAAAAAATTGCTAAATATTTATCAGCTTATTTTGAAGGAGATGGAGGAGTAGAAAATAATGTTTATATTTCAGCAGTCTCAAAATCTAAAAGATTAATTTCAGAAATCAGCTATCTTCTATATTATTTTGGAATTATTGGGAGAATATCAAAGGCAAAAAAGAAAGCTCCTAATTGGAAGTATAAGAAGGTTTACTGGAAGATTACTATTTCAGGACAAAAAAACCTCCGGAAGTTTGCCGAGAATATTAATTTTATTTCGGAAAGAAAAAGGAAACAACTTTCTGAAACTATTAAAAAAGAGGGGAACACCAATGTCGATATCATTCCAAGATTAGAACCCATCTTTAAAGAGATTTACGAGCTCTTCTCTCCTCATCTTTATGGAATAACAGAAATATCTGAATGGAAAAGAGGGGTTCGTCATCCTTCTCCTCATCATTTACTAAAAGTAATCAATAAAATTGAAGAAAGAATTAAGCATTTTAAAGATTTAGCTTCTACTTTTAGAATCTTAAGCGAGCTCCCAGAATTAGTTACAATAGTTAATTTAGGGAAGAATAATAAAAAATTAAATAGGGCTTTATGGCAAGCTTTGGGTCAGAACTGGCGAGTAGTAAAAAATGAAGGAGTTAAACCCTTTTGCCGTAATGCTTTTAAAATAATTGAAACAGTAAATGATCAATTTTATTCTTTAAAAAATCTTAAAAAAACAATCCATTTAGGCTTTCAAGAAATGGGTCTTCCTGTGAAATATTACGATCCCTCTTTACAATCAGCTCTAGTGACAAGACCTGAAAGTAATACAAATTACGAAACAATTCAAAAAGCCGCTCAGTTTATTTGGCAAAATTATCAAGAGACTTTAGTAAATAAAATTCCTCAGGTTGAGGAAAAATTGGCTCAACTGAAAATTTTAGCCGATTCTGATCTTTTCTGGGACCCAATTGTTAAAATTAAGAGAATTAAAAACAAAAAAGAGAAATATGTTTATGACTTAACTGTTGATAATGAAGTGTTTTTGGCTGGTGCTGAAGGGATGTTTGTTCATAACTCTTACGCTGTTAAAGTAGATATTATAAGGTCTTTAATGTTAGGGGTTGATGTAATGGTCCTTGACCCCGAAAACGAGTATAAACACTTAGCTGAGGCAGTAGGAGGCTCTTTTTTCAATATTTCTTTAGCTTCACCAAATCATATCAATCCTTTTGATTTACCTACTCCAAGAGAAGATGAAAAACCAGAAGATGTTTTGAGGTCAAATATTATCAATTTAGTAGGACTCTTGAGAATTATGTTGGGAGGGCTTACACCCGAAGAAGATGCAATTATAGACCAGGCTTTAGCTGAAACCTATGCTGCAAAAGATATTACACCTGAAAGCAACCCATCCACCTGGCAGGAAAGGATACCCCTAATGAAGGATTTTGAAGCTGTTTTAGAGGGAATGGAAGGAGCTGAGTCACTGGTAAGAAGAGTAAGGAAATTTACCAAAGGAACCTTTTCTCAGTTTTTCAACCAACCAACAAACATCACTATGGATAAACCTTTTGTTTCTTTTGGAATAAGGGATATGGAAGATGAATTAAGACCGATAGCAATGTTTATCATTATGCGCTATATCTGGAATAAAGTCAGGTCAGAACTAAAAAAGAGAGTTTTAGTTGTTGATGAGGCTTGGTGGATAATGCAAAACGAAGATGGAGCTTCTTTCCTTTATGGAATCTGTAAGAGGGGTAGAAAATATTGGTTAGGGGTAACCACTATATCGCAAGACCTTAATGATTTTATGAAGTCTGCCTACGGACAACCAATTATTACCAACTCTTCCTTGCAGATTTTAATGAAACAATCACCAGCCACTATTGATGCTGTAAAAAAAGCTTTTAACTTAACCGAGGAGGAAAAATACATCTTATTGGAAGCTGAGGTAGGGGAAGGAATATTTTTTGCAGGACAAAAGCATGTGGCTATGAAAGTGGTAGCTTCTTACACCGAAGACCAAATAGTTACCACCAGCCCTGAAGAGGTTTTAAGGATAAAAAAAGCTAAAGAAGGAACTCTTTAGTAAATCTTTTATGCTCGCACTAATAAAAAAAGAGGGGTTAAATAAAACTCCCTCGTTTTAAAATTTGATTATAGAAGCCATTCAGCGTAGTAACCTTGAGTAAGTTCAGTTTTAGCCGTAGCATCAGACCTTATAGTGTAAATGTAACTGTCTTCATAAGACGGACCGACCGCATAAACAAGCCATTGTCCATCAGGCGACCAGGAAGGAGATTCTACTTCTACATATACTCTACCCAATTCTATTTTACCAGTCCCGTCAGTGTTTATAATATAATAGATATTTCCCGCAGTAAAATTACTATAGTAGAGAATCTTTGTTCCGTCGGGCGACCAAATTAAACAACTATCCCACTTGTCTACCTCAGAATCTACCTTAGTTTTACCTGTTCCATCAGGATTTATAAAACAGAGAGTTGAATTTTGTTCAATTACGTAGGCAATTTTTTCTCCATTAGGTGACCATCTAATGCGGCTGCCTCCTATTTTTTCATCATCTATCTTAGTTTTTCCCGTTCCGTCAACGTTTATGATACAAAGGTATCCAGAATCATCTCCGTAAACAATTTTTTCTCCATTAGGAGACCAAGAAGGTAGGTGTCCACCACAGCTATCAAGTTGAATTTTTCCGGTTCCGTCAACATTAATGACATATAAAGAGCCATCCCAGCCAAGGCAGAGAATCTTTGTTCCATCAGGTGACCAGAAAGCAGTGAAGGGGTTATCAAGTAGTTGAATTTTTCCGGTTCCGTCAACGTTAATGACATGTATAGACATATTCCAACGGCAGAGAAGCTTTGTTCCATCAGGTGACCATTCAGCAACACTACATCCCTCATCAAGCACAGTTTTACCTGTGCCATCAGTGTTTATAACATATAAGGTAGAGGATATAGTATAGGCAATCTTTTCCCCATCAGGTGATAAATGGGGAAAAAAGATAGAATGGGAAAAAATTCCTGTATCAATCTCTATCTTGTCTGTTCCGTCAGCATTAATAATGGATATATTGCAAAATGTCTCTCCCGTTGATGTTTTTCCTTGTGAAATAAAAAGGATTTTTCTTTCAGGTAGAATTTCTTCTGGTTCTTCGTCTGGTTCTTCGTCTATTATTTCTTCATCCTCATCTTCTCCTGGAACTCCATCTTCTATTTCATTTTCTGACATCTGCATAAGATAGCAAGCAAGTCCTATCCCTCCAGATATCATAATAGCAATCAACACCACAGCAACAATAGCTATTTTAATCTTCTTTTTCATTCTATTATCACCACTTTTTAATATATTTTTATTTAAATGTTCTATTATTTATATAATATATACTTTTAAAATTTTGTCAAGGGTAGGGTCTTATTATTACTCTTCTTTCAGGTTCTTTGCCAATACTCTCTGTAGCTATATTGCTTCTCTCTGCTAATTCCATATGAATAACTCTTCTTTCATAAGCTGGCATAGGGGGAAGATTTTTTTCTTCTTTCATTAAAGAAACTTCATCTGCAACCGACCTGGCTAATTCTTTTAAATACTCAACTTTTTTCTTTTTGTAGCCGTTAATATCTAAATCAATATAGAAGTTTTCTTGAATTTTTCTTTTTAAAATTGCTTTTAATAAGCGCTGTATATCAACTAAGGTCTGCCCTTTTTCCCCGATTAAAATCTGGGGCTCTTCTGTTTCTAAGTTTATGGGCAGGGTAATGTCTTTTTGAGGTAAAAACTCAATTTCTACATCAAAAGTAGTTTTTTTAAAAAATTCTTTTGTAATTTGTTTAATTTCTTCTAAATTACTTGGGCTTATCATGATTTCTTAAGATATATTGCTGCCCCATTGAAAACAAAGAAGTGGTTATCCAATATAGTCCGAGAGCTGCTGGTAGTTTGGTAAGAAAAACAAAAGTAAAAACAGAAAGGAAATAAGGCGTTTGTTTTTGAGTCATTTCTGAAAACCGCGAAATACTGTCTTTTTTCTTTGTTTTTTTAGATTTTATCTTTGGGCTTGCTGTTTTTAATTGAAAGAATTGAACAACAGCGGTCAAAACTGCCAATAATATGTTGGGTTCAGGGAGACTTATTAAACCCAAAAAAAGATAGTTAATTTCTCCGGGGTGGGAAATAAAACCGTAAAGATTATTCATTGACTCTGGCTGCAGGCCGCTCCTGAACACCTGAAAAAGAGCAATTAAAAGAGGTAATTGAATTAATAATGGTAAAAACACGCTAAAAGGACTTATTTTCTTTTCTTTATAAACGTTTATTATTTCTTTTGCCTGTTGTTCTTGATTATTCTTATATTTTTTTTGAATTTCCTGAATTTTGGGCTGGATTTCACTCACGGTCTGTTGATATCTTATACTCTGTGTCATTAACGGATAAAGAATTAATCTCAGTAAAAAAGTTAAAACAATTACCGCCAAACCAAAATCATTACCGGGTAAATATTTATATAATAAAATCAAGACGTTAAACAACGGTCGATACAATAAGGTGTGAAAAGTTTCTGTGAGTAAATTCATAAATTTCTTGATTACGAAGTAATCAAAAGTTCAAAATTTCTGCCCTTTTAAATAGCTTTTCTATTGTTTTTTTGATTGTCTGAAAATCTTTTGTCTCCAAACCTGGAAGGGCTATTAATACAATGTCTGCCTTTTTACTTATATTTTTTGCTATTTCTTTAATTGCTTCGCGAAGTCTTCTTTTAACTTTATTTCTGACAACAGCTTTTTTGGAAACCTTCTGAGAAACTATAAATCCAAAACGAAGTTCTTTTATTTTATTTTTTTTAATTTTCAAAATTAAAAAATCTTCCTTAAAACCCTTACCATTTTTAAAAACCTTTTCAAAGTCCTTTTTTTTTCTCAATCGATTCTTCTTTGGCAACATTGAGTTATACTGTTAGTCTTTTCCGACCTTTTCTCCTTCTTCTTTTTAAAACTCTTCTTCCTGTCTTGGTTTTTTTTCTTTTTAAAAAACCGTGTGTTTTCTTTCTTTTTCTTTTTTTAGGATGATAAGTAATAGACATATTATTTATTTTAAGCACAAAAATAAACTAAGTCAATTTTTACAAATAAAAAAGGAACTAAGTTCCTTTAACACGTTTAAGTTGGAATTTTTATTTAAAAGTTAGGAACACTAATGCACAACTTTTACCCAGTTTATCAACAAAACAGGGATCTTTACCCTAATTTTACATTCTCTTGACTTGTAGTATAATTATAGAAGAACAAAAGAATAAAAGAATTAACCCCGGACTTATTTTACAAAAAAAAGCATTCTTTCTTAAAATTAAAAATCCGCATAATTACTGCGGAATTTATCGCCTAATTCTTTATGAACCAAGAAGAGCTCTGGCAGGCAGTTTTAGCCCAAATTCAATTACAAATTTCCTCCGCAAATTTTGCAACCTGGTTTAAAAATACCCAGATTGTCTCCCAGAGAGATGGGCTTGTCTTTGTTTCCGTTCCTAACTCATTCGCTAAAGAATGGCTTGAACAAAAATATAATAAAACTATTTTTAAGGTCTTACATAATTTAGATAAACAAATTAAGGGGGTAAGGTATGAAACGGGAAAAACAGGTTTAAAAACTCTAAAAAAGATAACCTTCTTTCCGAAAACCGAGCAATTAGAGTTTCAAGAATTTGAAGTTGAAAGAGAAACAAATCTTAACCCAAGATATACTTTTAACAATTTTGTCGTGGGACCCTTCAATGAATTGGCTCACGCAGCAGGATGGGCAATAACGCAAAACCCTGGCAAGGTTTATAACCCTCTCTTTGTTTATGGAGGGGTTGGCTTGGGAAAAACTCATCTTTTACAAGCTATTGGTAATAAAATAATAAAGAATTTCCACCAAAAAAAAGTCAAGTACATCCCAACGGAAAAATTTGTCTCAGAGGTTATATCTGCAATTAGAAATCGTCAAATTGAAAAACTTAAATTAGAATATCAAAAAAATGATGTTTTAATTATAGATGATGTTCAATTCTTAGCCGGCAAGGAAAAAACGCAAGAAGAATTCTTTTATACTTTTAATAGTTTATATGAAAAAAACAAACAAATAGTTCTTTCTTCTGACCACTCGCCAAAAGCTATTCCATCCTTAACGGAAAGATTAAGGTCCCGCTTTGAGGGGGGGATGATGGCTGACATATCTCTTCCCGACCTGGAAACAAGAATAGCTATTTTAAAATCTAAATGCCAGGAAAGAAAGACTGAACTCCCCGAAGATATTTTAAACTATATCGCCTCTATTATTAAACGAAACATTAGAGAGTTAGAGGGGGCCCTAAATATATTAATCGCCTATCAAAAATTAAATGGTTCTCAGCCCGATTTAAAAACAACAAAATCTCTATTAAAAAATTTAATTTCTTCTCAAAATAAAATTGTTAATGCAAAGAGAATAATTCACACAGTAGCTAATTTTTATGATTTAAGGGAAAAAGATTTAATCTCTGTATCAAGAAAAAGAGAAATTGTCCTCCCAAGGCAGATAGCAATGTATTTATTAAGAAAGGAACTAAAAGCATCCTTTCCCTTTATCGGTAGAAAGCTTGGCGGTAAAGACCACACTACGGCTATTCATGCCTGTGAAAAAATCAATAGAGAAATAGAAAAAGATGAAGGTTTAAACCAGGAAATCGGGTTAATAAGACAGAGAATTTTATATGGATAAATATGGGGAAAAAATTAAGAAAACTAAAGGCCGAAAATATACAATTTAAAAAATAACAATTTATCCACAATAAATCCCGAAAAAATCCCCAAATATTACCCAATTCATTTCCTCTAAAAAACCAAAGAATAAACAATAACAACAACAATAACAATGAAATTAATTATATTAAAAGAAAAATTAAAAGAGGGTATAAATATAGTTGAAAAAATTTCACAAAAATCCTTAACCCTACCTATTTTACAGAATACGTTTTTAAAGGCGGAAAAAAATTTTTTAAAACTCTCAACAACTAATTTAGAGTCGGGTATAAGTTGGCAGAACTTAGCTAAGATAGAAAAAGAAGGAAAAATATGTATTCCAACCCGATTTTTATCCACCCTTCTTAATTTTTTACCCGACAAACCCATAAGCTTAGAACTAAAAGATTTTACCCTATCTTTGGAGTGTGAAAATTATACTACTAAAATAAAGGGATTGAATCCGGAAGACTTCCCAATTATTCCTCAACCAAAAGAAGGAGAGAGTGTTAGTATTTCTAATTCTAAGTTTTGCCAGGCTTTAAATCAAATTGTTAATATTCCCTCCCCATCTACAACAAGGCCCGAAATTTCAGGAATTTTTTTAATTCTTCAAAAAGATTTAATTAAAATGGTAGCAACCGATAGTTTTAGATTGGCCGAGAGAAAAATCTTCATTAAAACAAATCTTTCTAAGGAGTATTCTTTAATCCTTCCTCACTCAGCAGCAAAAGAAATTATTAGTATTTTTGGCGAAAAAGAAGGTGATTTAAAAATCTACCTTTCACCCAATCAAATTTTATTTGAATATATAACAGGTGAAATTTCTCAACCTCAAATTCAATTTACGTCACGGCTTATTGAAGGAGAATACCCAAATTATGAAGAAATAATACCTAAAAAATATGAAACCCAAATTCAGGTTCAAAAGAAAGATTTTCTAAATCAGATTAAAACGGCCAGTCTTTTCAGTGGTAAAATAAACGAAGTTAAATTAAGTATTGATTCAAAAAAAGGAAAAATTAATGTTTTTAGTCAGAGCCCTGATTTGGGGGAGTATAAAGGGTTTTCAAAAGGAAATATTAAGGGAAAAGATATTGTGATTTCTTTTAATCACCGCTTTTTAATTGATGGTATTTCAGAAGTAAAAGGAAAAGAATTGAATTTTGAACTAACAAACGAAGATGGACCGGCTGCCTTAAAACCCCTGGGCAGCCAGGACTATCTTTATATAATAATGCCCATTAAGGCTAGTTAATCCAACAAAAAAACACTTTTTTAAAGTGAAATAATTCATAGAAGGAACCAGTCGCTCCGCTCCCTGTAATTACTTCGTAATTGAGAAAGCATTATTTTATGGAGTTATATTGGGTTCTTGTTCAGGGGGTTTAAATTCTTCTTTTTGGAATTCTGGCAATACCTGTTCCATAAAATTATGGAAAATAGGTCCTGCTAAAACAACTCCTGGTTTTTCCGACATAGCTTCATTATTATTATTGCCCACCCAAACCCCAACAACTATCGAAGGGGAATATCCAATTGTCCAGGCATCTCTAGAGTTTTGAGTTGTTCCGGTCTTAGCTGCTACTTGATAATCTTTAAAATATAAATTTGATGAAGGGCCGAACATGGGAGTTCGAGCCTCATTGTCTGATAAAATATTATTTATTAAACGTGCTGTTTCATTATTTAAAACTCTCATTGGGGTTTTTTTGTTTTCTTCAATAATACTTCCAGATGAATCTTCTATTTTTAAAATAGAAACAGGGGGGATTCTTAGACCATCATTAGCAAAAACCCCATAAGCAGAAGTAATTTCTAATAGTTTTACTTCCCAGCTGCCCAGAACAATGGCGGGTCCGTAAGGAGGATTTAACGTGGTGATACCTAAATCTTTGGCTGTTTTTATACTTTCTGGTAAACCCGCCAAATTAAGGAGAACTTTTACTGAAGGAACATTAAGAGATTGAGCTAAGGCAGTTCTTAAAGTTACTTCTCCCCGGAAAATACCATCATAATTCTTGGGGATATAATCTTCTCCTCCCCAAGGTCCAAAATTAGTAAGTTTGTCTATAACAGTGTTTTTGTCATTATATCCTTTTTGAAAAGCGGTAGCATAGACAAAAGGCTTAAACGCCGAACCGGGCTGACGGCCAGGATTAGTTTCCGTTCCAACCACCACGTTAAATTGAGGATCAAATAAACAAGTTTGACCCTCAATACAGTTTTCTGGAAAAGGTTGAGCATAATAATTCCCCGTTCCCACTGTCATAGCTAAAATTTCACCGTTTTTTGGATTAATTGCTACCAAACCCGCATTATGAGCGTTGTATATTTTATTTTCCTTAACTCTTTCCCTTACTATCCCTTCAGCCATTTGTTGGATTTCCCAATTTAAAGAAGTATATATTTTTAACCCCTTTTTCCTTAAAAACTCTTCACTATATTTTTTTTCTAACTGTTGTTTTACCCATAAGGTGAAATAAGGAGCTTTAATTTGAACTGATTTTTCAATAAAGCTTATCTCTTCTTTTTTAGATTCATCAGCTTTTTCTTTAGATAAAAAACCTTCTTTCACCATTCTATCTAAAACATAATCTTTTCTAACTAAAAGATTATCCTTATTCTCTCCATAGGGAGAAAGACGGTAGGGAGCTTGAATTAAGGCAGCCAAAACAGCTGATTCAGAAACTGAAATTTCAGATACAGATTTATTAAAATAGGTTTGACTTGCTGCCTCCGCCCCATAGGCGTTTTGACCAAACGGAACCTGGTTTAAATACCATTCAAGAATTTCATTTTTAGAGTAGCGACGATCCAATTCGAGAGATAAAATAATTTCACGGAATTTTCTCTCGGGCGTTTTTTCTAACGATAGAAAGGTGGACCTAATCAACTGTTGGGGGATTGTGGAACCTCCATAAACAAGCCTTCCGATTTTTAAATCAGCTAAAACAGCTCTAATAATTCCTTTCAAATCAACTCCAAAATGATTATAAAAATTCGCATCTTCAGCTGAAATTACAGCCTGTTTTAAATAGTAGGGTATGGAGTCTAAAGAAACCCAGGTCCTCTTTTCCTCACCGTAAATCTCATATAAGAGGATTTGGCCCGTTTTATCATAAATTTTAGTAGATTGAGCAAGTTGTCTTTCGGTAAATATTTCAGGTCTTGGGAAGTCTTTGGCATAATAGATAAACAGGAAGAGAAAACAAAAAGCAGAAAACAGAAAACAGAAAAAAATAAGTTTAATGATTAAATTTATACCCCTCTTTTTCTTTTTGGTTTTTTTATAGGTTTTTCTATAATATTTTCTTTTTGGCATATTATCTAATCATTATAATTACTTTTTATTTTTTTTCAAAAAGAGAGTTGAAATTTTTAAATTTTAATTTATGATAAAAATATGATTAACAGCAACCCTAAAAAAATAGAAGAAGTTTTAAGTAAAGGAGTAAGCCAGATTTTGCCAGGCAAAAAAGGATTAAAGAGCTTGATGAGAAAACGCAAAATTAAGCTTTATCTTGGGATTGATCCGACATCTCCTAACATTCATCTTGGGAATGCTGTTTGTTTAAGAAAATTAAAAGAATTTCAAAACCTTGGGCATGAAATAATTTTTCTTATTGGAAGTTTTACTGCCCAGGTTGGTGACCCTTCAGAAAGAGATAAAAAAAGGAAACCTTTAACCTTGACTCAGATAAAAGAAAACATGACTGCTTACAAAAAACAGGTAGCAAAAATACTTGATATTTCTAAAGTTAAAGTTAAATACAACTCTAATTGGTTAACAAAACTTAAATTTAAAGATTTAATAGCCTTAGCTTCTCATTTTACCACCTCCCGTTTATTAGAAAGAGATATGTTTCAAAAAAGATTAAAACAAGGAAGAGAGGTATGGTTAAGTGAATTATTATATCCTTTAATGCAAGGTTATGATTCGGTAGCAATGAACGTTGATTTGGAGATAGGTGGCACCGATCAAACTTTTAATATGTTGGTAGGGAGGAAATTACAAAGGATTTATAATAAGAAAGAAAAGTTTATTTTAACAGTTCCTTTGCTAACCGGTTTAGATGGTAGGAAAATGAGTAAAACCTATAATAATGTTGTTAATTTAACCGATAAACCAAACGAGATGTATGGAAAAATTATGTCTTTGAAAGATAATTTAATTACTCATTATTTTGAGTTATGTGTTGGAAGTCCTTTAGCCGAGATTAAAAAAATGGAAAAAATGTTGAAATTAAAGAAAGTTAACCCAAGAGATTTAAAAGCTAAATTAGCCAAAGAAATTGTTAGAATTTATTATGGGACAAGAGCAGCAAAAAAAGCTGAACAAGACTTTAATAGAGTTTTTAAGGAAAAGAAACTGCCATTAAAAATCGAGGAAATAAAGATAAAAGAAAAAGAACTTAATATCTTGGTTCTTTTATTAAAAACAAAAAAAGTTGCTTCAAAATCTGAGGCAAAAAGATTAATTTTACAAAGAGCAATTAAAATTGATAAGGTTTTAAAGGAAAATTGGCGAGAGGTGGTTAAAATAAAAAAAGGTTCTGTAATTAAAATCGGTAAAAAAAAGTTTATAAAAATAATTTAAGAATAGAAGTTTGTTTTAAGCCTCCTTTAGAAGATAAGTGATGGCAATTGCCAGGGCGTCAGCAGCATGGCTTGGTTTTGGAACCTCTTTTAGTTTAAGCATTTTCTTTATTTTTTTCTGAACTTCTTTTTTGTCCGCCCGCCCGTTCCCGGTAATTGCTAACTTTACCTGAAGAGGGCTAAATTCATAGACCGGAACTTTTTTTTTCGCTGCCGTCAAAAGAATTGAACCTTTAGCTTGCGAGACAGGAATGGCTGTTTTTAAATTTTTAAAAAAATAAACGTTTTCTATTGCTAAAACGTCAGGTTTATACTCTTTTATTATTTTAGAGAGCTTGTTGTTTATTATTCTTAAGCGTTCCCCTGGATTTGAATTAGGAACAGTATGAATTACATTATAGTTTAAACACTTTAAAGTTTTGGCTTTCTTAACAATCCCATAACCCGTATTAGCCGTACCGGGATCAATACCTAAGACAATCATAGTTCCACATTAGAGTATATGTCTTGTACGTCATCGTTTTCATCTAAGGCTTCAAAAAGTTTTAAACAAGAAGCTTTTTCTTTTTCTTTTAAATTAATTGTTTCTTTAGGTTTCCAATCTAAGGAGCTTGATTCAATTTTAACTTCTTTTTCTTCTAATATTTTTTTTGCTTCTTCCAAACTTTCAGTACTAACATAGATGTCTAAATTACCGTTGCGCCAGCCAACATCTTCGGCCCCGGCTTCAATAGCTATTAATTCCAGGTTTTCTTTATTTTGTAACTCTTCTTTTTGTTCTTTTATATTTATAGTAATACACCCCTTCCTTTCAAACATCCATCTTACAGCTCCCTCTTTTACTAATTTTCCGTTATACTGGTTTAATGTTTTTTTAACCTCTCCGAGAGCTCTATTTTTGTTATCGGTGATTCCTTCAATAAGGAGAGCTGTTCCTGCTGGACCATAAGCCTCAAAAAGAATTTCTTCAAGTTTTTCTCCGGTAAGTTCTCCGCTGCTCCTTTTTATAGCTCTCTCTATATTGTCATTGGGCATATTATAAGAGCGAGCCGTTTCAATAGCTATTCGTAATTTAGTATTAATTTCAGGATTAGGTCCCCCTTCTTTTACTGCAACGGAAATTAATCTGGCCATTTTCGAAAAAATCTTGCCTCTTTTTTTAGCATCCAGGTCTTTTTTATGTTTTACGGTTCTGGCATGAGAATGTCCTGACATAAAAATAAGTGAATTAGTAAATAAATTAGTGAGTTAATAAGTATTTTTCTAAATTAACCTTATCTTATTTTTGGTAATAAATCAAATTTTTTTATTTTCTTTTTTAAAAATAAGATTGTTATAGCGGAGAATACAGCTAAGGCCAGGGCAATTAAAAAAACATCAGAAGAATCAGGCTTCTCTTCAAAAACCTGTTTACCGACAGCAGCTAATCCCTCTTTTTCAGCTTCTTCCTCTTTTTTATCTTTCGGCTGTTCGGTTTCTTTCACAATTTCCAGAAACCCTGCTTCTATGGATTTTAAGCTGTTTTTTGTTTTTGGTGTACCGCCAGAATTTTGGGAGATTTGCCAATTTTTAGAATTATTTCCAGTAAGCTGGGGGCTTTTTCTTTCCATTGTTTGTTTGGTAGAGTTGTCGCCCGCAAACCAGTCATTAGTACAACTTACCTCGTCAATTAGATTATTTTGTTTATCAAGAAGCTTTAGATACTCTCCTTTATTATTTAAAGCCCCGGTATATATTTGGTCAGCCACTATATCAGGAAGAGTAGTATCATCAGTTCTTTCTAATAAGTAAAAACCCTTACCGGGGATTATTCCTGTAAGGTTAATTTCTGGAGTGCCGTCAGCGGCTTTTAGCGACCATCCATCAAGATTTATTGATAAATCGGTATTATTATATAGCTCAATCCATTCGTCACTATATGAAGTTTTAGTACCCATCCATGCTATTTCGTTAACAACAATATCAAAGGGACTAGCTGCTTTAACAGGAAGTGTAATAAAAATTAAAAGCAGTATTATACCTGCTTTTAATATAGAAGATAAAAAGGTAGTGGGAGGGGTTGACAAATTTTCCATAATATATTAAAATAAAGAATATAAATAGAGCCCCAAGGCTGGGGGTTGGGAGTTTTTCTTAGTCGGATAACTTGGCTCAGGCTGAGTTACTCCTCGGAAAAATTCTAAGCTTTGCGTTCCTAATACCTAGTGACCCCCAGCCTTGGGGCTTTTTACTCTTCGCCTGTTACCCGTTCTACTTCTTCAATAGTGGTTATTTTTTCTAAAACCTTTGTCATTCCGTCTTGATACATAGTAATCATTCCTTTTTTTATCGCTTTTTCTCTTAAAGCAGCGATGGAAGGAAAAGTTAAAATAAGTTTTTCTAATTCATCATCAATTAAGAAAGCTTCATATAATCCGGTTCTTTCTCGATAACCGGTAAAATTACAATCTTTACAACCTACGGCTTTAGGAATTTTTATCTCAGGTTTTATTTTCCAACCTTTATTTATTTTTGGAATATCCTTTAAGGCTTTTTTAAGCTTTTTTAAATCAGAAGGCGAAATTTTTTCAAGTTTAAAACAGCTTTTACAGACCTTTCTGACAAGCCTTTGAGCAATAGCTATATTTATAGCCGGAGCTATATTAATCGGTTTTTCTCCTAAGGCCTGCAGTCTGGCGATTGTACCGGCTGCATCATTTGTGTGTAAAGTGGTAAAAACCAGATGTCCGGTTAAAGCAGCTTGAAGAGCGATACTGGCTGTCTCCAAATCCCTGATTTCTCCTACTAAAACAACGTCAGGGTCCTGACGCATAATAGACCTTAGACCATTAGCAAAATCATAACCTTTAGCAGGATTTACCTGGGTCTGAGAGATGCCTTTTAAGTGATACTCAATCGGGTCTTCGATAGTAATGATTTTGTTTTCTGGCTTTTGAACTTTTTTTAAAAAAGCATATAAAGTAGTAGTTTTACCAGACCCCGTAGGGCCTGTAACTATCACCATGCCGTTAGGTTTTTTTATTTCTTTATTAACGAGTTTCAATAAATCTTCTCTTAATCCTAAAGTTTCCAGGTCAATTAAACTTTTAGGGTTTAAGATTCTCAGGACTATTGTTTCTCCATACTCTGTTGGAAGGGTGGAGGTTCTAATCTCTATCATATAAGATTTTGTTATAGCTTTTGTCACATCTTCTGGTATTAAAACAGAAAATCGGCCGTCCTGAGGCCGATCATCAATATTTAACTTAAGCCCTGAAACAAGCTTAATTCTTGAAACAAGTTTTTGATATATTTTTTTGTCGATAGAAAAAACATCCTGTAAAAGACCGTCAATCCTAACTCGGATTTTTACCTCTTTTTCTTTAGGTTCAATATGAATATCAGAAGCGCCTAAATTAATCGTTCCCCCTAAAATAATCTCCAAGAGTTCAGTCAGTCTTCCCTTTAAAGAATCTTCAATTTTATCTTTAAAAGAGGGAAGGTTTTTTATTTCTTTTTGGATTTCAGTTAGAATCTCAGTAGGGATTATTACTTGCCCCGTAATCTTTTTTGAAATTTCAGGCATAAGAGTTTAAAATGAAAATAATCTAAAGGTTAATTAATTGAATTTATCTCATTCTTTTTAAAAAGTCAATCTTGAGGAGAGATTATAATCTCCCTTAAAAATTTTTAGACAAGTAAATGGTATTAAAATATATAACTAATAATTCTTCTCAGACAAAGAAAATAGGAGAGTGTTTGGCAAAAAGAATTCTTAATAAAAAAAGAAGAGGCAGAAAAGCTCAGGTTTTGGCTTTGCAGGGAGAGTTAGGGGGAGGAAAAACAACTTTTTTACAAGGGTTTGCCAGAGGGTTGGGAATCAAAGAAAAAGTTTTAAGCCCTACTTTTGTAATTCTTAAAAAGTTCAAGATTTCTAATGAGAACTTTAATTTTTTCTATCATATTGATTGTTATCGAATTAAAAAACCAAAAGAGGTTTTAAGTTTGGGTTTTAAAAAAATTACTTCTGACCCTCGAAATATTGTCGCTGTTGAGTGGGCTGACCATATACAAAAAGTTTTGCCCCCAAAAACAATTCTGATTACTTTTGAATTTTATAATGCAAAGCATTTCAAGGTTCTGAAACGCAAAGCGTTTCATGGTTCTTATAATGCAAAGCATTTCAAGGTTCTGGCAAAGCCAGGTTCTTATAATAAAAATAAAAGAAAAATCACCGTCAAAATTTCATCTTGACTAATCCTTGATTAAAATGGAGCAACAAAAAAAACGATTAATCATCATTGATAGTAATTCTATTATACATAGAGCTTTTCATGCCCTGCCGCCCTTAACTACTAAAAAAGGAGAGTTGGTTAATGCTGTTTACGGATTTTTGTTAGTTTTTTTTAAAGCAATTAAGGAGTTTCAGCCAGATTTTATTGCAGCCTGTTTTGATTTTCCCGCCCCCACTTTTCGTCATAAAAAGTTTAAAGATTATAAAGCAAAAAGACCGCCAACTCCGAAAGAGCTTTATGAGCAAATTCCCAGAATAAAAAAGATTTTACAAATTTTTAATGTTTCCATTTTTGAAAAACAAGGTTTTGAAGCAGACGATATCATAGGTACAATCAGCAAAAAATTTCCTGAGAAACAAATTTTTCCAGAAGTGGAAACAATTATTTTAAGCGGAGACTTAGATACCCTTCAATTAGTTGACAGACATACAAAGGTATACCTTTTAAAAAAGGGAGTAAAAAATACAATTTTATATGACGAGAAATTAGTCAATGAGAGGTATTCGGGATTAAATCCTAATCAACTGGTTGATTTTAGAGCATTAAAAGGAGACCCTTCAGATAATATCCCGGGTGTGATTGGTATTGGAGAAAAAACAGCAATTAATCTGCTAAAAGAATTTAGAACGCTTGAGAATATTTATAAACAATTAAAACAAAAAAATAAAAAGTTTAATAACGTAAAACCTAAAATAAAGAAAGCATTACTTCAACAAAAAGAACAAGCCTTTTTTAGCAAAGATTTAGCTGAAATTGAAAAAAATGTTCCAATTAGTTTTACTCCCAAGAAGATTCAGTGGGGTAAATACGATAAAGAAAAGATTATTCAGATACTCGAAAAACTGGAGTTTTATAGTTTAATTAAAAGATTGCCTAAAAATAAAGAAAAAACAATAGCAGACAGGAAAAATTTAAAGCTATGGTAAAATAAAAAAAGAAAGTGACAATTTTCTCTTTCACTGTTCCAATTCATGGCGGGTAACCATTTTAAAATAATGCCTGAATTACCAGAAGTAGAAACAACAGTCAGGGGTTTAACGGCAAAAGCTATCAACAAGACCTTTTTTAATATTAAACTAGTTTTATCTTTTAATGCATATTATAAATAAGTTGAAATAAAGGTCAGAAAATATCTAAAATTTAACAAAAAAGAATATGGATAAATATTATTTCAATCTTATTATAAATGAGATGAAGAAATTCAAAAAATTACAGAAACAATGGGATTATGAGAATTTAGATGATTTAATTGCTCACTATATTGAGGAAAACGTAATTTCTTCGAAAGAAGAACTGGGAAAAGTATTAAAAATTTTAGAGACGAAATTGGGAATTAAAACTAAAGTGCAAACTTTTAATAGTTGGTGGTAATCCACCACTGTGATAATAGTAATGTTCATTTTTTTAAAGATGAATTTCTAATAATTAATAATATGATTCAAAAAACTGAAATACTTATTAAATTATTAAGGAAAGAATACCCTTCTGTTAAACTTGCCTTGAATTTTAGTAATCCATTGGAACTTTTGATAGCAACCATTCTCTCTGCACAGTGTACCGATGAAAGAATAAACAGAGTAACAAAAAATCTGTTTAAGAAATATAGAAATGTAAGAGATTACGCAAAGGCTGATTTGAAGATTTTTGGAGAAGACATAAAAGCTACAGGTTTTTATAAAAATAAAGCAAAGAATATAATCGCTGCTTGCCAAAAAATAATAGAGAAATTTAAAGGAAAAGTACCACGAAAAATGGAAGAGATAACAATCCTACCAGGAGTTGGAAGAAAAACAGCAAATATCGTTCTTACTTTTGCCTTTAAGAGAATAGAAGGAATTGCTGTTGATACTCACGTTAGGAGATTATCAAAACGGTTAGGATTATCAAAAAATGATGATCCAAATAAAATTGAACAAGATTTAATAAAAATAATTCCAAAAAAAGACTGGGGAAATTTTAGTTGCCTTTTAATAGAACATGGAAGGAATGTTTGTTTAGCGAAGAAACCACTTTGTAGAGAATGTATACTTAAAAACATTTGTCCATCTTTTAACTATTTTATAAAATAATTTTTTTAGATTTTTAAGAATATTTTTATTTATGGTTAGGTATAAAAATGCTAGTGAGTATAGGAGGATTATAGGAATTAGAACAATTCGGGATATTATTTTTTATCAATATGCTAAAATTATTACAAAAAGTGCTTTCAAGGTTCAAGATGGAAGAAAAGCAAAGAAAAAACACTTCGGTTTCATAAAGAAAACATTTCTGGAGTTTAAAAATGGTAGCAAGTCCTGGTCTGACATAACTCGAGAAGATTGGCAATTTGTCGAAGCTAAGAAGGAATGTATATATTGTGGTACTAAAAATAATCTTCATAAGGAGCATATTGTACCAAAATCACTACTCATTAAGCAGGAGTGTAAAACCTGTAGCACAATACAAAGTATTCACAATCAAATATGGGCATGTAGACAATGTAACTCCGTTAAAGGTACAAAGGGTCTTTATGAGTTTTTTAAATTAAAATATTCCAACAAGAAAAAATTCTATGACTTTATTCCACTATTATTAGAGAAGAAATATTTAAAGACAATTTATAATTGTCATAAATGTGCTAAAACATTAGAGAAAGAGGATTTAGATGGCGATGGAAAAATAACTGTACTCGATATTGATTTTATAATTCATCGCTCGGTTTAATAAATTGAGATTACACTATGATTATTTTTCTTTACGGTCCTGATACATATAGGTCTCGCCAGAAATTAAGTGAGATAATTAAGCGATATAATAAGCTTCATAAAAGCGGCTTGAATTTAAAGTATTTTGATTGCAGTAAGTTAAATTTTCAAGACTTTTATGACAATACAAGACAATCCTCGATGTTTAAAGAGAAAAAAATGATAATTTTAACCAATTCTTTTTCAAGCACTGAGTTTAAAGAAAAATTTATGGAAAAAGAAAAATTTTTTGTTGACTCTAAAAACATAATAGTATTTTATGTAGAAAATCAAATTTCAAAAAAAGACCCCTTGTTTACTTTTTTAAAAAAACATGCCGAAGCTCAAGAATTTAAGTTTTTGCAAGGCATTAACTTAAAGAACTGGGCGAAAAAGGAATTTGAGAAATTGGAAGCTAAGATTGAAGATAGGGCACTGGATAAGCTTATTTTTTTTGTTGATAACAATCTTTGGCAAATGGCAAATGAGATTAAAAAACTATCCACTTTTAAAACAGGTGAAGAGATTAAAGCAGGAGATGTTGAGCTTTTGGTAAAGCCAAAGATTGAATCAGATATTTTTAAAACAATTGATGCTATAGCTTCAAAAGATAAAAAGAAAGCTTTGAATTTATTAAAAGCTCATTTAGAAAAAGGTGATAGTCCTTTTTATCTTTTTTCAATGATTAACTTTCAGTTTCGTAACCTTCTTATTATTAAAGACCTTATTATAAAAAATCTTTCCCCCTTTACTTTAACTGATTTACACCCTTTTGTTGTTAAAAAAAGTTATCTTTTAGCGAAAAAATTTGAAATTTCAGAACTAAAAAAAATCTACCAGAAAATTTTTGAAGTAGATTTAGCCGTAAAAACAGGTAAGATAGGGCCGGAGGCAGCATTGGAATTACTTATTGCAGAAATATAACAATCGCCGTGGACGTGCGATGTCTAAATTGGATTGTTTATTTGATGTTTGGTGTTTGAGATTTAGTATTTATTAATTTTGTTATTCTTGATTTTTTTCTTCTTGCAGTACCTTTTTTGATTAGTCCGATTTTAGATACTTTATCTAAAGTCTTATATACCTCGGGTAAGATTTTTTTTGCCTCTCCTATTTTCTTTTGAGCAACCAAAGTTTTAACCTTCTTTAAAAGGTTTTTTAATTTTTTCTTTTTTTTGAGATTTTCTTTTTTTCTCTTTTTGCTCTGGCGCAATGCTTTTTTGGCAGATTTAGTGATAGGCATAGTAGTGCTACAAATATTCTAAACTATTTTGATTTTTTAATCAAATCCCTGATGGTCGGGTTTCGTAATAAATAATTTCGTAAATTAAACACTGAATTTTGATAGATTCGTGATATAATTATTTTAGAGCTATTGAGGTTGTAATATGAAAATTTTTAATAAATTAAAAAATTTAATCAGGAAGATTCTACCTCCTTTTTTAATAAGCTGGTACCATTTTTTATTAGCGCTTTTGGCAGCTATTATTTATTGTTTTCCCTCTTATCAAAAAAAATTGAAGGTAATTGGAATAACAGGAACGAACGGAAAATCAACCGTGGTTAAAATGGCTTCTAAGATTTTAGAGGAAGCAGGTTTCTCGGTTGCCTATTCCTCGTCAATAAAATTTAAAATTGGAAAAAAGGAAACAGAGAATGTTTTAAGAATGACAATGCCGGGTCGTTTTAAGATGCAAAGATTTTTAAGACAAGCTTTAAACAATAATTGTCAGTATGCTGTCTTGGAGGTAACCTCAGAAGGAATAAAGCAACATAGACATAGATTTATTGATTTTGATGTAGTTTTGTTTACTAATTTGACACCAGAACATATTGAAGCTCACGGCTCTTTTGAAAAGTATCGTGAAGCTAAAGGAAAACTTTTTAAAACTACTGGAAATATCCATATTCTAAACTTAGACGACAAAAACATTGAATATTTTTTAAAGTTTCCAGCTGAAAAGAAGTATGGATATACAATAAATTCAGAGTTAAAGATTAAAGATGAAAAAATAAAAGTAGTCAAAGCAAAGAATTGCTTAATATTAGATAAAGGGATAAAATTTTCTGTTAACAATAGCGAAATTAATTTGAGATTACTGGGTAACTTTAATATTTATAATGCCTTAGCTTCAATTTGTGTTGGTTTGTCTCAAGGAATCGATTTAAGAACCTGTAAGTCAGCCTTAGAGAAAATAGAGGGAATTCCAGGCAGAATGGAAATAGTAATTTCAAAGCCATTTAAAGTTTTGGTTGATTATGCTTTTACTCCTGACGCTTTAGAAAAGGTTTACCAGACAATTAAAAACAATTTTGGTTCTCAAAAAATGATATGTGTTTTAGGTGCTGCTGGCGGAGGCAGGGATAAGTGGAAAAGACCTGTTTTAGGAAAAATCGCAGCAAAGTATTGTGATAATATTATTATTACCAATGAAGATCCTTATAATGAAGACCCAATGGAAATTATAAATCAAGTTGCAGAAGGAGCGGGATTAAAAGCAAAAAAGATATTAGATAGAAGAAAAGCAATTAGACAATCCCTAAAAGAAGCTAAGAAAGGAGACATAGTAGTCATTACAGGTAAAGGTTCTGAACCTTGTATATGTATAGCCGGAGGCAAGAAAATACCATGGGATGATAGAAAAGTAGCGAGAGAGGAATTTAAGAGATTAAAGCGATCCTAACCTACAGCATCCGAACAGCGCAACCCTCGACCTTCGGTTTCGGGGTATCCGAAAGCGCCCATCCGAAAAAAAACACATATAATCTATTCGGAGAATTCGGATCGCTTTAAGATTTTAGAATATAGAGCTGATTAACACTACTACCTTGCCGGGTATTGTGAAATATACCTTAGCTATGCCTGACAATCATCATTTCTTTGTATTACCGTTTGTGTTATAATTATAGTATAATCTATGATTATATGAAAAATTCACCGGAAACATTAAGAAAAAGAAATAAATTAAAAAGAATGTGGAAGAGAAAAATAGATATAAATTCTTTTCCACATGAAATAAGGAGAAAATGTAAAGAATGCGGAAAGATAAAATTATGCCAATGGCAGCATTCTTTTACGCAAACAGGCAAGCCAGAATATAGGGCGAGGTGTAGGAATTGTCAAAAGATTTATTTGAAGAGGATTAGGAGTCAAGAGAAATATAAAAATTATAGAAATAAAAGGAGAAAAGAAATTCAAATTGAAAGAAAAAAATATGCAGTAGATAAATTGGGTGGTAAATGCGAATTGTGTGGATATAATAAATCTTTATCAGTACTAACGTTTCATCATAGAAACCCAAAGGGAAAAGAAAAAACCGTTGGACAAATGTTAGATTATTCACTAAAGAAACTTGATAGAGAATTAAAAAAGTGCCAATTACTATGTTTCAATTGTCATATGGAACTACATGAAAAATTAAATGAAACATAGGAATACATACAAAGTTCAACTTTCAACAATTTCTCAGATAAAAAGTTGAAACAAAGATAAGTTTTTCGTTAAATGATTTCTAAGAATAACTTTAAAAAAGTAAAAAATTATTTATGGGAGATTCCTAAGAGTTTTCGAGTTGGCATGAGAGTTCCAGCGCGTATTTATATTTCTGAAAAGATATGGGAACAGGTTGAAAGCAAAGCATTGGAGCAACTGGTAAATATTGCTTTTTTGCCTGGAATTGTAAAATATTCTTTAGCTATGCCAGATATTCATACCGGCTACGGCTTTGTTATTGGTGGAGTGGCAGCCACTAAATTCCCAAATGGAGTAATTTCCCCCGGCGGAATAGGATTCGATCAGAATTGTGGGGTTAGATTGTTGAAATCAGAATATACTGAAAAAGACGTTAAATCCCATTTAGATAGATTAGCTACTGAGATACAAAAAGAAGTTCCTTCTGGTTTAGGGAGAGGCAGGAAAATAAAATTAAGCATTGAACAGATTAATAAGATTTTAGAGGGTGGAGTTTCTTATCTTGTAAAACAGGGCTATGGAGAAAAAGAAGATATTGAAAACTGTGAAGAAAGAGGAAGATTGGAACAAGCAGAGGCTTCAGTTGTTTCTGATCGAGCTAAAAACAGAGGGAGAAATCAAGTTGGGACTCTCGGATCAGGGAATCATTTTTGTGAAGTTCAAAAAGTAGACGAGATTTTTAACGAAGAAGTAGCAGAAGCATTTGGGTTATTTAAAAACCAAGTAGTGATAATGATACATACTGGTTCAAGGGGCTTGGGTCATCAAAACTGTACAGATTATTTGAGGGTAATGGCGCGAGTTATGCCCAAATACAGTATAAAATTACCAGACAGAGAACTAGCCTGTGTTCCTTTCAACTCGCCAGAAGGGCAAATATTTTTTAAAGCAATGTGCGCTGGAGCAAACTACGCCTGGGCTAATCGTCATATGATAGCTCACCATGTAAGGAAAGCTTGGAAAAAGATATTAGGAGAAAAAGAAGAACTTAGTTTGCTTTATGATGTTGCCCATAATATCGCTAAAATTGAGGAGCATGAAGTTAACGGAGAGAGAGTGAAATTAATTGTACATCGAAAGGGAGCGACAAGAGCTTTTCCTCCTCATCATCCTGAAATCCCGGAAAGATACCAAGCAGTTGGGCAGCCAGTTTTAATTCCGGGCTCAATGGGAACAGCTTCTTATATTTTGGCAGGGACAGAACAATCTAAGGAAACATGGCATTCTGTTTGCCATGGCGCAGGACGAATAATGTCCCGACGTCAGGCTACAAGGACAATTTCTGGGCAAGAAGTGGTGAAAGATTTAGAGCAAAAAGGGATTATTATTAAATGCCAGAGTTTGAGAGGAATTGCCGAGGAAGCCCCAATGGCCTATAAAGATATTGATAATATTGTCCAGATAGTCCATAATGCTGGATTGTCTAAAAGAGTGGCAAAATTAAGACCACTAGCTGTTATTAAGGGAGAATAACAAAAAATGTAAAATTCAAATTGCAAAATGCAGAACGAAAATTTAAAATTCAAAATTTCTAAGAAATTTTATTATTTAAATGAAAGAGAAAAGGATGCCAAAATCATTACGGAAACATATTCGTAGAGAAAAGGCTCGAATTCGGAGAGAGGTTTTTGATTTTAAAAAAAGAGAAAAATTAATTAAAGAACTGTATCAAAAATTTTTAAAAAAAGACAAAAACTATGAAAATTAAAGAAATTTTTAACTTAGCAATAAATAAAGCAATAGATGCTGATTTCAGGGGAAGGGAAGGAGTGAAGAATCTTTTAAAGAGAAGAAATAAAAAGTACGAAAAGTTATCAGAAGAAGAAAAAAGAAATTTCGATAGAGAAGCATTAAAGAATCCTTATTTGGATTCGAGGGTTTTAAATGTGGCTGAAGATAAAGAAATAAAAAAGGTTTTAGCGGGAATAGATATTCACCCCGCCGAAATTTTATTGGCCAAAGAGGTAGGTCTTATTGATTTGATTATCTCTCATCATCCCTTGGGAAAGGCATTAGCTAATCTGTCTGAAGTAATGGAACTTCAGTGTGATGTCCTGAATCAATACGGAGTACCGATAAATATTGCCGAGGGTTTAATGAAAGAAAGGATTTCAGAGGTGGCTAGAGGAGTAAGCAAACTAAACCATCAAAGAACCGTGGATGCTGCAAAGATTCTCAAATTTAACTTAATGTGTCTTCATACTGTTTGTGATAACTTAGCAGCAAGGTTTTTAAAAGAGGAAATTGAAAAGGAAGGGGATAATATAATGAGGATTGAAGACTTAGTAGAATTTTTAGAGAATATTCAAGAATATAAAAAAGCCAGGGAGTTTGGGTCAGGACCTAAGATTTTTGTTGGAAATAAAGAAAACCGCTGCGGTAAGATAGCTCTTACGGAAATAACAGGTGGTACAGAAGGTTCCCCAAAACTATACGAAAAAATGGCTATAGCCGGTATTGGAACTATTATCGGAATGCATATTTCAGAGGAGCATAAAAAAGAAGCTGAAGCAGCAAATATAAACGTAGTTATTGCAGGACATATGAGCTCTGATTCTTTGGGCGTTAATTTGTTCTTAGATGAGCTTGAAAAAAGAGGTATAAAAATCATTCCTTGTTCGGGATTGATTAGGGTTTCCCGCCTCTAAAAACACCACGAGAACTGTTTTCGTGGTAAGGTAAAGTCTAATTAATAAAACTGGCTATGGCTGAGAAGTTAGTTTTTGATACTTTAAAATAATGAAAAGTGGAATCCCAAAGCGAGAAAAGGTCAAAATCCAAAAAAGATTAATGAGAACAAAATATGAGTAAAATTTCTGTAAAAAGAAGACGGTTTGAGATAAAAATCAAACGAAAAAGAAAAGAAAAACTTAAAAAGCTAAAAGAGAAATATTTAAAAACTAAAAACAAAGAAGAAAAAAATAAAATTATAGAAAAAATTCAGAGAATAGCCCCTCATTATCCAATAGAAGAGATTTTAAAACAAGGAAAAGAAAAGTGAAAAAGAAAAAAACAATTTTTTTAAAAAAGTTCTGGAAAATTTTTATTGTTGAATTTTTTTTGTTTTCTCTAACCTTAGTATTAGGAATTACTACTGCTTTTAAATCTAATAAAATACTTACAATTCAAAAAATAGAGATTCCCCAGATTTCTTTCTGGCGCTTCATTTTCCAATTCTTTTTAGCCAGCATATTTATTTTTCTTATTATTCGTTTGATAAAAACTAAAAAGAAAAAAAGATTAATCTTTAAAATCCTTTTTGTTTTAACTATTTTTTTAGGGGGAGTACTAATGCTTAGCGTTTGGATTCCGGATATTATTTCTTTAATTTTAATAAGTGTTTTGATTCTTTGGTGGTGGAAGCAACCCTCGATTTTAATTCAAGACCTTTGTATTATTTTGGCAATTGCTGGAGTAGGTAGTATTTTGGGTTTAACTCTTGCACCTGAAATAGTTATGGCTCTTTTAATAATTTTTTCAGTTTATGATTTTATAGCAGTTTATAAAACAAAACATATGATTGAGATGGCAAAAGAGATGGTTAAGAGCAGGGCTGTTCTGGGGTTGATTATTCCTCCAAATCTCTCTGCTTTTTTTGAACCATTAAAAGAAATTAAACCGGGTGGAGAATTTTTAATCTTGGGTGGGGGAGATATAGTTTTTCCTTTGCTTTTCTGTTGTTCTTTGATTCCTTTTGGAGTTTTAAAATCTTTGATTGTCGGTTTTTTTTCTTTAATCGGGCTTTCAGTTAGTTTTTGGTTTTTTCTTTCACAAAAAAAAAGGCAGCCCATTCCTGCCCTACCTCCTATTGCTCTATTTTCTATTTTAGGTTATTTAATCACAAAACTTATTTAAAGTGAAAAAGGAGCTCAGCTCCTTTTTTATTTGTAATTTGACAAAGTTTGGAAAATGAGGCAGAATAGAATAGTTAAATTTAAAATTAAAAAGGTGATGTAAAATAACAGAAAAAGAACCAGAAGAATTATCTTTTGAAGAGCCAATCTGTCCCTTTTGCGGAGCGGAATTAAGATTAATGGAGTCATTCTGTGCTTATTGTGGAATAGGATTTGAAGAAATGGACGGAGAGGCGGCCATTATTGCTCGTCAAAGAAGAGTTCAAAAAATAATGGGCAAAAACTTCTTTGGCGTTGAGGAGGTGGCTAAATATTTCGGCATTCAACTTACCAAAGAAGAACTATCAAAAATAGCAGAAATTCCCTTTAGCGACAAGACGCTTCAGGAATGTAAAGACACCCATATTCTCTTTTTAGGTATTAACCGTGACAAAGAAGGAAAGCCCCTGACTATCCATCGTTTCAAAGAGATGTTCCCTGAAAATGGTCAACCGAAATTCTATTCATATCAAGGTTCTTGGTATGACAAGGAAGAATTTGCTAACAAAGAAACACCTGAGCTTCGCTGGTATCTCATGAGAAAGTCGATTCTTGAAGAAAGCAGGTCAAAGACCTACGAACAGCAAGAAAAGCTTCTCAAGGAGAACGAAGAAAGAGAGCGTGCCATTGTCTACGTCTACGAAATGCTCCTGATGTTCAAGGCTACAGGTGAACGGCTATTTAAGGACGACGACTGTGTCTGGTGTAAAGATATTGACGTTGCTGGCTTCCATGTCTATATCGGTGAGTTCGGCTTGGAGGATTTCAGCGTCGGCTACTGGTGGGGCGACGACGGCTGGGATAATATGGGTCTCGCTCCCGCTCGGAAATTTGACTGAGCCTCGACAACTTGGCTACTTGTCTCTTTTGAACCTTAAGCCTTCGGCAAAATTTTTTCACTGAAGGCTCTTTTTATTTTGGCAGCGAGGACACCCCCGCCTCGCCGGAAAATGAAAAAGGAGCTTAGATCCCTTTTCATTTAAGAATAGAGCTATTTCTATTTTAGGGATTTTACCACATAGCTATCTCTTAGCTTATATCCAAACTTGCGGTAATATTCACGGGTTCCGACTGCTGAAATTACAGCTATTTTATTTAACCCAAATTCTTTTTTAGCTATTTCTTCAGCTTTTTTAATTAATTTTTTTCCTAAACCTCTATGTTGAGGAGCCAATTTTCTTTCTGAAATTGGCACAAGCTGCCCATAAGTATGGATTTCTCTGATAATAGCAGCGTCCTGTAAAACAGGGAGAAAATGCTTCTTTTGGGTTATTCTTAACCTTAATAAACTGTAGAGTCTTTCTCTTTTTTTATTTTCAAAAGTTAAAAATGTCTCTTTCCCTTCAGAAGCTTCATAATCTTTTCTATATAAATATAATTTTTCCTCTAAATTATATTTGTCTTTAATTTCCCTACAGCGAATACATTTGCATTTCCAACCCTCCTTTTTTATCTCTTTTGCAACAACCTGCCTAAGATTTGATATTTTAGCAGGCCCTGTAATGATTCTTGGTGAAGGAATGTCTCTTATTATTCTTTCTATTCTGACATAATAAGGGATTTTCTTTTTAGCTTGTTTTATAATATCTATTAAGGTTTTTTCAGAATAAGGTTTGTATTTTCCTTTTAGATACCATTTATAGAGAGGAGCTTCCTTTAAAAGTGCACAAGGATATATTTTTAAAGAATCTGGTTTAAAATCAGGGTTTTTGAAAAGTTCCTCGAACATTCTTTTATCTTTTTGTGGGTTTGAACCCGGTAGATTAAGCATCATTTGATACGAAATTTTAAACCCCGCATCCTTTAAGAGTTTGGTTGCTTTTATAATGGCTTTTACCTTATGTCCTCTCTGGTTTAAATTCAAAACATCATCATAAATACTCTGGATTCCCATTTCCACCTTTGTAATTCCTAATCTTCTCATTCTTTTTATTTCTTTTTCATCAATAAAGTCAGGTCTTGTTTCAATGGAAAAACCTATAATTCTATGTTTTGTTGTTTCGTTTAATTTTTGAGCTTTTTTTAAATTTTTACTTAGTTTCTTATTACAGCCATCAAAACATCTTTTTACAAACCATGTTTGATATTGTTTAGGATAATAAGACCAGGTTCCTCCAATAATCCTTAAATCTATTTTGTCGGTGGGATGCCCCTGTATTTTTAACATTTCTACTCTTTTTTTTACCTGTAAATAAGGATTATAATTTAAATTTTTTGCTCTTTCTACTGCAGGTTCTCCCGACAAATAACTTTTAGGGATACCCTTTTCTTCCGGACAATAAAGACATCTGCCAGGGCAAGGATAAGGCTTTGTTAGTACTGAAACGTTGATAATTCCAGAAAGAGAACGGACAGGTCTGGTTTTGAGTAAATTTTCAAGGTTATTACTTTTTTTTATTCTTTTATCTTTTAATAATTCATGATAAGCTTTTAATAACCAGATATTAGTTGGAAAAGGGATTTTATATTTTTTAGAGATATTTCTTTTAAAAGAAGTTAAATCAGCCCGGGTCCTAATCCGATTCTTTATTATATCTTTAATAATTAATTTTTGGATTTTCATAAAAGCTTTAAATTAAAAGGAGAAAGTTTCAATCGTTGGATTATGGAAAGAAAATATGCCAAATCCTTGTTAGAAAAAACTAAACAAGATTATAACTTAATCGCTAAGGATTTTTCAAGAACCAGAAGTTATCCCTGGCAAGAAATTAAGTTTTTGTTTAATGCCTATTTAAGCCAGAACGAGAAAGTTTTGGATTTGGGTTGCGGAAACGGTAGATACTTCCCATTTTTTAGGGAAAAACAGGCGGAGTATTTTGGAGTCGATAATTCTGCAGAATTGATTAAAATTGCAAAAAATAAATATCCTGAAGCGAGATTTTCAGTGGAAGATGCCTTAAATTTGTCTTTTCCAAATAATTTTTTTGACAAAGTTTACAACATTGCTGTTTTACACCAAATACCCTCAGAGGAATTCCGAACCCGCTTATTACAAGAGATAAAAAGAACCTTGAAATTTAAAGGATTATTAATTCTGACTGTCTGGAAATTTCACAGATGGGAAGAATTATCTCTATTATTAAAATATATAATTCTAAAGATAATTGGGAAATCAAAACTGGATTGGGGAGATGTTTTTATACCCTGGGGCAGAAAAACTGAAAGATACTATCATTGTTTCTCTAAAAAAGAATTAGAGGGTTTAATAAAAAAAGTTGGATTTAAACTTGTAGACTCCGGGATAGCAAAAGACAAAAAAGGAAATAGGCAGAACATATATATAGTAGCACAAAAGTATCTGGGAGAATAATTCATCCTTTATTTTTCGTCCCCATAGCTCAACAGGATAGAGTATAGGCTTCCGGAGCCCAAGATATAGGTTCAAATCCTATTGGGGACACAAATAAATATATTTTGAGCCATTTTTTAAACAGACTTGACAATAATATCTCTTTTCACTTAAAATTAAAGCTTGAAGGGGATACGGAATTGTTTTCGTAGGACAAGCAGTTTTTTAATGAAGGAGGCTGAAAGGAATTCCCTGGTGTTTGTCCAATCGGGTTTGAGCTTAGGCTGATTTCGGAAAAAATTGTTCTCTCCTTACTAAAAACGGGACGTTTTATCTTCCCGTTTTTAGTTTATGAAAAATTATTTTTTAAAAGAATATAAATATTTATAAGATTTTGGAATTTGCTTTTTAAAGACCGGAAGTGTAAAATATATTTATTATGCGATATAAAATTGTAGTATCTGGGGCGGCTCAAATAAAGCATTGTTGTAAAGATATCGAAAATATAGCCAAAGAAGTTGGTAGAGAGATTGCCCGTCAAGGATGTATCTTGGTTACAGGAGCTACGACAGGCATTCCCTATTTAGCTGCTTTAGGATTTAAAGAAATAGATGGAATTTCAATTGGTTTTTCTCCCGCAACCTCTGAGGCTGCTCACTTAAAGACCTATAGACTTCCAATAGATGCTTTTGATGTGATAGTTTATACCGGAGCTGATTATACTGGTAGAGATGTTATAATGACAAAAGCTGCAGACGGAGTAATTGTAATTTGCGGTCGAATGGGAACCTTACACGAGTTTGTGACTGCTTTTGAAACTCAAAAACCAATAGGTGTTTTAGAAGGAACAGGTGGAACAGCAGATAAAATAAGATATATAACTAAAGGCCCTTTTAGGGGGGTGAGAAGAATTATTTATGATAGAGAGCCGAAAAAATTAGTGAGAAGATTAATTAAGCAAATAAAAAAAGAAAAATTAAAGGTCGGAAGATAATAACATCAATTTAGATATGTCAGATAAACCACCCATACATGAGGAAGGAGAATTAATAGGGAAAATCACTCATTATTTCAGCAAGATTGAAGTGGCTATTATTGAACTGTCAGATAATTTAAAAGTAGGTGATAATATTAGGATAATAGGTGGAGAAACAGATTTTGAACAAACGATTGAATCAATAGAAATTGACCACAAAAAAGTTAAAGCAGCTAAAAAGGGCGAAACCATTGGTTTAAAAGTTGAGCAAAAAGTCAGAGAAGGCTATAAAGTCTATAAAATATAGAGAGGAGTAAAGCTATAAATCAATAATTAAAGAGTAAGTATACTCCTAATAGACCAACAATATGATAGAGGTCCAATCTATCTACCAGTTGTTTTTATCTATTTTTTTAAAAAATAATGAAGTTCATTGCCGATTTCCATTTACATTCAAAATATTCAAGGGCTACTTCCCCAAAGATGGATTTGGAAAATCTTGAGGAATGGGCAAAGATAAAAGGAATTAAAGTTTTGGGAACAGGAGATTTCACCCACCCTTTTTGGTTTAAAAACTTAAAAGAGAAATTAGAACCTGCAGAAAGCGGGCTTTTTAAGATTAAGAACCACGCTTCGCGGAACCTTGATTCTCGCTCCGCTCGAATTAAAAACAGTAATACCGGGATCCGTTTTATTTTAAGCGCTGAAATTAGTTGTATTTATTCCAAAGGAGGGAAGGTCCGTAAAATTCATATTGTAGTTTTAGCTCCCTCTTTTGATATTGTTGAAAAAATTAATACCCGTTTGGAAGGAATTGGGAATTTATCTGCTGACGGAAGACCAATATTAGGATTAGATGCAAAAGAATTGTTAAAAATTGTTTTAAACATCTCAACAGATTGTTTGTTTGTTCCCGCCCATGTAATGACTCCCTGGTTTTCTATTTTCGGTTCAAAATCTGGGTTTGATTCAATTGAGGAATGTTTTGAAGATTATTCTAAATATATTTTTGTTTTAGAGACTGGGCTATCGGCTAACCCACCAATGCTCTGGCGCATACCAGATGCTCAAAAAGCAATTTTAATATCAAATTCAGATGCTCACTCACCAGCTAATATTGGTAGAGAGGCAAATGTTTTTAATACGGAGATTAGTTATCCTGCTATTGTTGAAGCTATAAAATCAAGAGATTCCGAAAAGTTTCTTTATACCATTGAGTTTTTTCCTCAGGAAGGAAAGTATCATTACGACGGTCATAGAATGTGCGGTATCAGATTAGCTCCCGAGGAATCGAAAAAATATAACAATATTTGTCCTAACTGCGGCAGACCCTTAACAATCGGAGTTTTAAATAGGATAGAACAATTATCAGTTGAGCCGAAAGGTTTTAAACTAAAAGGAGCTATTCCTTTTAAAAGCTTAGTTCCTTTGAGAGAAATAATTGCCGAAGTCTTGGGAATGGGTGTTACTACCAAAGGTGTTGAAAAAGAGTATAAGTCTTTAATTGAGAATTTTGGTAATGAGCTTGAAATTTTGCTTAATACTTCTCATGATGAGTTAGAGAAAGTTACCTTGCCTGAGACTGCAGAAGGAATAATTAGGGTTAGAGAAGGAAAAGTTTTTGTAGAACCCGGTTATGATGGGGTTTATGGAAAAGTAAGAATTTTTTCTAAAGGAGAACAAGAGTCTTTATCTAAACAAGGAGTCCTTTTTTAAAATGACCATTGGTATTCCTCGAGCTTTAATACACTGGAAAAGACCCCATTTTTGGGAAGTTTTTTTTCATAATCTCGGTTTTAAGGTTTTACTCTCTCCTTTAACCAATAAAGAAATCGTGGAGGCAGGAGTAAAAATAGCTGACCCTGAAACTTGTTTTTCTACCAAGGTTTATTGGGGACACTTAGTGTGGTTAGATAATAAATGTGATTTAATTTTTGTTCCCAGGTTAAAAACAAACGAAGAAAAACTTGAATACTGTCCTAAACTTTTTGCTTTACCTGATTTAGCAAAACTCTTAGTTAAAACTTCAATTTTAACTGAGACCTTTGACGAAAGAAAAGAAGAATTTAAAAAAAGCCTTGAGAAGTTGGGAAGAAAAATAAATAAAAAGAAAGGAGAAATAAAGAAAGCTGCGAAAATTGCTTTTTCAGAGGAGAAAAAATTAAAAGAGAAAGAAAAGCAAGATTTTTTTAAAAAAATAAAATCTAAAAAACCAAAAATTGTTTTAATTTCTCATCCCTACAATTTATATGATGAATATGTTAATTTGAGGATAAAGGAGAAATTAGAAAAATTAGGGGTAGAATCAATATTTATTGAAGAAGTTACTCTTAGTTCAAAGCTTCAGGCTACTTGTTCTCAACCTATTTTAGGAGTAAGGTTTCACTGGGAGTTTGGAAAAGAAATAATTGAAAAAATCCAAGAAATATTGAAATATGATATTACCGGAGCAATTGAACTCTCTTCTTTTGCTTGCGGCTGCGATGCGGTTTTAAAGGAATTTGTTGAAAAAGAATTTAAAGAAGCAAAAATCCCCTTTTTGTATTTAATAATTGATGAACATACCGGAGAAGCAGGCTTTCAAACAAGATTAGAAGCTTTTATAGATACCCTTCAGTTAATCATAAAAACATAAAAGAATACAAACATAAAACATAGGAGTCTTAATTTATTTATACCCATTCTTAAATGTTTATATGAAAATACAAAAACCGAAAATAACTTTTGCTAGATGGGGGAATTATACTATTGCTTTTAAAACTCTCTTTAAGCAACTTGGCTTAGAGGTTATTTCTCCCGAGAAAACAAATTCCCAGACAATTGCTGAGGGAGCAAAATTAGCTCCCGAGATGTATTGCCTTCCTTTGAAGGTGAACATTGGGAATTATTTAGAGACAATAAGAAGGGGGGCTAACACAATTTTTATGGTTACTGCTCTTGGTGGTTCTTGTCGCTTGAGATATTATGGTGCAGTTCAAGATAAGGTTTTAAAAGAAGCAGGTTATAAAGTAGATTTCGTTATTTTTGACCAGGATCCCAGAAATATTTATTCCAAAATAAAAGAAATTTCCGCAGCTTCTCCCTGGCAAATTTTTAAAGCAGCTAGATTTTTTTTCAAAAAATTGAGATTTATTGAAAAACTGGAAAAGATGGTTCAATATTCCAGACCAAGGGAGATAGAAAAGGGAATGACCGATAAGTTATTAATTGAGACTTTTATGGAACTCGACAGGATAGAAAAAGAGAAAGATTATCCAAAATTTAAGAGAGAAGCTTTAAGAAAATTTTCAGAGATTAAAATTGAAAAAAATAAAGATATCCCAAAGGTTGGTTTGATTGGGGAAATCTATACGGTTTCTGACCCAATAATTAATTTTGAAGCAGAAAGAAAATTAGGAGAAGAAGGAATAGAAGTTCATCGGGAAATGGATTTGACTTATCATTTAAAGAAAAAAATTTTTCCCTGGAAAGATTGGATAATACAAAAGAAAATAAACCCTTATTTAAAATCAACTGTTGGCGGACACGGAAGAGATGCAATTTATGAGATGTTAGATTATGTGAAAAAGGGTTTTGATGGAGTAATTCATCTACTCCCGGCATTCTGCATGCCAGAGATAACAGTAAGGCCAATTTTGGAGAAGATTCACCAAGAAAGCGGTATTCCATTTTTATCATTATCATTAGATGAACAGGTGGCTGAGGCCGGAATAAATACCCGGCTTGAGGCCTTTGTAGATGTAGTGACAAATCATCACAAAAGCAAAAAATTATGAGAACATATTTAGGCATTGATGTAGGTTCCATTTCCACTAAATTGGTTTTAATTAATGAAAAAAACCAGATTTTATATCACCTTTATATAAGAACTGAAGGAAACCCGATTTTAGCTGTTCAGAGAGGATTAAAGAACCTGAAAGAATATATTAAAGATAATAGTTTAGAAATTGAAATAGCAGGAGTAGGAACTACGGGGTCAGCCCGCTATTTAGCAGGAGTAATTACTGGTGCTGATTTAATTAAGAATGAAATTACTGCCCATGCTATGGGGACTTCTTTTTTAACTCCTGATGTTAGAACAATAATTGAAATTGGTGGTCAGGACTCAAAAATTATTATTTTAGAAAACGGTGTAGCAGTTGATTTTGCCATGAACTTAATTTGTGCGGCAGGTACCGGGTCTTTTCTTGACGCCCAGGCTTTCCGCTTAAAGATTCCTATTGAGAAATTTGGTGACTTAGCTTTGAAGTCAAAAAAGCCGACCAGCATCGGCTCGCGATGCACGGTATTTTGCGAGTCAGATATGATTCACAAACAGCAGATAGGTCATAAAATAGAAGATATTGTAGCTGGTCTTTGTCAGGGTCTGGCAAGAAACTTTTTAGCTAACGTAGCTAAGGGAAAGAATATTCAGCCCCCAATTATTTTTCTTGGGGGTGTTTCTGAAAATATGGGAATGAGAAAGGCTTTTGAAGATGCCTTACAACAAAAAATTACTGTTCCGCCATATAATACCGTAATGGGTGCTTTTGGGGTAGCTCTTTTAATAAAACAAAACCCGTCTCAAAAAACAAAATTTTTAGGTTTTGGAATTTCAAATAAAGATATTAAATGTACCTCATTTCAATGCAAGGGTTGTCCTAATCATTGTGAGGTAATTGAGGCAAGAATAGATGGAAAAATCGTTGCTCGTTGGGGAGATAGATGCGGAAAGTGGTCGAATCTAAGCGTTACAGACTTATAATGAATCATTTAACTTGTTAAGGACCAAATTCAAAATTTTTCAAACTGAAAGCCGCAAAAAAGCGGTTTTTGTTATATAATAGAAATAGAAAAATGTATCCAAGCTACTTAAATTTATCTAAAGAGGATTTAAATCAGAGGATAGAAAAACTTTTTAAAGTTTTAGAAAATTGTGAGATTTGTCCAAGGAAATGTTATGTAAATAGGATAAAAGGAGAAAAAGGATATTGTCAATTAGATTTTCTACCAGTAGTTTCTGCTTTTCACCCCCATTTTGGTGAAGAAAGTCCTTTGGTTGGAAGGTTTGGTCCCGACTCATGGGCGAGTCGAGGCGGGTCTGGAACAATTTTTTTCACTTCTTGTAATCTATCTTGTGTTTACTGCCAAAATTATGAAATTTCTCAATTAAGAAGAGGAGAAGAAGTTTCTTTTGAAAGATTAGCAAAAATGATGTTAGAACTTCAAAATCGGGGCTGCCACAATATTAATTTAGTTACCCCAACTCCTCAGGTTCCCCAGATTTTAAAATCGCTTTCAATAGCAATTAAGCACGGTCTTAAAATTCCTCTTGTTTATAATACCAATTCTTATGATTCAATTGAGGTTTTAAAATTATTGGATGGAATTGTCGATATTTATATGCCAGATGTTAAATATTCTGATGATAAGATTGCTTTGAAATATTCTAATGCTCCAAAATATTTCGAAATAATGAAAGAGGCTGTTAAAGAGATGCACCGGCAAGTTGGAGATTTGGTTTTAGACGAAGAGGGAATAGCTATACGAGGTTTATTAGTCAGGCATTTGGTTTTACCCAATGATTTGGCAGGTTCTGAAAAGATTTTCAATTTTATATCCAAAGAAATTTCAGAAAACACTTTTTTGAACATTATGGATCAATATAACCCCAATTTTAAAGCGTATCAGTATCCTGAGCTTTCTTGGAGGATTACAGATAAAGAATATCAAATGGCAATAAAATTAGCCAAAGAAGCAGGCCTTAAAAGGCTTTATAGAAATTAAAATGAAAAATTCAAAGGTTAAAAATCAGTACTCCCTCTTTTTATTATTTGTATTATTATTTTTCTTTTCTATTTATTTTTTTGATTTTAATGCTGAAATAGATAGTCTTTATTTTAGAGTTATCTCTAGCCAATTAATAATACCAAAAAAGCCCTTAAAAAAACCTATAACTTTAATTTTTGTCGGCGATATAATGTTTGACAGAGGAATAGAACATATAATTTTAAAAGAGGGAAAGGGTGATTACAAATTTCCTTTTTTGAAAATCGCTGATTATCTAAAGGAGGCAGAAATCTTATTTGGAAATTTTGAAGGACCAATCTCAGACAAAGGAAGAAAAGTGGGCAGTATTTATTCTTTTAGGTCAAATCCTGAAACTATTAATGGATTAGTTTTTGCCGGCTTTGATGTTTTATCGATGGCTAATAATCATATTTTTGATTATGGAAGAGAAGCAATGGAAGATACATTTTTAAGATTGAAGAAAGCTGGAATAGATTATGTTGGGGCTGGATTTAATGAAAAAGAGGCTTATTCCCCAATAATAAAAGAAATAAATGGTTCGACAAACTTACCACAAGATAACACTAAGATTGCTTTTTTAGCCTATACTAATTTAGGTTCAGAATATTGGAAAGCAACAGATGAGAGGTCGGGAATTTCATGGTTAGAGAAAGAAAGAATGATAGAAGAAATAAAAAAAGCTAAAAATTTAGCTGATATAGTAATTGTTTCTTTTCATTACGGTGAGGAATATTTCTTAGAACCAACTTCTTTCCAAATCTCTATTAGCCAAACAGCAATTGATGCTGGAGTTGATTTGGTAGTTGGTCATCACCCCCATGTAATTCAGCCAATAAAGAAATACAAAAGTAGATACATAGCTTACTCTTTAGGAAATTTTATTTTTGACCAGGGATTTTCTGAAAAAACAATGAAAAGTCTCTTATTGAGAGTTATAATCGAAGATAATGAAATAAAGGAGGTAACTCCAATTGAAATTAAAATTAACAAATTCTTCCAACCAGAGATTGCAAAAAAGCTTTGATAGAGAAAAAAGAATTATTTTGCTGGTAGCCAAACAATCAAATTTTCCTTTGTTTCAAACTTCCCATTAATAAATTTTTCAATTACCCAGATATTAGTTTTACAGTGACTTGTGATTTCTGAAACTGTAATCTGGGATTTTTTAGGAGATAAGGCTAAGTAGGCTAAAATTTGGTCACCTAAATGTTTATCCAGACAAGCTTTGCTTTTTTCTTCTTTTAATAATTCCAAAGCTGCTTCTTTACCAACATCTTCTGCTCTTTTTCCCAATTTCCCAAAATTATCAGTTCCAATAATCGTGTTTTCAAATTCGGCTATTAGAGAAATCTGACTGCCAGGACATTGGGGTTGATAATATTCTACTTTTTCCTCAATAGGCAATTTTAATTTCCCAAAAATTTCTCTTACCCCGGCAACTTGACGCTCTGCCACTTTTTTATTCCTTAATAATTCTGAAGCCCCGGAAATTACTGAAATTTTTTGAAGTTGACCTCTTTTAATTAAATGGAGTGGTTTTAATTTCGAAGGATAAATTTTCACCTCAACTTTTGCTCCACCTTCTGGATAGTAGCCTCTTTTTAAAATATTAATTTCTACTTTAACTCCCATTCTTTCTAATAATTTTAAAAAAACATATTGAAAATAATCAATAGTTGGTGAGAAAAAGGTATCGGTAGCACCACCATTGAAAGTAATTTTTATATATTTGGGAGTTTGCCCTGGGACTGTCGAATGGGCAAAAATAGAAGGAGGAATTAATGTTTGTAAAAGTAAAGTAATACTTCCTGCTGTTGGAATGTTAATTGAGATATGTTCTTGATAATTTGAGCCGGGATAGAATTTTATTTCAGTTGACCCTAAATAGTTGCCTTCCAATTTTCCATTACAAAAGTGGGCTAAAGCTTGAAGTCCTAAAAGATGCTGGTATCTCAAACCGGGCTTTGGTCTTTTTTTTCGAATATTAAAAACACGGCAATTTCTTTTAGTAATTGCTGCTAAAGCAGTTGCCACTCTCAATATAGCTCCACCGCCTTCATATTTTGAACCATCAAGTTCTAACATATTTCTAATATCTAATTTCCGGAGGAATCAAGGTTCTGCCGAGCGGAGCGAGGCATGGTTCTTAATTCGCAGAATCAAGGTTCTGCCGAGCAGAGCGAGGCAGGTTCTTATATACTATTAGTTAATTTTAAATTAATTTTAAAAAAATAAAAAGAGAATTTTCTTAATTGTAGAACAATTACAAGGAGCGAAGCGACTGGTTTCCTAAAAAGATAATATCTATCGTTAATTGAAAACCTTGACAAGAATTCTCCTTTGGCTATAATGGAAAAATCCAAAATAGAGAACAAAATTAAAGTATGCAGAAAAATACTAATATTATTGTAATTATAGGAATTGATTTTTTGATACTAACCGAGGACACTAAAAAGTGTTTGGATTATGGTATTTCCCCTGTTAATTCTAAGGGAGTAAATGAGAGGCTTAGTACGCTAAAGAGAAAACAAAAATAATAAATAATAAATAATAATATAGACTACTAGACCTCTCTATAAAAGAGGTTATTTTTATCTAATATTTCGATATTTAATATGACAGATAAATTCTATTTAACTAAAAAAGGTTTAGAAAAAATAAAAAAAGAATATCAGGATTTAAAAAGAATTAAGACAGCTAAAACAAAAGGAGAATCACCTAAGGTTTTACATTCCGAAGATTTAAACCCGGAATATCTTTCTTTTAGAGAAGACCTCAGTTTTTTGGAAACAAGAATAGCTGAACTTGACTATATTTTAAAAAACGTTGAGTTAATCAGACTTCCTCAGAAAAGAAAAAGAAATATTGTAAGTTTAGGAGCTACTGTTACTCTGGAAGAGGCAGGTGGTCGAATAAATGAGTTTATGATTGTCGGTACCTTAGAAGCTAATCCGAGTGAAGGAAAGATATCTTCAGAATCCCCGATAGGTAAGACTCTTTTGGGGCATAAAATAGGTGATGAAATAGTGACTGTTTCTCCAATTAAAGTAGTTTATAATATCAAAAAGATTAAATATAAATTATCTTGATAGTTACATTAAAGATGTGAATATAAAGAAATTAATTTGTATTTCTTTTTCAGTGGCATTTTTGGTTCTTCTTTTTTTCCCGGGGGACTTCCCTGATAACTCTAAATTTAGAGAGCTCTTAGATTCTGCTTCTCCTGATAAAGTTATCATCGTTTTTAACTCTGGCGGTTGGGGAAATACTCCGTTAGAGAAAGCAAAAGATTTTTATCCTATTATAGAAGGTATTGAAAAAACCCTAAATGATTTAGGTTATAAATCAATAATTGTGCCTTACAGGAGGACAGAAGATAGTTTCTTGGGTAAGGTTGAAGGCATAAGAGAATTTTTGACTTCTTTTAAAAATCAATCTACAAAATTAACTCATGAGATTGAGTATTTTCAGGAATGCAATCCCGATAGTAAAATAGTTATAGCAGGATTATCTAGTGGGGCAGCATTCGTTGATAAAGTAATGGAAAAGATATCAGAAAAAGAAATAAAAAATGTTTTTGCCATTGAGGCAGGCATTCCTTTTTGGGAAAAAGCTTTAAATTCTGAAAATGTTCTTCTATTAGATAATGAAGGTAGAGATTCGCTTTCCAAAAAAGAAATAAAGACCTTGTTTTTTTCTTTATTTGAAGCTCCTTTTAAATTAGTTTTAGCTAAAATCTCCGGCGGAAATCTTCCTTTTTCACATGCCTTTCGTGTTCCCGGTCATGACTATTTTTGGAATTCATCCTCTACCGGTTCTAAAATTGCAACTTTTCTTGAAGATAAATTTGCTCTTCAAGATTTTTAATTCTAAAGATGATAATTACATCTGCTCCAGGTAAGGTTATTTTATTTGGGGAACATGCTGTTGTCTATGATAAATTAGGGATTGTTTGCAGTATTGATAAAAGATGTAATGTTAAGATTTTATCTACTAAAGAAAACAGGATTTTTATTAGGTCTGAAAAACTTGGTTTAGCAAAAGTTTTAAATAAAAAAGAACTATTTAGCTTTTTTAATACAATTAATAATTTAAGAAGTAAAGATAAATTTGATGGGACAAAAGAGGTTTTTGAAAAAGATAAGTTAGCTCCTATCTTTTTTGTTATTGCTAATATTTTTAAAAAATACGACTTTAAGGGTTTGAGGGTAGAGATTGACTCAGAGATTCCCAAGGGCCTGGGTTCAAGTTCTGCTGTTTTTTCAGCCATTGCACTTGGGGTTCTGAAGTTTTTGGGAAAAATTCCTTCTAAAAAAGAAATCTCTGATTTTGCCTATCAAGGAGACTTAATAGCTCATGGCGGAACTCCATCAGGTATAGATAATGCAGCTGTTACTTACGGAGGTTATTTAAAATACAGAAAATCAATAGGGATTGAGCCTTTAGAAATTGATTTTGAAATTCCCCTATTAGTTGTTGAGAGCGGCGAAGAAGCAAAAACAGCAGAAACTGTTTCTTATGTAAGAAAAAATAAAAAAGAGAATCCCGAATTTGTAAACCCTATTTTAAATTCCCTAAATAGTATTTCTGAGAAAGCGTTAGAAGCTTTAATTTTTCAAAAATTAGATGATTTAGGAAGGTTGATGTTTAAATACTATCAAGAATTAAAAAGACTTAATATTTCAACTGAGAAATTAGACAAAATTATTGAAATTGCTTTACAGAATAGTGTCTTGGGAGCAAAACCCACCGGCGGCTGGGGTGGAGGTTGTTGTTTAATTTTGGCAAAAAATGAAAAAAGAATAGATAATTTAATGAAAGTTTTTAAAAAAAATGGTTTTAAATCTTTTCGAGTTAAGATTGGAGTAGAAGGAGTAAAATTAATTTAGTAAAAGTAATCTTTCTTATACTCAATCCTCACCAAAAAATCTGGTGCGGATTTTATTTTGAGAACTAAAAAAGCTATAATTAAGCTAACAATATGATAAAGAAGATTTTACTTTTTCTTTTTTCTCTTTTTTTAGGTATAGGACTTTTTATCTGGATTATTAATTTTGTTGGTTGGCAGGAAATTAAGAATGCTTTTTTAGTTTTTACCGGTTGGCAGGGGGGAGTAATTTTTATTCTGACGCTATTGATGATGATAATTGGAAATTGGAAATGGAAAGAAATCCTAAAAGGAGAAGGAACAGAAGTTTCTTTTTGGAAGCTGTTTAAGCCTTATTTGGCTGGTTTTGGTATAATGTTTTTGGCGCCAATTCTCCTTGGATTAGGAGAGATTTTCCGGAGTTATGAGATAAGAAGAAAAACTCATATTTCCTGGCCAAAAGCCACGGCTTCAGTAATAATAGATAGGATTTTAGAGTGGACTGTTAATTTAATAATCATTTTTATAGGGGTATTAATTTTTCTTTATAAAATTGGTCTCCCACCCAAAAATCTAATAATAGTTTTTGGCGGAGTATTTTTACTTTTTGTTATTGGAATTTTTATTTTTTATTTCAAAACCTTTAAAAGAGAAAGTATAGCAAAAACATTTGGAAGAATTTTTAATGGAAAATTAGATAAAGAACCTTTCGATACTGAAAAAGAAATATTTAATTTTTTTAAATTCCAAAATAAATCAATGTGGACAAGTTTTACTTTTTCTTTCCTTAGAGTGGGTGTAATGTATTTAAGAACTTGGTTTTTAATAAATTTTTTAGGAAAAGAAATTTCTGCTTTATCTACTTTATCTATTCTTGGCTTTACTTATTTAGCAGCAATAATACCTATTCCAACCTCTTTAGGTTCCCATGAAGCAATTCAAACCTTTGCTTTTAAATCTTTGGGTTTGGGGATTTCTTCAGCTACCGCTTTTACTATGATTATTAGAGCGGCTGAGCTTTTATTTGCTTTAGCGGGAGTTATAATTTTGCTTAGACTGGGAGTGATATTTTTGAAAAGCCTCCTTTTTAAAAGCATCGAGAAATTAACCAATGTTAAAAATAATTTATAATTATGAGATTTTCAATTAGTACAAAAGGGTTTACTGATATTATTGATATAACCTCAAAGGTTTCTGAGTTTGTGAAAAAATCTGGTGTAAAAGAAGGAATTTGTTTGATATCCTGTCCCGGTTCAACCTGCGGAATAACAACTATTGAGTACGAATCAGGGTTGATTGAGGATTTGAAAAGAGTTTTAGAAAAAATTGCGCCAATGTCAAAGGATTACGAACACTGTAAAAAATGGGGAGATTGCAATGGTTATGCTCATATTCGTTCAGCCTTAATGAAGCCATTTTTAGCTGTCTCTATTGAGGAAGGGAAATTAGTTTTGGGTACGTGGCAAAACCTCGTTTTTATTGACTTCGATAACAGACCTAGAGAGCGGAAGGTGATAATTAAAATTATTGCGGGATAAGTTGATATTTAAATCGCGAACCTTTCTTATACTTTTTAACTTTATTTTGTTTCATTAACATTTGTAAATGATGGTAAACTGTCCATAAATTTATATTAGCTATTTCCCGTAACTCAAAAGCAGTTTTAGATTCCGCTTTTAAAGCGTTTAATATTATTCTTTTGGTTTCAAATTTCTTCCTTTGTTTCCAACTCCTGTGTTTGAATTTTATTATATTACCAATCTCGTTTAATTTTCTTCCGATGCCTAAGTTAGGATATTTAAAAATTAATTCATTGCAGCCTTGAAAGAATTTTTCTACAGATTCATAACTTAATAATAATGAGTAATGTTCTCTTGTCATTTTACCTCTCCATTTGAAAGTAGAAATACTACATTTATATCCCAGCGATTCAACTATATTTCTCAAATCCATAATGAATTTTTTATTAGAAGATAGAAACCTTACACTCCCAGAGACATTTCCATCATCGTGCAAAAACGCTAGCAAAGTTGCAATTTTATTTTCTTTATCTCCTTTTAGTACCTTGGGAGGAATTCTACATTTAGCACTTAGATAGGTGGGAATATTGAAATAGTTTGTTACGATAACTGAAAATATAGCTGGAAAATAATGCGCTCTTTTATATTTTTTAATTCTATATTTCCCGAAAACATTAGAAGTTATTTTTTCAAATCTTTTCAAGCCACTTTCTTCTTTTTGGTAATATATAAAATTATTTCTATTAATACATCCATCGCACATCATATGAATTGCAATAGACGTGAACTCGGGTGTAATCTTTATCGGTAACTGTGGTCTGAAAATATAAAGTCTTCCATAAGTAGAAACATAACCCTGTATGTTTCTTTCAACTTCTAATAGTGTGACCTTTATCTTCTTTGAAATCTCATATATAGCCCATGCTGGGATATACTTTGCTTTTTTATGGTATTGCCATACAATTCTATAGTCAGTGGTAATATTTTTGTTATATAATTTTGATTTCCTCTGTAAAAATAAAGCTAATTTCTTCACGGATTTGAAATCTTTCTTGGTTTTTTCAAAAAACTTTTCTTTAAAATCTGAATTTAACTTAATAGACATTAAATAAAGCGGAAATTGCCACCAATGAATACTTTTCTGCATATTATATAATTATAATTTATTTGCACGATTTTGATAATAGATCAAAACCTTGCTAAAAACGAAGCTTATTCTAAAATAAAGTAACAATGTCAAAAGCTATTAATAAAGTTATTAAGACTTTGATATTTAGCGATTTTGTTTTGAACAGCGCTTGGGGTTTTCTCGCTCCCATTTTCGCTATCTTTATAGTTAAGAACATTACGTTTGGAAATTTGGCAGAAGGAGCTAAGATAGCAGGCTTTGCCACTTTAGTGTATTGGATTGTTAAATCTATACTTCAGATTCCAATAGGTAGACGTCTTGATAGAGACCATGGAGAAAAAGACGACTTCCGATTTATGGTATTAGGCATATTCTTAACCGGTCTGGTTCCTTTTGGGTTTATGATTTCCTTTTTGGCTTGGCATATTTATGTTTTTCAAATTTTACATGCCGTTGGTATGGCAATGGCAGTACCTTCCTGGTTAGCTATTTTCACCAGACATATTGATAGGGGGAAAGAGGCTTATGAGTGGAGTTTAGAAAGTACTTCTTTGGGATTTGGGGCTGGAATTGCAGGAGCTATAGGAGGATTTATGGTTGCACTCTATGGATTTAATATTATATTTATTTTAGTAGGATTTTTTACTATTGTTTCTGCTCTTTTACTTTTATTAATTCATGAAGAAATTGTTTCTAAAAATCATATTTTTCCTAAACTCCCTTATTCTTTTTAGATTATGAACAATCTCAAAATTGCCAAAATATTTTATATGATTGCAGAATATTTGGAAATGGAAGAAGACCCTTTTAGACCCCAAGCTTATAAAAAAGCAGCTTTTACTTTAGAGAACATGGAAGAAGATGTTGGAGAGATTTACAAAAGAGAGGGGACAAAGGGACTGAAAAAAATCCCCGGAGTAGGAGAAGGAATTGCTTCAAAAATTGTAGAATACTTAAAAGTTGGAAAAGTAAAATACTATGAAAAACTGAAGAAAAAAGCCCCGGTTGATGTGGAAGAACTTACTGCTGTTGAGGGAATGGGACCAAAGAGAATTAAGATATTGTATAAAGAGTTAGGAATCAGAAACATCAAAGATTTAGAGAAAGCAGTCAAATTACATAAAATTGCTCCATTATTTGGCTTTGGTGAGAAAACCGAGAGAAATATTTTAGAAGGAATTGAGTTTTTAAAAAAAAGTAAAGGTAGATTTTTATTGGGAGAGATTTTACCTGCAGCAAAAGAGATTTACGAGAAATTGAAAAATTTAAAAGAGGTTGAAAAAATTACTATTGTAGGTTCTTTAAGAAGAATGAAAGAAACTATTGGTGATATTGATTTTTTAATCACTGTTAAAGGATCTAAAAAATCCGCCTTAGCTAAAGCTTCAGCAAATAAGATAATGGATTTTTTTGTTTCTCTGCCAGATATTGTCAAGCTCTGGGGGAAAGGACCTACAAAATCATCTGTAAGAATGAGGCAAGGTTTTGATGTGGATATCAGGGTTATTCCGGCTGAAAGCTATGGAGCAGCTCTTCAGTATTTTACAGGCTCAAAAGAACATAATATTATTACAAGAAAAATTGCTATTGCTAAGGGTTTAAAATTGAATGAATATGGGTTGTTTCGGGGTTCTAAAATGCTCGCTGGAAAAAATGAAGAAAAGATATATGAAATCTTGGGTATGCAATGGATTCCACCTGAATTGAGGGAAGACCGGGGAGAAATTGAAGCAGCTCTTAAAGGAAAATTACCTGTATTAATTGAAAAAAAAGATATCAGAGGTGATTTGCATTGTCATTCAAATTGGGATGGAGGAGAACATTCAATTTTAGAAATGGCAAAAAAAGCAATGGAAATGCATTATGACTATTTAGGGATTTCAGACCATACAAAATTTTTAAGGATAGAAAATGGTTTGAATGAAAAACAGTTATCCCAGCAAAGAAAAGAAATTGATGAATTAAATTCAAAATTCAAAATCAACCCTACGGGGAGTCGTAGGCGACAACAAAATTCAAAATTTAGAATATTACAGGGAGCAGAAACAAATATTTTAAACGATGGCTCAATTGATATTAATGATACTGCTTTAAAGAAATTGGATTATGCTATTGCTGGAATTCACTCCAATTTTAAGATGACAAAAGCAAAAATGACAGAGAGAATAATTCGGGCAATGAAAAACCCAAATATTAATATTATTTCTCATCCTACGGGAAGATTGTTAAAGAGAAGAGAAGAATACCAGATTGATTTTGATAAAATCTTGAGGGCAGCTAAGGAATTTAGTGTTGTCTTAGAAATCAATTCTTTTCCTTTAAGATTAGATTTAAATGACCAGCATATTAGGCGATGCAAGGAGGCGGGAGTAAAAATGGTAATTAATACTGATTCCCATCATAAAAACCAGATGAGATATATAGAATTAGGAGTAGCTCAAGCGCGCCGGGGCTGGGCTGAGAAAAAAGATATTATTAATACTCAATCTATAGATAAATTATTAAAATATTTTAAATAGTATGTTTTTGGAAAGATCGGCAGGAGCTGTAGTTTTTAGAAAAGAAAAAAAGGTAAAAAACCCCAAAAAGCCATCTTTTAAATGGCTATTTTTTTTAAGAAAAAGTCTTTTAACTTTTTACCTTCTCGAGAATTTTTTCAAAGATTTTAGGATGTTTCCTTGCCAATTCTGACAAAACCTTTCTATCAAGCTCAATTTTATTTTTCTTTAAACTATTAATAAACCTACTATAAGAGATTCCTTTTTCCCGGCAGGCGGCATTAATCTGTATTTGCCAGAGAGCTCTAAAATTTCTTTTTTTCTTTTTTCTATCTACATAAGCGTGAGCCCAGGCATGAAACAAAGCATCTTTTGCCAAGCGATACTTTGATTTTCTTCCCCACATGAATCCTTTTGTTAGCTTCAGAATCCTTTTTCTTTTTTTATGAGAGGTTGTGCCTCGCTTTACTCTAACCATAAATTTCTATGAGTTTCTAAGAACGTAGTAACTTTTTTATTTTTTTTGCTTCAGGTTTTGATAATTCAACCAATTTTCGTTTTTTTCTTTTCGTTTTCCCTGATTTTTTTGCCAAGTAATGGTCAATACCGGTCTGTCGTCTTAAGACCTTGCCTGTCCTGGTTATTTTGAAACGTTTTTGAATAGATTTTCTTATTCCCATATTTTCCTTTATTTGTTTTCTTCTTTACTGATGGAAATAATTACTATGAATCCATTTACTTTTCTCTTTATTTCACTTTCAGTTTTTATTGAAATTCTTTTTCCTAAATCCTCAATGAACTTTTTTAATTTTTCTTTTGCAAATCCAGAGAGTCTTTTTTCTCTACCCCTTAAAATCATTTCTATTTTTACCTTATTTCCTTTCTTTAAAAATTTCTCTGCCTGAAGAATTCTTGTTTCCAAATCGTGTGGGGATATATTAAATCTTAACCTTATTCCTTTTATTTCGATAGTTTTTTTAACCCCCTTTTCCTTTTTCTGCAAGCGGTAGAGATATTTTCCATAATTCAATATTTTACAAACAGGTGGATCTATTTTTTCTGTAACCTGGATTAAATCTAAATTACGCTCCCTTGCCATCTGGAGCGCTTTTTCTAAATCAATAATCCCTATCTGCTTCCCGGCATCATCAATCAATCTGACTTTTTGAGCTCTTATTCGATTGTTGATTAATGGTTTTTTTATCAAGTTTTTGTGGAGGTGGCGAGCGCGAACTCGCGTCCAAAAATTGTTTCTAAGATAATTCTACAAGCTTATTCCAATTAAAGAATAACAGAAAATTCAAATTGGACAAAACTTTTCTGTGTTTGGTCTGTTTTTTTTCGATAGTTTCTTTAGACCTTAAAAACTATCTATCTCGATATATGACACCTACCTTATTTATCGAGAATCAGTAAAGCAGATGGCATTAAGCGTAAGCTAATGCAGGTTCTTGAAATAAGTTGGCACTTATTTTTCTCTCAAAGTTTACGAGATTTGAGAATACTCGACTTGCCTATCTTAGTTAAATTTCTGTCGAAACTTTTCACCCCCGCAGAGTTCTCCTTATTTCTCTTTCAACTTCTCTTTTTTTAATTAACTCTCTTTTATCAAACTTTTTCTTTCCTTTAGCGATAGCAATCTCCAATTTTATTTTTCCCCTTATACTATAAACCCTTAGAGGCACAATTGTCAAACCCTTTTGTTTTGTTTTTCCAATTAAATACTTAATTTCAGACTTTTTAAGTAAAAGCTTTCTTGTTCTTTCAGGATTATAATCTTTAGGCGCATTTTTTGGTTGATAAGGAGGAATATTAGCTCCAATTAAAAAAACCTCTTCATCTTTCAATACCACATAGGTCCCCTGAAGACTTATTCTTCCTGATTTTATTGATTTTACTTCCTGTCCAATCAAAGAAATGCCAGCTCTAAACCTTTCTAAGATTTCATAGTTAAAGTAAGCCTTTTTGTTTTTAGTAATCTCTTTCATTCTTTGATTTTAGCAGAAAAATTAGATAAGCTAAAACTAATGAGAAAAAATAGCAGAATTCCAGAATTTTTCAAGTTAAAGAGAAAAGGAAAAATCAAAATTGTAAAAAATTTCGCTAATTTAACTGATAAAGAAATTAAAATAATTGAGAAAGGATTTTTAGAGCCAGAAATAAGAGATAAAATAATAGAAAACGTTATTGGGACATTTCCTCTTCCATACGCTATTGCTGTAAACTTTTTAATTAACCAGAAAGATTATCTTGTGCCAATGGTTATTGAAGAACCTTCTGTAGTAGCTGCCGCTTGTTATGGAGCAAGATTAACAAGAGAAAGCGGGGGAATATTTGCCAAAAGTTTAGGAAATTTGATGATAGGTCAAATTTATATAATTGATCTAAAAAATCCTCAAAGAGCTAAAAAAAAGATATTAAAAGAAAAAAAAGAAATTTTAAAAATTGCCAATAGACAAAACCCCATTTTGACAGAATTGGGAGGAGGGGCAAAGGATTTAGAAACAAAAATATTTAAAAAAACAAAAATCGGTCCAATTCTAAGAATTCATCTATTAATTGATACTAAAGATGCCATGGGAGCTAATACGGTGGATACGATGGTTGAACAAACAGCTCCCTTTATTGAAAAAATTATAGGCGAGAAAGTTCTTTTGAAAATAGTTTCCAATTTAGCTGAAAAAAGATTGGTGGAGGTAAAGACAATAGTAACAAAAAAAGCTTTAAAAAAAGAAGGTTTTCCTCCTGAAGAAACAATTCAAAAAATTGTCAAAGCTCAAGTTTTAGCCGAAACTGATATTTACCGGGCAGTGACTAATAATAAAGGAATTTTAAACGGGATGGGAGCAGTAGCTTTGGCTACTGGAAATGACTGGCGAGCGCTTGAAGCCGGAGCTCACGGTTTTGCAGCAAAATCAGGAAAATATAAACCTCTGGCTGTCTGGAGAAAAAATAAAGAAGGAAATTTAACTGGCAAAATGACAGTTCCCATAGCAGTTGGTATAGTAGGAGGTATAACCCAGGTTCATCCAACAGCCAGAATTTCCTTAAAGATTTTAAAAGTAAAATCAGCTCAAGAATTAGCCCAGGTAATAGCTTCTGTAGGTTTGGTTCAAAATTTGGCAGCTTTAAGAGCTTTGGTTTCAGAAGGAATTCAGTCAGGCCATATGAAATTGCATGTCAGGAACATAGCCATGGCAGTGGGAGCTAAAGGGAAAACAGTTGATAAAATAGCTAAACAGATGGTTAAAGAGAAAAAAATCAACATTGAAAGAGCTAAGGAGATTTTTGAGCAATTTAAGAAATAAATTTATGGTGAGAAAAAAACTAATAAATTTAATTAAGAAATCAATAAAGAATCTTCAAAAAGAGGGAGTTTTTCCAAAATTTGATATTCTTGAAATTCAAATTGAACATCCGGAAAAGAGAATTTATGGTGATTATGCAACAAGTGTTGCTTTAAAAATTGGAAAAATTTTGAAAAAAAAGCCAATGGAAACAGCAGAAAATCTTAAATCTCAAATTCTAAATCTCAAACCTGATTTATTAAAAAAGATTGAAGCAGTTAGACCAGGATTTATTAATTTTTTTCTTTCTGATAAATATCTACAAGAACAAGTCGGTAAAATTTTAAAAGAAAAAGAAAAGTTTGGGGAATTAAAAATAGGTAGAAATAAAAAAGTTCAGGTAGAATTTATTTCTGCTAATCCAACAGGACCTTTAACTTTAGGAAATGGTCGAGGGGGATTTTGTGGAGATGTTTTAGCAAATGTTTTGACCAAAACAGGATACAAAGTAGAACGGGAATATTATATCAATGATATTGGAGAACAAATAAAAAAATTAGGACACTCAGTTATCGGCGACCCCGAAGGAGTATATAAAGGTAAATATATTGATAATTTAAGAGGAAAGATAAAAGGAAATAATCCGTATGAGGTTGGACAGAAAGCAGCGAAAATTATTTTAAAAGAGATGATAAAACCTTCGGTTAAAAAAATGGGAATAAAATTTGATGTCTGGTTTTCGGAGAAAAGTTTAGAGAAGAATAAAGAGATAGATAAAGCCTTAAAATTGCTAAAAAAGAAGAAATTCACTTATGAAAAAGATGGGGCTTTATGGTTTAAATCAAGTAAATTTGGCGATGATAAAGATAGGGTTTTAGTAAGGTCAAACAATGAAAAAACCTATTTTGCTTCTGATATATCTTATTTAAAAAATAAATTTAAGAGAAAATTTAATTATATTATTTATTTTTGGGGAGCTGACCATTATGGTTATGTTAACAGAATAAAAGCAGCAGCTGAAGCTTTAGGTTATAAAAAAGAGCAGGTGAAAATTATTATCATGCAGATGGTAAAACTTTTTAAGGGAGGCAAAGAGATTAGAATGTCTAAGAGAACAGGTACTTATGTTGTTTTAGATGAATTAATTGATGAGGTAGGATTAGATGCAGCCAGGTTTTTCTTCTTAGAGAGAAATCCAGAAAGTCATTTGAATTTTGATTTGAGTTTAGCAAAAGAACAATCAGAGAAAAACCCGGTTTATTATATTCAATATGCTCACGCCAGAATATGTAGCATTATGAGAAAGTTAAAAGTTAAAAGTTTAAAATTAAAAATTAAAAATCAGGATTTAAAACTATTAAGTCATCCAAGCGAATTAGCTTTAATTAAGCAACTCATTCGTTTTCCAGAAATTATTGAAGACACTGCAAAAGATTATCAAGTACAAAGGATACCCCAATATGCTGTTGAGTTAGCTTCAGTCTTTCATCGATTTTATCGAGATTGTAAGGTAATAGTGGAAGATGATGATTTAAAGAAAGCAAGAATTTCTTTGATTACAGCCACTAAGATTGTCTTGAAAAATACTTTAGATTTAATGGGAATTTCAGCGCCAGAAAAGATGTAACCCAGTAGAAGAATTTTGACAAAGTTTTCTGAAAGAAAACTTAATTTCCGCAAAGCGAGTCAAAATTTCTCTACTGGATTTTATTTGAAAGAACTGAATTAAAATGATATTTTAAATATATTATGAAAATTAATTTTCCAAAAACAGAAAAAAGAGTTCTGAAGTTTTGGAAAAAAAACAAAATATTTGGGAAAAGTTTAAAAAAGAGAAAAAATAGGCCAAGATTTGTTTTTTATGAAGGCCCACCTTATGCCAACGGTAGACCTGGTATTCATCATCTTTTAGCTCGTGCTTTTAAAGACATTATCTGTCGTTATAAAACCATGCAGGGATTTTTTGTTGCAAGAAAGGCTGGTTGGGATACTCATGGTTTACCTACTGAAATAGAAGCTGAGAAAAAATTAGGAATTAAGAGTAAAAAAGAAATTAAGAAATTAGGTATTGAGAAGTTTATTAAAGAATGTAAAAGAAACGTTTTTACTTATAAAAAAGAATGGGAAGAATTTACTGAAAGAATTGGATATTGGCTTGATTTAAAAAATGCCTATATTACCTGTAGTAATAATTATATTGAATCAATCTGGTGGATTTTAAAAGAAGTTTATAAAAAAGGACTTTTATACCAAGACTTTAAAGTTGTTCATTATTGTCCAAGATGTGGAACTTCTCTTTCCACTCATGAGGTAGCTCAGGGCTACAAAAAAATAAAAGAACCTTCAATTTTCATAAAACTGAGGATAAAAAATTTAGAATTTAAGGGTTCTTACCTGTTGGTCTGGACAACAACACCCTGGACATTGCCGGGTAATGTAGCTGTTGCTGTAAATCCTAATTTTACTTATGCAAAAGTAAAGATTGGTAATGAGTACTTAATATTAGCCAAAGACAGAATTTCAGCTTCTGGCATAAAAGGGGAGATTGTAGAAGAATTTAAAGGAAAGGATTTGATTGATTTAAGATATGAGGGTCTATATCCGATAGATTATGAGACTTCAAAGAATGCCTACAGAGTAATTTTAGGAGATTTCGTTTCTTTAGAAGAAGGGACAGGATTAGTTCATTTAGCTCCTGCTTTTGGAGAAGAAGACATGGAAGTGATTAGAACTCAGAATAAAAAACATAAAACTAAAAATATTCCTGAAATTCCGATTTTGTTAACAATTAACGAAGAAGGGAGATTTAATCTTAACGTTAAAAAATGGGCCGGAATGTATTTTAAGGATGCCGACCCTTTAATAATTGAAGACTTAAAACAAAAAAACCTTTTATTCAAAGAGGAATTATGTGAACATGATTATCCTTTTTGTTGGAGATGCAAAAACCCTTTACTTTATTATGCAAAAAAGAGCTGGTTCATTAAGATGAAGAGAGTTAAGCAGGATTTAATTAAAAACAATAAAAAAATTAATTGGGTTCCAGCTTATTTAAAAGAAGGCAGATTCGGAGAGTGGTTGAGAGAAGTTAAAGATTGGGCACTTTCTCGGGAAAGATATTGGGGGACTCCTTTACCTGTTTGGAAATGCAAAACCTGTCTAAATTCAGAAGTTATAGGCGGTAAACAAGACCTTTTGAAACAAAAATTTAGTACCAATAAATATCTTATTTTACGGCATGGAGAAACAATTTATGTAGAAGGACTTAAAGAAATAATTTATTCTAAATCAGATAATTCTTCGCTTGGTTTAACGAAAAAAGGAAAAAAACAAATAAACACTTTAGCTAAAAAACTCAAAAAATCCAAGATTGATTTAATTTTTTCTTCAGATTATTTAAGGACAAGAAAAACTGCAGATATTATTGCTAAAGAACTCGGTCTTAAAGTAAATTTTGATAGAAGATTGAGAGATATAAATTTAGGGATTTATAAAGGAAAAAGAAAAGAAGAACTTTATAAAGCTTTTTTAAACATAAAAGAAAGGTTTTACAAAAAACCAAAAAACGGAGAAGATTGGTTGAGTTGCAGGAGAAGGATGATTAGTTTCATAAAAGAAATTGATAGAAAATATCAAAATCAAACCATTTTAATTATTAGCCATGGAGACCCCTTATGGATTTTGGAAGGAACTCTTAGGGGATTATCTCAGGAAGAATTTGTTAAACAAAAAATTCAGAAAAAAACAATAAAACCAGGAGAGCTAAGAAGAATCAGATTTAATTTATTGCCTCTTAACAAAAAAGGAGAATTTGATTTTCACAGGCCTTATATTGATGAAGTGAAGTTTTCCTGCCAAAGATGTGGGGGTTTGATGGAAAGAGTTCCTGAACTAATTGATTGTTGGTTTGATTCAGGCTCAATGCCTTTTGCCCAATACCACTATCCTTTTGAAAATAAAAAGATTATTGACCAAAGAAAGCAGTTTCCGGCAGATTTTATTTCAGAAGGAGTGGACCAGACCAGGGGTTGGTTTTATACTCTACTTGCAATTTCTACTTTAGTTGGGAAAGGTCCAAGTTATAAAAATGTTGTTTCTTTAGGACATATTTTAGATGAAAAGGGTGAAAAAATGTCGAAATCAAAAGGAAATGTGGTTAACCCCTGGTATATTGCTGAAAAATATGGCGTAGATGCTGTCCGTTGGTACTTTTATACTGTCAATCAGCCAGGTGATTCAAAATTATTTTCAGAAAAAGATGTACAAGAGCGTCTAAAAAAATTTATTATGAATTTCTGGAATTGTTTTTGTTTTTTCACAACATATATTCCTGTAAACTATTCCCCGTTCTCTAATAGAAAAAGAAGCTTACCAAAAAGCAAAAACATTTTAGATAAGTGGATTATATCTAAGTTAAACAAACTAATTTTAGATACAACAAAATTATTAGATAAATACGATATTACAGCTGCTGCTCGTTTACTTGAAAACTTTGTCGTTAATAATCTGTCTTTATGGTACATAAGAAGGTCAAGAAAAAGATTTCAAAGACCGGAAACAAAGAGAGAGTTAAAAGAAGCTTCCCAAACTTTGGGTTTTGTGCTTTTAACTTTAACTAAATTAACAGCTCCCTTTATTCCTTTTTTGAGTGAAGCAATTTATCAAAAGGTTCAAGATTCAAGATTCAAGATTCAAGGTTTTAAAAGTGTTCATTTAGAAGACTGGCCGAAGATAGAAAAGAAAAAGATTAATAAAAAATTGAATAAAAAAATGGAAGAAGTTAGAAAGATAGTAGGTTTAGCTTTAGCTGAAAGAGTAAAGGCTGGTTTGAAAGTGAAACAACCTTTACAAGAATTAAAAATTAAGAATCAAGATTTAAGGAAAGAAAAAGAATTATTAGAACTGATTAAAGAAGAAGTTAATGTTAAGAAAATCACCTTTGGTAAAACTTTAAAATTAGATACAAAAATTAGTCCTGAGTTAAAAAAAGAAGGTATCTTAAGAGAAGTTATTAGAAATTTGCAGCAAATGAGAAAAGAAGCCAGCTGTACTCCAAAAGATATTATCCTAATTCAGTTTAAGGGAGAAGAAAAGATTACTCGATTTTTATTAAAAAATAGAGAAGAAATTATTAGAAAAACAAAAGCAAAAGATTTGATAGAAAGTAAAAAAAGAAAATTTAAAATGGAAAAAGAGCTTGATATTGAGGGAGAAAAGTTAAAGTTATCTATTAAGAAAATTAGAAGGGCAAAAGTTTAAACCTGAAATCTTAAAGAAGAAGAGGTAACTACTGGAGTTAGATTGCTAAAACATCGTAGAGTTAAAAAAGCAAAGAAGATAAATAGAAATTTAGATGTTTGTTCATTATCGAACAAAAGGAATAATTTTAAAAAAAGTTGATCGCAAAGAAGCAGATCAATTATTTACTCTTTATACAAAGGATTTTGGAAAATTAAAGATTTTAGGAAAAGCTATACGTAAGATTTCTTCAAAATTAAGGTCAGGGATGGAAATTTTTTATTTATCTGAGATTGAATTTATCCAGGGTAAAGCTTATAAAACCTTAACAGACGCAATAGTGATTGAAAAATTCGAGAATTTAAGAAAAGATTTAGGAAAACTGACCGTAGCTGTTAAAATCTCAGAAGCTTTAGATAATTTGATTCTGGGCCAAGAACCGGATAAGAGAATTTGGAATTTATTATTAAGAGTTTTTAAAGAATTAGATAGGGTTGATTTTAAAATTAAAAACTTAGAACTCATTTATTACTATTTTTTCTGGAAACTTCTTTCAATATTAGGTTATCAGCCCGAACTCTATCAATGTTCTATCTGTCAAAAAAAATTAAAACCTGAAAAACTCTATTTTAGTAAAAAAGAAGGAGGAATTATCTGCCAAAACTGTTTTTTGAAAGAAAAATCAGGCAGAGAGATTACCCCCGATGCAGTTAAGATACTAAGAATTATACTTGATAAAAACAATCAAATTATATTTAGATTAAAGGTCAAAAGGGAACAACTTAGGTTACTCGAAAACATCTCAAAAGAGTATTTCAGAGAAGAGAACTAATTTGATATACTAAATATATGAATAAGACTTTTACTTTTTTAATTATTTTAACAGTTATTGTCGGGATAGCTGGTTTTTATTGGAACTGGAGGGAAAATATTTACTCAAAAGAAATTTTGAGATTGGAGATTTTAGGACCTTCTGAGATTACCCTTGGTCAGGAAGTGGAGTACATTGTTAAATATAAAAACAATGGCAACTTTCGTTTGGATAATCCGGTGCTTGTGTTTGAACCGCCTGAACATTCTTTAAAAGATGAAGAAATTTTTACAAGACAGATTTTGGATTCAGAAAAATTAGGAGGGGCAATTTACCCCGGAGAAGAAAGAAGTTTTCCTTTTAAGATGAGATTATTAGGAAAAGAAGGAGAGGTAAAAATAGCCAGAGCTTTTTTAACTTATAAACTAAAAGATTTGAAAGCTCAATATGAATCGTCTTCAAGCTTTACTACACAAATAAAATCAGTACATTTAACTTTTGATTTTGATTTACCTTCAAGGGTTGGGGCTGATAAAGAATTTACTTTCAGACTTAATTACTTTTCTAATATAGATTACCCTTTAACCGATTTAAGATGTCAGATAGATTACCCTTTTGGTTTTGAGTTTAATAAATCTAACCCAAAATCTATTGAAAAAACAGAGTGGGAAATACCAGTTTTAAATAAATCAAAAGGAGGAAGGATTGAAATTACCGGTAAAATTTCAGGAGAGATTGGAACAGCTAAGATTTTTAAAGCCAGATTAGGGATGTGGAAAAAGGGCGAATTTATTTTATTAAAAGAGGTAACAAAGGGAGTAGAAATTATAGAGCCCTCTCTTTATCTCAGGCAGGAAATTAACAGCAACCCTCAATATGTGGCTTTGCCTGGCGATTGGTTGCATTACGAAATCTATTTTAAAAACATAGGTAATGATGATTTAAATAATCTATTTATGGTTAGTAAGCTTGATGGGGAAGCTTTTGACTTTCAAACCATAAAGTCAGATTACGGCAACTATCAAACAGGTGATAATTCTATAGTTTTTGATTGGAGAAGGGTTCCAAAACTACAATATTTAGCCCCCTTGGAAGAAGGAAGGGTTGATTTTTGGATAAAACTAAAAGATGATTTAGGAAGTATTAAAAATCCAATTCTAAAAAATAAAATCTTTATTGGTCAAGTAAAAGAAGAATTTGTTACCAAGATAAGCTCAAAGATAGAATTAGTTCAAAAAGGATATTTTCAAGACGAGGTTTTTGGCAATTCTGGCCCCCTTCCGCCAGAAGTTGGAAAAACTACTACCTATACCATAATGTGGCAGGTTAAGAATTATTATTCTGATGTTAAGAATGTAAAAGTAAAAGCTGTTTTGCCCGAGGGCGTAGAATTAACCGGAGAGATTTTTCCCGAAGAAGAACTTTCAAGATTTACCTTTGATTCTCAATCAAGAGAAATTGTTTGGTCAGTAGGAGATTTAGAAAGGGGTATTGGTGTCACAAAACAGGGATTGACTTTAGCTTTTCAGATTGCTTTTACCCCAAGCGAATCTCAGCGCTTTCAAATTCCAGAGATTATTAACCAGGCTAATATAATGGGCGAAGATAGCTGGACAGAAATGACTATACAATCTTCAGCATCTGGTATTAACACTTTTTTGCCGGATGACCCAACCGTAACAGATGAGATGGGACTTGTTAAATAATTAAGATGAAAGATTTTACTTCAAAAATTATATCTTTAGCTAAAAGGCGGGGATTTATTTTTCAGTCCTCGGAAATTTATGGTGGCTTTGCTTCAAGCTATGATTTTGGACCCCTGGGCGTTTTAATGAAAAATAATATTAAAAGGGTTTGGTGGGATGAGATGATTAAAAATCATGAAAATATTGTTGGTCTAGATACAGCAATTTTAATGAATCCCAAAGTTTGGCAGGCTTCAGGTCATTTAACTGCTGGTTTTGCTGATTCATTACTAGAATGTAAATCTTGTCATAAAAGGTTTAAAGAAGAAGAAATAAAAGAAAATCGTTGCCCAGAATGTGGAGGAGAATTAACTAATCCTAAAAAATTTAATTTAATGATGAAAACTTTTGTTGGTTCTGTAGAAGAGGAAGCTTCCACTACTTATTTGAGAGCAGAGACCTGCCAGGGGATTTATATGAATTTTGAAAACGTCTTAAAATCAATGAGGATGAAAATACCCTTTGGTATTGTCCAAATTGGGAAATCTTTCCGTAATGAAATCAATCCCAAAAATTTTATTTTTAGAACCCGGGAGTTTGAACAAATGGAAATGCAATGGTTTTGTCACCCTAAAGAAGCTAATAAATGGTTTGAATTTTGGAAAAAGGAACGCATAGATTGGTATTCTAATTTAGGAATTAAAAAAGAAAGTTTGAGAGCTAAAGAAATTCCAGCTAAAGAAAGGGCTCATTACGCAAAAAGACAAGTGGACATTGAATATCGTTTTCCTTTTGGTTGGGGGGAAATTGAGGGAGTTCATAATCGGGGGGATTGGGACCTTTCCAATCATTCAAAATATAGCGGAAAAGACTTAAGGTATTTTGATGAAGAAACCAAGGAGAAATATTTTCCCCATATCATTGAAACCTCAATTGGGGTAGAAAGATATCTTTTTGCTTTTTTATGCAATGCTTATCAAGAAATAAAAGGAGGGAGAACAAAAACCACAAAAGCTACAAAAGAAGTTGAGATTTTACTGAAACTAAACAAAAAAATTGCTCCAATTAAAGTGGCGGTTTTGCCTTTAGTAAGAAATAAACCAGATTTAGTCAAGAAGGCAAAGCAAATTTACAAATTACTGAAAAATCATTTTGTTTGTCAGTATGATGAAACAGGTTCAATTGGGAGGAGATATCGGAGGACAGACGAGATTGGAGTCGTTCTATCAGCAACGGTGGATTTCCAAACCTTAGGCGATAACACCGTAACTTTAAGAGATAGAGATACTATGATGCAAATAAGAGTTAAAACATCAGAATTAAAAGAGGTTATTAAAAAGATACTTTCAGGTGAAGAATTCTTAAAATTAGGAAAAATTATTAAAGGATAATGTATAAAAAAACTATCTTTAAAAACGGACTAAGATTAATAACCATTCCTCAGAAAAACACTCAAGCTGTAACGATTTTGATATTAGTCGGGACCGGTTCAAAATATGAGACAAAAGAGCTCAATGGGATTTCTCATTTTTTAGAACATATGTACTTTAAAGGAACAAAAAAAAGACCTTCATCTATAGAGGTTAGCGAGACCTTAGATAGAATAGGCGGAATTTATAATGCTTTTACTTCAGAAGAATATACGGGATATTTTGCCAAGGTAGCCTTTACTCATCTTGAAATTGCTTTAGACTGGGCTTCTGATATTTTTTTAAACTCTACTTTACCTGAAAAAGAGATAGAAAAAGAAAAAGGAGTAATTATTGAGGAGATTAATATGAGGTATGACCATCCTATGTCTTATATTCAGATTTTATGGCAAAAGCTTTTATACGGGGACCAACCAGCTGGTTGGGATATTGCAGGAACAAAAGAAAGCGTAAATAATATTAACAGAAAAAAGCTAATTGATTATATGAAAAGACAATATGTAGCTTCAAATACAATTGTTTGTGTGGCAGGTAGAATAAACGCTTCTTTAGTAGTTAAAAAGATAAAGAAATATTTTTCTAAAATAAAAAAATTTCAATCTTTAAAAAAATCTCCTGTAATTGAAAAACAATCGGAGCCTAATTTGCTTCTACATACAAAGGAAACCGACCAAGCTCATTTATATTTAGGAACAAGAGCATATAATCTTTTTCATCCCCAAAAATATAGCCAGAAATTATTAGCAGTAATTTTAGGAGGAATGATGAGCTCGAGATTATTCGTAAAAATAAGAGAGGAAATGGGAGCTGCTTATTATATCAGTACAGAATCTGTTTCATATCCTGATAGTGGATATTTTACTACCGGGGCTGGAGTGGATAATAAAAAAATAGAAAAGGTGATTTTAGCCATATTGAAAGAATATAAAAACATTTCTCGAAAAAAAGTTCCTCAAAAAGAATTAAAAAAAGCTAAAGATTGTATAAAAGGAAAAACAGCTCTTTTGTTAGAGTCTTCTAATGTTCAAGCTTCTTTTTATGCTAACCAGGAGCTTTTGGAAAAAAAGATTTTAACCCCGGAGCAAATATTTAAAAAAATTGACAAAGTTACCACAACAGATATTTTAAAAGTAGCGAAAGATATTTTTCAACCCCAAAAGTTAAATTTGGCTATAATTGGGCCATTTAAGAATAAAAAAAGGTTCAGGAAATTGTTAAAAATTTAATTTTCAAACTATGGATGAAGAAAGAGTTTTAGATATATCTTGGGGAACATTCCTTAAAATTGCTATTGTTTTTCTCGGTTTTTATATTCTTTACTCAATAAAAGATATTTTACTCTGGATTTTATTTGGCTTTATTATCTCAATTTTATTCAACCCGGCAATTAATTTTTTACAAAGAAGAAGAGTCCCTCGTACAATAGCTACAATTTTTGTTTATGTTACTGTTTTTGCAATTTTAACCGCTATTTTCTATTGGACCATTCCGATATTTATTTTTGAAATCCAACAATTCACCCAGCTCTTTCCTCAATATTTTGAGAAATTAGCTCCACCTTTAAGAGGTTTAAATATTGAGGAATTTGAAAGCTTTGAGACCTTTACCCAAGCACTTCAAGATTGGTTGATTAGAGCTTCTTCCAGTATCTTTGGAGCTGTTATTTCTATTTTTGGAGGAATTTTTTCTACCGTAACAATCTTTGCTATAGCCATCTTTTTTTCAATAGAAGAGAAAGAGGTAAAACGGGTAATGGAACTTTTAGCTCCTAAAAGAAACGAAGCTTTCTTTTTAGATTTATGGGAAAGGTGTCAAACTAAAACAGCTTCCTGGTTTGGAGCCAGAGCTTTAAGCAGTCTTTTTGTGGGTTTGATTACTTATATTACTCTCAGAATTTTTGGTATAGAGTATGCTTTTGTTTTAGGTTTGTTTGCTGGTATTATGGATATTATTCCGGTTTTAGGACCTATTTTTTCAGGATTGATAATTATTATTTTAGTCGCCTTAAATTATCCGCCAAAAGCATTTCTTATTTTAATTGCTCTTGTTTTAATTCAGCAGATAGAAGGAAATGTTATAACTCCTGTGTTGACAAAAAAAATGGTAGGGTTGCCGGCAATTTTGGTTTTAATAGCTTTATTGATTGGGGGTAAATTATGGGGATTTTTAGGAGCAATTTTGACTATCCCCTTAACAGGAGTAATTTACGAATTTTTAAGAGACTTTTTAAAGAAAAGGAAAGAGGAGCAGGCAACGATGCTTTAAAATATGGCAAAAAAGAAATTTTATATTACAACCAGTATAGCTTATACTAATGCTCCTCCACATATAGGTTTTGCTTTGGAAGTTATTCAGGCTGATGTTTTAGCACGTTATCACCGGTTTTTAGGTGAGGATGTTTTTTTTCTGACGGGAACTGATGAACATGGTACAAAAATTGCAAAGGCAGCTTGTGAAGCAGGAAAGAAACCAAGAGAATTTGTTGATGATATTTCAAAAAAATTTCAGAACCTAAAAACAGTTTTAAATTTATCCAATGATGATTTTATTCGAACCACTGATGAAAAGCGACATCGACCGGCAGTAGAAAAAGTTTGGCGAAAGTTAAAAGAAAATAACGATATTTATAAAAAGAAATATCGAGGATTGTATTGTGTGGGTTGTGAGTCTTTTATTTCCAAAAAAGATTTGGTAGACGGAAAATGTCCCTATCATCAAAAGAAACCCGAAGTAATTAAAGAAGAAAATTACTTTTTTAAACTTTCAAAATATTCAAAAAAGATTGGAAAGATTATAGAAAGAGATGAGATAAAGATTATTTCCAAAGCAAGAAAAAATGAAATTTTAAGCTTAATTAAACAGGGAATAGAAGATATAAGTTGCTCCAGATTAAAAGAAAGATTACTATGGGGAATACCGGTCCCCGATGATAATACCCAGACAATTTATGTCTGGGTAGAGGCTTTAATTAATTATATTTCGGCTTTAGGATATGCCAAAGAAGGTAATAAATTTAAAAAATTTTGGCCGGCTGATATTCACTGTATAGGAAAAGATATAATCAAATTTCATTCTCTATTATGGCCAGCCATATTAATTTCCCTTGATTTAGAATTACCGAAAACAATATTTATTCATGGTTTTATTACGGTTGGTGGCCAGAAAATGTCAAAAAGTTTAGGAACTTTTATTGATCCCTTTGAACTTGTCAAACAATATGGAGCAGATGCTATTAGGTATTTCCTTTTAAGAGAGATTCTTCCCACCGAAGACGGTGATTTTACTTATGAGAAACTGGAAGATAGGTATAATGCAGATTTGGCAAAAGGAATTGGGAATTTGGTGTCCAGAGTACTTACTTTGGCAGAGAAATCTGGATTTAAATTAGAAAGTCTAAAGATTAAGCAAATTCAAGATAGTGAATTCCAAACAGAAATAGATAAAACCTGGCAAAAACATAATAAAGCTTTGAATGAATTTAAATTTAATACAGCCTTAATTTCCATTTGGGAACTGATTGCTTTTTGTGACCAATACATTGAAAAAGAGAAACTCTGGGAGAAGAAAGGACAAAAAGAAGATATCTTATATTTACTGTATACCCTGGAAAATATTGCCCGGATGCTGAAACCTTTTATACCAGAGACATCAGAAAAAATATTATGTCAACTTGGAATAAAATCTAATGACAAAGAATATGTTTTTAATGTAGAAAAAAAAGAACCCCTTTTTCCAAAATTAAATTCTAAATAACTTTTTTTAAAAAAAAATGGTAAAGGATTAATATATTAAAGTAGTTTTATACTGTTCTTGACTTTTTAAAAGGATGTGATACTGTAAAAATATTATTAAATATAGTAGATTAAAAAAAACAAAAAATGGAATGAAGTGATATAGAAAATGAGAATATTGACAGGAAGGTTTCATCTCACGTTTTATAAACCCGAAAGATTTGTTAATGCATTAGGGATTTGTTACTTAGGTGATAAAGTGAAGAGGTGTCGGGCATTTATTCCCGACGAGGATAGTTTGTATGTCATCCAGCCCTCAAAATCTACCGAGAGACTCAATATTTTGGTTCTAGAAAATATCGATGAAGTAGATAAAAAGGTTAGAGAAGACATAAAAGCGATCCTAAGGCAGGAGAAGATAGAAATAATATGGTGTGCTTATATCAGGCGACCACCGCAAGCAAAGGGATTTATAGTGGGATTTCGTAAACCCGGAAGATTTGTTAATGCACTGACAATATTATATCTCGGTGAGAAAACGAAGAGATGTCGAGTAATTACTCCTGATGGAGGCGATTTGCTGATTATACAGCCGAAGCCATCAACCCCAGAACTTAATACACTGATCTTAGAAGATTTTGATAAAATAGGAGAAGAAGAAAAAGAAAAAATAGAAACGGCGATTAAAGGGCTTGAAATAATAGAATGCGCTTATGTCGGGGGAGCAGAGAAAACTAGTAATTACTAATCTCAAGGGAAAAAGATGTTCAAACCTCAACTCTATCTTTTATAGATGTTGAGGCTTTTTTTTATCTTTTTAAAAAGATAGAATGAAATATTATGTTAATTGATACCCACGCCCATTTGAATTTTAAAGCTTTTGAAAAAGACAGAAAAAAAGTAATCAAACGATGTTTAAAAAATGATGTTTGGGTGATAAATGTCGGAACTAATTTTGAAACTTCAAAAAAAGCAGTAGAAATTGCCAAAAGTTCTGAAAAAGGAATTTTTGCTGCAATTGGTCTTCATCCTATAAACTTAGATACAGGATTGGTAAAGAGAAAGATTGATAAATTAGAGGGAGAAAGCTTTGAAAAAGAGTTTGATTACGAAAGCTACAAACGGTTAGCTGGTTTTGAAAAAGTGATAGCTATTGGTGAAGTTGGCTTAGATTATTATTGGAAACCAAAAACTACCAGAAAAAAAGAATTGTTTAAGCAAAAACAAAAAGAGCTTCTTTTAAAAGAATTGAGTCTGGCAAAAGAATTAAATCTACCTGTAATCTTTCACTGCCGGATGGCTCATCAGGATTTGATTGAATTTTTATTAGAAAATCCAATGGTAAGGCCTAAAAAAGCTGTAGCTCACAGCTTTGTTGGAGGTTTAAATGAGCTTGAAAACTTTTTGAATTTCGGCTTTTATATTGGATTTACTGGGATAATCTTCAAAAAGATAGAGGGAATAAATTTTGAAAAAAATATTAAAAATACTCCTTTAGATAAGCTCTTGATTGAGACAGATTGTCCTTATTTGGTACCGGCTGGGCTGGAAGCTGAACGTAACGAACCAATTTTTGTAAAATATATTGCAAAAGCTATAGCTGATATAAAAAAAGTGAGTCTTGATAGGCTCGCTGAAATTACAACAGAAAACGCAAGAAAACTTTTTAATATATAATTACTTAAAACACTTCCAGTAGTCTTTTAGATAATTTTTAATCTCTTTTACTGTTTCTTTTATTTCTCTTGACTTAAAATCTTTAGGAAAGATTGGTTTTTGAGGTTCTTTCAATTTCATTTTTAAATCTAAAAGGCCTGAAATTAAAGAAAGCCAGGCAGAAGGCAGAATCTTTTGATTATAACCTGAGGCAATAAGGTCAATTTCTTTTCCTCCACAAATTTTTGCAGCCAACATTCTTACTTTTTCCCCGATTATTCTAAATCCATCTAAGGTTAAACCTAAATTAGTCAAGCCGTCAGCAAAATAAGGGTCAGAACCACCATTCCTGATAATTATTTCTGGTTTAAATTCTTCAGCTATTGGAAAGATAATTTTTTCAAATACATATTGATAAGATTTATCACTAGCTCCCGGAGAAAGAGGAATATTAATTGTAAAACCTTGTCCTTTTCCTGTGCCAATTTCATTTATAAAGCCTGTCCCAGGATATAAAGTCGCTGGGTTTTGATGAATGTCAATAAATAAGACCTGATTTTCGTCATAAAAAGCTTCAGATGTTCCATTTCCTGCATGGGCATCTGTGTCTAAAATCAAAATTCTTTTCAAACCTTTTTTGAGTAGTGTTTTAGCACAAATGGCAACATCATTATATATGCAAAAACCTTCTCCTTTTTCTCTTTTTGCATGATGAAGCCCGCCACCCAAAGAAATTGCCTTTTTGAATTTACCTTTAAAAACCAACTCAGCAGCTTTTAAAGAAGTACCTACAGCCATTCTTGCAGCTTTGTCAATTCCTTTTGGTAGATAACCTGTTGAAGGGTCAAAATTATCTGTCGTAGTATATCTTAATATATCAGGTAAAATAATTCCTTCAGATGCCCTTGATATTACATCAATATATTTTTGGCTATGAATTAATTTTAAATCTTTTGCTGAAGCAAGTTCAGGAATAATTTGTTCAAAAATATCTTTGAAATTTGGTAATTTCTCTTTTGCAAAATTAATAAAGTTTTCAAACCTTTCACTTGTAAAAGGATGCCCTTTTCCAAAACTATAATTTTTAATCTCTGGATTATAAACCAAAGCAGTTTTCATAGGTTAATTATGGCGCACACAGTGAGATATATCAAACATAGCTCAATATAACAGGTTTACAAATCAAAATTTAAAAGATAATATTAAAAATATGAAATATGGACCCCAAAAAATAGAGCCAAAATGGCAGAAGTTTTGGGAGGGAAATGGTTTTTATCAAGCTAAGGACTTCTCAAAAAAACCAAAAAAATATATTCTCATTGAGTTTCCCTATCCTTCAGGTCAAGGGCTTCATGTAGGTCATTGTAGAAGCTATTCTGCAATGGATGCAATAGCCAGAAAAAAAAGAATGGAAGGTTTTAATGTTTTATTCCCAATAGGTTGGGATGCTTTTGGTTTACCAACAGAAAATTATGCTATTAAAACAGGAATTCATCCTGAAATAGCTACTGAGAAAAACGTAAATAACTATAAAAGGCAATCAAAAAGCTTGGGTTTTTCTTTTGATTGGAATAGAGAAATTAATACTACTGACCCAAAATACTATAAATGGACTCAGTGGATTTTTTTAAAGCTTTTTGAAAATGGATTAGCATATCAGGCTAAAATTCCTATTAACTGGTGTCCTTCTTGTAAGATTGGACTAGCGAACGAAGAAGTAGTTGATGGAAAATGTGAAAGATGTAAGGCAAAAGTAACTCAAAAAGAACTCAAACAATGGATGTTAAAAATTACAGAATATGCTGACAGATTAATTGAGGATTTAGACAAGGTTGATTATTTAGAAAAAATAAAAGTTCAACAGATTGATTGGATTGGTAGAAGTTACGGCGTAGATATAGATTTTAGAGTAGAGAATTTAGATAAAGTGATTAAAGTTTTTACTACTAGGGCTGATACTATTTTTGGAGTAACAGCAATTGTTATAGCCCCCGAGCATTCTCTGGTTGAAAAATTGGTTGCCAAAGAGCACTTAATTGAAGTTAAAAAGTATATTAAGGAATCACGAGAGAAATCAGAGTTTGAGAGGACAAAATTAGAAAAAGAAAAAACAGGAGTATTTACAGGAGGTTTTTGTATAAACCCCGTTAATAACGAGAAGATTCCTATTTGGATTGGAGATTATGTGGTAGCAACTTATGGAGGAGGAGCTGTGATGGTTGTTCCTGCTCATGATAAAAGAGATTATGATTTTGCAAAACGTTATGGATTAGAAATTAGAGAAGTTATTAAAGGCGGAGATATTTCAAAAGAAGCCTTTATTGAATACGGAACTTTAGTTAATTCAGGTCCATTTAATGGTTTATCTTCAAAAGAAGCAATTGAGAGAATTACAGAATGGTTAGAAAAAAATAATCTTGGTAAAAAAAGAGTTCAGTATAAACTAAGAGATTGGGTCTTTTCACGCCAGCATTATTGGGGAGAACCAATACCAATTATTCACTGTAAAAAGTGCGGTGTAGTGCCAGTACCTGAGAAAGATTTGCCGGTTGAACTCCCTTATGTTGAAAGATATCAACCAACTGAGACAGGTGAATCACCTTTGGCTGCTGTTGCTGATTGGGTGAATGTAAAATGTCCTAAATGCGGGAGTAAAGCCAAAAGAGAAACAGATACCATGCCAAACTGGGCAGGCTCAAATTGGTATTATTTAAGATATTGCGACCCAAAGAATGAAAAAGAGATAGTTGATAGAAAGAAGGCAGAATACTGGATGCCGGTTGACTGGTACAATGGTGGCATGGAACACACAACCTTGCATTTATTGTATTCTCGCTTTATTTACAAATTTCTTTTTGATATTGGAATAGTTCCCCAGCCAGAGCCCTATCAAAAAAGAACCTCTCATGGGATGGTTTTGGCTGAAGATGGTCGTAAGATGTCAAAGTCTTTTGGTAATGTGATAAACCCTGATGATATTGTAGCAAATTATGGTGCTGATACTCTCAGGGTTTACGAAATGTTTATGGGTCCTTTTGACCAGACTATTAGCTGGAGCAGTAAAGGAGTAAAAGGAGTTCACAGATTTTTAAACAGGGTCTGGAAGCTGGTTTTAGAATGTTCTGAGAATAAAAAGAGTGGCAAAGAAGCTGTAAAAGAAGTTCATAAATTAAATAGAAAAGTAGAAGAGGATTTAGAAGCTACAAAATTTAATACGGCCGTTGCAGCTTTTATGGAATTTATTAACTATTGTTATAAAAACAAAAAAGATGTTGGAAAAGATGTAATACAAAGAATGTTAATTTTATTAGCTCCTTTTGCTCCTCATATTAGTGAAGAACTTTGGCAGTACTTAGGAAACAAAGGTTCAGTTCATGAGCAATCTTGGCCTAAATACGACTCAAAATTAGTCAAAGAAAAAACTATTACTCTTATTATTCAAATAAATGGCAAGGTTCGGGATAAGGTTGAGGTTAAAGCAGACATTTCTGAAGAGGAAGCTAAAGAATTGACATTAAATAGAGAGAAGATTAAAAAAAGAATATATAACAAAAAGATTAAAAAGATTATTTTTGTTCCGGGAAAATTAATTAATATAGTTATATAATTTTTAATTTGGTGAAACGCTTATGTGTAGAGTTTCAGGTTACATTGGTAAAAAAGATGCCCTCCCAATTATAATGGATGGATTAAGACGTCAAAGTTACGGCGGCTATGATTCGAGTGGTGTTTTAATAGGAAAAGAAACAGAAATATCTTTGGTAAAAGCTGTAGGAAAATTAGAGAATTTAGAAAAAAAGTTAGAGAATCAAAAGTTAGAAGGAGACTGGGGAATAGGACATATAAGGTGGGCAACTCATGGAGCAGTGACAGAAATTAATACCCACCCTCATTCTGACTGCACTAAAAATATCTGGGTAGTTCATAACGGCATCATTGAAAACTACCGGGAATTAAAAGAAGAGTTAATAAGAGAAGGTCATAAATTTACTTCTGAAACTGATACAGAAGTAATAGCTCACTTAATTGAGAAATTTTTCAAAGAGAACTTAGAAGAAGCAACAAGAAGGGCTCTAAAATTGATTAAAGGAACTTATGGTTTATTAATTATTAGTAAACAAAACCCTCAAAAGATTGTTGCTGCCCGTCTTTCTAGCCCTCTTTTAATTGGAATAAACGAAGATGAATATATTTTAGCTTCTGATCCAATCGCTATTGCTCCTTATGCCAGGAAAATCATTCAACTTGATGATTATGAAATAGCGACAGTGACTCCTAAAGACATTTTTATTATAAAAGAAAAAATTCCCCAGATTCTGGAATTAGATATTGAGGAGACAGAAAAGGGTAAATACCCCCATTTTATGCTAAAAGAGATAATAGAAGAACCAACAGCTGTTGAAAATGCAATCAGAGGGAGATTAATACCAGAAGAGGGAACAGTAAAATTAGGAGGTTTGGATAATGTATCTGAAAAGTTGAAAAAAGTAAATCAATTGGCTTTGGTTGCCTGCGGAACTGCAAATTATGCAGCCAGAGTGGGAAAATATATGTTAGAAGAGTATGCTGGTATTCCAACAGATGTAGATATAGGTTCTGAGTTCCGCTACAGGAAGCCAATAGTTGATAAAAATAATGCTGCTGTTTTTGTTTCCCAATCTGGAGAGACAGCTGATACTTTAGCCGGTCTCAGAGAAATGAAAAAGAAAGGTATTTTAACTATAGGAATTACAAACGTTGTAGGTTCTACCCAGGCAAGAGAAACAACAGCAGGTGTTTACATAAGAGCAGGACCTGAGATTGCCGTAGCTTCTACCAAAGCATTTTTGGGACAATTAGCCATATTAACGATGCTTACTGTGCATTTAGGCAGGCAAAGAAATATGTCTTTGGTAATGGGAAGGAGGATTGTTACAGAGCTTTCAAAACTTCCTCAATTAGCCAGAGAGATTTTAAAGAAAGCTCCGGAAGTAAAAAAATTGGCAGAAAAATACAAGGATTTTAAAAACTTTTGGTTTATAGGAAGAAAATATAATTTTCCTGTGGCTTTAGAGGGAGCTCTAAAATTAAAAGAGATTTCTTATTTACATGCTGAGGGAGGTGCAGGAGGAGAATTAAAACATGGTCCTTTAGCTCTGATTGATAAAAACTTTCCCACAATAGCTATTTGTCCTTCAGATTCGGTTTATAATAAAATGATTTCGAATGTGGAAGAAGTAAAAGCAAGACGCGGTCCTGTTATTGCTATTACCACAGAAGGAAATGAAAGAATAAAAGAATTGGTAGATGATATAATTTATATTCCAAAAACTCTAGAGATGTTAACTCCAATGCTTTCAATCATTCCTCTCCATCTTTTTGCCTATTATATGGCAGTTTTACTTGGGCATGATGTGGATAAACCAAGAAACCTGGCAAAATCAGTAACAGTAGAGTAAAGTTTTAAAAAAATGGAAAAAACAATTTTAATCGGAGGAAAAGCAGGTCAGGGCACAGCCGTGACTTCACATTTTATAGGAAAAGTATTTTGTGCTCTGGGCTATTATGTTTTTAACTATCGTGATTATCCTTCTCTTATAAGAGGAGGTCATAATTTTAATGTTTTGAGAATTTCTGACAAACCTGTTTATTCTCATAAAGATAAATACGATATAATTTTAGCTTTTGACCAAAAAACAATAAATTTACATCAAAAAAATTTAAAAAGAGAAGGTTTTATTTTAGGAGATAAAACTTTAAAAACAAAGAGGTTGCAAAAAATTGATATTCAGCCTATTTTAAGTAAATTAAAAGCCCCCAAAATTATAGAAAATGATATTTTAATAGGGTGGCTTTTTAAATATTTTGGAGTTGATAAAAACTTCTTATTAAAAGAGGCAGAAAAAGTTTTTAAAGGAAAAAAAACAGGATTAATAAAAAAAGCTATAGAAAAAGGATATAGTTTAGCCCCAAAAAAAGAAAGATTAAAGAGGGTAGGTTCGAAGAAATATTTCATTTCAGGAAGTCAAGGAATAGGAATTGGGGCTTTAAATTCAGGAATTGATATTTATATTGCTTATCCAATGACACCAGCTACTCCTGTTTTGCACTTTTTAGCAGGAAAACAATTAAAAGATAATATTTTAGTCTTACAATTAGAAAATGAGATTTCAGTAATAAATTCAGCTTTAGGAGCTTCTTTTGCCGGAGCTAAAACAATGGTGGGAACTTCTGGAGGAGGCTTTGCCTTAATGACAGAAGCTATGAGTTTAGCAAGTATCTCAGAACTGCCTTTGGTGGTTTATTTAGCTCAAAGAACAGGGCCTGCTACGGGTGTTCCAACTTATACAGCTCAAAGTGATTTAAAATTTGCAGTTAATGCCGGGCACGGAGAATTTCCAAGAATTGTTGTAGCTCCCGGAGATTCACAAGAAGCAATATTAAGAACCCAGGAAGCTTTTTATCTCTCTTTGAAATACCGAACCTTAGCGATAATTATAGGGGATAAACATGTAGCAGAATCAGATTATAGTTTTGATACGTTGAAAGTATCTCCTTTAACCAATCAAAAATTTATTTTAAAGAATCCTCCTAAAAATTACAAAAGCTATAAAATAACAAAAAATGGAGTTTCTCCACGAGCTGTACCCGGTCAAGAGCCCGTGATTCGAGCTACCAGTTATGGACACAACGAATACGGAAATACAATCGAAGATGCAAAATGGACAATTAAAATGAACGATAAAAGATTTAAAAAAGTAAGATATTTAGAAAAAGAAATAAGTAAACTAAATCCTGTCTCTATTTATGGTAAGGGGAAAAACCTAATAATTGCTTGGGGTTCAACCAAAGGAGCCATATTAGATTCATTACCAGAACTTAAAAGTTTTAGATTTTTGCAAGTTTCCTACATCAGTCCCTTTCCCAAAAAAGTTATAGAAAACGAAATTAAAAAATCTAAAAGAGTGGTTTTAGTTGAGAATAATGCTACAGGTTTATTAGGAGATATAATTGCTGAAAAAACAGGATTTATTATTAAAGAGAAAATTTTAAAATACGATGCCAGACCGTTTGTTTCTGACTATATAATTAATAAAGTAAAGAAAAAAAAGTGAAACTATGAAATCTCAATATTTTGGTACAAAAGAAGAAAATACATGGTGTCCTGGTTGTCCAAACTTTGGAATTTTACAGGCTTTTAAAAATGCCTTAGCTGATTTGGTTAATGAAAAGAAGATTAAAGCTAAAAATATTGTCATCGCCAGCGGTATTGGTTGTCACGCCAAGATATTTGATTATTTAAACGTAAATGGTTTTTATGGGCTTCATGGCAGGGTTTTGCCACTTTGTTTTGGAATGAAGGTTTCAAATCCAGAATTAACAGTAATTGGATTTGGCGGAGATGGTGATACTTATGCAGAGGGTATTTCCCATTTTGTTCACAATTGCCGCTATAATGCTGATATAACAATGCTCGTTCATAATAATAAGGTTTTTGCCCTGACAACCGGGCAGGCCACCCCTACATCAGAAAAAGGATTTGTGGGACGTTCTACGCCTTTGGGAGTAAAAGATAAACCATTAAATCCGATAGCTTCAGCTATTGTTAATGGAGCTACTTTTGTAGCCAGGGGTTCTGCTTTGAATACAAATCATCTTAAAGAGCTTATAAGAGAAGCAATAAAGCATAAAGGTTTTTCTTTTATCGATATTTTGCAGCCTTGTTTAACATTTAATAATTTTAGTCCCTATCTCCAAAAACATATTTATAAATTAGACAAAAATCACAAAGTTACAGATTTTAGACAAGCTTTTAGGAAGAGTATGGAGTGGGATTATTCTTTTAAAGAAAAAGATAAGATTCCAATTGGTATTTTCTATAAAATAAAAAAGCCCACTTTCGGAGAACAGTGGCCTCAATTAAAGAAATCCTGGTATAAAGTAAAAAGAAAAATTAATTTTAAGAAAACCGTTGAAGAGTTTAAATAAGGTCAAACCCTTTTAATTTCAGCTCCTAATTTTCGTAGTTTTTCATCAAGTTTTTCATAACCCCTGTCAATCTGATAAACATTCTCAATAAGACTTTGTCCTTTTGCGATTAAGCTCGCCAATATCAATGCCGCACCCGCCCTGATATCCGGGGCGTTTATTTTATTTCCAATTAGTTTTGTTTTCCCGAATACTAAAGCTCTATGAGGATCCGTAATTTCAATGTCAGCCCCCATTTTTCTTAATTCGTGAAGGTGGTTGAAACGACTCTCATATAAGGGGTCATGAATTAAAGATTTTCCTTTAGCTTGTGTTAATAATACCGAAGTTTCAGGTTGTAAATCAGTAGGAAAGCCAGGATAAGGAAGAATTTGAATTTTACTTGGTGATATTTTTTTTGATTTTTTGACCAAAATTTTGTTTTTCTTAATTTCGAGATTTACTCCAATTTCTTTCATTTTTTCTAAAAAGAAAGATAAATGCTCTGGATTTACATTTTTTATTTTTCCTTCTCCACCTGTTATTGCAAAAGCAATAACAAAAGTTCCAGCTTCTGTAGGGTCAGGAGAGATTGAAAATTCAGCTCCCTGTAATTTATTTTTCCCTTCAACTTCAATTGTATGGGTTCCAATCCCTTTAATGCCCACCCCCATTTTTTCTAAAAATTTTCCTAAGTCTTGAATCTGTGGTTCACAGGCAGCAATTTCAATCTTGGTTTTTCCCTTGGCTTTGGCAGCTAACATCAGGATATTTTCTGTAGCAGTAACTGAAAACTCTTTTAAGACGATATTCTTACCCTTTATTTCTTTTGGGGCTTTAAAATAATAAAATTCATTTCCTTGCTTAACTTTTACTCCGAAACTTTTTAAAGCTTCCAGGTGGGCAGAAATTGGTCTTAATCCAATTTTGTCTCCGCTTGGATGGGGAACCTTGAATTTTTTAAATCTTGTCAAAAGGGGACCAATTAACAAAACCGAAACTCTCATTTTCTCAAAAAGCCCAGATGGGATTTTATTTGGGTTGATATTTTTAGGATTTATTTTAACCTTTTTTGGACCCATCCATTCAACCTTAGCCCCCATTTCTTTTAAAATTTCAATTAAGTTTAGAACATCCAAACAATGTGGTAAATTGTCTATTACTGAAGCTTTTTCAGAAAGCAAAGAAGCTGCCAATACAGCACCGGCTGAATTTTTATATCCAGAAATTTTAACTTCACCTCTTAATGGCTTTCCGCCTTTAATTAAGAAGAAATTTTTAGCCATAATTAGTTATTATAGATTAAATTTTATTTTTTGGCAAATTTTTAAAGATTATTGAAATAAAAAAAATACGCTTCGATTTTGTAAAATATAAAAAAAATAAAAAATGAAGCGTTTTAATTTAGAATTTAAAGGTTGGAGATTTTTTCTTCAACCTTATCTATGTGAAATTTAGCACTTTCGCCACTTTCTTTCTCGTATTTTTTATAAAGTTTCAGAGCTTCTTGATAGTCTTTCTTTGCTTCACCTAATTTACCAAGTTCTTTCAGCGCATCGGCCCTATTGTGCTTGCCGTGACCGGCTGTTCGGAAATCTTTTTTCTTTATGGCCGTCTCATAAACTTTCTCGCAGATCTTTACACTTTCTTCGAAATCTTTTGCCCACCGATAGAGAATGGCTCTTATATTCCAGATAGAAGGTTCTTGGGGAAATTTTTCCGTAGCTTTAAGACTTTCTATTTTTGCTTCTTCTTTCTTTCCTAGAATCCACAAAGATAATGCCAGCCCGTTTTTTGCTGAGACTTCTGTATCTTTTGCTTTTTCTTTCTCTGAAAGTAACAACTTTCTCAGAAGTGACAATGCTATCTTAAAACTATTTACTGCATTTTGTATATTTATGTTTTTCTCTTCTTCTGGCCCCTTTATTCCTTTATAATAGTAACTCCATCCTTTTATTCTGTTGGCTTCTGCGATATCATTATCCTCAAAACTTACAAAAAATGTATCAATGATATTAATTACTTCATTCCATTTTCCCTTATTATATAATTCTTTTGCTGATTTCAATATTTCCATTTTTATAACCTATTTAATTTTTAAAGATCATCGAATTAGCTTTTTAGCCAACCCTCACTTTGTGCTAAAAATATAACAGAATTTTCAATTTTCGTCAAATTTTTGAATAAAAAATTCCCGAGAATTATTTTTGCTCGGGACTAAATACTTTTGAATTCTTTTATCTTAAGTTCCCCTTCCTCCGTCAGCCATATACGATATATACAAGCTGACTTTGCTTCTTGGCGTGGAACTCCAGCAGCAATCACCACAATACGTCCTCCTATTATGAGGATATTTCCTAGTTCTGATTGGCTCAAAATTTTTTTAAGCCAATTCAATGTTTCTTTCAAAGCATCTTTGTATTGAGAAAGTAGTTTAGTAAAAGGAACTTTCGTCCCGTCAGGAAAAATTATTTTTCCATCTGGTGCCATAACTTCTTTCTTTCCTGCAAAATCAGACATAATATCAGGTTTCCTACCGGCGAACTCAAGACACGCATCTAAATGCCTGTTTCCTGTTCCCGAAATCAAAAAGCATTCTTCTAAGTTAAATTGAGCAGAGAGTTGATATTTTGATTCTTTCATTTGTTGTTTTCCATTTGGGGTTAACCCGGGATCAGCTAAGTTCTTCTCGTAATCTCCATGAGTTATTACTAAATATATCCTTTCCAAACTTTTTCACCTATTCAATTTTTAAAGAGAATATTTTTAATTAAATTTTGTGTTTAAATCGTAACAGACTTTTTAATTTTTGTCAAATCCTTAGTATATTTAATATAGTATTCTGATATTGATTTAGTTTAATTTTATGATATAAAAATGAGAGTATGGAAATTCTAAAAGCCAAAACTAAAAATTTGGTTGTAGCCATAAACATTATTAAAAAAGGAGGAGTTGTGGTTTGTCCCACAGATACTGTTTATGGTTTAATAGCAGATGCTAAAAACAAAAATGCTGTTAAAAAGATTTTTAAAATTAAAAAAAGAGTTTTGAAAAAACCGCTCCCTGTTTTCGTTAAAGATTTAAAAATGGCAAGAAGTTTGGCAGATATCAATAAAACTCAAGAAAAGATTCTAAAAAAAGTTTGGCCTGGAAAAGTAACAGCGGTTTTAAAGGCAAAATCTACAAATCTTCCAATTGGCATCTTGAGTAAAGACAAAAAAATTGGGTTGAGAATGCCAAGATACAAACTATTGAATTTGTTATTAGAAAAACTAAATTATCCTCTTGCGCAAACCTCAGCTAATATTTCAAGGAAAAAGGCGTCGACAAAAATAAGAGAGATTGTGAAACAATTTAAAAAAGAAAAATATCAACCCGATTTGATTTTAGATGCAGGGAATCTTAAACCTTCTTTATCTTCAACTGTAATTGATTTGACAAACTTTAAAATCTTAAGGAAAGGACAAATTCAAAAAGAAGAAATTTCCCAGATTTTTAATAATTTGATAAAATAAGATTAATAATATGAAGAAAAATTCTCAAAAGAAAAGGATTGTTTGCTTGGGCGGAGGAACAGGAAACTTTATTGTTCTGTCTGGCTTGAAGAAATATCCGGTCAAGCTTTCAGCTGTTGTCGCGATGACTGACGACGGTGGTTCAAGTGGAATTTTAAGGGACGAGTTAGGTATTTTGCCTCCGGGCGATATCAGACAATGCCTGGTTGCTCTTTCTGGTGAAGATTTGACCTTGAGAAAACTTTTTAATTATCGCTTTGCTAACGGAACCTTTAAAGGCCACAATTTTGGCAACCTTTTTATGGTGGCTTTGGAAAAGATTACCGGTTCTTTCAACAAATCAGTAGAAAAGGCAAGTAAAGTTCTAAATGTCCATGGAAAAGTTATTCCCGTAACCTTAGATAAGGGTTGGCTGATGGCTAGACTAAAAAACAACCGTCTCTTAAAAGGCGAACATACAATTAGTGAATCTAAGATTCTCTCTAAATGCAAGGTTAAGAAGTTATTTATAAAGCCAAAAGCTAGGGCTAATCCAGAAGCAATTTCGGCTATCAAAAAAGCCGATTTAATCGTTATTGGACCGGGAGATCTTTACTGTAGTATTTTACCTGTTTTTTTGGTTGAAGGGATTTCTGAAGCAATTAGAAAAGCGAGGGCAAAAAAAGTTTATAACTGTAATTTAATGACCGAACGCGGCCATACAGATGGTTTTAAGGTAGAAGATTTTGTTGATGTAATTGAAAGTTATCTTGGTAAGGGGGTAATAGATTATGTTACCTTCAATACTAAAAAACCCTCGCCTTACTTTCTTAAGAAATATTCAGAAGAAGGAGCAAAACTGGTTAAGTTTAGTAAAAAAACTTTGAAGGAAAAAGGATACATCGGAGCCAATTTTATTAATCCTAAAATTTATAAAAAAGATCCAGCCGACATATTTTTACAAAGAACTCCTATTCGTCATCGTCCAAATAAAATTGCCAAGGTTTTAATGAGTCTTTTAAAATAATATGCAAGCCGTAATTTTAGCTGCGGGCGAGTCTTCTCGTTTTTGGCCCTTCAATTACCAACACAAATCTCTTTTCAAAATCATGGGCCGTTCTTTGATTTGGTATACTATAGAAAACCTACGAAAAAATGGGATAAAGGATGTTATTGTTGTCCAGGGGGTTAAAAGGGATGTTGAAAGAGAGCTCAAAAAATATCAGACTAAAGCCAAGATAAGATATGTTATTCAGTCAAAACCAAAAGGCACTGGTAATGCCATTTACCAGGCCAAAAAATTGATAAAAGAGAATTTTATTGTTTTGGGCCCCCATAAAATTGATTTAGACAGCTATCTTCCCCTTCTCTTAAAAAAGTTTAAAAAAAATCCTCATAAAGTAATTCTTCTGGGGGTAAAAACTACTCAACCTTGGGACTTTGGAATTTTAAAATTTAAAAAAAGGAAAGTTTTAAAAATTGAGGAAAATCCTTCAAAAGGAAGGGAGCCTTCAGATATTAAGGCTACCGAAACATATATTTTTCCTCGCATTTTTTTTGATTACTACCAAAGAGTGCAAAAGAGGGAAGAAAGTCTTATAGACGTCATAAATCTTTTAATTAAAGAAAAGGGAATAGAATTAGTTTTATTAAAAGAAGAAGCAACTTCTCTAAAATACCCCTGGGAACTTTTAAACGCTAATGAGTATTTGTTAAAAAAGATTAAAACAGAATTGAAGGGAAAAATTGAGAAAAATTGTAAGATTTCAAGGCCTTCAATAATTAGAAAAGAAAGTTTATTAAAAAGCGGAACTTATATTAAAGGCCCTGTCTATATTGGGAAAAATTGTCAGATTGGACCCAATTGTTATATAAGAGGTTTCACTAGTATTGGAGATAATTGCCAAATTGGGAATGGAGTTGAAATTAAAAATTCAATTATTGGAAATAATACAGATGTTTCCCATTTAAGCTATATTGGAGATTCAGTTATAGGCCAGAATTGTAATTTGGGAGCAGGAACCATTACAGCCAATTTTCGTTTTGATAAAAAATCAATTGCTTCTACAGTTAAGAAAAAATTAATTGACACCAAAAAAAGAAAATTTGGTTGCGTTTTAGGAAATAATACTAAAACAGGAATTAATGTTTCTTTGATGCCGGGAATATTAATTGGTTCTAATTGTATTATTGGACCCGGTTCTTTGGTAATGGAAAACGTTGAAGATAATACAATTTTTTATACGAAGTTTAAAGGAATTAAAAAATGAAGACCAAAAAACAAAAATCTAGTCCTGAGAAAGAGAAACAAATCAAAGGAGCTTGTTTTGAGCGAGTAAAGCGAGTCGAAGGATATGTAATTGGAGTCGATGGAGGAGGAACAAAAACAATTGCTGTTTTAGCTAATTTAGAGGGAAGGATTTTAAAAATTGCAAGAGCAGGTTCTTCAAGCCCGAGAAATGTGGGAATTAAAAAAGCAACAGACAACGTTGCTAAAGCAATAAATAAACTTTTAAAACAAAAAAAAGATGCAAAAATTATTTCTACTTTTATTGGATTACCTGCTGTAGCCGAGGAATTTAAATCTAAAAAGAAAGAAATAAAAAAAGAAATTTCAAAGAAAGTTCCAGAAATTTTTAAAGGAAAAGTAGAAATTGGTTCTGACCAGGAAGTAGCTTTCAGATCGGGTAGCGACCAAAAAGATGGGGTTTTGGTAATTGCAGGTACTGGTTGCGTTGCTCGAGGTTGGAGAGGAAAAAAGCAAGCCCATTCAAGCGCATGGGGATGGTTGGCAGATGAGGGTTCAGCTTTTTTTGTGGGACAGAAGACATTTCAGGTAATTTTTAAAGACCTGGATGGTAGGGGGCCTAAAACATTATTGACAAAATTAACTTTTAAAGAGTTAAAACTAAGAAAAAAAGAAGATTTAGTGGATTTTATTTATTCTAAAAACCCAACTGTGACTGTTCCCCTTTTATCCATTATTTGTGATAAAGCTAGCAAAAGAGGAGATAAAATTGCCAAAAAAATAATGGTTGAGGCAGGACAAGAACTGGTTTTAGCTGCAGAGCCGGTTATTAAAAAATTAAAATTAGAATCTTTGAAATTTCCTTTGGTTTTAGTGGGAGGAATATTTAAATCAAAGATTGTATTAAATAGAGTTAAAAAAGAAATTAAAAAAATAGCCCCTAAAGTTAAATTTATTAGGCCAAAAGAAGAACCCGTAGTGGGCGCAGTAAAATTAGCCATTGAGAGAATGTAATAAGAGACATTAAGAAAAACAAAAAATCGCTTCAAAAGGCGGTTTTTTGTCGTCTACGCGACTTGAATCTTAGCCGAAATTAAAAGTGCCGAAGGTGGGACTCGAACCCACAAGCCCTTGCGGGCAGTAGATTTTGAATCTACCGCGTATACCAGCTCCGCCACTTCGGCAATTCCTTTTTAAATTATCAACTTTTAAGCTAATCGTCAATCTGATTATTCTCTGTAATCGCAGTCTTTATTTGAGCATTTTATTTGTTTTCTTTTTGTTTCAATTAAAGGAAAATTACATTTTGGGCAAATCTTTCCTGTTGGTTTATACCATGTAGCAAAATCACAATTTGGCCAATTTGAACAACCGTAAAATATTTTCCCTTTCTTAGTTCTTTTTTCAACGATTTCTCCTTTTTTACATTTAGGGCATTTTATTCCCAAAGTATTTTTTTTCAAAGGCTCTGTATATTTACATTTTGGGAAATTGGAACAAGCATAAAACTTTCCATATCTACCAAGCTTTATAATAATAGAACCCCCGCACTTTGGACATTTTTTACTGGTTTTTTCATAAGTTAATTTTTTATCAGGGATTTCTTTTTCTTTTTTCTTTAAGTTTTCTTCAAAAGGTATGTAAAATTCTCTTATTACTGGAACCCATTTTTTTTCACCTTTGGCAATTTCGTCTAAATCTTCTTCCATCTTTGCTGTAAAATTAACATCAACAATTTTTGGAAAGTGATTTACCAAAAGGTTATTAACCACTATTCCAATTTCTGTAGGACAAAACCGTTTTTTCTCGTCTTTTTCAATATAATTTCTTTCTTGAATTGTAGATATTATTGGGGCATAAGTTGATGGACGGCCGATTCCATTTTCTTCCAACACTTTAATCAGGGTGGCTTCAGTATATCTCGGAGGAGCTTGGGTAAAATGTTGGGATGGAATTAATTTTATCAACTCCAAAATTTCATTTTTTGTTAAGAAAGGTAATTTATTTTCTTCAAACTTTATAAGGTAAACTTTTAGAAATCCGTCAAATTTTAAGGTTTGTCCGTTAGCTCTGAAAGTGTACTTTTTAGCTCCAATATTTACTTTAACTGAATCAAAAACAGCAGGAGCCATTTGACAAGCAATAAATCTTTTCCAGATTAATTCATACAGTTTTAAAACGTTACGATTTAATTTTGCTTCCTTTTCCAACTTCTCAGGCGTTTTACTTAAATACGTTGGTCTTATTGCTTCATGGGCCTCTTGGGCGGTTTTGCTTTTTGTTTTGTATTTTCTTAAAAATCCTGCCCAATAATTTTTCCCGTAATTTTCAATAATAAATCTTTTAGCACCAAATAAAGCTAAATTAGAAAGATTCAAAGAATCACTTCTGTGATAGGTGATTAAACCCCTTTCGTAGAGATTTTGAGCTATCCGCATTGTTAGTTTTGCAGGAAAGCGGAATCTCCCCCATGACTCTTGTTGAAGAGTAGAAGTCATAAAAGGAGGTAAGGGGTTTTTTTTGGTTTCTTTTTTTTCAATATCAACAACCCTGTATTCAGTCCCTTTTAAATCCTTTATTATTTCTGTTGCTTGTTTTTTTGTTTTAATTTCTAATTTTGGAATTGTTTTTCCATCTTTTTTAACTAAAAGAGCTTTAAACTCTTTTTGTTCTTTGTTCTCTGTTTTTTGTTTATCCTGAGCGAAGCCGAAGGATTTTTTAAGTAATGCTTCAATACTCCAGTATTCTTGAGGGACAAAACTTTCGATTTCTTTTTCTCTTTCTACCACCAATCTTACCGTTACTGATTGTACTCTCCCTGCTGATAATCTTCTCACTACTTTTTTCCATAAAAAAGGGGATAACTTATAACCAACGATTCTATCTAAGATTCTCCTTGTTTGCTGGGCGTCAACCAATTGCATATCAATATCCCTCGGGTTTTTAAGAGCTTCTTTAATGGCTGATTTCGTAATTTCATGAAAAACAATTCTTTTAAGTCCTTTTTTCTTTAGTATTTCACTAAGATGCCAGGCAATAGCTTCTCCCTCTCTATCAAAATCCATGCCTAAATAAATCCTTTCAGCTTCTGCGGCCAATTTTTTGAGTTGGGTAATTGTAGCTTTTCTCTTGGGAATAACTATATATTTTGGGGTAAAATCTTTATCTATATCAATACCAAAACTTTTCTCCGGTAAATCACGAATGTGTCCCATGGTAGCGGCAACTTGATAATCTTTACCTAAAAACCTTTTAAGAGTTCTCGATTTTGTTGGACTTTCTACTACTATTAATTTCATAGAACATAGAACATGAAATTTATTTAAAAATTTCAAGTTTCAAGATTAGCGAATAAGTGCGAAGGTATTGCCTCCAAGATTTCTTACTTTATTTTTTATTTCCAATACAGAAACAGTACTGGCTGTTGAGGAAGCGGAAAGTTTTGTCTTTTCAATGATTTTATCAATGTATAGGGGTCCCTCTTTTAAAACCTCTAAAATTAAAGTTTCCTCTTCATTTTCTCCCTCAACGAGAACAGTTCTCGTTGATTTTTGGGGAAGTTTTAATTCTTTTAAGATATCATTAGCATTTTCAGTCAATTTTGCTCCTTTTTTGATTAAATAATGGCATCCCTTTGAATTTGATGAATGGACAGGACCTGGTATGGCAAAAACTTTTTTCCCTTGTTTTTTTGTCCACATAGCTGTAATTAAAGCGCCTGATTTTTGTTTAGCTTCAATGACTAAAACTCCCAAGGACATTCCGGCTATAATTCTATTCCTTTCAGGAAAAGTAAATTTTGTACCATGAGTTCCCGGAGGATATTCAGAAATTAAGCAACCCCCTATTTCTAAAATCTTTTTAATTAATTTTAGGTTTGATTGAGGATAAGTTGATTTTTCATCAAGTCCTGTTCCTAAAACAGCGATTGTTCTTCTTCCTCTTTCCACAGCTGCTAAATGAGAAAAGGTATCTATACCTGTAGCTAAGCCAGAAACAATGGTTAAACCAGCTGTTGCTAAATCTCCTCCGATTTCTAAAGCTATCTGCTTTCCATAATTAGAGCAAAGCCTTGTTCCAACAATAGCAAAACAATTTTCCTTTGGCAAAAGTTTTCCCTTAAAATAAAGTTTTTCTGGCGGTTCTGAAATTTTCTTTAAGAGTTCTGGATATTCTTTATCTTGTATAGTAATTTTTTCAATTCTGTACATAATAGATAATTATTAAACTATAACAACAATCTTAAAAATTTTAAAATATTTGACTTTTTTTACAAGGTGTTTTATTCTATAAAAGTGAGTTAATTTTAAAATTAAATAAAATAGAAATGAAAAAATAGTTGGTTGAAATGTTAGGAAAATTGCTTACAGGTATTTTAATGACAGGTTTTGTTTTATTTACAGCAGGGGTTTATACAGCTGTTGAAACTGTAAAGACTATCAGTGGGCCAGCCATAGTAATTGGAACTTATGGATTGATAGAATTTCTAGACGCTTGGGACGCTATTCACGATCCTTAAATATTTTATATTAATCCCTAATAAGGTCCTTTGCGGCCTTTTTTTTATTTTTTCAAACCAAAAATTACCCCTTTTTAGGAAATAGGGGGTGATGCCTGCAATAACAATTCTGTTTAAACCTATTTTTCGTTCCATTTTAAACCATAATCTATAAAAATTATTTAATTAAATTCATTCATTGCTTTTTCTATTCCTTGTTTTAAACTAATTTCAATTGCTTTAAGGCAGTTTTTAATAACTTTATTTATAAGCTTTTTTTCTGTTTTTGTAAATTTCTGAAGAACAAAAGCTTCCATAGATAAATGGCTAAATGGTTTTATTGATTTATAGTCAGGATTTATTCCGATGCGAAAACGAATAAAGTTTTTTGTCCTTATTCCATCAATTATAGACTGAACTCCTTTATGTCCCGCTGCTCTTTTATTTTTTACAATTTTGATTTTTCCCAACTCAAGATCAATATCGTCATGAATTACCCAAAGACTTGCAGCTGGTATTTTGTAGTTTGTAACCAGTATTCTGGCTGCTTTCCCGGAATTATTCATAAAAGTTTGAGGTTTTGCCAAAATAACCCTTTTTCTATTCAAAGAGCCCTTTGAGATTAAAGATTTGAATTTTTTTGAAGACTTAAATTCAGGGAAGTAATTCTTCTCAGAAAATCTATCTAAAACCCTGAAACCAAGGTTGTGTCGCGTAAATTTATATTTTTTATCCGGGTTTCCTAAACCAATAATTAATATCATACTTTTTTAATTGAGAAACAATTACGGAACCAGTCGGGGCTATGCCCCTCCTTGTCATTGCTTCGCAATGAATGAGGAGCGAAGCGACTGGTTCCTTTATTATATCATTAAACATTCTGAGAGAAGAAGGGCTTGCCAAAAAGAAAAAAACTGGTAAAATAAGAAGATATGAAAAAGTTTTTTTCTTTTAATTCTATAACTAAATTTCTTGCTGAAGGTAAAAGTCTTTTGTTTGAAGTGATAAAGATAGCGATATTGGTTGCTGTAATTGTACTTCCTGTTCGTTATTTTCTTTTTCAGCCTTTTTTTGTTCAAGGCATTTCAATGGAGCCCAATTTTGAAAATGGAGATTATTTAATTATTGATGAAATTTCTTACAGATTTACAGAGCCGGAGAGAGGAGAGATAATTGTTTTTAAATATCCTAAAAACCCTTCTCAACGTTATATCAAAAGAATCATTGGACTTCCAGGGGAAACAGTAGAGATTAAAGATGGTAAAATTATAATTATCAATGGAAAAGAGAGTCAAATATTAAATGAATCAAAATATTTACCTCAAAACATAGAAACTTCAGGAAATATAAGAGTTTCTCTTTCAGAAAATGAATATTTTGTTTTAGGAGACAATAGAGATTTTTCTTTGGACTCAAGACGCTGGGGAGTTTTGCCAAAACAATATATTATTGGGAAGGTATATTTTAGAGCCTGGCCATTTACAACTTTAGCTAAATTTGAAGCTCCGGCTTATTAGCAACAATTATTATGAAGCTTAAATTTCAATCGCCAACCGGAATGCATGATATTTTGGAGGAAGACCAGAAATATTTTAAAAAGATTTACGATGTAGTTAATGAAATTGTCAGTTTTTATAATTTTCAAAAAATAGAAACCCCGATTTTAGAAGAAACAGAACTTTTTTCAAAAGGGATTGGCTTGGCTACAGAGGTGGTTCAAAAGCAAATGTTTTCTTTCAGAACGAGAGGAGGTGACCACTTATCCTTAAGACCTGAAGGAACAGCCTCTATAGTAAGGGCATATATTCAAAATGGGATGCAGAGTTTTCCAAAGCCAGTAAAACTTTGGTATTTCGGACCTTTCTTTCGATATGAAAAACCTCAGCTGGGAAGATTTCGTCAGTTTTGGCAATTTGGTGCAGAAACTATAGGAGAGGAAAGTCCGATAAGAGATGCGGAAATTGTTCAGATTTTTTACAACATTTTAAAGAAGCTTAGACTAAAAAATTTACTTGTAGAAGTAAATAGTATTGGGGCTAAATGTTGTCGGCCTTATTATAAGAAACTCTTAACGAGCTATTTTAAATCAAGAGTTAATAGTTTATGTATCAATTGTAGGCGGAGATTGAAAGCAAGTCCCTTAGGAATCTTGGATTGCAAAGAAGAAAAGTGCCAAAGAATAATTTCTCAAGCCCCACAGGCAATAGACCATCTTTGTCAGAAATGTCATCAGCATTTCAAAGGGTTCCTTGAATTCTTAGATGAGCTTGAAGTGCCTTATCATTTAAACCCTTATTTGGTAAGAGGATTAGATTATTACACAAGGACTGTTTTTGAAATTTTTCCTACTGGAGAGCAGCAAAAACAGAACAAAGAAGAAAAGGAAGCAAAGAAAGAAAAAGATTCTGCAGAAATGCCAAAGAGCGCTTTAGCAGGTGGAGGTAGATATGATAATTTAGTTAAGATTTTAGGAGGGAAGGATACTCCGGCCGTAGGAGCAGCAGCAGGTATTGATAGAATTGTGTGGCTGATGAAAAAAGAATCAGTAAAGCTCCCGCAAGAAGCAGAAACTCAAATTTTTTTAGCTCAGTTGGGTAATTTAGCAAAGAGGAAGTCCTTAAAATTAATAGAAGAATTTAGAAAAGCGAAAATTCCAATTTTAGAATCTCTTGGTCGAGATTCTTTAAGAGCTCAGTTAGCAATAGCAGATAAAGAAGGTGTAAAATATACTTTGATTTTAGGTCAAAAAGAAGCTTTACAGGAAACGATAATAATTAGACGTATGACAAGCGGAGAACAAAAGGAGGTAAAATTAGAAAAGCTGATAAAAGAGGTGAAAAAAATTTTAAAGAGATAGAATGAAACAATGTATATTTTGTAAAATTATAAAAGGAGAGATTCCAGCTGAAGTGATTTATAGCGATAGGAATTTTATTGTTTTTAAAGACATTAAACCTAAAGCCCCCATTCACATTTTAATTGTTCCCAAAAAACATATAATTTCAATTAACCATTTAGAAGATGGAGACAAAGAACTAATTGGAGAATTATTTTTGATGGCAGGAAAAATGGCAGAAGAGGTAGGATTAAAAGAAAAAGGTTATAAATTGGTATTTAATGTTGGTAAAGGAGGAGGTCAAATAATAGACCATTTGCATTTACACCTTTTAGGAGGATGGAAAAGTGGAGAAAAAAGAGACATCCCGGGAATGCCATAAAATAAATAAATACCTGATTAGGTATTACCACTATGGTTTTAGAAGTAAAAAAGAAAGAAAAAGAGACTTCACAGAGTTTAGTTCGTCGCTTTAACAAAAGACTTAAACAAAGCGGGCTTTTGCTTAGGGCAAGGAAAAGATCCTTTAAAAAAAGAAAAAAATCAAGACAATTAAAAAAGAGAGCTGCTTTAAGAAGAGAAGAAAAAAGAAAAGAATATAAAAGAAGGGAAAAACTCAGTCAAGTTATTAAGCGATATAGGCGATAACCTTAATTCTTCTACGTGATATGTTAAAAAAGAAAATTGAAACAGATTTTAAGCAAGCTTTAAAAAAAAAGAGAGAAATTGAGCTTTCTGTTTTAAGGATGTTGAAAGCTGAAATTTTAAATAGAGAAAAAGAAAAAAGATATAGTTTAAGTAAAGAAAAACCAGACTTAAGCTGTGAAGAATTAGAGAAACAAAGCGTTTTAGCTGACGAGGAGATTTTAAAAGTTATCCTTTCAAAGATCAAAAAGAGTAGAGAAGCAATTTCTGAGTTTGAAAAAGGCGAGAGGGAAGATTTAGTGAAAAAAGAGAAAGAGGAAATTAAAATTTTTAAAAATTATCTCCCCGGCCAGCTTTCTGAAAAAGAGCTAAAGAGGATGGGAAAAAAGATTATTGAAAAAACTGGAGCAAAAGATATCAAAGACATGGGAAGAGTGATGTCTGAATTAATGCCGAAAATAAAAGGAAGAGCAGAAGGAGTTTTAGTTTCAAGAATTATTAAGGAGTTATTAAGTTGATATGATTGAAGTTAAGAATTTAACTTTTACTCCGGTTGATGAAATTTTTTTAAAAAAAGCAGCCGAGAATGTTTTAAAAGGAGAGAGAAAGAAGAAATTTTATTTATCTATTGCGTTAATTGGGCGTTCGAGAATGAAAGAATTAAATAAAAAGTATTTGAAGAGAAATTATGCAACAGATGTCCTGGCTTTTCCAGAGACAGAAAAACACCCTAAAATTAATATCTTAGGAGAGGTTATAATTTGCCCCCAAGTAATTAAGAATAATGCTAAAAAATTTAATTTTGTTTTTAAAAAAGAACTGTGCAAAGTTTTGATTCATGGGATTTTACATCTTTTAGGATATGGCCATAAAAAATCAGCCAAAGAGGCTGAAAAAATGGAAAGAAAAGAAAATTATTATTTAAAAAAGATGTTTTGATATTTTTGATTTCTGACTTAAAATAAAACAAATCTTCGAAAAGCATATAAAATGGCAAAAGAAAGATTCATAACAGGTTTAGATATTGGAACATCGAATATAAGAACTCTAACAGTTAAACAAAAGCCAAAAGAGGAAAATTTAGAGTTAGTTTTAAAAACTTCAGAAACTTCAGAAGGAATCAGAAAAGGGATAGTAGTTAATGTCGAAAAGGTTTCTTCCATTTTCAAAGACATTTTTTTGAAAAATTCACAGGATTCAGGCCAAAATATTAATTCAGTATACATTAACCTTAGTGGAAGCCATCTTTTTTCTATTCCCTCTCGCGGTTTAATTTCTGTTTCTCGAGCAGACCAAAAAATTTCTGAAGAAGATATCCAAAGGGTCTTACAGGAAGCTCGGACGATAAATCTTTCTTCTAATAAAGAAATATTTGATGTTTTTGCCAGAGAATATATTGTTGATGGTGTAAAGGGAATAAAAGAGCCCCTTGGACTTCAAGGGGTGAAGTTAGAGGTAGAAGTCTTGGCTTTGGGAGGTTTTTCTCCCTATTTGCAGAACATTAAACAGGCAGTTTTAAATTCAGATTTGGAAATTTTAGATATGATTCCTTCTCCAATAGCGGCAGCCCGTGCAGTTCTGACAGAAAAACAAAAAGAGTTAGGAGTTGGTCTTTTAGATATAGGGGCTGGCATTACAAGTTTAGCTGTTTTTGAAGAAGGAAGCTTAATACATTTGGTAATCTTACCTATGGGGTCTGCTAATATCACCAATGATATTGCTATTGGTTTAAAAATAGACATCGATATAGCAGAGAGAATAAAGATTGAATATGGCTCTTGCTTTTTAAGAGGAAGGGATGTCAAAAGAAAAATAAATATTGGTGGAGATGAACCCTTAGTTTTTTCCCAGAAATTTTTAGTAAAAATTATTTCAGATAGAATTTCAGAAATTTTCGAAGAAGTTAATAAGGAGTTAAAAAAGATTTCCAAAGAAAAACTTTTACCAGCCGGTATAATTTTAACTGGTGGCGGAGCAAAAATGCACAAAATCGTAGAATTAGCCAAGAATAAACTTCATTTACCCGTTCGTTTAGGAATACCTGAAGGGATTTTGGGAATAGATGGAGATTTAAGTATGGCTACTGCTTGCGGTTTAGTTTTAATGGGTGCTGATGCAGAGAGTAAAGAAAGAGGTCATGAAATGTTAGAGAAAATAACTTCTAAAATGAAGAGGCTCTTCAAAAATTTTATTCCATAAAATAATAAAATAACAATTCAAAATGATAAGTTCAACAAAAATTAAAGTAGTAGGAGTTGGAGGTTCAGGCGGGAACGCTATTTTAAGAATGAGAAAATTTGGGATTAAAGGTGTAGAGTTAATTGCTATAAACACAGATTATCAAGATTTAAGGAAGGTTAAAGCTGATGTAAAGTTAAAGATTGGAGGAGAAATAACCCATGGGTTAGGAACCGGGATGAATCCTGAAATTGGGGAAGCAGCCGCTAAACAAAGCAGAGGAGAAATTAAAGAAGTTTTAAAAGGGGCAGATATGGTTTTTATTACAGGAGGTTTAGGTGGAGGCACGGGCAGCGGTGCTGCTCCTGTTGTAGCTAAAATAGCTAAGAATTTAGGAGCTTTAACCGTTGCTATAGTCACTTTACCTTTTTCTTTTGAAGGCGCTTATAGAAAAAAAATTGCCGAGAATAGCAGAGATTTGTTAAAAAGAAAAGTAGATGCCTTATTGGTAATTAAAAACGATAGACTACTTGAAATACTCGATCCTAAAATGCCCATCCTTAATGCTTTTTGGGTTTGTGATGATATTTTAAGAGAGGCGGTAAAAGGAATTTCAGACTTAATTTTACTTCCGGGAATAGTAAATGTTGGTTTTGCTGATGTAAAATCCATTCTTGAAAATTCAGGGACAGTTCTTTTTGGAATAGGTAAGAGCAGGACAGAAAAAAGAGCAGAAGAAGCAGTGAGATTTGCCCTTAGTTCTCCCTTACTAGACCTTACCCCAAAAGGAGCAAAAGGAGTTTTATTTAATGTTTCCGGTGAAGATATTGCCCTTTCTGAGATTGAAGAAATTGGTAAGATTATTACGGAAGAAATTAATCCAAAAGCTAGAGTAATTTTTGGTGCCGTCCAGGATGAAAAACTAAATAAAGGAGAGATAAAAGTTACTGTTATTATCACCGGATTTTAGTTTCTGCTGCCTTGTGGATAATTTCAATTTTCAACCGAATTTAATTGGGATTTGACCCAATTTTTTTGTCGGAGTAAAATAAAATATTATGTCCAGAAACAAAATTACAAAAGTTCGAAAAAGGGATAAAACAATTGTAGAGTTTGACCAGAATAAAATTTCAGACGCTATTTTTAAAGCCCTAACTGCTACCGGTCAGGGCGATGGTAAAAAATCAAAAAGATTATCCAATAAGGTAGTTCAAATTTTAAACCGAAGATTTAAAGGAGAAGAACTTCCTCATGTAGAACAGATACAAGACATCATTGAGGAAGTTTTAATTTTAGAGGGATTAGTTGATACTGCCAAAGCATTTATCTTGTATAGGGAACAGAGGAGAAGAATAAGAGAAACAATGGTGGTAAGCGAGGAAGCAGTAGAAAGAATAGACCAATATTTAGGAAAATTGGACTGGGAGGTTCAGGAGAATGCCAATATGTCATTTTCCCTGCAGGGACTAAATCACTATGGCGTTTCTTATATTATTAAGAGATATTGGTTAAATAAAATTTATCCCAAAGAGATTAGGGAAGCTAATGAATCCGGAGATTTTCATATTCACAATTTAGATACTTTGGGCTGCTATACTTTTTTTGGTAGGGAAGTGGTTATCGCGAAGCTAAATAACCAAATTAAATTAGTTTCATTTAAGGACCTTTATGATGAGCTTGGGCAAACAGAAGTCCTTTTAAATGAAAAAGATGAAGCCCTTGCAAAATATCCTGAAAATCTTTATGTTTTAGATAAAGATGGATGGACAAAAGTTAAAAGATTAGTCAGGAAAAAGAAAGAAAGAGAGATGCTCTTTATTAAATCAGAACAGGGGAGAAGTATTATTGTTACTGATAATCACCCCTTTATTATTAGAAGAAATGGAAAAGAAACGGAGATTGAATCTAAGGATGTTAAAGAAAAAGAAGATTTTGTTTTTTCAGCTCATATCCCTTCTTTGGTTTCAAAAGAGAATCTTTTCTCAAAAAGATATCTATTTTTGGCTGAAGAACTTTTGAAAAACAATTATCAAAAATTCTTTTTAGAAGGTTTTGAATGGCAAGATTTTCTAAAAAACTGGAGAGGTTCCTCGAAAGTTGAAGGAACATTGAGCACCTCGAATAGTGCCAATAGTTTAGATAATAAATTAGAACTTACAGAAGATTTAGGATATTTGGTTGGAATTTTCATTACTGAGGGACATTATGATGCTTGGAGATTGGTGATTTCTAACGATGATGAGGAAATAATTAAAAGAATTCGAGGAATATGTGCCAGTTTGGGTGTAAGGAGTTACATGAGAGAAAATGAAGAAAGAACAAAACAGATCGCTATTTCTTCCAGCACTTTAAAACTTGTTTTCGAAAAAATCTTCAAGATAAAAGCCCTTAGTAGAAATAAAAATCTTCCTCTAGATGTTTTAAACTATAATATTGATTTTATTAAAGGATTAATTGCTGGAATTATTGATGGAGACGGAACAGTAGATCCTAAAGACAAATCTCATGCCTCTTCTCAAATTTTAATTAGGGTTGTTTCTCGGACAATGCTTGAGCAGTTAGCAATCTTGCTTCAATTCCTTGGAATTATTGGTAGGAGTGGGGCGAGTACTGAAGATATCGGGAAGAAAAACATCTTTAAAGGAAAGGAAATTATTCAAAATTACCCTCTTTATAGGTTAAGCTTTTCAAAAAAATCAGGAGTTGATTTTCCTTCTTTTAAATATCAAAAAGCAAAGACGGCCAAGAAGCATTGGCGAGCAGAAAAATATGATTGGAATAAGGTCTTAAATAATAAATTCACCACAATTGCAGATGATACAATTTTCGATATTACTACTGAATCTTCTACCTTTTTAGCTAATGGTCTTTTAGTTCACAATTGTATGGGGTGGGATCTTTATGACCTTTTACTGAGAGGTTTTGGCGGAGTTTCAGGTAAAGTAGAATCAAGACCGCCAAAACATTTAAGACCGGCTTTAGGTCAAGCAGTAAATTTTTTGTACACGCTTCAAGGTGAGGTAGCAGGTGCTGTTGCCTTTTCTAATTTTGATACTCTTTTGGCTCCATTTATTCGTTATGATAACTTAAACTACAAGCAGGTAAAGCAATCCCTTCAAGAATTCCTATATAATATGGCTGTTCCCACCAGGGTAGGATTTCAATGTCCTTTTTCCAATATTACTTTGGATTTAAAACCTTCCTCTGCTTTTGCCAAGCAACCTGTAATTATTGGAGGCAAACCTCAAAAAGAAACCTATGGAGAATTTGAAGAAGAGATGAGAGTTTTTAATAAAGCCTTTTATGAAGTAATGCTTGAAGGAGATAAAAGCGGAAGACCTTTTCATTTTCCCATTCCTACCATAAATATTACTAAAGATTTTCCTTGGGATGACCCAGTCTTTGATTCGGTTTTTGAAGCTTCAGCAAAGTATGGAACTAATTATTTTGCAAACTATATTAATTCTGAAATGAAGCCGGAAGATGTTAGAAGCATGTGTTGTCGGCTTAGATTGAACTTAAAAGAGCTTCACAATCGAGGTGGCGGAGGATTGTTTGGCGCTGGGGCATTAACTGGTTCAATCGGCGTAGTAACGATTAATCTTTCCAGAATAGGTTATTTATCAAAAACAAAAAGGGAATTCTTTAAAAGATTAGGAAAACTAATGGATTTCGCAAAAGAAAGCTTAGAAATGAAAAGAAAGATTTTGGAGAATTTTATAGAAAAGGGTCTATATCCTTATTCAAAGTATTATTTGGGAAGCGTCAAGAAAATGAGAGATAACTATTATGGGAGTCACTTTTCAACCATAGGTTTAATTGGAATGAATGAAGCTCTTCTAAATTTCATTGGCGAGAATATTGCTTCAAGAAGAGGAAAAAGATTTGCTTTGGAAATAATGGATTTTATGAGGGAAAGATTGGTGAAATATCAAAAAGAAACTGACAATATTTATAACCTAGAACAAACTCCAGCTGAATCAACAGCTTACCGTCTGGCCTTGAAAGATAGAGAAAAATATCCAGATATAATTACGGCTGGAACAAAAAAAGTGCCTTATTACACTAATTCAAGCCAACTGCCTGTTAATTACACTACAGATGCTTTTGAGGCTTTGAAACTTCAAGACAAATTACAATGTAAATATACAGGAGGTAGTGTTCTCCACCTGTTTTTAGGAGAACGTATCTCTGATATTCAAACTGTTAAAAATTTAATTAAGAAAGTTTTTGAGAAATTCCATTTACCATATATTACCTTAACACCTACTTTTTCTATCTGTCCGGTCCATGGTTATTTATCTGGAGAACACTTTGAGTGTCCAAAATGCACAATTAAGCAGCCCTGTGAGGTTTACTCAAGGATAGTTGGATATCTTAGGCCCGTTTCACAATGGAATGAGGGCAAAGCACAAGAATTTAAAGAAAGAAAGGAATTCAAGATTAAGGAATTGGAGCCTAAGATTAAAACAAATAATCTAAAACTAAAAATTTAGGTTTCGAATTTAGTATTTAGTATTTAGGATTTATGCAAATTGGTGGTCTCCAAAAATTGACTCTTATTGACTTTCCTGGCTGCTTAGCGGCCACTGTTTTTCTTACAGGATGTGATTTTCGATGTCCATTTTGTTATTCAGCAGAGCTTGTTTTACCTCAAAAAATCAAAAGTCAACCCAAGATTTTACAAAAAGAACTTTTTAATTTTTTAAAAGATAGAAAAGGACTATTAGAGGGAGTTGTAATTTGTGGGGGAGAACCGACTATAAACAGAAATTTAGCTCAATTTATAAAAAAAATTAAAGACTTAGGATACTTAGTAAAACTTGATACTAATGGTTCAAATCCGGTAATGTTAAAAACTTTAATTGGTAAAAAACTGATAGATTACGTAGCAATGGATGTTAAAGCTCCAAAGGAAAAATATAAAGAAGTTGTTGGATTGTTGGGGTGTTGGACCGATAAAATATTAAGAAATATTGAAAAAAGCATTAATATTTTAAAAGAGTCAAAGATTGATTTTGAGTTCAGGACCACCGTGATTCCCAATCTATTAAAAAAAGAAGATATTCTTAAAATCGCTCATTGGATAAAACCGGCTCCAAAATATTTTTTGCAAAACTTCAAACCGGAAAAAACAATTGACCCAAAATTTGAAAAAATAAAACCATATCCTCAGGAATATCTTTTAGAAATTCAAAAAGCAATTTCTCCGTTTTTTGACATTTGCCAGATAAGATAATTTCTTAAAATGACAAAGTCTAAAATTCTTCTTTTTTTCTGTCTTTCCTTTATTGGAGGGATTTTTTTGAATTCGTTTATTTTTATTTCCCAGATTTACTTTCTGGGACTTTTGATTTTGGGACTTTTTTTGATTCCTTTTTTATTATTTTTTAAAAAAAAAGGACTGATGCTAATTGTTCTTTGCTTATTGTTTTTTATTTTAGGAGCTTGGCGTCATCAAGCATTTAGCTTAAAAGCCAAGAATAATGAATTTAAAAATTATATTGAAAAAAAAGAAATTCTTACTTTAACAGGTATTATTGATAGCCAGCCATCTTTGGGAGAAAAGACTACAAAACTAAGATTTCAGCCCCAAAACGTTACGGGTAAAGTTTTAATAACAAAATGGAGATACCCAAAATATAAATATGGAGACAAAGTAAAAATCACAGGAATATTAGAAGAGCCGCAGGTTTTTGAGACTTTTAATTACAAAGAATATTTAGCAAAAGATGGAATCTATGCTGTGATGTATTTTCCAAAGATAGAATTGATTGGGGAAGATTTTGGTAATCCAGTAATGAAAACAATCTTTTCTTTGAAAGATAAACTAAAAGAAAGTGTGAATAAAACAATACCTTCACCTCAAGCTGGACTTTTGGAAGCCTTACTTTTTGGTGATGAAGAAAATATCCCAGAGCATTGGAAAGAAAAATTTAATCTTACCGGCACCAGACATATTGCAGCTGTTTCAGGTATGAATATTACTATTATCTCTTCTTTGATTTTAGGATTTTTATTGTTCTTAGGACTTTGGCGGAATCAGGCATTTTATCTTTCAATAGTTTTAATTTTACTTTATGTTTTATCCATTGGAGCCCCAGCTTCAGCAATTAGAGCAGCTATTATGGGTATTCTTTTTCTAACAGCCCAGCATTTTGGCAGAGTTTCCAGCGGTCAAAGAATAATTGTTTTTTCAGCAGCTGTAATGTTGTTTTTCAATCCTTTGCTTTTAAAATCAGATATTGGGTTCCAGTTATCATTTTTAGCAATATTGGGATTAATTTATTTGCAATCCGTATTTTTAGGTTTTTTTAAAAAAATTCCCAACTTTTTTCAGTTGAGATATTCTTTAGCTTCTACTTTTTCTGCCCAATTCTTTACCCTTCCTGTTTTAATTTATAATTTTGGTCAGATTCCATTAATAGGTCCCTTATCCAATATTTTTATTATTCCTCTTTTACCTTTAATTACTATTTTAGGATTTATCATTGCTTTTTTAGGAGGATTCTTTACTCTCCTAGCCAAAGCTATTTCTTTTTTAGTTTGGCCTCTTTTAACTTATATATTAAAGGTAGTTGAATTTTCTTCAAAGATTCCTTATGCTAGCTTAACTTTTAAAAATGTTTCTTTTATCTGGCTTTTGGTTTCCTATTTAATTTTAGGTTTTATAACTTGGCGATTACAAGAAAGAAGAAAATTGAAGTTTTTGCAATAGGTGTTTGACTTATTACCATTATCCTTTAGCAACTGAATTGAAGCAAAAAAAAACAGAATTTGGACAAAAATAAAGAGCCTGAATTAAAAAAGGCTCCTAAACTTGTCATCAAGACTATTATTAAGTTTTTAACGAGCTAAAGTATTAATTTAAAAAAATAAAAAAAAGATGTTATTAATTCTTTTTTATTGAGATATTATTCTCAATCCTTTCTTTTCCGTTTCTTCTTCCTTTCTTCTTCTTTTTCAGGTTGCCCCTTTCTAATTTCAAAAAAGTCTTTAATATATTTTTCTTTACGCCAATTTGACAACTTTTATCTTTCACCTTTTTAATTTAATAATATTCTTTGTATTATAAGACGGAGAATCTGTCAATACCATTACACATTCAAAGTGAATTTGAAAACCGTAAATTAATTTTTGAAAACTGACTAAATAAAAATTAAGTGATAAATTTATGGAATTTTGGTAAAATGGTTTATATGAAGGAATCTATCGGTCAGAAAACATGGGTTATATCTGTTAATATGGGCTATGGTCATCAGAGAACAGCTTATCCCTTAAAGAAATTAGCTTTTAAAGGAAAAATTATCCATGCTAATAGTTATCAGGGAATTCCAAAAAGAGACAGGGTGCTTTGGGAACAATCAAGGAAATTCTATGAATTTATTTCAAATTTTAAAAGGGTTCCCTTAATTGGTGAGTTTTCTTTTTCTGTTTATGACAGATTTCAAAAGATTCTTAGTTTTTATCCAAAAAGAGATTTATCTAAACCAAATTTTTCTTTAAAGAGATTTTATTCTCTATTTAAAAAGGGTTGGGGCAAAGACTTAATTGAGAAATTAAAGAAAGAATCTATACCTTTGATTTCTACCTTTTTTATCCCTGCTTTTATGGCAGAGTTTTTTAATTATCCAGGAGAAATTTTTTGCGTTGTCTGCGATGCAGATATTGCCAGACCCTGGGCGCCTCTGGAACCCTTTTCGAGCAAAATTAAATATTTTGCTCCTACAGAAAGAGTAGTAGAAAGATTAAAACTGTATGGTGTAAAAAAAGAAAACATTTTTCTGACAGGTTATCCTTTACCTTTAGAAAATATCGGTTCTGAAAATTTAGAGATATTAAAACACGACTTAGCTGAACGCCTTTTGATTCTTGACCCTCAAAGAAAGTATTTCCAAAGATACCAGCCATTGATTAAGAGATATTTGGGTAAGCTACCAAAAAAGCCAGGTCGTCTCTTAACAATCATGTTTGCTATAGGAGGTGCAGGAGCTCAAAAAGAAATTGGATTTAAAATCCTAAAGAGCTTGCGAGAAAAAATAAGAACTAAAAAAGTTAAAATAATTTTAGTAGCCGGAATTAGGAAATGGATAAAAAATTATTTTCTAAAACATATAAAAGATTTAGATTTAGAAGGTGTTTTTGGTGATAATATTGAGATAATTTTTAACAAAAACATAGAAGGCTATTTTAAAGACTTTAACTTAGCACTGAGAAAAACAGATATTTTATGGACAAAGCCAAGTGAATTGTCTTTTTATACTGCTTTAGGTTTACCGATTATTATCGCCCCTTCAATTGGTTCTCAAGAAGATTTTAATCGTGAATGGCTTTTAAGATTAGGTTCTGCCATTTTAGAGCGAAATCCAAACTATACTGACGAATGGCTTTTTGATTTGTTAAAAAGTGGGTGGTTTGCAGAAGCTGCAATGCAAGGATTTATTGAAGGAGAGAAAAGAGGAGTTTTTAATATTAAGAAAATAATTTCTTGACATTAAACTGTTCAAAAATGAAGCGCAAGACGATTTTATTTTACATATTAATTGTTTTTTTAATCATTATTATTGGTTACTTTTTTATTGGCACAGCACCAAAAGCAAAAAATATTACCTTTGGAGTAAATTTTTCACAAAAACATGCTCAAGATTTGGGATTAGAATGGAAGGAAAATTACTTAGCTTTATTAGATAATTTAAAAGTCAGAGACATAAAACTGATTAGCCATTGGGATTTGATTGAAAGAGAAAAAGACAAATTTTATTTTGATGATTTGGATTGGCAGATTAAAGAAGCAGAAAAAAGGGATGCCAATATTATCTTGGTTATTGGTATGAAAACAGGCCGTTGGCCGGAATGCCATATTCCAGAATGGGCAAAAAAATTAAACAAAAAAGAACAGCAAGAAAGAATATTAAAATTAATTAAAGAAATTATTTTAAGATATCAAGACTCTACGGCTATTTGGGCTTGGCAGGTAGAAAACGAGCCTCTTTTTCCTTTTGGTGAATGTCCCTGGACAGATAGAGAATTTTTAGAAAGAGAAATAAGATTAGTAAAATCTATCAATTTTCAAAAAAAACTGCTAATTTTAACCGATAGTGGAGAAGGCTCTTTTTGGATTACATCTGCCAGGCTTGGAGATATAATGGGAATAACAATGTATAAGAAAGTCTGGGTTAGTCAATTAAAAATTTATGTCTATTACCCATTACCGCCTGTTTTTTATTGGAGGAAAGCTGTTTTAATTAAAAAAATATTCAATAAAAAGGTTATAGTAACAGAACTTCAGGCTGAACCCTGGGGACCAAAATTGCTTTATGATACCTCGCCAGAGGAGCAAGAAAAAACAATGAATTTAGATAGATTTAAATACAATATTAATTTTGCTAAAGAAACTGGTTTTGATAAGTTTTATCTCTGGGGCGCTGAATGGTGGTATTGGTTAAAAGAAAAACAAGATAAACCTGAGATTTGGTTAGAGGCTAAAGGATTGTTCAAGTAATTATGCAAAAATTAGTTGAGAATATTATTAAAAAAAGGACAGAAAAAATAGTTGATTATTTTGAGAATTTCATTAATCAAGGAGAAAAAGTTTTAGATATTGGAGCAGGTGGCGGTTGGATTGCAAAAGAAATCAAAAAAAGAAAAAACGTTAATATTACTCTTTTAGATATAACTGATTTTAATCGGACCTCCTTAAAACTTGTTCTTTATGATGGGAAAAAAATACCCTTTCCAGATAACAATTTCGATATTTCGCTTTTAATTTTTACCCTTCATCATTGTTCTGAGCCATTAAAGATTTTAGAAGAAGCAAAAAGAGTTACCAGACAGAAGCTATTTGTTATTGAGGATATTCCTACCTCTTGGCTTAATAAGGTTTTTCTCTATATCTGGGATATTATTACTAATTTACCGAGTTTAGTGAAACCGCCCGGGGAAAATATTTTTTTTAATTTTAAGACAATTCCTGAGTGGCAGAAGATATTCAAAGATTTTCAATTAAAACTAATTTCTCAGAAGATGTTTCAATCAAATAAATTAATTCACCACGGATTATTTGTAGTTCGGAAATAATTAAATCTTTGTCCTTAATATTTTCAGATATAGTTCTCCTTTTATTTTTTTAGAAAAAATGATTAAATTAAAAATATGCTCAGTGTCATTATTCCTACCTTAAATGAAGAAAGGTATCTTCCTCTTTTGCTGAAGAGAATTAAAGAGCAAAATTTTAAAGATTACGAAATAATTGTTGCAGATGCAGACTCTGATGATAAAACAGTAAAGATAGCTGAAGAATTTGGCTGTAAAATTGTAAAAGGTGGTTCGCCAGCTAAAGGAAGGAATGAGGGAGCAAAGATTGCCAAAGGGGATTTGTTTTTGTTTATTGATGCAGACAATAAAATCTTATCTAATAATTTTTTAGAGAAACTTGTCAAAGAATTTGAAGGGAGAAATTTAGGAGTGGCTTCTTTTCCAATTTATCCCAATGGGGGCAAGTTTGATAAATTTATCTATTGGTTTTATAACTTATGGGTGAAGCTAACTCAATTTTTTTTAGCCCATGCTACCAGTGCTGTTTTAGTCAAAAGAGTAATTCACCAAAAAATTGGCGGCTTTGATGAAGAAATAAAAATGGGTGAAGACCATGAATATGCCAGAAGAGCAGGGAAATGTGGAAGATTCGGCTTTCTCGAAATAGAACCCATTTTAACCTCTTCTCGGAGATTGGAGAACGAAGGAAGAATAAAGATATATTTAAAATATGTTTTAGCCGGGATTTATATGATATTTTTTGGACCGATAAAATCAGATATTTTTAAATACCGGTTTGTCAATTCATTAAAAAATAATAGATAATAAATTTATTATGGTTAACTATCAATTACCCAAATTTAAACTGCCAAAATTGAAAGCGCCAAAAATTAAATCTTCAGGGTTGAGAAAAACAAAACTCTCTCAGATTTTAATTTTAGTTATTTTAATTTCCTCTTTTTCTGGTTTTTTGGCGGGAATAGTCTCTGGCACCTATTTTTATCAAGAAATGGTAAATCTTTTGAATAAATTAAATACCGAAATTAATAATATCAAGATAGTTCCCCAAAATAATTATCTTCCCCAGGTTTCCCAAGAACAAATAATAGTTGAGGTTGTTGAGAAAGTTTCTCCTGCCGTTGTCAGTATTATTATCACTAAAGACCAACCAGTGTTTGAAAAAAGACAGGTTGGGGGAGGAACAGGATTTATTATTTCTGAAGATGGAATGGTTTTAACCAATAAACATGTGGTTTTAGATGAAACAGCTGAATATACCGTTTTAACATTAGATAATAAAAAATTTCCGGCTGAAGTTTTAGCAAGAGATCCTATTCAAGATATAGCAATATTGAGGATTGGACAGGAAGAATCTGCTCCAGAAGAAATAAAACCTTTTCCAAAAATAAACCTGGGAGATTCAGATGAAATAAAGATTGGTCAGACGGCAATTGCCATAGGTTATGTTTTAGGGAAATATCAAAATGCAGTTTCAGTTGGTGTTGTTTCTGGTTTAGGCAGAACAATTATAGCTTCAGGCGGAGGGTTTTATGAGACCCTTGAAGATATAATTCAGACAGATGCTGCTATTAACATGGGAAATTCAGGAGGTCCTCTCTTAAATTTAAAAGGCGAAGTAATAGGCATTAATACAGCCATTGATATCGAAGGGCAAAATATTGGCTTTGCTATTCCCATTAATAAAGCAAAGAGAGATATTGAACAGGTTAAAGCTTTAGGTAAAATCGTTTATCCCTTTTTAGGAGTAAGGTACATCTTAATTAATGAAGATGTTCAAAGAGAAAATAATCTTGGGGTTGATTACGGAGCCTGGGTAGTATCATATCAAGGTAAGCCTGCTATTTTTCCAGACTCAGCTGCAGAAAAGGCGGGTTTAAAAGAAAGAGATATAATTTTGGAGTTTAACGGAGAGAAAATTACTATGGAGAATAGTTTAGCAAAAATCATTATAAACTATAATCCGGGGGATAAAGTTTCTTTGAAAATCTTAAGAGACAATACAGAAAAGCTTATTAATGCGACTCTGGGAGAAATGTAAGCAACCCGTTTTCTTATTAGTTTGGACAAATAAAGGTAATTTTGTTTGTTTTTTAAACTTGATTTTTTAAATTTTTAGGGTAAAATTAAATACGATGAACGGAGGTCAATTTACTCATAAAGCTCAAGAAGCAATAATTACTGCCCAGGAATTAAGCAGAAAAAGGGATCAGCAGCAAATAGATGCCTTACATTTACTTTATGCTTTGTTAAATCAAGAGGAAAGCATTGTTTTAAGTTTGCTCGATAGAATAGGTGTAAATGTCGATAGCTTAAAAAGAAAAACAGAATTAACCTTAGACAAAATTACAACCATTATTACTCCTCATACCTTTGGGCAGTTTTATTTAACGCAAGATATGGCAAAGATTTTAGATAAGGCAAAGAAAGAATCTATAAGGATGGGAGATGACTATATTTCAGTTGAACATTTATTTTTAGCCCTTTTATCTACCGACACAAAAGCAAAAGGAATTTTAGATAAAGCTACTTTTTTAAAACCAGAGAGCAAAAGTAGCTCACTTGAGTTTGGAAAATTAGATTATGATGCTGTCTTGAAAGAATTAGCTAAAATCAGGGGTGGACAGAGAATTACCGACCCAAAACCTGAGACAAAATATCAGGTAATTGAAAAATATGCCAGGAATTTAACGTCCTTAGCCAAAAAGGGAAAATTAGATCCTGTTATTGGCAGGGAGAATGAAATAAAAAGACTGATGCAAATTCTTTCTCGGAGAACAAAAAACAATCCTGTTTTGATTGGGGAAGCTGGAGTGGGTAAAACAGCTATTGTTGAAGGTTTGGCTCAAAGGATTGTTTCGGGACAGGTTCCGGAAAGCTTAAAAGACAAAGAAATAATAGCTTTGGATTTAGGAGCTTTGGTCGCAGGAACAAGATACAGGGGAGAATTTGAAGATAGGGTAAAAGCTCTCTTGAGAGAAATTAATAGGGCAAAGGGTAGATATTTGTTATTTATTGATGAACTTCATACCTTGGTGGGGGCTGGAGCTGCTGAAGGTGCAATTGATGCTTCAAATTTATTAAAGCCTGCTTTATCAAGAGGAGAGTTAAAAGCGATAGGAGCTACCACTTTAAGAGAATATCAAAAATACATCGAAAGAGACCAGGCTTTAGAAAGAAGATTCCAGCCAATTTATGTTGCAGAACCTTCCATTGAAGATACTATTGAAATTTTAAGAGGCATTAAAGAAAAATATGAATTGCATCACGGAGTAAAAATAGGAGATTCTGTTTTAGTCACCTGCGCTCAGTTAGCAGCAAGGTATATCACTGATAGATTTTTACCCGACAAAGCTGTTGATTTAATGGATGAATCAATGAGTGCTTTAAGGTTGGAAATTGAATCAGAACCTCCTGAATTAGAGAATTTAAGAAAAGAAATCAAAAAATTAAAAATTGAAAAAGAGGGAATTAAAAAAGAAAAAGGAGTTGAAAGAAGATTAAAAGTAATTTCAAGACAACTTTCTGATTTAAAAGAAAAAGAAAAGGTAATTCAAACTAAATGGCAGACAGAAAAAGAGTTAATCGCGAAAATAAAAAATCTAAAAAAAGATATTGAACGGGCTCGATTTGAAGCTGAAAAAGGTATTGCCGGAGCTGATTTGCAGAAAGTAGCTGAAATAAAATATGAAAAAATCCCAAATCTTCTGAAAGAATTGAAAACATTTGAAAGAAAATTAGCCAGAGCTCAGAAAAAACATTCTATTTTAAAAGAAGAAGTTTCTGAAGAAGATGTAGCAGGAGTAGTTTCTCGCTGGACAGGTATTCCTGTTACAAGATTATTAGAAGAAGAAATTAAGAAGCTGGAAAAGATGGAAAGCATTATTGCCAAAAGAATAATAGGCCAAAGAGAAGCTATTGCAGCCATCTCCAATGCTGTTCGTAGGGCAAGAGCAGGCATTTCTGAGGAGAACAGACCGATGGGCTCTTTTATGTTTTTAGGACCAACCGGTGTAGGAAAAACCGAGACCGCCAAGGCACTGGCTAAATTCTTATTCAATGATGAGAATGCTATGATTCGTCTTGATATGTCAGAGTATATGGAAAAACATACTGTTTCCAAGATGATTGGTTCTCCTCCAGGTTATGTAGGTTACGATGAGGGAGGCCAATTAACCGAAAAGATACGGAGAAGGCCATATAGCGTGGTTTTATTAGACGAGATTGAAAAAGCCAATTCAGAAGTCTTTAATATTTTACTTCAGATTTTAGAAGATGGTAGATTAACCGATGCCAAAGGCAGGGTAGCTTCTTTTAAAAATACAATTTTGATTATGACTTCAAATGTTGGTTCAGAGATTATTGCAAGAGAAGCTTCTTTAGGTTTTGTCGGTGGTGATAAAGAAAAGAGTCAAAGAGAAAATTTAAGAGAGAAGCTATTAACAGCTTTAAAAGAAAGTTTCAGACCAGAATTTCTAAACAGAGTAGATGAAATTATTATTTTTGACTATTTAACAAGAGCTGAAATTAAACAAATTACCGATTTAGAACTTCAGAAAGTTGCTGAAAGATTGATGGAAAAAAAGATTACAATTAAGGTTACAGAAAAAGTGAAGGACCTTATTGCAGAAAAAGGTTTTGACTCTAACCTCGGAGCCAGACCTTTAAAACGGGTAATACAAAAAAAACTACTGGACCCTCTTTCTCTTGAGATTGTTTCCGGGGAAGTAAAAGAAGGAGACAGGATTATGATTGACCTAAAAGACAAAAAAATAATTTTTGAAAATTTGAGAAGTTTAGCTAAAACCAAAAGAGTTAAAAAACAAAAAGTAGCTGTTTCGAGCTAATCTTAAATATGAAATGAAAAAAACTATTTTTAAGATTTTAGCGATTTTTTTAATAGGTATTGGTGGCGGAATTTTTGCTAACCATGTCCTGTGGCCCTATTTTGCAGAAAGACCCGTTTATATAACTGAAAAAAAAGAAATAACTATTCAAGAAAATACTGCTTTAAAAAATGCTATTGAAAAAGTAGAAAGGACGGTCGTTGGAATTGAAACAAAGACAAAAGAAGAAATCCTGTACGGTTCAGGTTTAATTTTGACCTCAGATGGTTTAGTGGTAACCCTGGCAGAATTAGTTCCCAAAGGTGCTAATGTTAGTCTTTTTCTTGATGGAAAATCAATCCCTTTTCAAATTTTGAAGAGAGATTTAAATAATAATTTAGCTTTAATAAAGGTTGAGAAAGATAATTTACCGACAGTGGGTTTTGCCGCATTTGAGAAAATAAAATTAGGAGAAAGAGTTTTTTTAGTTGGTGCAACTTTTGAGGAGACAGAAGTTAAAAAAGAAACTAATGAAGGAATTGTAAAATACTTTGACAAAGATTCCATTCGAACAAATATCTTTGAGAAAGCTTCTTTATCAGGTAGTCCTCTCTTTAATATAGAGGGTGAGGTTCTGGGATTGAATACGGTTGATTCTTTGGGAAGGGTCATTGCTATTCCCGTTACCGAAATAAGAACCTTCGCGGGATTTTAACCGCGAAGAACCTTGCTTTCGCTTCGCTCAAGTAAAAACCTTTGCCGGTTTCTAAAGATTAAAATTATAGAATTATGAAATTAATTAATCACCAAAAAGGAAATCACTTTTTTCTAATCGATTTAATGTTTAGTTTAATCTTACTTGTAGTAATGTTTTATTTTGCAATCAGGTAGTTTCAAGCAAAAAGAATAATTAACACTTTCCTTTTTAATTTACAACAACAATTAAGGACACACAGGATAGGTGAGCTTTTTTGGTTGTGGTGTCTTAGAAAGACCGTGGACAATGGTCGAATAATTATCTTAAATTTGAGTTAGAAGTGAAAATTTAAGGAATTGGACTTCTCTTCGGAGCAATATCAAAAAAGAATTTATATGTGAGTTTTTAACTAGTATGAACTAATATTCGCACTGACACTTGACAAGATTCCCGATACCGGTAAAATTAAGGTATGGCAGAAAATCTTCTAACTATAACTGAAACTTCCCAATTGACCGGTATTAACCCTGAAACTCTTAAAAAACGTTGCCAGAGTGGTTCAATTCCTGGGGCAATTAAAAAGGGTAAAACTTGGTTGATACCTGAAAGCTCTTCGTTGGGCTTCAATAGACCAAAAGTAGGTGTTTATATTGATGGTCCAAATCTATTACATGGAGGGCTAGAGACTGGATGGCTTATAGATTATAAAAAACTCAATAAGTTTATTAAAAAAGATTACAATCCCGTAGTTCTTTCTTATTATGATTCTGTGGGTCATGAAAGAGATAAGAAAGGCTCATTCATAAAAAATAGCGATGGTAAATTTATACCCAGAAAAGGTCAATTAAAATTTCTAAATCTATTAAAAGGACTAGGTTATAGGATAGTTTCTCCTTCTTTGAAATACATTTGTGGGGATATGCAAAGGCCCAAAAATACTACAGATAACCATATCAATTGGGACGTGGCAAAAGAAAAAGAACTATGGGAACAGCTTTTTCTCTTTTCTGGAGATTCAGACTTTGAAAGGCTTGTTGATGAGGTTGTAGCATTAAATAAAACAGTTAAGATTTTCAGCTTCTCAAACCGCTTGTCTTACGAACTTAAAATTAAAGCATTTAATTCACCCCTTGTAGCGTTCACGGAACTAGAAAAACTTAAAGATATATTAGCTCTTCCCCAGAAAAAAAAGTAGAGGGGAGGGTCTTGACAAGCTCTCTTGGTTTGCTAAAGTAAAATATAAAGAACTTCACCCGGCTTCGGCCGGGGTTTTTTAAATAAACGTAAAATAGTGTCAACTGTATTTTTTCTAAGATTTTCTCTAATTTTTCTCCAATTAATAGTTTTGAATATGTCCAATAGGGGGGAGCTTTTTTCCACAGATTAAACTTGACATTTTTCTATAATAAGATAATATATAATTACTAACACTCCCGCCCCTAGCTTCGGCTAATGGCGGGTTTTTCGTTTTTATCCTCACTTAAGGGCAAACAGGATAGGTGAGCTTTTCGTCCTCATCATTGAAAACGAAAACAGTCTTTTGGGCTTCAAATTGAGTAATTGTTTCATAAATTTTTTGACAATCAATGTTTCCTAAAAAAGAAACGGCGTAAATATTTTTTTCAATTAATGAATCTTTTATTGAAATATTAACATTTTCGCCGAGAGTAATAGCTCCAGCAGGCGGATGCTTTGTTCCTCCGTATCTAATAATTACATTTTCCAGAATAGAATCAGTAGTAGAAGAATGAAAGTAAAGATTAGCCCAATTCCCGGAAGCTGGTTGAGTGCCAGTACCGTCGTTATTTGTATCTCCTTCAACGTCATCTTTAAGAGAAGTAAAAATGATTGGTTGAGCAGGAGTTCCCCGAGCTAAAAGTTTCCCCCAAATGGTTATTCTTTTTTGATTTATTAGCTTTATTATAACCCCGGGTTCAAGAGTAAGAGTTCCTTCTCCTGAACCATTATTATTAAAAATATAGGGTAGGTCGGCATACAAGGTTGTAGTAGAAATTTCTGTTCCAATTAAAACTCCATTATAGTTATTATTTTCCGCTGAATTTCCTCTGAAAAATGGATGGGCGGCATTAAAATAAATTGGTTTTTCATTGTTTCTGAAAATATTTTCTTCAATCTTTGAATTGGCTTCATTCGTTATATAAATTCCATAATAATTTCCTGAGAAAGAGCAATTTTTTACCCCAAGAGTTCCTCCTTCAATAATGACAGCTTTCCCATATTTTTCATTAAGTACAGTATTAAAGTCAGAAAAAGAAACTTTATCGATAGTTGAAGAAGAGTTATTTAACCAAATTCCTATCGTGGCATTACTACTGTTTTCGAAGACAGAATCCTTAAAGCTAATTGAATTTTCATAAACACTTATAATAATAGTTTCTGTACAATTGGAGTCCCAGCATCTTTTAGCTTTTTCAATTTTAAGGAATTCTAATTGAGAGACTTTTTGATTTTCTGGTGCATTGCTTTTAAACATAATTCCTGCCCAATTTTCATTGCTGTTTGAGGTGAAAATAATTTCTTTTCCCTCTTTGCCTACAGCTTTTAAACATCCTTCAACGAAAACCAATTTAGTAGGGGCAAATTTTAATATTACCTCAGGTTCAACATTTAAAATTTTATCTTCTGGAATATGTAATCGAGTATTAATAATATAAGGACTGCCAAGATAAGTAAGAGTGATTTCTTCAAATTCGCTAAAAGGTAATATATTAGATGAAGAAATCTCAGTCTCAGACTTAGAAACACTATTTTCTGCTTTTGGGGTACCATTGATTCTATTTCCTTTTGCGTCGAGTCCATTTCTGGTAATTAAATTATTACTGGCCCAATTAGTAGAGTCTATCCCTGAAATATCTGCTTTGATTCTTTCCATTGAAATATAGGCGGGAGTGGTTGTGCCGGCAAACCAGCCTGAAGAACAATCAACAACATCAATTAGTTCACCCTTAGCATTTCTTAATTCAATTTTTTCTCCTTTATTATTTAAAGCCCCGGTATATATTTGGTCAGCCGCTATATCAGGAAGAGTAGTATTATCATCAGTCCTTTCTAATAAGTAAAAGCCATTACCAGATATAGTGGTAGTGGTAGCTGTAGAGGTAGAAAAAATAATAGAATGAATAGTTGTTCCATGACTCCAGGAAAGAGTCCAATTATTTAAATCAATATCAGTAGAACTGGTATTATAAAGTTCAATCCACTCATCATTAGGAGAGGCTCCTGTTCCCATCCAGGCAATTTCATTAATTAAAATTTTTAGTGGAGGTAAAGAAGGTGGGGGCGGAGGGGTTGGAGTTGTACCTCCGCCGCCTCCACCTTCGCCACCATAATATACATAATAGCCGCTGCTATTTTCCATTTTTGGTGTACCCCCGATATTGCTACTTGTTTGCCATTCTAAATTATGTTTTCGTTCCATCGTTTTTTTTGAAGAATTATCTCCAGCTTGCCAATTTGAGATAGCTAAAGCTTCATCTTGGAGATGACAATTTTCATCAAAAAGATATAATGCTTCATTTGTGTTACCAATGGCTCCAGTATAAATTAAGTCAGCTGATAGTCCGGGTACAGAGTCGTCATTTGTTCTCTCTAAAAGCAAAAATCCACCTGGCTGAATGGTATGTTGATTATTGAAAATAATTTTTATCTTTTTATCTTTATCTAAAAGTTGCCATCCACTTAAATTAATTTCATTTCCGGAAATATTTTTTAACTCAATCCACTCATTATTCGCTGAATTAACAGTTCCCATCCAGGCTATTTCGTTTATAATTACTTTATCTTTTACGGGAGAGCTACTGGGAATTTTTTGACACAATATTTGTTCGGTTTCTTGCTCTTGCTCGCCCTCTTTTTGTTCTGCTTTTTCTTGAGTAATTTCCTCTTGCTTCTCCTTTTCTGGTTCTTTAATTTCATTTTCTAATTTTTTAATTTTCTCTAAAAATTTTTCAACAATGCTACTTAATTTTTCAATATCTTGTTTAATACTATTTTCTTTTTGAGAAAAGATATCAATTCTTTCAGAAATATCACCTAATAGTTTTTGTATTTTTTCTAAACTTAGGGTTGTTTTTTGTTCTGATTCTATTCTCTGTTCCTTCAATTCTTTTAAAGAATCAGTTTCTTTAATATATTCATCTAAATTATCAGTATCTAATCTGGTTAGTTTTTCTGTTGTTTCTTCTAACTGGGCCGTTGTTCCTGAACGAAAACTAATTATAAAATGACTTAATTTTTGAGTTGCTAAATTAATTCTGGTAAATCCTTTTTTAATTGCACTTTGAGACTTCTTACCGACATCAGAAATAAAACTACCCACATTTTTTGCTCCTTCTAATAAATTCGCTAAAGACAGCTTTGTTTTATCAAACAAGGAAGGTCCAGCTTCTTTTTCAACTAATTCATATTTTTTAATTGCATAAACAAGATTCTCTCTGAGCTCTACTTGAGCTTGTTGTTTGAATTCCTCACTAATTCCATGATTAGTAATATGAGGACCCCATTTGTCAAAAAGAGTAGCAAATTGAGATTCTATGTAGGACTCATTTTTTTCTTTTTTCTCATTAAAAAAGCGAAGAGTAAGTAATGGTTTAGCTGCCCAACCCATAACAATTTTTGCATCTTCCCAAGCTGTTTCGTGAGATTCATTATTTCTTCTCATATCAAAATAAAACCATAAGCTATCATACAATTTTACTGTTCTTATATTTTCAAAGACAGTAAAGATATTAATAACTTTATTAGTAATTGAGAATGTATTTAAGGTAAGGGCTGCTGTTGGTCCCGTAATTGCCCCTGATATTACGCGTGGAATGTCGTAACCTATATTTGTGTAAAAATTAATAAGATTTAAGCGTTCGTTTAAAACGCTGTTAAAGTAATTTCTTGCTTCTGTTTTGTATCTTTGAGAGACCACTAAATCTATTAATTCCATTTCATTTAAGGCGCTTAAAATAAGCAAGCCGTAGGTGACATTTGTCGATACTTCTCCAATGCCAATTGTTGTATTTAAAATGCTTTTTAGCTTATCTTCAGTAATGGTAAAATTCGTTAATGTTTTCATTAAATCTAAACCTGTTTTGATTTTTTCTACCTGCTTATCAGTAATTTTTATTCTTTTAGCAAAAACAAGACCTCCAAATACAAAATTAGCGATTATTGATAGCGTAATCGCTAAAACAAAGCTTTTTTTTAGATAAGATTTAATTTCTTTAATATTGTTCTTTTTTACCACTTTCCATTGTCAATAATATTTTCAATAAATTCTTCCGAACCACCTATTATTGCATAAATTACAGAATCTTTTTTGAAAAAATATGCAGACATACCAAGCAAAGGTACGTTCTCGTAACTTTTAATTACATCCAATTTTCCAACTTTGTCTTTACGGAAATCACCTATGAGACCAAAAGTCTCAAAGTTATTTTTTGTCCATATTTCTAAATCTAAATTCTTTAAATTTTCTGTTTTAAATCTGTCGATAGCCATAATTCTAGACTCTCCCTTTTTTCCTTCAAAACCAATACTTGATGCTGTGTACCCTTTTTCTGTAGCTTCCGGCATGTATTTAATTTCTTCTATTCCTTCCCATTCCTTCGGTATTTCAAACTCATATCCATCTATTTTGTTCACCACTTTATAATTACCGGTTAAGGTTTTTATTACTTTTATCCCCTCGGGTAAATTTTTATTTAAATCTTTTACATCCTTTTGGTTTTGCCAATAAAAAACCCCTCCAATAATGAGGAGTAAAATAACAACAACCGGGATAATAAGTTTTTTAAACCTACCCATATTTTCTTAATTTTACAAACCTTAAACAAAAAAACAACTCTAAAGCTGTGGAAAACTCAATTCGTTACTGTATCATCTTCGACTATATGTATATGCTTTAAGGGGAAAATTGGGGTCTTTTGAGAGCGTCCCGGAACGCCTCTTAGTCGGAACCTCAGATTCTTTTTAAAATCTCAAGGTATTTCTTAGAACTAATACCTAGAATTCTTAAGTTATTCCGAATAACAAAAACCGGTAGTTCTTTCTCTCGAGGAATAACTACCGGCCGTTTTAAGTCCTCCCTCCAATAAATTCGGTGGTCCCCCTTTGCTCTTTCAAAACGACAACCAATAAATAGAAGAAACTTTTCAAATTTTTTCCAATGAATGGGAGTCAAACGAGCCATATGTTATCTAGCCGGGACCCGAACAGTTTGAGATTCTTGCGAAACGACTACTGGCGGAGTCCATTTTCTTTGAACTTTTCTCCATCCCAAGTCTCGCAAAACATCGTCTAATGTGCCTTTTTTGATAAGCTCTTCAAAAAAAATATTAACGATTTCATTAAATCGTTCTCTTACTTTCTCAAAAGAATTAGCTGAAGTAGATAAATCTAGTGCTGGAGTATGGGCAACAAATTTTTTGCCTTCTCGAAGTATAGAAACTGGAAGGCTAATCTCTAACATAACCTTTCTCATACAATTTAATATTATCGAAATAAGAAAATGGTGTCAACTCTGATTTTCTCGTTCTACCAAAAAACCGTCCGAGAGGCGATTTTTTATGCCTCTCGGTCCTTGAACCGAGTACAGGGTTGCTCCGCTGGCTGGACGCTATTAGAACCTGTTTGCTTGAAATTATAATAAAGTCTTCTCTTTAAATTTTTCTATATCTTCTGGCAACAAAAGTCTTGATAGATTAGCGTATTTTTGTATTCCTAGAGACGGAGAGTGAGCAAAGCCGACATATTCAATCTTTTTACCTTTGTATTTTACATATCTTATGGCTGGAATTAAATCGGTATCAGAACTTACTAAAATAGCTGTATCATATAAATCATCAACAGCACCAACAATTAAATCTACTGCGATTTTAACATCCGTACCTTTTTCTTTATAGGTTTTATCAATTGGCATTATTCTACCGCGTTTAATAATAAAACCATCATTTTTAAGATTTGAAAAGAATTTTTGCTGCCCTCTTACAAGGTTTTTACTCTTATCAGTTCCATCAAGATTTCTAAAAACTCCAGTATAATATCTTTTTGAAACAAGTTTTCTTTTGTCACCAACTAAAAAATTTACGAACTTTTTAAAGTCAAATTTCGTTCCCCTTGGGAAAGCTATCTCTTTATCTTTTAGATAGCCATAAAAATTACTGCCATCTATATAAACAGCAACTTTTTCTTTTTTATTTTTAAAAATATCCATATGAGGCTATTATAAGAACCATGCCTTCGGCAGAACCTTGATTCTCGCTTCGCTCGAATTAAGAACCATACCTTCGGCAGAACCTTGAAATTAAACTTCTATTTACGCAAAAAATTAATGTAGTTTAATTATAAAACGATTTGAAATAAAAAACTACCCTTGCCGAAGCAGGGGTAGTGTGCATAGTAGTTGTATTATAGTTCTTCTGTATTTGTTGTCAAGCTTTTCTTGTGGAAAAAATTAACTTTTCAAAGTCAGATTAACAACTAAGAGTTCGAATGTCTTGTTCGGGGTATTTGAATTTGAACACCGCTCGGGGGATAGGATTCGAACTGATATGAAATATCTTACAAACCTTAAACAAAAAAACAACTCTAAAGCTGTGGAAAACTCAATTCGTTACTGTATCATCTTCGACTATATTTAGAAGCTTTTTTTATTTTATGTTAGAATTAACAAATTAAAACAAAACTTTTGTTATTGAACAAAAGGATGTATTTTTTAGTTATGGAGCAGTTTTTTAAAGATTTTTTTCAAGGACATAAAAAGAAAATAATTGGTTTTTCTTTTTTAAGAATTTTTGCTTTTGTGCAGGTGCTTTTCTGGCCTTATGCTTTTTCTAAGATTGTAAACATAATGAGTAGAAATCCGGAGGATTGGAGAAAAGCTCTTATCTGGGCTGGGGCTATGATTTTTAATAAGGTATTGGAAGATTTTATAAGACTAAAAGCAAAATTTGAATTGGAAAAAATTGGGACAAGATTACAAATTTCCTTAGCTACTTTCTTCTCTGAAAAAACAGAAATTCGTGAGTACAAAAAAACAGGAGAATCAGTGCAGGCAATTAAAAAAGCTTCAGAAGACATTTCTTCTTTAATAGAGTTTTATAAAGACAACTTGTTAAAATTACCGGTAAACTTTATTATAATTCCATTTATACTTTATAAGGCAAGCATAGATTACTTAATTTTATTATTAATATATGGGATTTTATACCTGGGAATTGAGTATTTTGCAGTTAATCTTTATCGCAAAAAGTTAAAAAAATACTTTAAAGCATCTGAGATTTTTTGGGGGACCACTTATCGAAAAGTACCCGAAGTCTGGAGACGAAGGGAAGACGGTGGTATTTTCGCAAGAAGAGTTAATAAAGAAGGAAAAAACCTTTATCAGACAACAGTTTCTGCTGATAGTATGAATAGGTGGCGATGGTCTGCTTTGCAATCCCTGTCCAGTGCCAGCATAGGTGCAGTTATTTTATTCGTTATTTATAGAATAATAAACAATAGTGCTCCGGTTGGAGACTTGATTTTGGTAGCTGGTTATTTTAAAGAAACACAGACTACTCTTAACATTATTACCACTGCTTTTAGCCAAATCATCTACGCAAGAATATCTTTAAAAAGACTTGACAAAGCAGTAAAGATTAGATAAATAAAGATTTTGACCTGTCTTTTTATTTTTGTTATAGTTTTTAAATCGCTTATTATGGAAGAAAATAAAGAAAATAATTTTGGTAAAAATTATCTGGTTCAAATTACAAATGAGCTTTATCGTTTAACTTTGCTTTTTCCCAAAAAAGAACCTTTAAGATATAAGATGAGGGAGTTATCTGATGATGTCCTGGCTAATTTTGTTTCTCTTCCTCAGGAAGATAATAATCCAACTAAGATTAAGATTGTAAAGGATTCAAAAAAAATGATTGAGGTCCTTGATAGTTTTTTTGATATTGTGAAAACTCAAGATTGGGTTAGAGCTTCTGATATATTGAACCTCCAGGAGGAATATAGTAAAATAGGGGAAGAATTGCTGAAATTTCAGGAAGAAGAGAAGATAAAAAAAGCCCGGAAACAAGAGGAGAAAATAGATGATGAAGTTAGAGAGATTTCTATTTTGAAAAAGGAAGAAGAAAAACCAATATCTGAACGACAGAAAAAGCTTTTAAAAGTTCTGGAGGAGAAAGGAAAAATGCAGGTTTGGGAAATAAAGGACATTTTTTCAGAAGTGAGTAAAAGAACGCTAAGGAGAGATTTTAGGAGTTTATTGAAAAATGGTTTGGTAGAAAGAATAGGAGAGAGAAACAATACTTTTTACCAGATTAAAGGTAGGACAGAATCAATATAGGTAGGACAGAGATAGGACAAATTGGTTTTTCTTAGTTGTCCATATCTTATGTCCTATCATTATTAATTATTTTAAATCAAATTTTTTGACTTTTTATGAGTAATCCACGAGAGAAATTCAGTAAAATCTATGATAAGTATATAGATAAAATCTATAGGTTTGTCTTTTTAAAAGTAAGTTCTCAAGAAATAGCTGAAGATTTAACTTCCGAAGCTTTTTCAAAAACCTGGACAGTTTTTAAGAAAAAAAGTCAGGAAATTGAGAATATTCAGGCATTTTTATATAAAACTGCCAGAAATTTAGTTACTGACCATTATAGACAGAAAGGCAGAATTCGTATTGTTTCTGCTGATAATCCCTTTATAATTGATCCGGGGCAGAACTTAGAAGAAGAATCCAAATTAAACTCAGATATTGAGAGTATTAAAAAAGACATATCTGATTTAAAAGATGACTATCAGAATGTCCTTATTTGGCATTACGTAGATGACCTATCTATTGATGAGATGTCTGCACTTTTAGGTAGGACAAACGGGGCTACTCGTGTTTTACTTCATAGAGCTTTAAAATCTTTAAAAAAAGCCTTAAAAACTAAGATAAGAGAGGTGTAACAAAATCTATCCTATTTCGTCATAATATAGATAATCCTGAAACAGGATTTTTTTAAGGGTTTTGGATAACCAGTCGCTTCGCTCCTTGTAATTGTTTCGCAATTAAGTATGACTGAGAACCAACTAATTAAAAAAATAAAAAGACTAAAAGCTATCAAGCCCAGAAGAAACTGGGTTTTATTGAATAAAAAGCAGATTTTGGGAGAAGAAAGAAGAATTGAAATATTTCCATTTTTTAGACCAGTTTATGCTGGTTTGTTTTGTTTATTGTTTTTAGCTGGTCTTTTTGAATTTTCCCAGAATGCGTTGCCTGGTGAATTTCTATACTATTTAAAAAAGATTACAGAAAGAAGCCAGCTCATCTTGTCTTCTGAGGAAGAAAGGCCCGGATTGAACTTAGAGTTGGTCAACAAGAGATTAGAGGAATTAAACCAGATTGCCCAGAATAATGAAGTGAGGAAATTAGCGCCAGCTTTAAAGGAATATCAGGCAAGCGTTTTTGAAGCAGTTAAAAGCTTGACAAAGATAACAGCTACTACCTCTGATTCGTTGGTAATAAAGGGGATAGCTGAAAAAACCCAAAAATTAGAAGAAAACAAGGAAATATTAGGGACGTTATTGGAAATTGATGAAAAATTAAATCCTGTTAAAGTAGTGGCGGAATTGCTGATTAAAGACATGGAAAAAACCTTTTTAACTGAAGAAGATGAGGAGATTTTAGAACAAGCAAAACAAGATTTTGAAAATGGAAATTATTCTGAGGCTCTGGAGAGGATTTTGTTAAATCAATAAATATGGAGAGAATTGATACTTTTCCAACAGGTATTTTCTTTACAATTTGCTAAAATTTAAAATTAGAAAATTAAAAGTCGCACTCGTGGCTAATACGTAAGGTCGCGAGCAACCTTGGTTAGATAGAGCTCAATTATTTGAGCTTGTGATATTTCTACTATCTAATGTCTAACAGGGTAAATTGGTCGACGCGATGGAAATAAATAAAAAATTAACAAACAAAAGACTTAAAGAAAAAAATGAATTTAATAACAAAGAAAAAGATTATAGCGATTATTACTGTTTTGACTGTTTGGGGTTCGATTGCAACACCTGCTTTTGCTATAACAGTAGAAGAGCTTCAAACACAGATAGCTACTCTATTGGCCACAATAAATGCCTTACAGACTCAACTAGCTGCACTTCAGGGAACAGCCGTTACTGGTTGTACTATCACTTCCTTTGACCAAAACCTAAAACAAGGAATGTCAGGTGATGATGTAAAATGCTTGCAAATCGTCTTGAATTCATCTGCCGACACCCAATTAGCTGCAAGCGGTGTAGGTTCTCCTGGTAATGAAACCAGCTACTTTGGTCCTATAACCAAAGCTGCGGTAATTAAATTCCAGGAGAAATATGCTTCTGAAATATTGACATCATGGGGTTTAACCGTTGGAACTGGTTTTGTTGGTTCAACCACTAGAGCAAAATTAAATACAATTCTCTCTTCTGGTGTAGTTCCTGGTCCCGTAATTCCCGCAGCAGGCCTTTCTGTTTCTTTAGCTACTGACACTCCAGCTTCTACCGGTGTTCCCTATGGTTCTTCAGTGGAATTTCTTAAGTTTACATTGGTTTCTGGTGAAGATGTAAACATTAATTCTATTGAGATAACTGCCGGGGGAATAGGCATCTATACTAATATAGATTCGGTGGCGATTTTTGATGAGGACGGGATAAGGATTAGTTCTACCAAGAATATTAGTTCTGATGGAAGCGCTATCTTTAATTTTCCGACCCCGCTGGTTGTTGAGGCAGGAGTTCTCCAAATTTTAACGGTAAAGGCTACCGCAGCTTTCGCTGGAGCAGGCCATGTCTTTTATTTAGGGATTTCAGATAGTTCAGATATTCTCTCTAATGCTTCGGCGGTTAATGGCACTTTCCCAATTAATGGTAATCCAATGAATGTTTTGAGTGCCACCGTTGGGACAGCTACAATAGCTGCGGCAACTGACTTGGAGCCAAGCGTTCCCTTTGGCGAAGATGATGTCCTGCTGGCTGATTTTGATATTGATGTTGGAGCAGCTGAAGATTTACTATTTTCAGCCATTAGATTCAGAAACGGTGGAACAAATGATGATTCTTTGGCCTCAAACTTGAGACTAATCTGCGATGGAGAGGAAATTGCCACCACCGAATTAGAGGATAGATATGCTGCCTTTAGTATCTCCAATATTTTGATTGAGAAAAGCGACACAGTTACTTGTGAGGTTAGGGGAGACATAGGCACCGGCTCAGCTGGAGACACCATTAAATTGTACATAAAAGACGAGACAGACGTTACGATGATTTGTAAGAATACTGGTTTTAGAGCCGCTGTTGATACCACAGATCTAGATACTACTGGTGAAGCCCAGAATGTTACTTTAGCTGTCGGTGATTTCACCATTGATTTTGACAAGTCGTCAATCACTGGTACTCCAAATCAGGATGTCAGGCCCGATACTAAGAACGTAGTCATAGCCACCTTAAAAATGACCTCCAATGCTGAGAATGCAACCATTGAATCTATTACTACTGGTACCGGAGATGATAAGTTTGAAATTCAAGGTACAGGAATAGCGTCATCAACTGATATTACGACTGGTAGTATAGAAATGAGGGATGTTGAGACCGGCGCTATTTACGACCTTGCCGAAACTTGGGTGAGCGGCACGAAAGGTTACTTGTCTATGACAGAAGAAATTAGTTTGGTAAAGGGTGTGACTAAAACCTTTGAGATTAGGTTAGACTTAACTTCTTCAATTGGTAATGGCGACACTCTAAAAGTTGTTCTTGAGGATGGGGCGTTCACCATAACCGGTGATGTTTCTGGTGAATCAATTACCGACATTCTCCCAAATTCAATCACCTCTGGTATATCAACTGTTGAGTTTTCTTCTCTCGATGTTACTACTGTAACATTGACCGATGTCTCAGTTGTCGGGGGAGCTGTAGATAAAATAATCTACCAGGCTTCATTAGAGGCTGGGGATTCTTCTCCGGTTACCCTAAAAACAGTTGCCATTTCCGAGGTTTCCGAAGATAGTAATGATAATGCAATCTTGTTTTCTGACACTAATATCACTAAATTAGATCTCTATCTTGATGGGGATTTAATGAAAACAAGATCTAACAAGATTGCAGAAGCAGCCGCTGATTCCGGGATGGGTTCAATTGCCTTCTCTTCCTTAGATACCAACAATGTCATTTCAGCTGGTAAAGCAGCTATCTTAGTTTTGAAGGCTACTTTTGCTTCTTCCTTAAATGCATCTGGTACTTTTGCTTTAGGTATCACTAATGATACTGCCGTAATCTCTAGAGATATTGATAACGAGCTTATTGATGCAAACATTACCAGTACATCTACAGAATCAAGAACGGTAACCCTAGCGACAGTAGGTGATTTGAAGGTTGAGTTAAAGATCACCGATGTAAAAGCCAATAAAGATATGTATATCGTTGCTGGTAGTTCTGGTCCAACTGGTAGATATCTTGGAGAATTAGTCTTCACTACTAAGGATGAACCTGTTAAAGTCACGACATTAAGATTAGATAATAAGAATGGTAATGCAACCAATACCACCATTGCCTCTGTCTCCTTGGTTGAGGCAAATGGAACAGTTGTTGAAACCAAAGGAGTATTGTCAGACGGAGATGTTAATTTCACCAATCTTGACTTAGAGTTTGCTGCCGATGAAGCCACTTCCTTGTTTGTTGTAGCTGATGTAAACGGTATTAATGTTGCCGGTGATCCTACCGCTACTGCGATAAGTGGTAAGACAATTCAGTATAATTTCCCAAGTACGCTAGGTGTGGTAGCTGAAGGTGTAAATTCTGGAAAAGACATTACCATGGCAGTAGATGTCGACGGTACCTTAGCTTTTGGTGAGTGGTCTACTTCTACTGTTGTAAGTAAAACAGGTACAGTGTTAGGTGCTGCTATCACTCACATTGAGAATGCCATGGCAAATGGTACTTTAACTGGTGGTGCTGGTAAAATCATTGGCAAATATACTCTGACGATTGATAGCGGTGCCAATAGAGATACTGATGATAATACTGATACGAAAGCTGTTTTGGCTACAACAACAATAACGGTGACTACGGGTGGTGCTACTAGTACCAATATCCAGGCTTACATTGCAGGTGATTCATCTAACAAAACTACTGAAGTTGATCTTTCCGAGGGTGTTGCTATTATTGATATGACCACATTAACTGGTGAGGCTAATGAAGTTGACGGCACGGTGACCATAGTTATCATTGCTACTGTTGAAACTGACGGTGAAGGTGATTACCTCCAGACTGAAATTGATGATTTGAGTACCGACCTTTACTACAGCGATGGCACAACTTCTAATGACGGTAATTGTCAGCTAACTATCAGTGAAGTATTTGGTGGTACTTTGTCTAACTAATTCTCTGAAACGGACCCTCACGTTTTGTGAGGTAGTAAAATCCTAAATGCCTTTCCTTGTGGGCACCAAAGGGCCTCGTTCTCCGGAACGGGGTCTTTTGTTTTGGAAAGAAATTTGATAAAATATTATTGATGACAAAAAGTTTTAAGATAATTTTTCTTGGGATAATTTTTCTTTCTTTACCGGTTTTTGTTTCGGCTGTTTCTTTAGGGCAGAGAATCGATTTTTATGTTGATCCAACTTATGATTTATCTGAAAGAGAAGAAATCTCGGCTATTCTCCAGAGAATTAGCCCAAAAGCCTATTTTTATATTGACAATGATTGGTGGAAGTCATTAAATTATCAAGAAAAACAAAAGATTGAACAAGCTCTTTATTCTTTAGGCAACGAATTTTATTCCAAAATTTATCCAACTTTAACTTCTAATTTTGGCTCAGAATGGAAACCAGGAATTGATAAAGAGAGCCGGATTACAATTTTAATTCATCCGATGAAAAAGACAGCGGGTGGATATTTTAATAATGGCGATGAATATCCCCGAGTCCAAAATCCCAAATCAAATCAAAGAGAAATGATTTATTTAAATGCTGATTATATTACCAGTCCTTTAGCCAAAAGTTTTTTAGCTCATGAATTTACTCACTTGATTACTTTTAACCAAAAAGAAAAAAAATATGGAGTAGAAGAGGAAATTTGGCTGAATGAAGCACGAGCTGAATATGCTCCAACTTTACTTAATTATGATTCAGAATATGAGGGAAGCAATCTTCAAAAAAGAGTTCAATCTTTTATTTCCAATCCTTCTGATTCTATCACTGAATGGCAGAACAAGCCCGCAGATTACGGAGCGCTAAATCTTTTTATTCAGTATTTAGTTGAGCAGTATGGAGTAGAAGTTTTAGTTGATTCTTTAAAATCAAAAACAGTGGGCATTAAGAGTTTAAATGAAGCTTTAGAGAAAAATGGTTTTGAAGAAGATTTTTCTCAGATTTTCACTGATTGGACTATTGCAGTTTTGGCTAATGACTGCTCTTTAGGAGAAAAATATTGTTATAAAAATGAAAGCTTAAAAAAATTAAGGGTTATTCCCTCAATTAATTTTTTGCCCCTCAAGGGCAACAGTGCTTTAGGAGTTAGTCAAACTACTAAAAATTGGATGGGTAACTGGTTTAAATTTATTGGTGGCAAAGGGACTTTAAAGCTTGAGTTTATTGGTAATCCGGAAAATTTATTTAAAGTTCCTTATATTATTCAAGATTTTTTAGGTAAATATTCTCTTGATTTTTTCCAACTTGATGAATATCAGAGAGGGGAAATCTTAGTTCCAGAATTTGGAGCAGAAGTTAGTTCTGTAACCATTATTCCTTCAATTCAAAGTAAAATATCAGGATTTTTAACTCCTGAACTAGCTTTTCCATTTTTCTGGGAAGCTTCGACTATAACCGAAATAGAAAATGAAAATGGGAATTCGAATTCAGAATGTTTACAAAAACCAATTTCAGAAATGACCGGAGAGGAAATTTTAGCTAAAATTTCTGAAATTGAGAATTTACTTAATCAACTCAAAGCTCAACTCGTCAAAATTAAAGAAATGGAAGAAAAGGAGCCAGTTTCTGTCACTTGTCAGAGGTTTGAACAGAATCTTTTTTATGGTTTAAGAAACGATGATAGGGTTTACTGCCTTCAGCAGTTTTTAAAATCTCAAGGTCTAGAAATTTATCCCGAGGGCTTAGTAACTGGAAATTTTCTTTCTTTGACCAGAACTGCAGTTATTCGTTTTCAAGAAAAATATGCTGATGAAATTTTGGCTCCTTTGGGATTAGAAAGGGGAACAGGTTTTGTTGGTTTGATGACAAGAACCAAAATCAACCAGCTTTCAGCTCAATAAGAACCTTTTTCACGCTTAAAATTATCTTTTTGATATTCTTTTTTGAGTACCAGGTTTGAAGAGGAAAATTAATTATTCTTTTAGCTACCTCAACCGTATTTGGAAATTTGTCTAAATTTAGATTGTATTCTTCTTGGACTTCTGGATTGAGAACTATAGGGGTGTGCCAGATTCGAGTACAAAAGACCCTTTTCTTTTTTAATTCCCTTACCAGTTTATCTCTTTTATCCCCAAGCTCTTTAGGAGTTAAAGCTGATAAATAACAAAAAACATTATTTTCAGATTCTTGGACCTGGAAGCCTAATTTTTTAAGCTCTTTTTGGAAAAACAAACCGAGTTCTTTTCTTTTTTTTAAGGTAAGGTCATAGTCTGTTGAATATTGAGAAAAAAAGTTCAAGGAAACAGGATTTAAGGAAGCGGGTTTTGGTATTTTTTCTCCCTTAATAAATTTAGGGGCAATTTTTTGACCAAAGGTTTTAAAGAGAAAAGCAAAAAAAGAAAAACAGTTCAAAAAGGAAATAAAATCCCTGAAACTGAAATTTGTTTTTGGCAGGTTGATTTCCCAACTCCGAGGGCAAACCAACAAACCTCCCCTGAACATAGGGAATTGTTTATAGAGGCTAAAAAAAGAAACATCTCCTAAATTGCCTACAAAAGTGTTAGTTTGTAGTGAGTCTGTCGAACCATAGGTGGCTCCAAAGGAATGAGCACAGTCCTCAATTAATAACAGGTTCTTGATTTGCTCTATTCTTTCTTTTTTAATGGGCAGCCCATAGGTGTGGGAAACAAGAATTGCTTTTGCTTTAGTCTTAATTTTTTGTAAATCTTCTCCTATTTTGATGTGAAAAGTGTCTAATTCAATATCTAAAAAAATGGGTTCTATATTATATTCTTTCAAAATCGGATAGAAAATATCACAAATATAGGCTGGCAAAACAATCTTGGAATCTCTTAAATTCAATTTTTCAATAGCGATTTTAAAAGCAGACCTTGCCATGTCGGTAAACACCAGTTGCTTTCCGGGGAAATTAAAAGAGAACTCTTTTTTGATAAGAGTTAAGTCAGGCGCTTTAATGAAGTTTCCAAGAAACGACTTCAGGGCCTGCTTTGTTAATTTAATTTGAGGATGGACAAAATACATTTGATTATTATACACTTTTAATTTATCATAATTTTATGAAATCAAAAAGAATTTTAGTCACTGGAGGGGCTGGTTTTATCGGCTCTCATTTGGTAGATGAATTGATTCAAAGAAGCTATGAAGTGGTTGTGATTGATAATTTATCTACGGGCAAAAAGAAAAACCTGAATAAGAAAGCAAAGTTTTTCAAGTTCAATATCTGCAATCCCAAGCTTTCGCAAATCTTTAAAAAAGAAAAGATAGGCGTGGTTTTCCATTATGCAGCTCAGATTGACGTGCGAAAGTCGGTAGAAGACCCAGTAGGCGACGCTAATCTCAATATTTTAGGAACGTTAAACATTTTGGAGAACTGTAAGAAATATAAGGTTAAAAAAATTATTTTAGCTTCCACAGGCGGAGCTATCTATGGAGACGCCAAAATTATTCCTACGCCGGAAGATTATCCTGAATGGCCTCTCTCTCCTTACGGAATTGAAAAATTAGCTCTTGAGAAATATTTAAACTATTATCAAAAAGTATTTAATTTGCCTTTTGTTGCTTTAAGGTTGGCCAATGTCTATGGCCCCCGGCAGAACTCAAAGGGAGAAGCGGGGGTAGTTGCTATTTTTTGCGATAAGATGCTGGGGAAAAAGAAAGCGGTCATAAACGGTAGCGGAAGACAAACCCGCGATTTCGTTTTCGTTGATGATGTGATTGAAGCTAATATATTAGCTTTGAAAAAAAATAAGACCGGTATTTTCAATATTGGGACGGCAAAAGAGACAAACATAAACACTATCTTTAGAAAGCTCAAGAAATTGACGGGTTCGGTATGTAAAGAAATTCACGGTCCGGCTCAGCCTGGCGAGCAGAAAAGAAGCTGTTTGGATTATTCTAAAGCTAAAAAAGAGCTTGGCTGGAAACCAAGATATAATTTAGATAAAGGGTTAAAATTAACTGTAGACTGGTTTAAAGTTAATTTCTAAAAATGATTGGCAAATCTATTAATATTAAATCACTACTATTTGACAATAAGGGTTTAAAGCAGACAATCTTTAAAAATACCTTTTGGCTGGCATTAGCTGAGGCCATAACAAACTTTTCCAAGCTCTTTTTAATAGTTTATGTTGCTCGAATTTTTGGAGCAACTGAGTACGGAAAATTTACCTTTGCTTTATCTTTTGTTTCTTTGTTTGCTATTTTTTCTGATTTTGGTCTAGGATCTTTAACTATTCGTGAATTTTCCAAAGAGAAAAAAGATACAAAAGAATTTTCATCAATTCTTTCTTTGAAGTTAGTTTTAAGCTTGATTGCATTAATTGTAATTTTGTTTAGCTCTTTTTTTGTTACCAAAGATGTTGAAATCCAAAAGGTAATTTGGATTTTAGCAGTTTATATTTTAAGCAATAGTTTTCTGGGTATTACCTATGCTTTCTTCCGGGCTCGTCAGCAAATGGAATATGAGGCTTTTGTTAAGATATTACAAGCTGTTGCGGTAACAGGAATAGGGTTCTTTATTATTTTTAAGATTCCATCTGTAGAAAATTTAAGCTTCGGTTATTTATTTGCCAGTTTGATTGCTTTAATCTTTACAATCTTTTTATTTTATTCAAAGATTTATCCTTTAAAATTAAATTTTGATAAAGCAACTTGGCGAAAATTTTTAACTATGTCTTGGCCATTAGGGCTGTCTGCTATATTAAGCATGGTTTATGTTAATATAGACTCAATTATGATGGGAAATTTTAATCAAATTACTCAGGTTGGCTGGTATAATGCTGCCTATAAAATTGTAGGAATTACTCTGATTCCAGCTAATTTTATTTCCGGAAGCTTTTTCCCTTATTTAAGCAAATCTTTCGAGCAGTCTAAAGAGAAGTTTAAAAAAGCTTTTGATTACTATCTGGAAATAATAATATTTCTTTCTGTTCCAATAGTAATAGGTGGTATAGTTTTAGCTCCTAAAATCATAGACCTTGTTTACGACCCCAGCTATTTCCCCTCTATTTTTGCCTTTAAACTTTTAATAGCCATAACATTTTTAAGCTTTTTGTCCGGTCCCTTTAATCAAACTCTATTTATCTTGAACAAACAAAAGAAGCTCCTTTTAATTATTTTTTTATCAGCCACGACAAATGTTATTTTAAATCTTATTTTAATTCCTAAATATTCTTTATATGGAGCCGCCATTGCAAGGGTATCAACATTTCTTTTAATCTTAATTTTAACCATTTGGTTTGCCTTAAAAATTAGCTCAGTGAAACTTATTAGTTCGAAAATGTGGTTTAATTTTATTGGTGCCTTGGCTTCCTCCTCTTTAATGTATTTTGTTATTTCTTTTCCCAATATATATAAATTACACGTTGCTTTTTCTATATTAATTGGAGCCGGTGTTTACTTAATCTGCTTTTTTGTATATAAAAGATTAGCAGATAGAGTTCTTACGTATTAAAAATTCATTAGAAATTAAGGAATTTATGTCCTCAAAAAATAAATTTAGTTCAGTTGGTATATTGGGTTATGGCGAAGCGGGCCGAGCCATAGCTAAATTCTATAAGAATCCTAAGATCAAAGACTTGAATAGAGATGACGGATTAGAGGGGGTGGAGATATTACATATCTGCATTCCTTACAGCAATAATTTTATAAAAATAGCAAGGAAAGAAATTAAAAAAATAGAACCCAAATTAACTATTATCCATTCTACGGTTGCGCCGTTTACTACAAAAAAGATTATTCAAGGGTTGCCAAAAGAAATAGGGAAGATGGTTGTTCATAGTCCAATAAGGGGGATTCATTCCCATCTTTATAAAGGGATTAAAACCTTTGTAAAATATATCGGCGCTGATTACAAGAAAGCAGGGCAATTAGCTAAAAAACATTTAGGAGGTTTGGGGATAAAAACAAAACTATTTCAGTCTTCAGTGATTACCGAAATGGGAAAGCTTCTTAGTACATCTTATTATGGCCTATGTATTGCTTGGCACGGAGAGATGAAAAGATTTTGTGATAAAGCCGGAGTAGATTTTGAAGAGGCAGTTACAGACTTTAACAAAACTTATAACGAGGGATATAAAAAATTGAGAAGGTCTAATGTTCTTCGTCCCGTGCTTTATCCTCCCCAAAAAGGTATTAATGGTCATTGCATTATTCCTAATGCCGAGATTCTTAAAAAATATTATAAAAGTAAGGTATTTGATTTAATTTTAGGATATAAACCTAAAAAATCTAAAAAGTGAACCAATTAAACAACTTTTATTTTCCAAAAATTGGGATTAAAAATGAGAAAGATAAACATTAAAGATATAAATTAGAGCATGTATAAGAAAAAAAAGAATAAAATAAATAAGTTTATAGTTATAACTACTATCAATCCGGCGACTAAGGCAATTAAAAAATTCGCTTCTTTTAAAGATTGGAAACTAGTATTAGTAGGAGATAAAAAAAGCAAGGCTATCAAGTCGGAGGATAACACCTACTTTCTTTCCATAGAAGATCAAAAGAATTTTGATTTCAATATTGTAAACTTCTCTCCATATAATCATTACAGTCGTAAAAATATTGGCTATCTCTATGCTATGAAAAATGGGGCTGATATCATTTATGAGACCGATGATGACAATTTTCCTACTTCATCTTGGAGTTTTCCAGATTTTCACTCCAGCAATATTTTAATGACTGACGGTAAATATTTTAATATATATAGATATTTTACATCTAAATTTGTTTGGCCAAGAGGATTCCCGCTAGACGAAATTAGGAAATCTAGTAATTTTTTAATTGATAACACAAGATCCTGTGATGTGGGAGTATGGTCTGGAATGGCCAATAATGATCCTGATGTGGATGCAATATTTAGATTACTATTTAACAAAGAAATTAAGTTTCGGAAAAAGGATTCGGTGGCCTTAGATAAACATATATATTCTCCATTTAATTCACAAAACACTCTTTGGAATAAGAATAGCTTTGCGTGGATGTATCTTCCAGTTACTGTAAATCCTCGTTTTACTGATATTTTGCGTGGCTATATAGCTCAAAGATTATTTTGGCACCATAATTTACGATTAGGATTTATTGGTCCCACGGTATATCAAGAGAGAAATAGCCACAATTTGATGAAGGATTTTTCAGATGAGCTGGAGTGTTATTCAAATATTAAAGAAATAGTATCAATTCTTGAATCAACTAAGTTGGGAAATAATATCTATTCTAATATTAGAAAGATTTATAAAAATCTAGCGAAGAAAAAATACGTTAGAAATAAAGAATTAGAAACCTTAGGGGCTTGGTTGAAAGATATTAAAAATCTTTTTTAGATGGAGATAAAACATTCAATAGTTACTTGGGATTCTACTTATAGAAACTTTTTTCATTTAATAGATGGGTTAATAGCTCAGAATTATTCAAGGGAAAACTTCGAGCTTATTTATGTTGAGCAACGGACTCGAAAAATAGCAGATGCATATAATCATAACCTAGGGTTGAAATCTTTATGGGATAGATACCAAGAGGTAAAGAGTAAAATTAATATTAAAATTATTTATTTAGGGTTGCCATTCAAAATCCCATATCATAATGGACGTTGTAACAATGCTGGCTTAAATGTTACAAAAGGAGAGATAATCTCGATTATGGATGGAGATCAATTATTACCGCCAGATTTTTTAAGAAAGTTAACTGCATACCATTTAAATCATCCAAAAGCAGTAATAAACCTTGATCGTAGATGTGCTATGTATCCAGTAGGAGTAAATTCTTACAAGGAATGGAGAAAAGGAAGCAAAGACTTTAAAAAGTGTTTAGATGCCTGTATTTCTAAATATAGTCCAGTGCCTGAAATTGCACGTAATAAACCACCTATGATTTCTTCTCGAAATAAATTTTGGAAACTAATAGAAGGATGTGATCCTCACTTAATTTGGAGTACGGTTTCATCAAGATTTGGTATAGATGTTACTAGAAGATTAGAGATAGCTAGCGGAACGAGGGCTATTGCTCTCGCAGATTGTTTCTCAGTACATCCTTGGCACCCCATAGGAGCAGGAGTATTACGTTCTACCGATGAGGATTCAAAAAAGTTATTTGCTCTTCAAGATAAATTAATTAAGTGGTCTCTTAAACATAAGGATCCAAGGTATAGTAGCAGAACTAATTATATTAATAATTTTTGTGAAAGCAATAAATTATTAATAAATAAAATTGTATATTCTTCAGAAAGACGAGGAGAGTCAATGAAATTTAAAATTAAAAACAACAATCTTTTAATTGATAAAATAAAATGCAGATGTGGTCAATTACTAAGAAAGTATTTTTATAAAATTATTGAAGCTCAGAAAGTATCTAGCGAAAAGTTTTGAGCTAATGAAAAAGTTAAGTTTATAAATATTATTGATTAGAATTTAAAAGCAGTATAGAAATGTTTAACAAAAAGCTACAAGGTGAGATTTTAAAAAGAATTCCAAGAAGTTCTTTTTTAAGAAAAGTTATAAAGAAAATATTTCAAGTTAAAAACTTATTGTATTCCTTAAAGATTAAGTGTATCATTTTTCTTTTTAAAGTTAGAAACTTTATTCTTTCTCAAAAGCCGATTGAAATAGAAATAGATGATATTTCTTTTAAGGTAATTCCTAAAGGAGCAGGAGCTTTAGATTACTGGAGTGGCTTAAGGTTTGAGAAAGACGAACTTAACTTTGTGTTCGATCAGATTCAGCCTAAAATGACCTTCTTAGATTTAGGAGCTAATATAGGCTTTTTTTCTTTGGCAGTAGCTTCAAAATGTAAAGATATATAGTTTTGAGCCCTACAAAGAAACTTTTCAAATTCTTCAAGAAAATATCCGTCTTAATAATTTAAATAATATAGTTCCTTGCTGTATTGCTTTAGGTAATTATGTTGGAAAAGCAAGAGTTAAAGTAAACTTGGCTTGGAAAGATGGCTTGAATACAATAGGAAAGCCTAGTCACCCTGACTGTGAAATAGTAAAGGAAGAAGAGGTATCGATTACTACTTTGGATAATTTTATTAAAGATAACGGTATTACAAAAGTAGATTTAATAAAAATAGATATTGAGGGAGCAGAGCTTTTAGCTTTGCAAGGGGCAAGAAAATTACTTGAAAATAAAAATGCTCCTCTTATTATTTACGAAAGTCAATACGCGACCACAAAAGGCTTTGGTTATCATCCTATTAAAATTATCAATTATTTAAAAAGGTTAGGATATTTTTTGTTTGAACTAAAAGAGAAAGATGGAAAAGTTGTTCCCTTTGCCTCAAATGGTGAGGTCTATACAATAATTATTGCTACAAAATCAAAATCTTTTTTAAAACGACATTAAGATTAAAGAAAATAGTTAATGAAAAGACATATTGATTTAGAAAACTTATGTTAACCATATTTGCTATTCCAAAGCCATTTGAAAAGGAATTTAATATTATCCAAAGAAACGCTATTAAGAGCTGGATTTTATTGGAGCCAAGGCCCGAGATTATTTTATTTGGTGACGAAAAAGGAACAGCAGACATAGCTAAAGAATTTAATGTTAAACATTTTCCTAAAATTGCAAGAAATGAGTTTGGTACACCCATAGTTAGTGATATTTTTAAAAAAGCCCAAAAGATAGCAAGAAATAACATTTTAGTCTATGTAAACGCTGATATAATCTTAATGAAGGATTTTATTAGAGCTGTTGAGAAAATTAAGGATGAAGAAAAGTTTTTAATGGTCGGTCAGAGATGGGATGTTGATATTAAGGAAAAAATAAATTTTAAGAATTTAAATTGGTAAACCGATCTTCAGAAAAAAGTATCGCAAGATGGCAAACTTCATGCTAAGATAGGTATAGACTATTTTGTTTTTCCTAAGAGTATATTTAAAGATGTTTTTCCGTTTGCGATTGGAAGGGGGATATATGATAATTGGTTACTATACCGAGCATGGTTATCAAGGGCACTAATTATAGATGCCACCCAAGTTATAATAGCTATTCACCAGAATCATTCTTATGGAAACAAAACCGAGAAAGATGTTCGAAAGTGGGAAGAGAGAAAAAGAAACTTAAAGTTATCAGGAGGATATAGTCATTGTTTTACTATAAAAGACGCTAGCCATTTTTTGACACCCAAAGGATTAAAATTAGCTCCGGAAATGAGCTTAATGAGAAAGCTAGAAATTGTGCCATATCTCGGATTTTTTATCCGACAATGTAAAAAACTACTTAAGTTGTTTAAATGTGGTATCAAAAAATAAGAGATTAATTAAATCCATAAATTGAAAAATGAAAAAAAAGATTAAACTTCTTCTTCTTGTCGGGGCTCGCCCAAATTTTATAAAGGCTGCTCCGTTAATTAGAGAGGTAAAAAAACATCGGCAGATAGAGTTAGTGATGGTACACAGTGGGCAACATTATGATTTTGAAATGTCAAAGATTTTTTTTGACGAACTTAAAATCTCAAAACCAAATTATAATTTAAAAGTGGGTTCAGGAAGTCATGCCTATCAAACAGCAGAAACAATGAAAAGGTTGGAGCCAATTTTATTAAAAGAAAAACCAAATCTAGTAATTGTTGTCGGTGATGTTAATTCTACTTTGGCAGCTGCTTTAACGGCTACTAAAACCAATATTCCAGTTACTCACATTGAAGCAGGTCTCCGATCTTTTGATATGGCTATGCCAGAAGAAGTAAATAGGCGTCTCACAGATCATATGTCAAGCTTTTTGTTTGTGACCGAACCAAGTGGAATTAAAAATTTAGTAAAAGAAGGGATTTCAAAAAATAAAATTTTTTTTGTTGGTAACATTATGATAGATACATTACTTGATATGAAAAGTAAGGCACAAAAAATAAAAATCTTAGAAGCACTGAAATTAAAGAAAAAGGCTTATGGAGTTTTAACTCTTCATCGTCCAGAAAATGTTGCTGACGAAAAAGTTTTTAAAGACTTGCTTGCTGTAATCGAAGAAATTCAAAGAAAAATAAAAATCATTTGGCCAATTCATCCAAGGGTGAAGAGGCACCTCAAAGAATTTAATTTTTTAAAAAAGATAAAGAAAATGAAAAACTTATTATTAATTAAACCTTTAGGATATCTTGAGATGCTTACTTTAAACAAAGAAGCTAAATTTGTTCTGACTGATAGTGGGGGAATCCAGGAAGAGACAACAGTATTAAATATTCCCTGTCTGACCTTAAGAAAAAATACAGAAAGACCTGTCACGGTCCAAAAAGGGACTAATGTTATTGTGGGGAATGATAGAAATAAAATTATTAAAGAATTATCGATAATTTTAAAAGGAAAATATAAAAAAAGAAAAGTAATAAAGTTTTGGGATGGACACACCGCAGAAAGAATTGTTAAGATTTTGATTTCAAAATTATCTTAATGTTAAAGATATAAGTTATGAAAATATTACATATAGTAAACTATTTTCAACCAAAATTGGGCTACCAAGAAACATTTTTAGCTAAAAAACATAGGGATTTTGGGCACGAAGTTCACGTAATTACATCTAATCGTTATTTTCCATTTCCAAATTACGACAACCTTATTAAGCCAGTTCTTGGTAGTAGATATTTAAAAGCTGGTAATTTTGTGGAGGAAAATATAGTCACTTATCGACTAGAAGTTTTATTTGAAATAAAAAAAAGAGTTTGGCTAATTGGTCTTGAGAAAAAAATAAGGGAACTGAAGCCAGATATTATTTTTCTCCACGGGGTTTCTAATATCAATGCTATAAGGGTTGGATTTTTAAAAAAGAGAAATTCTAAACAATTCAAGTTAATTTATGATGACCACATGCTTTATGTGGTTAGTAAACACAAGTTAAGAAAACTATTTTACCTTATTTTCAAGCTGTTTTTTTCTAAATTATTAATTCAATCAGCAGATGGATTTATCGCTTGCAATAATGGGACAAAAAAGTTTATGAATGACTGTTATGGTATACCGCTTGATTTAATAGTGACAATACCACTGGGTGCAGACAAGGATTTATTTAGATTTAACGAGAAATCCAGGGATCTGATTAGAAATAAACTGGGAGTCGAAAAACAGTCAGTTATTTTTATTTATGCCGGCAAGATTACTCCTAAAAAGGGCCCAGACTTACTTGTTAAGGCCGGGCTGGAGTTAACTAGGAAATACAAGAATTTTAAAATCCTTCTCTTGGGCGATAGTTCTTCAGAGTATATTAAATTTTTGAAGAAATTAATAAGAGAAAAGAAAGGCGAAGAATTTTTTATTTGGTTACCAACTATTTATAATAAAGAGCTTCCTAAGTATTATTCTTCTGCAGATATTGGCGTATGGCCTCGAGAATCTTCTTTGACTATGCTTGAAGCCCAAGCCTGTAATTTACCTATTATTGTAAGCGATTCAGTGATAGCCGGAGCTAGCGATAGAATCCTTAACAATAATGGTCTAACGTTTAAAGATGGTGACTACTTAGATTTAGCAAAAAAAATGGAATCATTAATTTTAGATAAAGAATTACGAATAAAAATGGGAAAACGGGGCAGAAAACTAGTTGAAGAAAAATTTAATTGGGGTATAATAGCCAAGCAATTTATTGATTTAGCTTCTTAATTTTAGTTAAACAATATGGACCATAAAGAACTTTATGAGAGACAATACGGTGAAAAAAAACTAATAAGTGTTTCCTCTTTTTCTTTTTTGAGAAAAATCTTTGAGAAGCTTGATTTTGATCGAGAGGATTTAACTTTGAGTTTATTAAAAAATACTAGAGGGAAATTGCTTGATGTCGGTTGTGGAAGTGGCTCTTTGATATTCAAAGCCAGAGATAAATTTGACGAGCTTTATGGAATAGATATTTCTTCAAGCCGTATTAAAAAGGCTCAGGAAATATCTAAGCAGAAATTTTTTGGAGATGCGAATTTACGTTTCTTCGTCCGCGATATTGGTAAGGGACTAACTTTTGCCGACAAAAGCTTTGATGTGGTTACTTGTGTTGCGGTCCTAGAGCATCTTTTCGACCCTTATTTTGTTGTAGGTGAGATTAATAGAGTCTTAAAACCCGGTGGAATTTTTATTGTTGAGGTCCCCAATATAGCTTATTTAAAATACAGAGTTCAATTGCTTTTTGGAAGGTTGCCAGTAACTTCCTCTCCCCTTAATTGGAAAGAGATGGGATGGGATGGTGGTCACTTACATTATTTTACCGAAAAGACTCTTTGTAAATTATTAGAAGAGTCTGGTTTTAAAATTTTAAAAGTATCAGGTTGTGGCCTGTTTGCTAATTTTCGAAATTTTTGGCCATCTCTTTTGACAGGAGATTTAATTATTAAAGCTCAAAAAATTTGATGAAAAAAGTCATTTTGATCACTAATATTATTTCTTCTTTTCGTACGCCCCTTTATAATTATGTTGCCAAGGAGGGGAGGTTTGATTTCAAGGTAATGGCTTTATTTTAAAATATTTAAACAAATATAAATATGTTTAGAAGAGATTTAAAATATGAAAAAAATTTTTGGGGAAAAAAGTTTATTCCAATTAAAAATAAAAGCTTACAGCGAAGGCAGAAATTTATCCAAGCTTGGATAGAGAGATTTTGGAATATTCCTAAAAATGCAAGAATATTAGAAATAGGGGGAGCAGGGAAACCGCTTATTAATTTTTTTCAGGGTGGAGAAAAATATGTCCTTGATCCTTTAATAGATTTTTATGAGAAAAAGTTTCCCGAATTTTATACTGATTCTGATTTATGTAAGCTAAAAACCGAAGCAGAAAATATGCATTTTAAAAACAATACTTTTGACCTTATTATTATGCTAAATGTTTTGGATCATACAGAAAGTCCCCAGAAAGTAATAAAAGAGTGTTACCGTGTGCTTAAAAAAGAAGGAGTAATAATTTTATCAGTAGACACCTTTAATCTTTTTTGGAAAATTTTTCGTAGATTTCTACCATTTTTTGGTTTTAAGCATTATCGTTTACATCCTCAGGTATTGAGAATAAGGGATGTTAAACAAATATTACAGAAAAATGATTTTCGAATACTTAACCTTTTTATAACAGAAAAAATAAAAACAAATCCTCTTTTTTCACTTAAAGAAAAACTAAAGTTTTACCTAGAATATAATCTTTATTGTACGTATGTATTAGCCAAAAAATGAAAAAAGTTATTGATTCAAACAATGTTTTAGAAATAATAGAACAAATAAAATTTTGTAAGGAAAATTTAGACCAGATTAAAATGAGTCGAGTAAAAATAGGTGATTGGGTAAGAAAAAATTTAAGTATAGCAAAAAGCGGAGATGATTATACCTCGGCCATAAAGTCTTTAATATGAGAATAGTAATATGGTAAAGAAGATTTTAACGATAAATACAGTATTTTCTCAGGGGGGAGCAGCAAAGATAGCTAGAACATTACATGACGTTTTAAATAAGACGCCAGGGTTTTCTAGTCGTTTTGCTTATGGAAGGGGAAAAAAGATAAAAAGCAAAGAAGTTTTTAGTTTTGGTGTACGATCCGAAGCTTATCTACGTGCTTTTTTGACTCGACTGATGGGTCTTCAGGGGTGCGGAAGCTGGTTTTCAACTAAACGGCTAGAAGGTTTTATTTTAAAAGAAAAATTTGACCTGATTCATCTTCATAATTTACATGGCTATTATTTAGATTTAAGCTTCGTCAGGTTTTTGAATAAATTAAATATTCCTATTGTTTGGACTTTGCATGATGCTTGGCCTATAACCGGAAGATGCTCCTATTTCTTGGATTGTAACCGTTGGAAGACAGGTTGTGGAAGCTGCCCTTCTTTGTCTATGTATCCAAAAACCTATCTTGATTCTTCGGCCTTGATGTGGAAAAAAAAGAAAGAATGTTTTACTAAAGGGTGGAGCCCAGTTGTTGTTTGTCCATCTTGGTGGTTAGCAGATAGAGTAAAAGAGTCTTATTTAAACAAATATAGGGTGGAGGTTATTCCAAACGGTGTTGACACAGGAATTTTTAAACCAAAAGACAGAGTTAAAATTCAGGAGAGATTAAAGATATCACCCTCAAAAAAGATTATTCTTTTTGTGGCAGCTGACTTAAGGGAGGAAAGAAAGGGAACAGAATATTTTTTTGAAGCACTGAAATATGTTAAAACTAAAGATTGTCTTGTGTTGACCGTGGGAAAGAAAATAAATCTTAATCAAAAGACAAAAGAGAATATAGAGATTAAACAATTAGGGTATATGTCTGATAATAATTTAATTTCTGATATTTATAATACGTCTGACATTTTTTGTACCACTTCTTTGCAAGATAATTTTCCTACAACTATTTTAGAGGCTATGGCCTGCGGGATACCTATAATTGGTTTCAAGACAGGAGGGATTCCAGAACAGGTTTCCGAAGATTGCGGGATTTTAATTGAATCAAGGAACGTTGAGGAATTAGCTGAAGGAATTGACGAGCTCCTAAGTAATAATGAGAAGCGGAATAAGTTCAGTTTAAATTGTAGAAGGCGAGTTCTAGAAAATTATTCAATTGAAAAGTTCAAAGAGCAATATATTAATTTATACAAAAACCTTTTGAAATAAATTTTTTATGACAAATTTCCCATTGATTTCAATAATTACGGTAGTCTTGAACGGAAAAAAAACCATTGAAAAAACATTAAAGAGTGTTTTAGAGCAGGGCTACGAGAACATAGAGTATATTATTATCGACGGTGGCTCAACAGACGGAACCTTAGATATCATTAATAGATATAAAGACAAAATCAAAAAGATTGTTTCCGAACCCGATAAGGGAATTTATGATGCTATGAATAAGGGAATAGCAATGGCTTCGGGTGATATTATCGGAATTTTAAATGGAGACGACTTATATGCTGACGGGAATGTAATTAAAAAGGTGGTTGAAAAGATGGAAGAGGATAAAGCAGATGTTTGCTGGGGAGATTTGATTTATGTAAATGCAAATAATTCAGATAAAATAGTCAGATATTGGAAGTCTTCAGAATACAAAGAAGGGAAGTTTCAAAAAGGATGGATGCCTCCACATTCAACGTTTTTTGTTAAAAAACAGATTTATAAAAAATACGGTGTTTTTAATTTAGATTTTCCCATTTCAGCTGATTATGAATTAATGTTGAGGTTTTTAGAAAAGTATAAATTAAAATCTTGTTATATGTCTCAGGTTTTGGTAAAAATGAGGATAGGAGGTCAAAGTAATAAAAACCTTCTTAATATTGTTAAGGGAAATGTCGAATGTTATAAGGCTTATAAAATAAATGGGTTGAAGATAAGTTTTTTAAGAATTTTCTTAAAACCTTTATCTAAAATCTCTCAATATTTTAAAAAATGAACAATAAAGAAAAAATCTTAGTCACAGGAGCAGGTGGATTTATTGGCCACCATTTAGTCAGATTTTTACAAAAGAAAGGTTACTGGGTAAGAGGTGTAGATATTAAATACCCAGAATTTTCTCCAAAAAATGAAGCTGATGAATTCTTGCTTTTAGATTTAAGAAACTTCCAAAATTGCCTAAAAGCAACTGAGGGAATAGACAAGGTTTATACCTTAGCTGCTAATATGGGAGGAATAGGATTTATCACTTTTCATAGAGCTGATGTAATGAGAGATAATGTTTTGATTAATATTAATATGGCAGAAGCTTCAAAAAGAAATAATATAAAACGATTGTTTTATTCTTCTTCTGCATGTATTTATCCTATAGCTAAACAGAAAGATCCTTCGATAACTGCCTTAAAAGAGTCAGATGCTTATCCTGGCGATCCTGATAATGAATATGGTTGGGAAAAGCTATTTTCCGAAAGAGTTTATCAAAATTATCATCAAGATTATGGTTTAGATGTTAGGATTACAAGATATCATAATATTTATGGTGAAGAGGGAACTTATGAAGGAGGAAGAGAAAAAGCTCCAGCAGCTTTATGCAGGAAAATAGCCTTAGCTAAAGATGGAGATAAAATTGATATTTGGGGAGACGGTAAACAGACTCGTTCTTTTTGCTATATCGATGATTGTTTAGAGGGAACTTATGCTTTGATGGAGTCTGATTATAGAGAGCCTTTGAATATTGGTTCTGATAGATTAGTAACGATTAATGGATTAGTAGACATAATCTCTAATATTGCAGGAAAGCGTTTAGAAAAAGTTCATCAATTAGATAAACCCCAAGGAGTAAGAGGAAGAAATGCTGATTTAACATTAGTTAAAGAAACGCTTAATTGGAAGCCCATAGTTTCTTTAGAGGAAGGGCTAAAAAAGACTTATCAATGGATACAAGAAGAATTAAGAAAAACATAAAATAAATCTTTATGAAGGCTTTAATTTTAGCTGGAGGAAAGGGATCAAGATTGTGGCCTCTTTCTAGAGAATATAAGCCAAAACAGTTCCAAAAACTGATTTCTCAGAAAACAATGTTTCAAGAAACGTTTGAAAGGATTTTACCTTTGTTTTCGATTAATGATATTTATGTGTCTACAAATAAACACTATTTGAAAGAAATAAAACTAGAAATACCTAAACTTCTTTCTAGGAACATTATTTCAGAGCCTGCAAGTAGAGAAAGGGTAGCGGCTTTCTTGCTTTTTTTTGCACATCTAAAACAAAAAGATTTTTCAGAACCCGTGGTAATTTTACCTTCTGATCATTTAATAAAAGATGAAAAAAAGTTTCAAGAAGCGTTATTAGTTGGAGAAAGTTTTATAAAAGAGAATCCAGATTATATATTGCTTTTAGGGGAAAAACCCAACTTTCCTGATACTGGGCTTGGGTATATAAAACAAGGTAAGCTTTTAACTAAATATAATAAATTTAAAATTTATAAAGTTCCTTTTTTCAAAGAGAAGCCAAACCTAAAGAGAGCAAGAAGCTTTTTAAAAACGGAAAAGTATTTATGGAATGCAGGGATATTTATTTTTACTCCGGCTTTAATTGAAAACTTAATAAAAAAGTTTGTACCAGATAATTATCAAAGGTATGAGAAAATAAAAAAAGCTATAAGAAAATCTGGTTTTAAGAAAGTGCTGGAAAAAGAATATTTAGCAATGGATAATGTATCTTTTGATTATTCAATAGTTGAAAACTATAAAAAGAATGCTGTTTTACCTATATCTATGGGTTGGTCAGATATCGGTAGTTGGTCGGTTTTAAAAGATTGTTTGTCTTTGCCGAACAAGAATTTTGTAAAAGGAAATTATATTGAGGTTGGTTCTGAAAATATTATGGTTTATGGAAGATCTGATAAACTAGTAACAACAGTAGGGGTTAAAGATTTAATAATTGCAGTTACCGATGATATTATTTTAGTTTGCAACAAGAAAGACTCTCAAAGGGTTAAAGAGCTGGTAAAGAAATTAAAAAAGAACAAAAAACTTAATTATCTTTAGTCTTCTTTTGGAAAGAATAATTGAAAAGTTTTTAACAGAACTCCTATATCAAGCAGGAGATTTCTATTTTTTAAATAATATAAGTCATACTCGAATTTTTCTTTACTGTCCATAACAGACCTTCCATACCTGAATTTAATTTGAGCCCACCCGGTAAAGCCGGGTTTTATAATATGTCTTAAATGGTAATAGGGGATTTCTTCCCCTAATTTTTTGACAAACTCAGGTCTCTCCGGTCTGGGACCTACTAAAGAAATATCTCCCTTTATTATGTTGAGCATTTGAGGAATCTCGTCAAAGTGTACTCTTCTTAAAAATTTACCAACTTTGGTTCTTCTTTTATCTTCTTTTTTTGCCCAAACAGCTTCTTCTTTTTCTGCTCCTACCTTCATTGACCTAAATTTAATTAATAAAAAATTTTTTCTATCCTTTCCAACCCTTTCTTGTCTATAAAAAACAGGTCCTCTATCTTCCAATTTAATAGATAGAGCAATTAATGGCCAAAAAGGTAAAGTTAAGATTAGTAAAAGACTGGACAGAACTACATCAAACAAGCTTTTTATTTTATCATAAAAATCCCTTCCTCCTTCCTTTAAATTTTCTAAAAACCAGGCGTGAGAAATCATTGAAACCGGAATTTTTTCATAAATCATTTCATAAGCACTTGCAAAATCTAAAAAATTTACGCGGGCGGGCAAACAGAGATAAAGAGCTTTAAGAACTTTTGGGTCAGACTCATATTCTTCGGTAAATATGACGGTATTAATGTTTTCTTTTTGGATTTGAGAAAGAAGGTCTTTTTTAAAATCAATTGGAACTATTCTATAACCTAAATAGGGTCTTTCTGATATTCCTTTTTTTAAATCCTCAACCTGAGGTCCTTTACCAACTATTGCCGTTTTGTTTAAAAAATGAACAGAGAATAAAGAGTAAAAAAAATTGCGCCAGAGTACTAATAAAATACCAAAAATTAAACTATTTAATATTAAATTAGTTTTGGGAGTGATTCCGAAAAAAGGAATAGTATAGAAAAAAAGCATTCCCAAAATTAAACCACTTAAAATTGCTCCAAAAATGTGGCTGTAAAAAGAGATTTTGCTTTTAATTAGAGGAAGATCATAAAGCCCGGAGATATAAAAAATTATGAGCCAAAAAAAATAAACTATTGAAAAAGGAAGCAAATGTAAAATAAAGACTTGAGAATTGAATTCTTCAAAAAATCCTAAAAATAACGTTATTAAAAGCGAAACATAGAGCAAAAAAATATCTCCTAAGAAAAGAAGAAATTTTTTGAAACTTAGCGTATTTAACATAGATTAACTTAGAGATGATAATGCAATTATTAAGTTTAAAAGAAAAATGATTAAAAATCAACCCAAGTAGAGAAATTTTGACTGATAATGATTTATTGCTTAAAATAAAAAGATAAATAATAAAATGGGTAAAGAAAACAGAAAAAGTGAAAATCGAGGTTTAGAGAATTTTTGCCTTTCAATAATCAGATGGGGGACATATTTAATTTTATTCACTCCCTTAGTTATAAGCAGGAGTTCTTTTTTTCCCTTTGTTACCCCAAAGACCATTTATTTTAGGATTTTGGCTGAAATTATTTTTGCGGCTTTCTTAATTCTGGCTATATATTTTCCTCGCTATCGTCCAAAAATTAATATTCTGTCTATTTCAATCTTTATCTTTGTCGGAGTATTGATTCTGACGTCTTTTTTGGGAATTAACTTTGAAAGAAGTTTTTGGAGCACTTTTGAAAGAATGACGGGTCTCTTTACCTTTTTTCATCTTTTAGTTTTTTTCATTATTTTGACCAGCTGTTTCAAAAAAAGAGAAGATTGGGAAAAGATTCTTTCTGTTTCCATATTAGTTGGTATTTTGCTTTGTTTCTATGTTTTGCTTCCAGGAGAAATAGAAGTCTCTACCAGGGGAGGAGGGACAATTGGAAATACTTCTTTTATGGCAGCTTACTTACTGTTTGACATTTTTTTTGCCTTGATTTTGTTTTTGGAAAAAAAGACTTCTGGCTGGAGAATTTTCTCAGGATTATCTTTATTTTTGTTAATTTCAGTACTGCTCACTTCTACAGCCAGGGGTGCGATTATCTCTTTTTTGGGAGGGATGGTTCTATTTTTGTTGGGTTATTTAATTTTTTCAGGGAAAAAAAACCTGAAAAAGATGGGGGTATTTCTAGTTTTGTTTTTAATAGTTTTAGGAATAATTCTTGCAATTTATCAACCTACTTTTATTAAAAATACAATTGAGATAACTTTACAAAAGATGAAACCCAGATTTGTTGTTTGGGAAAAGGCCTGGAAAGGATTTTTACAAAAGCCGATATTTGGCTGGGGTCCTGAAAACTTCAATGTGGTTTTTACAAAATTTTTTAATCCCTGTATGTTTCTGTCAGAATGCGGAGGAGAGATTTGGTTTGACAGAGCACACAATATTGTTTTAGATAGCCTGGTTACCACCGGGGTAGTTGGTCTTTTAAGTTATTTGTTAATTTTTGCTGTTTCAATCTTTGGTCTTTTAAGAGTTTATCTTAAAGAAAAGAGGAATATTTTTTCTTTTTTGGGAATGGCGGTTTTGTTGATTGTTTATTTTTTTCAAAACCTGTTAGTTTTTGATATGATATCAAGCTACACCGTCTTTTTTTTGAGCCTGGGATTTGTCACTTTTTTGATAACAGAGAAAGAAGATTTATTTTTTCAACCAGCTGAAGAATCATCCAATTCCCCTTTAGGGGTACTTGAAGAGGGTTTTGGCAGATATCTCATTTCTGGTGTGATTGGGGTTCTAACTGTTTTTTTACTTTACTTTGGAAATATTCAACCTGCCAATAGCGCCGTAAACACAGTTCACATGATTGTTTCTTCTGTTAACCTGGAAAAGAGATTGGATTTTTACAAAAAAGCCCTAAATACCTTAATGGAAAAATACGAAATAAGGGAGCAGTTTGCCCAAAGGGTTTATGAAGCTGGTTTTGATTCAAAAGAAAACAGGCAGGTTTTGGAATCTGCCTTTCTTATGGCTGAAGAGCAGATGCAAGAGAGCATTAGAAAAAACCCCCTGGATTTCCGCCCTCATCTTTTTTTTGGCAAGCTTTATTTTAGCGATTATTATTTTAGTCATAACAAAGAAAAGTTGATTTTAGCTGAAAAAATTCTTGAGAAAGCCATAGAATTAAGCCCAACAAATCAGCAGGGCTACTGGTATTTAGGTGAAGTTAAGAGAGCAGAAGACGAAGAAGAGGCAGCTTTAGATTTATTTGAAAAAGCAATTGATTTAGAACCAAGACTGGGTGTATCTTATTGGTATTTGGCTATGACCCATAAGATGACAGGTCAGTATGAAGAAGCCTTACAAAAGGTAAAAGATGCAGAAAAAGCAGGTTATAATTGGAAAAAGAACGTGAACAATCTAAGACAGGCAGCTGAAATTTATCAGGTTTTAAGAGATGATTTGAGCTTGTTATATCTTTACCAAGAGGCAATAGAAATTCATCCTGAAAATGCCGAGGTCTGGGCAGGTTTAGCCAACAGTTATGCCAACCTGGGCCAATTTGAAAAAGCAAAACAAGCAGCTCAGAAAGTAATAGAGATTAATCCAGATTTAGCTCCCGAGGTTGAGCAGTTTTTAAAAGAATTACCCCAATAATACTAGATTAGAGGAACTGGTTTTGTAGGTTCAATGAAAAGAGCTAAAATTAATCAACTTTTACTTCAGTAATTCTTCTACGGGGTTGACAGAATATTTTAAATTTGCTAATATTTAAAATGTGAGTGTTCCTTCGGGACTCTTTCTAAGTCGACAATAGACCCCACTCGAGCGGGGCCTATTGTTTTTTTGACTCGCTTTTAGAGAATGTTAAAATAAAATTGGGCCGGGAGCAGCACTCACAAAAGACTTAGTATAAGGGTAAACTCTCCCGGTCCTTTAAAGAATGAAAACTAAAACTAAAGAACTAAAAAATATTCTTCCTGAAATACAATTTAATGTACCGCTTAAAGGTCACACCAGTTTTAGGATTGGAGGTCCGGCTAAATATTTTTTTGAAGCTAAAACAAAAAAAGATTTAATTTTAGCGCTAAAAACAAGCAAAAAATTAAAATTATCTTTTTATATTTTAGGTGGCGGAAGCAAGCTCTTGGTTTCCGATAAAGGATTTAGGGGTTTTATAATAAAAGTTCAAAATTCAAAGTTTAAAGTTCAAAATTGCACTATTTTTGCAGAAGCTGGTTTATCATTAGAAAAATTAACTAAAATTGCAGCAAAAAAAAGTTTGACAGGGCTTGAGTGGTCAGCCGGAATTCCCGGAACAGTAGGAGGAGCTGTACGGGGAAATGCCGGTGCCTGGGAAAAATCAATGGGAGATATTATTAAGGAAGTTGAAGTTTTTGACGTTGAAAAACAAAAAATAATAAATTTGAATAACAAAAAATGTAAATTCAGTTATCGGAACAGTATTTTTAAAAAAAATCCAAACTTGGTTATTTTGTCTTGCCAAATTAAGCTTAGAAAAGGAAATAGAAAAAAAAGCGAGGAAGAAATGAAAAGCTATTTAGATTATCGTAGAGAACATCATCCCTTAGAATTCCCAACAGCTGGAAGTATTTTTGAAAACATTCCTTATGATAAAAAATCAAAAAGGAAAAAACCTGAAGCTATTCCTTCAGGTCGTATAATTGAAGATTGCGGTTTAGCTGGAAAAAAAATTGGAAATGTAAGAATTTCAAAAAAACATTCAAACTTTATTATTAATTTAGGGAACGGAAAAGCAAAAGATGTTAAAAAATTAATAAAGTTGGTAAAATTAAAAGTAAAAAAGAAATTTGGAATCAGTTTAAAGGAAGAACTTCAATATCTTTGATTAATTTCGATAAATTTTTTTTTGCACAGTTGACATTAATTTTTCATAATGAGAAAATTAAATAAAGAAATAATTTTTATGGCGATAGCGGTCGACTATTTGCCCAAATATTTTTAAAATATTAAATCATGGTAAAAAGAAAAAAGAAAAAGGCAAAAAAGAAAAAGGCAAAAAAAAGAAAAGCAAAAAAGAAAAAGACAAAGAAAAGAAAGAAGAGAAAGAAGAGATAAATGCCTTCCCCGCCTTAGTTTAAATATTTGCAAAAATTTTTAAAAATGTTATACTATAGAGGCGGGGTTTTATTATGAAGATAAACATTGAAACCAAAAACATAACACTGAATCGGGCTATAGAAGATTTTATTAAAGAAAAAATAAATTCCCTTGAAAAATTTATAAAAGTGTTATATAACGGAAAATATAAAAGTCCTTCCTCTGGTAAGGCAAAACCAGCACTTGTAGCATGGGTAGAGATTGGAAAAGAAACACTGCATCATAAGAGAGGACCATTTTTTCGAGCCGAATGCCAAATAAGATTTTCAGGAAAGAGTATAAGAGCAGAAGCTATTTCAAAAGATTTAAGATTAGCAATTACGGAAGTAAAAGATGAACTGCAGATAGGACTTAAAAAGCAAAAAGAAAAAATGATTTCAAAGGAAAAAAGAAAAAGTAGAGTTCTTAAAAAAAGAATGAAAATATCTCCCCAGGCAAGATTTGATCAGAAGGGGAGAACATTAGAAGAAGGTATTTAACCCTCAATCGCTTTTTTGTTTCACTCTTTGTTTTTCTCAACAAAAATTGTTGAGACAGTTTTTCAGCATTTCCTATTAGAAAATGCTGAAAGATAAAGCGGTTGATAGAAAAATGATTAAAAAAACAAAGAGATCCATACAATGGGTCAATCAATGGGTCAATGGAAAAAAACAAAAATATGCCGGTATTCACATAGTTGCCGAATTTTGGGGAAGCAAAATCATAGAAGACTCAAAAGAAATTGAGAAGATTTTAATTACAGCTGCTGAAAAAGGGGGAAATACTCCTTTAGAAGTAACCACTCATAAATTTTTACCCCAGGGTATAACCGGGGTTGTTTTATTAGCTGAAAGCCATATTGCTCTTCATGCTTGGCCCGAATATAATTATTTAGCAATAGATATTTTTACCTGCGGGGAGAAGGCTTTTCCAGATAAATCACTAAACTATTTAAGAAAAAAATTTAATCCCAAAAAAGTTGAAATAAAAAAAATAAAAAGAGGAACAATATGAAAGAAAATCAATCGAAAATTTATGGACAGGAATTGATTATGGACCTTTATGACTGTGACCCAAAGATTTTAAGGTCAAAGAAGAAAATCTTAGAATATTCAAATAGGATTTGTAAACTGATTAAAGTTAAAAAATACGGCAGAGCAATCATCAAAAGATTTGGAACAGGTTCTATAGCTGGCTTTTCTTTGGTTCAGTTAATAGAAACCAGTTTAGTCTCTGGTCATTTTTCCGAACTGTGGGATAGGGCGTTTATCAATATTTTTTCTTGTAAGTTATTTAACGATAAAAAAACTAAGGACTTTACTAAAAAATTCTTTAAAGCAAAAAAAATTAAAAGTAGAACAATTATTCGTTGAAGACATGAAAAAATGGTTTTTTGAAAAAGGGCTTCCCAATATCGTTCAAGATTCTAAAATTGGTTGGAAACTGAAAAAAAGAATTTATTCTGGAAAAAGTAAATATCAGAAAATTGAAATTTTAGATACCTTCGCTTTAGGAAGGATTTTTGTTTTAGATGGTATTGTTCAATTGTCAGAAAAATATGAATTTATTTATCATGAAATGATTTCCCATCTGCCTTTATTTTATCACCCAAATCCTGAAAGAATTTTAATTATAGGAGGAGGAGATGGTGGCGTTCTGCGTGAAGTTTTAAAACATTCTTTAAAAGAAATTTTTTGGGTGGAGTTGGATTCAGAAGTAGTGGAAATCTCAAAAAAACATCTTTCATTTTTAGGTATAAAGAATTCTTTGAAACAAAAGAAAGTAAAACTATTTTTTGGAGATGGAGTGAGTTTTGTTAAAAAATTCAAAGACTTTTTTGATGTAATAATTGTTGACTCTACAGATCCGGCAGGTCCTTCTCTTCCTTTATTTCAAAAAAGATTTTATCAGAATAGCTTTTTGGCTTTAAAAAAAGAAGGAATTCTTATTACCCAAAGTGGAAATTTTTTAGACCAACTTTCAGAAATCAAGACCGTGATTAAAAATCTAACCCCTTCTTTTCCTTATGTAAAAGTGCATAGAATATTTACTCCTGATTATCAGGGTTCGGATTTTAGTTTCACTTTAGCTTCTAAAAAGATAAACCTGGAAGGTTTTAATATTAAAAAGATAGAAAAGAGATATAAAAAAATTAAGGGTTTAAAATATTACTCTCCTAAAATACATTTAGCTTCAGGAATTCTACCTAAATTTTATAAAGAAAAACTGGAATGATATGGAAAAATTTTTGAGAAAGCTTTACAAAAAATTTTTAATTTTTGACCAAAATTATTATTTTCGGGATGTTAAAACCTGGTTTGGGGTAGGGGAACTTAAATTAACTAAAAAAATTCTTAAAAAATTTTATGAAAATTATCAAAAAGTTTCCTTTTTGGAATTTTTAAGTGATGTTAAAGACATAATTTATTCTAAAAATGTTTTTGACTTCATTATTAAAAATGCAGAGGATGATTGGGACCTTTGGTGTTATTTGAAATTTTTAGAGAAAGAAAAGATAGTTAAGGTTAAAAAAAATGGTAAAGTTTCAGTTTTTAAAAAAGATATCTTTAAGATAATACCTCGGCCCCAAAGCGAAAAGGAAATAAAAAGAAAAATTGAAAGAAAATTAAAAACAAAGATTAAAGAAAAAAAACCGGTCACCTCTTTATTTAAAAAATTTCAATTCTTTAAGATAAAAGCTGAATGGGACCAGATGCCAATTTCTCAATCCTCAGCCATTTTCCTTGTTAAAAAAATATTAGAGAGACTACCCTTAAAAGGTAAGTTTTTATTTGTTGGAGACGATGATTTTATTTCAATACTTTTAAGTTTAGCTGAGCCTAAAATAGAATCTCTTGTTATTGATGCAGACAAAGAGCTGCTTTCCTGTATTGATGAGCTTTCTTTAAAATTTAATTTGAAAATTGAAACCAAGAAGTTTGACGTAAGGAAACAAGAACTTTTAGGAGAAAAGTTTATTGGGTTTTTAACAAATCCTATTTATACTGAAGCTGGAGTAAAAGCCTTTGTGAAATTTGGAAAAAACCAATTAAATAAAGATGGTGGAATAGGATTTTTGGAGTTAGGGGGTGGAGATATTGGAAATAGATTTTTGTTTTTGCAAGATTTCTTTACTAAAAATAACTTGATTATAGAAGAGTTGATTGTGAATAAAATTTATTATCCTTACGTTATGCTTCACAAAGAAGACAAGGAAATCACAAAAAGACTTTCTTTAATGATTGATAAAAAAATTATTAAAAAATCTCCTAAGTTAGGAGCTGCTTTGTATATTTTTGAGTATCTGCCCTTCAAGCCAAAAAGAGTGAAGTTTAAAAAACCAATATATGCATATATTTAAAACGATAAGAGTGTGGCAATTTTAAATAAAATTTTTGGAAATGCTAATGAGAAATATTTAAAGAAACTGCAGCCTTTGGTTGATAAAATAAATGGCCTCGAAAAAGAATTCGAGGGTTTTTCTAATGAGAAGTTAAAAGAAAAGACAAAAGAATTTAAAGAGAGACTGAGAAAAGGAGAAGCCTTAGATGATTTATTACCTGAAGCCTTCGCTTTAGTAAGAGAAGCTTCAAAAAGAACTTTAAATCAGAGACATTATGACTGCCAATTAATTGGAGGAATTGTTTTGCATCAAGGAAAAATTGCTGAAATGAAAACAGGGGAGGGAAAGACATTAGCTGCTACTTTGCCATTGTATTTAAATACCTTAGAAGAAAAGGGATGTCATTTGGTTACCGTTAACGATTATTTAGCCAGAAGAGATACTGTTTGGATGGGTCAGATTTATCATGCTTTGGGATTAACTGTTGGTTGTCTAAATCATCAGCAATCTTTTTTGTATGACCCTGATTACAAAAAACCTGCCGAAGATAAAGAGAAAACAAGAGATGAGCTGGGCGGTTTTTATGTTGTTGAGGATTTCTTAAGACCCTGTCAAAGAAAAGAAGCTTATTTGGCTGACATCACTTATGGCACAAATAATGAGTTTGGTTTTGATTATTTAAGAGATAATATGGTTTATGAACTGAACCAGATGGTTCAGAGAGAGTTTCATTATGCCATTATTGATGAAGTTGATTCAATTTTAATTGATGAAGCAAGAACTCCTTTAATTATTTCAGCTCCTGATATTGAAAGTTCAAAGTGGTATTTAGAATTTGCCAGAACTATTCCAAAACTTGATAAAGATAAAGATTACAAAATTGATGAAAAAATAAGAGTAGTTACCCTGACAGAAGAGGGAATTAATAAAATTGAAAAGATATTAGGATTGAAAAATATTTATCAAGAAAAAGGAGTAAAATATTTGCATTATTTAGAACAGGCTTTAAGAGCTGAAGCTCTTTTTAGAAAAGACAGAGATTATGTGGTTAAAGATGGAAAAGTTATTATTATTGATGAATTTACCGGCAGATTGATGCCCGGTCGCCGATGGTCAGGAGGTTTGCATCAGGCAATTGAGGCAAAAGAGAAAGTAAACGTAAATCCAGAGTCTCTTACTTTAGCTTCCATTACTTTCCAGAACTTATTTAGAACGTATAAAAAGTTGGCCGGTATGACGGGAACTGCCATTACTTCAGCTGAAGAGTTTGATAAGGTTTATAAATTGGGTGTAGTAATTGTTCCCACCAACAAACCATTAATAAGAAAAAAATTACCGGACAGGATATACAAGACAAAGACCGGAAAATTAAAAGCATTAATTGAAGAAATAAAAAAAAGATACTTAAAAGGCCAGCCGGCTTTAGTGGGAACGAGGTCTGTTGAGAAAAACGAATATTTATCAAAGTTATTGGAAAGAGAGGGGATTCCTCATCAGGTCTTAAATGCAAAAAACCATCAAAAAGAGGGAGAGATTATTGCCCAGGCCGGAAAATTAAAAACTGTGACAATAGCTACCAATATGGCAGGTAGGGGAGTTGATATAATTTTAGGAGGCAATCCTCAAAATCCGGAAGAGGCAGAGAATATCAAAAAACTGGGAGGCCTCCATGTTATTGGAACTGAAAGACATGACGCAAGAAGGATTGATAATCAGCTTCGGGGAAGGTCAGGGAGACAGGGCGACCCTGGTTCCAGCCAGTTTTTTCTCTCTTTAGAAGATGACTTAATCAGAGTCTTTGGAGGAGAGAAAATAAAATCTGTAGCTGAAATGTTAAAACTTCCAGAAGACCAACCGATTGAAGCAGGTTTGGTTTCTAAAGCAATTGAAGAGGCACAGTCAAGGATTGAAGGAATAAATTTTGATATAAGAAAACATGTTTTAGAATATGACGATGTGATGAATAAACACAGAGAGGTTGTTTATAAAAAAAGGAAAGAGACTTTAGAGAAAGCCCAAGAAGGAGAATTAGACCCTTTGATTTTAGAAATGTTTAACAAAACAGGATATTCCAGGAAAGATTATGAGAAAAAAAAGAAAGAAATTGGAGAAAAAAATATAAATCTGGTTGAAAAAATTATCTCTTTGAGAATTTTAGATATGTCTTGGATAAACCATTTAGAAAATATGAAGTATTTGAGAGATTCTGTAAGATTAAGGGCATATGGTAGAAAAGACCCTTTGCTTGAGTATAAAAAGGAGGGTTATAAGATGTTTAAAAAATTATTGTCAGGAATAGAAACAGCTATTGTCAATACTTTAATGAAAGCAAGTCTTTCTCCTGTTCAAGGTCAAAAGGTTAATACTCAAGCCAGACATAATGTTGAAGCCGGAAAGAAGAAACCTGGAAGAAATGACCCCTGTCCCTGTGGAAAGGTTAATCCTGAAACTGGCAAACCAATAAAATATAAAAAATGCTGTTATCCTAAATATGGATAAGTTAATTTAAGTAGCTTTTTTACTTTTCTGCTAAGCTTTGTAATATCCTTTCTGTTGCTTAACGTAAGTTTTTTATTTGTAACTAATGTGTGACAATTAGGGCAAAGCACTATGAGGTTATCTATAGTATGAATCCCTCCTTGGTGTTTTGGCGTGATATGATGAGTTTCAACATGGATATTATATCCGCATAACTCGCAAGCATTGCCATATTTTTTTATCGCTTGTTGCCTAATCCACGCTTTATGTTTTTTAACTTCGCCATATAAGTATTTTTTAATCCCTAATTTTCTTCGGCGGTACTTAACAGTCCACTGAGTAGCTCCTTGGAATCCCATTTTCTTTAATTCTTTTACAATTTCTTTATCAATCATTTTTTGACAACTTTTGCGAATGAAGTCGTCAACAAGTGAATGTGGTAATTTCTCCAGTGATTGATAAGCATCCTTTTTCAATTCTGGATACCCATGACGTTTAATTCTCGCTAGATGCATTAGGCAGTAAATTTCTTTAGTATTTTTATATCTGGTAAATTTCTTACATCCTCTTATTTTACACTTTGGCATGTTATCTTATTATATAATTTTAAACTCAAAATAGCAACAAACCTTTTATTTATAGAAATACAAAAGGTGTTGTTAGCTAAAATATGGATAAAAAAATATTTAATATTCAATATTGAATATTATGTTTTTCATTCCAATTACCATTTTCATTTTTATTCTTTTTATTTTATCTCTCCCTCTTTTGTTTGTCCTGGGTTATTTTCATATAGTGATGATTGGTTTTGAAAAACTGGGTATTTCGCCTGAAGCTACTTTATTTATTCTTTTTCTTATTTTGTTTGGTTCTTTAATTAATATTCCTTTGACAAAGAAAAAGATGATTTTGGTAAGAGAACCCCGTTTTTTCGGTCTTTTTAGTAGACCGAAAATAGAAGCTCATTATGTTGCCATTAATTTTGGGGGAGCTGTAATTCCCCTTTTACTTTCTTTTTATTTTTTACTGCAAGCTAAAGTTCAAGGATTTGAATTAAGACCTATCTTTATAGCTATTTTCCTGATGACCATTATCTCTAAAATTTTTGCTAAAGTTATTCCAGGAAAAGGAATTGTTATGCCTACTTTTATCCCTCCTATTTTTTCAGCCCTTTTTGCTTTAATTTTAGTTCCTGAATTTGCAGCTCCTGTAGCTTTTATTTCCGGAGTGTTAGGAACTTTAATTGGAGCTGATATTCTAAACTTAAGGAAAATAAAAAGATATGGAGGATATATTTCTATTGGAGGAGCAGGAGTTTTTGATGGAATATTCTTGGTGGGAATTGTTTCTGCTTTAATATCTGGTTTTTAAACGAAGGAGGAAACTTGACGAGATTTTTTAGAAATGGTTAAATAAAATAATAATATGGAAAAATTTGATTATCAAAAAATCTGTATAGATTTAATCTCTGGTTTAAAGGAAAGGGAAAAAGAAATTATTTCCCGTCGTTTTGGTCTAAAGGGAAAAGAAAGAGAAACTTTAGAGTCAGTCGGTAAAAACTTTGGTATTTGCCGGGAGAGGGTTCGCCAAATACAAAAAGTTAGTTTTGGAAAAATAAAACCAAAAACAGAAAAGTATCAAAAAGTTTTTCGTTATTTTCTTAACCATCTTAAAAATTGGGGAGGCCTAAGAAAAGAAAATGTTTTATTAGAAGAGCTTGGTGGAAAAATAGAAAATAATGAGGTTTATTTTTTATTAACCCTGCAAGAACCTTTTCAAAGATTTAATAAGAACGACGACTTTTATTCTTTATGGACAATAGATGAAAACCTCTATCTTTTAGCTAAAAAAGCTATTAATTCTGTTTTTACCCAGCTCAAAAAAATAAACAAACCTTTGCTTTTGGAAAAGTTAAATAAATCTTCTTTAAAAGAAAAAGCTTTGCTCTCTTATCTTGAGGTATCCAAAAAGATTCAGAAAAATGAGGAAGATTTATACGGCCTTTCAGATTGGCCGGAAATCAATCCCCGGGGAATAAAGGACAAAGCTTATTTAGTTTTTAAAAAAGCCTGCAAACCTCTTCATTTTAGTGAAGTTTCTAATTTAGTTAAAGATAGCCACGTTCAAACCGTTCATAATGAATTGATAAAAGACGATAGATTTATTTTAGTGGGCAGGGGAATTTATGCTTTGGCTGAGTGGGGATACTATCCAGGTCAGGTAAAAGATGTAATTGTAAAAATTTTACAGGAAGCTGAGGAATCTTTAACAAGAGAAGAGATTTTAGAAAAAGTTTTAAAACAAAGACTAATCAAGAAAAATACCATTTTATTAAACTTAAGCAATAAACAATATTTTTTAAAAGATTCAGAAGGTAGATATAAAATAAACGAAGCTTAAAATGTTCTTTGAGTTTTTGAGTGTGTATAATACGGTGATAGAGGGAGTAAAGGGAATATTTTTCGGACCCTTTTTGGAAATTATTAAAAATTGGTGGTGGTTGGTTTTACTTTTTATTTTGGTAAAGCCTTTTTTATTTTTCTGGCATTGGTGGAGATTTGAGATTTTTTTAAAAAATGTTTTTAAACCAATTTTACTGGAGATTAAGATTCCAAAGGAGATTTCCAAACCAATAAGAGCAATGGAGGATGTAATGAACAGTCTTCATAGGGTTGTTTATCATCCTCCCAATTGGTGGGAGGAATGGGTTGAGGGTCAATTTCAAACCTCTATCGGACTTGAGATTGTTTCAATTGAAGGGAAAATACGTTTTTTTATCAGGGTTCACGAAGGTTATTTAGACGGCGTAAAGGCTGCTATTTATTCTCAATATCCCGATGTTGAAATTACTGAAGTTGATGATTACGCCAAGCTTATTCCTCAAGACATTCCTAATAAGGATTGGGACCTTTGGGGAAGCGACTATAAATTAACGAAAGCGGATTGCTACCCAATCTTAACCTATAAGAGTTTTGAGAAGGAGCAGGAGCCGGTTGAAGAAAGAATAGTAGACCCCGTAGCCAGTCTCTTAGAAGCATTGTCCAGGATAGGACCGGGAGAACAATTTTGGATTCAAATGTCAGCCAAGCCGATGGATCAAGAGAAAGCAGAGGCATGGGTTGAGAAATCAAAGCTGATAAGAGATAAATTAGCCAAGAGACCTGTGAAAACAGGAGGGCATAAGCCAATGGTGCTTGAGGCAGCTGAGATATTAATTACTGGTAAAGTTCCAGGAGAGCCAAAAAAGCCAGAGATAGAAATGTTTATACCACCTGAAATGAGAATGACGCCCGGTGAAAGAGAAATAGTAGCTTCAATAGAAGAAAAGATGTCCAAAGCTTTTTTTTCGACCACGATTAGATTTATTTATCTTGGCAAGAGAGACGTGTTCGTTAAACCAAAACTCAGACTTGCTTTTACCTTTTTTGGTAGTTTTTATACCCAGAGCCTTAATGGTTTAGTACCCGACGCCAGGACATTAACCAAGATTAAAAAATCCTGGTTTTTACCTCTGAATCTTATCCGTCCCCGGAGAATGTATTTGAGACAAAGAAAGCTGTTCAGGAATTATGTTAGTAGATTGTCTCCTTTCTTTCCCAGGTCCGGAGGAGATTTTATGCTCAACATTGAAGAGTTAGCGTCTCTTTTCCATTTCCCATCCTGGCGGGTAGCACCGGTACCCGGGGTTTCCAGGATTGAAGCAAAGAAAAAACCACCGCCAGAATTACCCAAAGAATAATCTATGAAAAAAAAAGATATAATTTTTTTTGCTGAAACGACTTTCAGAAGACAGCGCAATAAAGTGGGGATAAAAACAGACGATAGATATCGGCATATTTATGTTATTGGAAAAACCGGAATGGGAAAAACGGTGATGTTAGAAAACATGATGATTCAGGATATTCGAGCAGGGAGAGGGGTGGGTATTATTGATCCCCATGGAGAAGCTGCAGAGGATATTTTAGATTTTATTCCCAAAAACAGAATTAATGATGTTGTCTACTTTAATCCAGCTGATTTAAATTATCCCATTGCGTTTAATGTGATGGAAAAAGTGGAGCCAGAATATAGACATCTGGTAGCTTCAGGTTTAATGGAGGTATTTAAGAAGATTTGGCCTGACGTTTGGTCAGCGAGAATGGAGTATATTTTAGGAAATTCTATCTTAGCTCTTTTAGAATATCCCAATTCAACTCTTTTAGGCGTTAATAGGATGTTGGCTGACCCGGATTTTCGAGGAAAAATAGTATCAAAAATTAGAGACCCTGTTGTAAAATCCTTCTGGGTAAATGAATTTGCCCGCTATACCCAAAGGTATGAAGTAGAGGCAACGGCTGCCATTCAAAACAAAATCGGTCAACTTATTTCAAACCCCTTAATTAGAAATATTATAGGTCAGGTAAAATCAAAGATTGATATGAGAAAATTAATGGATAAAGGAAAGATTTTGATTGCTAACTTATCAAAGGGGAAAATAGGTGAAGATAACTCAAAACTGTTAGGCGCTCTTTTAGTAACCAAACTGCAATTAGCTGCAATGTCAAGGGTAGATGTGCCGGAAGAGAAAAGAAAAGAGTTTTTCTTATATGTTGATGAGTTTCAAAATTTTGCTACAGGAGCTTTTGTTAGTATTTTATCTGAAGCTCGAAAGTATAAGTTATCTTTAACTCTGGCTAATCAATATATGGCCCAATTGGAAGAAGTAACACCGGCAGGAAAAAGCAGCAGAGTGAGAGATGCTGTTTTTGGAAATATCGGCACTTTAATTGTATTTAGGGTAGGAGCTGAAGATGCTGAATATTTAGAAAAAGAATTCGTTCCCGAAGTAACAACAGAGGATTTAGTTAATTTGAGTAAATATAATATTTATCTGAAATTAATGATAGAGGGAATAGCAGGAAGACCCTTTTCGGCAGAAACTCTTCCCTCTTTTGAAAAACCAAAAAAATCTTACCGAAAAACAATAATTAATATTTCTAGAGAAAGATATGGTATAGAACGAAAAATTATTGAAAGTAAAATTAGCCGTTGGACTGGGTTAATGGATGAGGCTTTAATTGACGCTAAAACCAGAACTCAACGCTTTAAAAAACTTGTTTTATATGATGCTCAATGTTCTGTGTGCGGTAAAAAAACAAAGGTGGTGTTTCCTCCAGACGGAGTGAGGCCTGTTTATTGTAAATCTTGTCTGAGAAAAATAGAAAAACCCTCAGTATATAGAGGAACAGAAGAAAAAACCAAAACTATTTCTTTAGAAAATACAAAAAAATTAGAACCTGTTTCTTTCTCATCTTCTAAAAAACCTGACAGAAAACAAAGGAGGCCAAAGAAAAAAGTTGATATAAAAGAATTAAAGAAAGCCTTGGAAAAAGCTCTCAAAAAAGAGAAGTGAAAAAACTTCAAGATTTTAATTTTAAAGGGAAAAATGTATTAGTAAGATGTGATTTTAATGTTCCTCTCTCTAAAGAAGGTAAAATTTTAGATGATTTTCGGATTAAGAGGTCTCTTCCTACTCTAAAATATTTAATAAAAGAAAAGACAAGGGTAATTTTGATAAGCCATCTGGAAACGAAAAAAGGAAAATTTAGTTTAAAACATTTAGTTTCGAGACTGGAAAAGTTATTGGGTCAGAAGGTAAAATTTTTACCCAATTATTTAAAAGAAAATAGTAGAAAAGAAATAGAAAAAATAATAAAGCCGGGCCAGGTTGTTCTCTTAGAAAATATAAGGTTTCATAAAGAGGAAAAAGAAAATGATGTGAGTTTTGCAAAAAAAATCTCCAAATTAGGAGATATTTTTGTTAATGAAGCTTTTTCTGTATGTCATAGAGAACATACCTCTATTGTCGCTATTCCAAACTATTTACCAAAAGCTGCCGGGTTTTTATTAGAAAAAGAGCTCAATGTTTTTTCTGAGCTTTTAAAGAGACCCAAACATCCATTTGTGGCTATAATTGCAGGGATTAAAATAGAAACAAAAATTAAAACAATTTTAAATATTTTAAAGATAGTTGACCATTTGATTTTAGGAAGTAAAATAGGGGAAGCAATTTTTGCCCAAAAAGGAATAATAACAGGGAGAGATTTTGCCGAGGTAAAGTTAATGGAAAAAATTGATTTAACAAATCCTAAAATTCATTTGCCGTTAGATGGAATAATAGCTTTAAATAATCTAAAAGAAGGATATTTGAGAAAAGGAGGGCTGAGAACTTTAAGAAAAGAAGAAGAGGTTTTTGATATCGGACCCGAAAGCATAAAAGTTTTTAAAAAAATAATTAAGCCGGCTAAAACTATTTTATGGAATGGACCTTTAGGAATGTATGAAGATAAAAGGTTTGAAAAAGGAACAAAAGAGATTGCAGATACAATTGTTAGAAATTACTCTGCTTTTAAAGTTGCCGGAGGAGGAGAGACAGTTTCAGCAATAAATACGTTTGGTTTGGCGGGTAAATTTGATTTTCTTTCTACTGGCGGAGGAGCAATGTTAGAGTTTTTAGCCGGTGAGAAACTGCCGGGCATTGAAGCATTAAACTCACAAATTACTTCGTAATTAAGAGGCATATGGCGATTAAGAATCTAAAAAAGGTAGCAGGGCGAATTTTTAAAGCAATAAAGAATAAAGAAAGGATAATTCTTTACGGAGATGCTGATTTAGATGGTGCAACCTCAGTTATTATCTTGGAAGAAACAATTAAAAACTTAGGCGGTAATATTTCCGCTATTTATTTTCCAGACAGAGAAAAAGAAGGTTATGGAATAACAAAAAACGGCTTGGATTATTTAAAGAAATTTCAACCTGCTCTTTTAATTGCTTTAGACTGTGGGATTGGAAACTTTAAAGAAATAAAATTGGCAAAAAAAATGAAGTTTAGAGTAATAGTTATTGACCATCACAAGATTTTAGATAAATTACCCGAAGCTGATATTATTGTCGACCCAAAACAAAAAGGAGATAAATATCCTTTTAAAGAATTAGCTACGGCAGGTATTGTCTTTAAACTTTCAGAATTGTTATTGAAAGAGAAAATGAGCCAAAGTTTAAGAAAAAATTTTTTAGAATTGGTGGCTTTAGCTACCATGGCTGATATGATGCCTAAAGTTAATGATAATAAACTTTTTATTGAAGAAGGATTAGGATATATGGAAAGTTCATGGCGGCCGGGAATAAAAACATTATTTGAAGCTGATTTTTTAAAAAACTTTAATTTATACGAGAAAGTTTCAAAGATTATTTCTATGTTGAACGTTCGTGATGTAGAAAATAAAATACCTACTTCATTTTTAATTTTGACGACTTCTTCATCTCAAAAATTAGCAGAAATGATTCAAAGATTAAGAGAAAAGAATAAGCTCAGAAAAGAGAGAGTTAAAGAAATTATTCAAGAGCTTGAAGAAAGAATTTTTAAAAGTAAAGAACTTATTATTTTTGAAGGAGACTCTCTATGGGAATACCCTTTAATTTCTTCCGTAGCTTCAATTGTCTGTAGAGATTTTGGAAAGCCAACTTTCATCTTTAAAAAATTGAAAGAAGAAAGTCAGGGTACGGTCAGAGTTCCTTCTAATATTGACAGTGTTTCTTTAATGGGAAAATGTAAAAAATATCTGATAACTTACGGCGGTCATGCTAAAGCTTCTGGTTTTAGAATAAAAAATGAAAATCTGGAGAAATTTAAAAGTTGCTTAATTAAAAATCTATGAAGAAGATAAGAACCTTGCTTCGCAAGAACCTTGTTTCCTTCATTTCGTTATGAAGAAAATAATAATTTATACTGACGGTGGCTCAAGGGGTAATCCGGGACCATCTGCTGCTGGAATTGTTTTTTATAATGAAAAAGGTCAACCTTTTAAAAAATATTCGCAATATTTAGGGGAAGACCTTACTAATAATGAGGCTGAATATTTAGCTGTAATTTTTGCCTTAAAAAAGTTTAAACAGCTTTTTGGAAAAAAAATTGCAAAAGTTAGCGAAGTTCAAATAAAGTCTGATTCAGAGTTGTTGGTTAAACAATTAAACGGAAAGTATAAAATTTTAGAGCAAAAAATTCAATCATTATTTATTACAGTTTGGAATCAAAAATTGGATTTTAAAAAGGTTAAATTCACTCTTGTTCCTCGCAGTAAAAATAAAGAAGCAGATTTTTTGGTTAATGAAGCTTTAGATAATAAAGATAAGATTAAAAAATTACTGTAATATTTCGTTTTCTTTTTCTTAATCAAAAAATCCACATATGGTATGTGGGTTTTTTGATGTCTTAGTAAGCCTATAAGCCGAATTTTGTTCACCCTCATCAGAAAAAAGCTATCTCTTAAGAGGTTAGGTGATCATTTGTCTTGGCTTTGAGTTACCCCAAGGCTCATGCGAACTACTTTTCCCAAAACTCTAGATAAACCAGGTTTTTGGTTCGTTCTTGCACCCAATAAGGATTTAGCCGTTTCACTTCAGCCTTCTTTTTATAGCTGAACTCGCCCTCCTTCGCTTTAAGCTATGGAGGGCGCTTCTCGTTTTTCAACTCGAAGCGTCTCTGCTCGCACCTCTAGCTTTACAGCCGGGGGGTATTACCCCCTATCTTTTTATCCCCGCCGTTTGGCGGGAGAGAGTGTTCGGACTTTCCTCCCCCACGATAATATCTACCGAGAAGGTAATCACCCAGCTTACTAAGACAATTTATTCTATCAATTACTAAGTATTTTGTCAAATCCTTATACCTGAGGTAAAATACAGAATACATGAATTTAAATCACCTTTTTAATCATCAAACAAGAACAGTAAATATAGCAGCCGGAATATTAGCAGTTTCTGCTTTAATCAGCAGGTTGTTAGGAGTGATGAGAGATTGGTTGCTGGCTAAAAGTTTTGGAGCTGGGACTGACCTGGATATTTATTTTGCTGCTTTTAAAATCCCTGATTTTGTCTATAACATTTTAATCTTAGGTGGAGTTTTAGTAGCTTTTTTACCATTATTTTCTGATTATTTCTCAAAAAATAAAGAAGAAGCTTGGAAATTCTCATCAAACTGTTTAAATATTTTTTTATTTTTGCTAATTTTAGTTAGCTTTTTTCTTTTTCTCTTTACTCCTTCTTTGGTAAAATTGATTGTCCCCGGTTTTAGTCAAGAAAAAATAGAAAAAACCATACTTTTAACAAGGATAATGCTTTTAAGTCCGATTTTCCTTGGTCTGAGTTCTGTTTTTTCTGGAATTTTACAATATTTTAATCGATTTTTAATTTATGCTCTCTGTCCAATTTTATATAATCTGGGAATAATTTTTGGTATTTTGTTCTTTTCTCCTCAGCTCGGAATTCCAGGTGTGGCTATAGGAGTGGTTTTAGGAGCTTTTTTGCACTTTGCAATTCAAATTCCCTCTGCTTTAAGTTGCGGTTTTTCCTACAAAATGACTCTTGATTTTAAAGACCCAAAGATTAAAAGAGTTTTTACTTTAATGATTCCTCGAACCCTTGGAATTTCTGCTTCTCAGATAAATTTGGTTGTAATTAATGCTATTGCTTCGACTTTAACTGAGGGCTCTATTTCTATTTTCAATTTTGCCAATAACATCCAATACTTTCCAATTGGAATTATCGGAGCCTCTTTTGCTATGGCTGTTTTTCCTACTTTGTCTAAAAATTGGACTGAAAATGAAAAAGGAAAATTTGTTAATAATTTCTCTTTGGTTTTTCGTCAGATTCTTTATTTAATACTTCCGATTAGTGTATTAGTTTTTATTTTAAGAAATGAGATTGTTGGGATTATTTTAAAACATGGTCAATTCTCGATGACAGCAGCTAATTTAACCTCCTCGGCCTTAGCTTTATTTTGTATCGGCCTTTTTGCATCTTCTTTAATCCCTTTGTTTTTCCGGGCATTTTTTTCTTTAAAAGATACGAAAACCCCTACTTTAATTGCCATTGTTTCTATGCTCATTAATGTTGCTTTGAGTTTTTTTCTGACTAAAATTTTAATCTCCCCTCAGTCTTCTTTACAAGAAAGAATTAAGACGCTTTTCATAAAAGCTTTTTCTCTTGAAGGAATAAAAGATATTTCTGTATTAGGTTTGCCTTTAGCAGTTTCTATAGGTGTTATTTTTCAATTTATTTTAATGATGTTTTTTCTTAGAAAAAGAATTGGTGATTTTAAATCGAGAGAAATTTTTGATTCTTTTTTAAAAATTTTAGCAGCTGGTATTTTGATGATTATTTCGATTTGCTTCACTCTTTCTATAATTGAACCCATTTTTAGCAGTAAAACTTTAGGAAACGAAGTTTCAAAAATAGTAATAGTTAGTTTAATTGGCTGTTTGGTTTATCTGTTGGCCACCTTTAGCTTAAACTCACCTGAGATTAAAAAATTCAAAAATTTGTTTTTAAAAAAGTTTTCCAATGAAAATTAATTATGCAAAATATTGTAAACTTTATAATTTTTAGCCACATAGACCACGGAAAATCTACCTTAGCCGATAGATTTTTGGAACTAACAAATACTATTCCTAAAGAGAAGATGCGTTCTCAGTTTTTAGATATGATGGATTTGGAAAGAGAAAAAGGTATTACCATTAAAATGCAGCCTGTCCGCATGCACTATACCCTGGACGCTAAACCCTTTAATGCGAAGCATTACAGCGAGCGAAGCGACCGGTTTGTAACCCTAAATTTGATAGATACTCCCGGACACGTAGATTTCAATTATGAAGTTTCAAGGAGTTTAACTGCCGTAGAAGGTGGAATTTTACTGGTTGATGCTACAAAAGGAATTCAGGCTCAAACTTTAGCTAATCTGGAATTAGCCAAAAAAGAAAATTTAGTTATTATTTCAGCCGTAAATAAGATTGATTTACCTCACGCTAAGGTTGAGGAAACAAAAACAGAGATAGCAGAGCTGTTAAATATCCCCAAAGATGAAGTTTTTGCCATTTCAGCCAAAAAAGGTACAAACGTTAAAATTATTTTGGAGCAAGTTATTAAAAAAATCCCTCCACCAAAAGGGGATATTGAAAAACCATTCAAAGCTCTAATTTTTGATTCAAAATATGATTCTTATAAAGGAGTAATAACTTATGTTAGGGTTTTTGACGGCAGGATTAGAGCAGGTGATAAGATATATTTAATCCAAGCTGGCGTAGAATCTCAAATAAAAGAGGTGGGATATTTTAGTCCTGCTCTTAAACCCTGTCAGGAGTTAAAAGCTGGTGAAATAGGTTATATAGCTACTGGTATTAAAGAATCCACAAAAATAGTTATGGGAGAAACAATTACCAAATTAGAAACTAAAGATATTAATCCTTTGCCCGGATATGAAAAGCCAAAACCAATGGTTTTTGCATCCATTTATCCTGAAAACCCTGATAATTTTGAAACCCTGAAAGAAGCATTGAATAAACTAAAATTAAATGATGCCTCTTTATTCTTTGAGGCAGAGACAAAAGAATTTTTGGGGCGAGGTTTTAAATGTGGGTTTTTAGGTTCTTTACACGCTGAGATAATCTGTGAAAGGTTAAAAAGAGAGTATAAGTTGGACTTAATAATTTCCACTCCTTCTGTAATTTATAAAATTATTGATAAAAAAGACAGAGAGAGACTTATTTTTTTAGCCAGTGACTGGATAGATAGAAGTGAAATTAAAGAAATAAAAGAACCCTGGACAAAATTAGAGGTAATAACTCCCATTGATTATCTTGGACGGATTCTGGAGAGTTTAGAGAACTTGAAAGGGAAATACATTGAGACTAAATATCTGAGCCAGCAAAGACTAATTTTGACTTACGAGGTTCCTTTAAGAAAAATAATTGTTGGATTTTTTGACCGGCTTAAAGGAGTTAGCCAGGGTTTTGCTTCAATGAATTACGAGGTTTTAGGTTATAAGACAGGAGACTTAGTTAAACTTGATATATTAATTGGAGGTAAAAAAGAAGATGTTTTTTCAAAGATTGTAGATAGAGAAAATGCTTTTAAGGAAGGAAAAAAAATAGTTTTAAAATTAAAAGAAATTTTACCTGCTCAGCTTTTTGCTTTACCCATTCAAGCAGCAGTTTCAGGTAAAATTATTGCCAGGACAACAATAAAAGCTAAAAGAAGAGACGTTACGGCTCCCCTTTATGGGGGTGATGTCACCAGAAAGAGAAAGTTATTAGAAAGACAAAAGAAGGGAAAGAAAAAACTGAAAGAAAGAGGACAGATTCATATTCCTTCTAATGTTTTTTTAAAGATGTTTAGGGGTTGAAAATCATTGAGAATTTTATTACTATCAAAACAGAGGGAGTAATAAAAAGAAAATCATACTCAAAATCACTAAAACTACTAAAATAAGCCAGAAGAATTTGAATATTTTTTGAGGTTTTACCTTTTTCATTTAATTACGAAGTAATTACAGGGAGCGAAGCGACCGGTTCCTTCTTAATTACGAAGTAATTACAGGGAGCGAAGCGACCGGTTCCTTCATTATTATGATAACAAAAAATAAGATTCAGAAAAAGAAAAAATCTAAAAAAGATATAGTTTTTCAGACTTTCTTTTTAATTTTGACATTATCTTTTATTGGATTTTTAGCTTTTTCCAGTTTTAAGATAAATAAAAAAAGAGCAGAGTTGACAGAGAAAATCGAATCTCTGAAAGAAGAAATTGAATTTTTAGAAAAAGAAAAAGAGCAATTTGAAGCTGGAATTTCTCAAACAGAAAAGGAAAGTTATTGGGAAGAAAGAGTCAGAGAAGAAGGATATGTGAAAGAAGGAGAAAATCCTGTTGTGATTATTCCTTTAACAGGAGCTCAAGAAGAAGAATTAGAGAAGACACAAGGTTTTTCACAGAGACTATTAGAGAAAATTAAATCTTTACTTGCGAGAGTAATTCAGTGGTAGAATGCGTCCTTCCCAAGGACGACGTCGCGGGTTCAAATCCCGTCTCTCGCTCCCAATTATTAAAATTTGCCGCCTTAGCTCAATGGTAGAGCAATCGCCCCGTAAGCGGTAGGTTCTCGGTTCAATCCCGAGAGGCGGCTTATGCAAAACCTCTTTAATTTTTGATAGTTTTAGTATATAATGTGTAATATTGCTATGAAAAATATTTCTGAGAGAATTGAAGATTTAAAAACTAAACTCCTCAATCTTGAGGACTGTCTTTGACATTAAAAAAAAGAGAAAAAAACTTAAGGAATTAGAAAAAGAAATTCAGAACACCAAGTTTTGGCAGAATCAGGAAAGAGCAGTAAAGATTTCTCGAGAATTTAACCAGTTGAAAGAAGAGATAGTTGGTTTCGAAAATCTAAAAAAAGAGTTAAATAAAATAAATAGCAAAGAACAGATTCATCGATTAGAGAAAAAGTTAAAAGAGAAAGAAAAGAAAATTTTCTTTTCAAAAAAATATGATAGACGGGGAGCTGTTCTATCTATTTATGCAGGGGCTGGAGGACAAGATGCTCAAGATTGGACGACAATGCTTTTGAGAATGTATGAAAGGTATTGCCAGAGAAAAGGATTTAAAACTAATATTTTACACCAATCTTTTGGAGAGGGTGGAGGACCTGAAGGAAGAATTGGAACAAAATCAGTTACTTTAGAAATTAAAGGATTATTTGCTTACGGATTTTTTAAGAACGAGAGCGGAGTCCACAGATTAGTAAGAATTTCTCCTTTTTCAGTAAAAAATCTTCGTCATACATCTTTTGCTTTAGTTGAAGTAATTCCTAAAATTGAAGATTTATCTCAGGAAGGAATCGTTATTAATCCTGACGATTTAAAGACCGGGTTTTATCGAGCTTCGGGTCCCGGAGGTCAATATGTAAATAAAAGAGAGACAGCGGTGAGAATTAAACATTTGCCGACGGGTATTGTAGCTTCTTGTCAATCAGAGAGATCCCAGGCCCAAAATAGAAAAAAGGCAATGGAGTTAGTTTATTCAAGACTTTATGATTTTTATCAAAAAAATCGCAGAAGGGAAATATCTAAAGTAAAACAAAAAAGAGTTTCAGCCAGTTGGGGAAACCAAATCAGGAGTTATGTTTTGCATCCCTATAAGTTAGTAAAAGACCTTAGAACACAAGTAGAGACTACTAAAGTTGAAAGAGTTTTGGATGGTCAAATTGACCAATTCATTGAAGCCGAGGTAAGAACCATGCCTCGCTCTGCTCGGCAGAACCTTGATTCTGCGAATTAAAACAAAAAAATGATTAAATTTCAAAATATTACCAAAATTTATCCTTTTAATCTTCCTCAATCAAGACCTACCGTAGCATTGGAAAATATATCTTTTGAAATTAAACCAAAAGAATTTGTTTCGATTGTTGGTAAATCTGGCGCCGGAAAGACAACCTTATTAAAGCTACTTTTAGTTGAAGAAAAACCTACCTCCGGTAAAGTTTTTTTTGAAGGACAGAATGTTCATAAGATAAATTCGGAAGAATTACCAGAACTTCGTAAAAAGATAGGAGCTATCTTTCAAGACTACAAACTTCTTCCCTCTAAAACCGCTTATGAAAATGTTGCCTATGCGATGGAAGTGATTGGAGCTTCAGATAAAGAGATTGCCAGGGATGTACCAAAGGTTTTAGAAATTGTTGGCTTAAGTGAAAGAAAGAATAATTTTCCCGCCGAGCTTTCGCAGGGAGAAAGACAAAGAGTAGCTGTTGCCAGAGCTTTAATTCATCGACCAGATGTAATTTTGGCAGATGAACCGACAGGAAATCTTGACCCTTACCACACTTTAGAGATAATTCAACTTTTACTTAAAATTCATGAAATAGGTACAACTGTTATTTTAGCCACTCATAACAAAGAAATAATTAACAAATTAGGAAAAAGGGTAATTACCTTAAAAAGAGGAAAATTAATAAGAGACAGAGAAAAAGGAAGATTCATATTATAAATTAAATCTTTTTTATGTTTGAATTAATTAAAAGAATATTTCGCTCAGGTTGGTATAGTTTTTCTCGCGATGGAGAGCTTGCAATAGCTACAGTTTTTATTTTATTTTTAGCCGTTACATTGGTAAGTTCACTTTTGATTTTTAGAGATATAAGTCAATTTTTAATTGTAAGTATTCAAGAGAAAGTCGACGTTTCAGTCTATTTTAAAAAAGAGACATCTGAGGAAGAAATCTTTGATATAAAAGGAGAAATATCTGAATTTCCCGAGATTAAAAACATTAAATATGTTTCCCAAGAACAGGCTTTAGAGGATTTTATGAAAAGACACGAAAGAGAACCTCTCTTAATAGAATCAATTGAAGAATTGGGAAGAAATCCCTTTTTAGCTTCTTTAAACATCACAACCTGGGACCCAAGTCAGTACGGAAAAGTTTCCCGGTTTTTTGAGGGAATAGAATTTGAAAATATTATTGAAAAAATTGATTATTACCAACGAAAATCAATTATTGAAAGAATTCATTCTATAAACTCTATTATTGCCAAATTCGGTATTTCTTTTTCTATAATTTTGGTAATAGTAGCAATTGCAGTTACCTTTAATACCATCAGGTTGTCAATTTATAACTCAAGGAAAGAAATTAAAGTACAAAGACTTGTTGGGGCTTCAAATTGGTTTATTCGCGGTCCATTTTTAATACAGGGACTAATTTGCGGGGTTTTAGCTACATTAATTTCTCTTTTAGTTTTCAGTATAACCTGTTGGTTTCTAAGCCCTAAGGTGTTGAGTTTCTTTAATCTTGATCTTTTTGGATTATTTACCCAAAGGTTTTGGTTGCTGCTTTTTATTCAGTTTGCTACGGGGATTGGATTAGGAGTTATTTCCAGCATGGTAGCTGTTAAAAAATATCTGAAGGTTTAGTTGTTTAATCACTTGACTACTTATCTACTTAATTACTTATTTATTGGAGGGTCTGCTAATGGTAGGCAGCTGGTCTCTGGAACCAGTAATGTAGGTTCGAATCCTATCCCTCCAGCATCGCTGTGCGTAGTTCGAGTGACCGAGACGCTTATGGCGTTAGGGCGACCGAGAGGGGTTCGAATCCTAACGCCGGAGCAGGCTAGTGAGACCTTTCGAGCGACCGAAAGGCCTCATATTTTTGAAAGGTTCGAGAAAAAATATCCCCGTACCCCGCTAGTAAATCGAACCATATTCGGGGCTGAGCCTCTGCAACTAATCGCCATTTTGGCGATTAGTTGGTAGAATAAGAACGAAAGGTCATAATAAAACTTTAATAACAAAATCATATGTCTAAAACAATAATTGCAATCATTGTTATAATCATTGTCGCGGGATTAGGTTATTGGATTTATCAATCAACTTTAGCACCCGAAGAACTAACTGAAAAAGAACAGGCGTGTATAAATTCTGGAGGAGAGGTATTAACATCATTGTGTTGTAAAGCAACTGGTGATTTCCCAAACCTGTGTCTTATCGGTCCCTGTGGTTGTTCCCCAGAAAACAGCCATGAAATAAAAGTTTGTGACTGCGGACCTGATAAATGTTTTGATGGAAGTGAGTGCGTATCTTTAGATGAAGTTTCAAATCTTCTTGAAGACCTTGAACAAGAAACTGGGATAGATTTTTCAGAGATACAACCAGTTGAATTTAAATGGGTGGTTAAGGTAGATCCAAAAGTGGAAGAGGTGGATATATCAGGAAAAGGATTTGAAGCTACACGCATATCAAGCGAGCAGTATGACAGCGTTGAGTCTTTTTTGATAGATAGAGGTTTTGAAAAGGACCTTTACAATATGGCTGATGGCACTTTTGTTGGATTGAAAGGATATAAAAAAGACCAGATTGTTTGTACGGTTTCCGGAGGGTCTACCCCGCAAGAACCTGATATCAATGATGTAACAGTGAAGTGCGGGAAGTTAGAAATAACTATTGATGTGGAAGAACTCTCTCAGTGTGCAAAAGATGGAGAGACATTCTCAAGAGTATCTGATCAATACCTTGACAGTTGTTGCGAAGGTCTAAAAGAATGGTTTCCCATCCCCGATACACGTTTTTCAATCGCAGATGTATGTTATGAAGTTGGGTTACCATCGGAATCTAATATAGGACTCTGTATAAAGTGCGGAGACGGGATTTGTGAAAACCATTTGAACTATAATGAAAATCCATGCAATTGCCCAGAGGACTGCGCTGGAAAAAACAAATCCATGTTTCAAAGCATAGAAGAATTTTGCCAGAGCAATGACTGGAAAATGTCTCTTTCCAAAGCCTGCGAAGAACAAGAACCTATTAAGGGTTCTCCAATATGTGAATTATGCGTTTTTTAAAGAAATAGTGAGTAACGAGGTGTGGAGTACCTGCTCTAGAGATTGAACTATTTCCGAGACCGAGCCGCCCATAGCCCCAGGGCGACCGAGAGGGGTTCGAATCCTACCCCTGGAGTTAGTTAGCCCCGCCAAGGCGGGGTTTTTGATTGACGAAAGTTAAGGATATGGTAAAAAGAATTCAGCAAATTTAAATAGAGAGGACCTCAAAATGGGTAAAAGAAAAGACTTAAGGATTAGGAAGAAATTGGGAAGGATATGCGGTAAATGTTGGTGGTTTAAACCAAAAGAAGAAATAAAAACAAAGAAAAAAGAGGAACAGAAGGGGATATGTAGCCATCCTGCTTATGATGGAACCGAAGTAACAGAAAATGATTATTGTGATGGTTGTCGCGAAGGTTTCTGGGATGCAATGTATAGAAGGGATTGGTTAAGCGTTTAAAAAGGTTTGGATACTAATTAAATTATGGTGCATTAATCACCATATTTTTTTATTACAGAACTGCCAAACAGGTTCTAACCTCGTCCAGCCCCCGGAGCAGGCTAGTGCTCGGTTCGAGCGACCGAGAAGCATTTAACCCAATCAATTGACTGATTGGGTTTTCGTTTGAGTTTTATAATAATAGTGCTATCTTAAAAAAAGATAATCTTTACTTACTTTGTTTTACTTATGGATGCATCTCAAGAAAAAGAGGTATTTATTACACACTATAATTATGCTGACTGCTTAGCAGATTTAGTTAATAATTCTTCACTTAGTTATAATTTAAAACTGAATCGCAGAAAACTAGCGGATCTAGAAGAAAAAGAGAATTTAATAAAACTTACGAGCGACCTAGAGGTATAAAAAAAGAGTAATTAATAATTACTCTTTTTATTTTATTTACGTTCAAAAATTTGACATTTTCCTTTAAGATATTTATATTAATTTAGGAAGAACCTTTAAAATTAAGAATAAAAATTATGAAAGAGGCGATATAAAAAAATGCCAAGTGAAAAAGAAAAAGAAATTAATAAGGTTGTAAATGAAGTTATGGATGAAAATGCTAAAACACATAAACCGTTTTATGCTTCGGATGTCAAGCCCGAAATGGAAAGATCTACTGGGAGAAAGTGTAAAGTTTGTGGAGGAGATATTTTTGAAACATTTAAGATGGAATATGATCCAAGTACTGGCCCACCAGTAATTGGTCCGGGCTCTCGGCAACAATTTCATCGTGTAAGCAAGGGTTTTTACTGCAAAAAATGCGGTATTAAATATGCCTTTTAGTCCGAAGAAGAGAAGAAGACATCATAATCTATAGCGAACATTTGTAAAATTAAGCGTTCGCTTTTTTATTCCATGAAATCGTCCAGGAAAAAAATCGCCCAAGATATAAATTTTTGGTATAATTTATTAACTAAAATATGAAAATAAAAATAGCCAACAATAGTATTAAAGCAATTATTTTTGACATGGTGGGGGTTCTTTTATTTAAAAAAATAAATTATATTCCTAGAAGCCAGAGAGAAATTAATGCGGAAAAAATTGAAAAGTTTTACAACCATTTAGATGATAAGAAACTTTTATCAGATTTAAAAGAAAAAGCAGGTTTGACTACTAAAGAAATTAGCGAAGCTTTACCATATATTCCTCGAAAGTATGAGAAATTTAAAGAGTTGTGGGATTTGTTACCCATTTTAAAAAAGAATTACAAGCTGGCTGTAATTAATAATGGAAATAATTTAGCAGAAAAATACTGGAAGAAAAAATTTGGTTTTAATATTTTTGATGCTTTTGTTAATTCTGCTAAAGAAAAAGTAAAAAAACCAAATCCAAAAATTTACCTCATTACCTGTAAAAAACTAAATGTAAAACCAAAAAATTGTTTATTTATGGATGATACTGAGGAAAACATTATTGCAGCTAAAAGGCTAAAGATGAAAACTATTCTGTGGAAAAAAGGTAAGAAAAAAGAACATCTCAGAAAGTTTATTTCTATCATTCAATCGTAGTTAAAACCAATCTATCCTGTTTAATAGCTATCATTTTTATACTATCTCACTCGTCTCATTTTAGCTTAAAATAGCCCCGATTTATCCGTCCGAAGCCCTCCTACGCCTCCGCCAGCTGGTGGATTAGCTCGGGTTTTTTAAATATATAGTGAGTAGCAGGGTAGGGTAAAATATGATATTTTATAGCAATTAGCTTTCTGGACTTAAATCTGGGATGTAAATATACTCATCTGAACGTTGAAATACGGTTCTAACGTTGTCCACGATGCCCAGCACTTTAGGATATTCTATATGTCTCGCTTTAATTTTTGGTGCGTCCCTTTGGGGCAAGAGAGCAAAATCGGGCAAATTTGAGATTATTTTCCACGCGGGGCGCGGAATAAATTTTATATCTTGATTCAATGAAACACGGTTCGAGCCGACTTTCGCAAGAAAGTCGAGTTTTCTTTCCAGGGGTCCTCTCGCAACGAGTTGACATGATATCTTGACAGAATATAATGAAAACTATACAAAACATTCTGTTATAAAATTCCACTAATAACGGGATTTTAAAACAGCTTTATTGTGAAAATTCTATTCCTCTATGATTTCCCTTTATGGGGGTCAGGAAGTGGTACATATCTCAGAAATCTCATTATTCAATTAGTTAAATTGAACTATAAAATAGGCGTTGTTTGTCCAGAAGAACGCCGGTTTTTAGGAGAGAAGATTAAACAATACCGGGTTAGTCTTCCTCAAATTCCAGTCTTCATCGGTCATCCAGAATTAAAAGGAGCTAAAAGATATTCAGAATTGAGCGAGAGAGAAATTACCAGCATTTATAAATCTTATTTGGATATAACCTTGGAGGCAATAGCAAACTTTGAGCCAGACATAATTCATGTTCAGCATCTTTCTTTAATTAGCTGGGTGGCAAGATATGCCAATGCCTTAAAAAATATCAAATATATCATCACTTCCCACGGAAGTTGTCTATATAATATTCTTTCTAATAAGAGATATCTACCTCTATGTAAGGATGCAGTGAGATTTGCTAAAGCAATCACTACTGTAAGTGGAAATACTCGAAGTAGATTTTTGAAAGTATTTGGCAGGCAGTATCTCAAGAATACTTACATAATCCCTGGAGGAGTAGATATGAAGCTTTTTCCTCTTCAATTAGATACTTCTTCTATAGATAAAAAATACAAACTTAAAGGTAAAAAATTAGTTCTTTTTTCCGGCCGGCTTAGTTCAGAAAAGGGAGTGAAATATTTAGCAAATGCAGCCAAGGAAATTAAGGGAGAAGTTTTTATAGTTGGAGAAGGGCCTGAGAGACCGTATCTTTCTGACCTCATTGCCAGAAAGAAGCTTAAGAACGTCCACCTTATAGGATATTTAATGCATGAAAGCTTAATTGATTTTTATTACAGGGCTGATGTCTTTGTTGCCCCTTCAGTAGTTGAAGAGGCTTTAGGTCTTTCTATTCTGGAAGCAATGGCTGCTAAAACTCCCGTAATAGCTACTAGAAAAGGAGGAATTCCTCTTTTGGTAAAAAGTGGCTATAATGGACTCTTTGTTAGAGTAAGGAACTCATTGAAAATCGCAGAGGCCTGTAATAAACTATTAGAAAATGATGAGCTAAGAAAAAAAATGGGAGAAAATGCACGAAAAACAGTTGAAAAAAAGTTTACCTGGCAAAAAACTGCTAAGAAATTCAATAGCCTTTATAAAAGAGCTTGTGGGAACAATAGAAAATAAAGTTTATGAAAATTCTCATTATCGCCCCTCTCACAAGAAAAATTTCTCCAAAAATTACTGCTGCAAGGCCAAGAGTTATTTTTGATTTAGCTACTGGTCTTCAAAAAAGAAAACATAAAGTTTCTGTTTTAGGAACAAAAGATAGTTATATTCCAAGAGTAAAAATTATTCCAGTAATTAAGAAGGGTTTTTATGAGTTGTCTTCTTCTCTTGAGAATCCTTTTTATACCCATATTTCTTTTTTGGCTAAAATGGCAAAAGTTCTTGAGAAGATTGGGAATGATTTCGATATTATTCATAATCATTGTTATCCAGAATTCATAAATTTACTCGTTGAAAAGAATATTAAAATTCCGATTGTGACAACTATTCATGCCCAAATGATGCCTGAATTAGATAATATTTTATCTCTATTCCCTGATTCTTATTTTATTTGTGTTTCAAAAGCAGCTAAAGACCTAGCCAAAAAAACAAAAATTTATAGAGTAATCTACAATGGTATAGATACAAATTTGTACAAATTCTCTTCTAAGAAAGAAGGTTATCTTTTATGGATTGGAAGATTGAGTAAAGCTAAAGATAAAAAGGGAAATTTTATGGATCCTAAAGGAGTGAGATGGGCAATAAGATTAGCTAAGGAAACTGGCTTAAACCTTCTTTTGGCAGGAAATGTAGAAGATCCAGAATTTTTTGAAAGAGATGTTAAGCCTTATCTATCAAAGAAAATCAAATGGATAGGGCCGGTATCCTTTGAACAACCTTTAAGCAAAAAGGAGGTAGTAAAGTTGATGCAAAAAGCAAAAGCATTTTTGATGACCGTTAATTGGGAAGAACCCTTCGGTTTGGTAATGGCCGAAGCTCAATCTTGCGGGACACCAGTCATTGGATTTAATAGAGGGTCTGTTTCTGAACTTGTAATTAATGGGAAAACTGGTTTTGTCGTTAAACCAAAAGAAGGAATTGAGGGGTTAAAAAGAGCTTTAAGGAAAATAGATAGAATAAACCCCAAAGATTGTCGAGAACATATTGAAAAAAAATTTTCTGCGAAGAAAATGGTAGAAGAATATGAGAAGATTTATTATAAAATTTTAAATAAATAACTTTTTTAAATGCTTCCATTTTAGATTTGACTAATCAACGAATAACTGACTATCTAATTGGTTCACTGCTGGAAAATTATTCCAAAACCAGGTTTGGTTAAATTTTTTAAACTGGTATAATTAAATAAGTTTTAAAAGTCGAGAGTTTCAGTTGGTGTATATAAATAAATAAATAATAACAGGTAGAACTAAAGATTAATTTAGAGAACGAGATTGTTATTTATGCCTAATAAAATAGGGGGAGATTTTAAATTATTGTTATAATTGTAGTCAATTTGACCGTTTATATTGAAAATCTTATACTAAAGCAATGAGGAAAAAGAAGAAAAAACCATCCGCCAGTTGGCGGAAAAAAAGAGTTTCTCGTAGAAAAACTTTTAAAAAGAGAAAGGAATTAAAAAAAAGCGAACCAAAAGACATTAAGAAAATAAAGGTTCGAGTAATTGGAATTGGAGGGGGAGGAGGTTCTATAGTTTCAGAGATAGCCCAGAGGGTGAAAGGGGCTTCTTTTTTTGCTGCCAATACCGACTTAAAAGCTTTGGGAAGATTTTCAAGAAAAGTTAAAAAATTTTATTTTGGAGAAAATTTAACTCATGGGCTGGGAACCGGTATGAACCCCGAAATTGGGGAAGAAGCTGCTAAGAACGAAAAAGAGCGAATAAAAAAAATAATGGAAGGTCAAGATTTCGTTATTTTGGTTGCTTGTCTGGGAGGGGGATTGGGTTCTGGGGCAGCGCCGGTTTTTGCTAACATCTCAAAGAATTTAGGTAATTTAACATATGGTATTTTCACCTTTCCTTTTAAATTTGAGGGTGAAAAAAAAATGGGAATTGCCAAAGATTCTTTGGAAATACTTAAAACAAAACTGGATGCCTTATCTATTATTCCTAATGAGAGAATTTTTCAAATTATAGAAAGGACAGCTCCTCTCAAAAAAGCTCTTTCTACTATCAATAAAAGTTTATCAGATTCCCTGCAAAGCTTAATTGAAATAATATATAAACCAGGTTTAATTAATATTGATTTTGCTGATTTAAGGACTATTTTTAAAGAAAAGGGAACGTTAGCTTATTTAAATTCCATTGAGATAGGAAAAGAAAAAGAGAAAGAAGCGATTGATAAAGTAATAAATTCTCCTTTGTATCCATACAGCATTGATGGAGCTAAAGGAGTTTTGTTTAATATCTCAGGTCAAAAAGACCTTTCTTTAGCTCAGGTTAATCAGATTTCAAAAACTATTGCAAAGAAGGTTTACAGAACAGCTAAGATAATTTTTGGAATTTCTGGTACTAAAAAAAGTTCAAAGATTAGAATAAGTTTATTAGCAACAGGATGTAGTTCTAAAATCTTTTTTAGAAAACCTACAAAAAAGCCAAAAAAAATTCAAGCTGACAAATCAAAAAAGAGAAAATTAAAGCCTAAAAAAAAGAAAATTGAAGAGATTGTATCTGAACCACCAAAACCACCCAAACAGCCCGTTTCTTTAAAAAAGAAACCAATCCGCCGATTGGCGGAAAAAAAGCCAAAGAAAAAAAAGAAGAAAGAAAAAAAAAGGGTGAAGGTTAGGAGAAATGCTCTTGAAGTAAGAAAAGGTATTGAGCAGGAAGAAGCTGAAATAATATCTAAAGAAAAAGTTTGGGAAACCCCAACTTTTCTCAGAAAAAAAATGACCCAAGGATAATAAACCTTAAACTATAAACAGTAATTTATACCACTATGATTAAAGTAACTAAAGAAATCTTAAATGATATTTATAAAGAAAGAAAAAAAGATGTATATTACCGAAAATATGATTTCGGGCTTCTATTAGTAATTGGTGGTTCAGACTATTATTCTGGTTCACCGGCACTCTCTGCAATGGCCGCTTTTAGAGCCGGAGTTGATATGGTGAGAATTCTTGCTCCAGAGAGGGCAGCAGATATTATTGCTTCTTTTTCTCCCGATTTAGCAACTTATCCTTTGGAAGGGAAATGGTTAGAAAAAAAACATTTATCAACCCTAATTACAATAACAAAATCGGCAGAAGAGGTAGCGAGAGGGAAAGTAGCTGTAGTTATCGGAGGAGGAACAGGAAGAACAAAAGAAACTCAAGAGGTAATTTTAGACTATCTTAATGAAGTTTCAGTACCTGTGGTAATTGATGCAGATGGCATCTATGCCTTAGGTGAGAATCCAGACATAGTAAGAGGGAGGAATTTTTTAATTACTCCCCACTCTTATGAGTTTTTTGTACTGACAAAAAAAAGGATTTATGAACTTCCTTATAAAGAGAAAATAAAATTAGTGAGAGAGGAGGCTGAAAGACTGCAGACTACAATTTTACTTAAAGAAAAACCAGATATTATTTCCAATGGTAAAGAAATAGCCTTAAATGAAACGGGAAGCCCCTATATGTCAGTAGGGGGAACAGGTGATGCATTAGCTGGAATTTGCGGAGCTTTACTTTCCAGAAATATCGATTCATTTACTGCAGCTAAAGCAGCCGCTTATATTAGTGGAAAAGCAGGAGAACTGGCAGCTAAAAAACTGAAAGAAGGACTATTGGCTACAGATGTAATAGAAGCTATTTCCGAAGTTTTACACTAAATAAATTCAAAAAAGTTGTATGCCTTATGAGTTAATTATAATTGGAGGTGGGCCAGCTGGAATTACAGCTGGTATTTATGCAGCAAGACAAAAAATAAATACACTTTTAATCACAAAAGATTTTGGAGGTCAAATAGCTAAAAAAGCCGTAGCGATAGAGAATTATCCGGGATTTGAAGCAATTTCAGGAATAGAACTGGTTGAAAAATTTAAAAAGCAGTTAAGTAAATATAAAATTGATATTGAAAGAGACGAGGTAATAAAAGTAAAGAAAGTTAATAAATCTTTTTTTATTTCAACTCGGAGTAAAAAAGAATTTGAGGCAAAAGCAGTAATTGTTGCTTCCGGAGCTGACCCCCGACCTTTAGAAGTACCCGGAGAAAAAGAATTTATTGGAAAAGGAGTAAGTTATTGCGCCGTATGTCTTCCTTCGGGAGAAGAAATAGTAGCTAATAATTCTTTAGAAAAGATTGAAGAAATAGGAATATCTCACCAGGTTTTAACAGGTGATAGAAATTTTAAGAATATAAGTCAGATAATAGGACGTGATTACAGAGGGAAAATAATAAAAGTAAAAATTAGATTTTTTACAGAACCGGTTCGATTAACTTCAAACCACCCCGTATTGACTTCAAAAGTTAAAAGGATTCCCCATAGAAAAGTCCAAGTAATAGATAAGCCAAAATGGAAAAAAGCTGAAGAATTGAATTCCCAAGATGTAGTTTTGTATCCCATAATCTCAAAGATTAAGGATATAGAAAAAATTAGATTTTCTAAAATTTTAGGAGTAGAGGTAAAAAATGGAAAGGCTAAGAATGATCAGGAAACTTACACTTCACATCGGATTTCCGATGTAATACCAGTGGATGAGAAATTTTTAAGACTAGGAGGATATTATCTTGCTGAAGGATCTTTAGGAAGGCAAGAAGTAATGATTTATTTTAACAAAAAGGAAAAGAAATATATAAATGATTCAGTAAATTTAATCAAGAAATTATTTTCTCTGAATCCCTATGTTAAAACTGCAGGTGGAGTGGTTAGAATATCTATATTTTCAAAGTTAGTTAGAGATTTATTTCAAACACTATTTGGGAAGAATGCTCCAAACAAAAAAATACCTCATTGGATGTTATTTTTGCCCTTGGAGAAACAAAAGGAGATAATAAAAGGATTTTATAGAGGAGACGGTTGTCTGAGGAACAAAGATTTTTGTATTGTTACAACCTCAAGGACGTTAGCTTATCAAATGCGAGACATACTTTTAAGATTTAAAATTATTCCGGGGATTGAGAGAAGGAAGAAAGAAAAACTCAATAAAGTGCCAGGAGAGATAGGAGGAAGAAAGATAAGATTTAATTACGATAAATATCATATTAGGATAGGTGGACCTTCTCTTAAAAAAATGAGTGAAATTTTATCTGTTTATCATCCCTACATGGATAAGAGAAATAGGGTCTGCAGACATGCTTGGATAAAAGGAAATTATCTTTATTTGCCCATTAGAGAGGTTGAATCTGAAGGTTATAGAGGGAGAGTCTATAATTTAAGAGTAGAAGGGAATAATACTTACATAGCAAAAAATTTTATTGTTCATAATTGCGACGGAGCAGTATTTTCTGGCAAAACCGTAGCCGTAATAGGAGGAGGAAATTCAGCTTTTGAGACAGCTTTATTTTTAACTAATTTAGCAAAGAAGATTTATATTTTAGAATATGGCTCAGAAATTAAAGCTGATAAGGAAAACCAAGAAGCAGTGGAAAAAAGCGGAAAGGTTAAGATAATAACAAACGCTGCTTTAAAAGAAATTAAAGGAGATAAATTTGTTAATTCATTAGTTTATCAGGACAGGAAAACAAAGGAAGAAAAAACATTAGATGTTGAAGGAATTTTTGTGGAAATAGGTTATCAACCTACCACATTTTTTGTTAAGGGTCTTGTTGATTTTAACGAGGAAGATGAAATAAAGATTGAGTTCGAAACTTGCCAGACAAAAACTCCGGGTCTTTTTGCTGCCGGTGATGTCAATGTGGGAAAATTCAAACAAGTTACCACTGCCTGTGGTGAAGGGACAAAAGCTGCATTAGCTGCTTTTAATTATTTAAAAGGATTAAAGGTATGAAATCTTCTTTAATCAACAGCATAAAAGCGAGAGAAATTTTGGATTCAAGGGGCAATCCTACTATTGAGGTTGATTTAAAAACAAATCTGGGAAGCTTTCTGGCATCTGTACCATCGGGAGCTTCAACCGGAAAATACGAGACAATGGAGTTAAGAGATGGAGGAAAAAGATATTTTGGTAAAGGGGTTTTAAAAGCAGTAAAGAACATAAATGAAATAATTAATCCTGAGCTTAAGGGTAAGGATTTAATCTTACAAAAAGAGATTGATGAGTTAATGATTAAATTGGATGGAACGGACAATAAATCTCGTTTGGGAGCTAATGCAATTTGCGCAGTTTCTTTGGCTGTTTGCAGGGCAGGGGCTAAAGCTAAGAAATTAGAGCTTTTCCAATATATAAAGGAGATTGCTGAAACTCTATATAAAATACCAGCTACTAAATACAAAATACCATTTCCCTCATTCAATATTATTAACGGCGGAGTTCATGCTGGAAACGATTTAGACATTCAAGAATTTATGGTTATTCCTCAAAGAGACGTTTTTTCCGAAAATTTAAAAGTAGCCTCAGAAATTTATCATCAGTTAAAAATCCTTCTTTCAAAGAAATACGGAAAGCAAGCTGTAAATTTGGGAGATGAAGGAGGATTTGCTCCCCCTCTTTTATTTGCAGAACAAGCCTTGGAAATAATTTTAGAAGCAGCCAGAACTTTAAATTATGAAAAAGAGATTAAAATTATTTTAGACATAGCTGCTTCTCAGTTTTTTGAGGAGGGGAAATACAAAATGAAAATTGGTATTTTTACAAGAGAGGGTTTAAAGAGGTATTATTTAAACCTTATTTCAAAGTATCCAATCTTAGGATTAGAAGATCCTTTTTCAGAAGATGACTGGGAAGGATTTAGGGAAATTACAAAAGGATCTGGCAAGGAATTTTTGGTGATTGGGGATGACCTTTTAGTTACCAACTCAAAAAGAATAAAAGAGGCAAGAGAAAAAGATGCTGTAAATGCTGTGATTTTGAAAATAAACCAAATTGGAACGGTTTCAGAGGCCTTTGAAGCAGCTAAGTTAGCTAAAGATTTTGGATGGAAGATAATAGTTTCTCATCGCTCGGGGGAAACTAATGATGACTTTATTGCTGATTTTGCAGTAGGAATTGGAGCCGATTTCATTAAGACTGGAGCTCCGGCTCGTGGAGAGAGAGTAGCAAAGTATAACAGATTATTAAAGATAGAAGAGGAAATATGAAAATCCTCTTTATTATTATTGATGGTCTTGGAGATAGACCCATAAAAAAACTCAATAATAAGACCCCTTTGGAGTCGGCCAGTACTCCAAATTTAGATTATTTAGCTGAAAATGGAATTTCTGGTTTAATTTTACCCTTTTTGTTTCCTTGGGAAAAAGAGCCTACTTCAGAAGGTACTCACGTTGCCTTGTTTGGTTATAAAGATTATTTTTTAGGCCGGGGAGTCTATGAAGCTGCCGGAGTTGGAATGCGGATGAGAAAAAAAGATATAGCTTTTAGGGTAAATTTTGGAACAATAGATAAAAATCTCAAGATTATTGACCGAAGAGCAGGAAGAATTGATAAAACCCAACCATTAGTAGAATCTTTAAACGGAAAAGTAATTGATGGGATTAAATTTCTACTTAAAAAATCTTCTGGCCATCGAGCAGTATTAATATTGAGAGGTAGAGATTTATCAAATAAAGTTTCAGATGGAGATCCGAATAAAGAAGGGGTAAAAGTAAAAAAGATTCTTCCTCTAAACAAATCAAAATCAGCCCAAAAAATAGCAGAAGTTTTAAATAAATTTTTAACTACAGCACATCTTATTTTAAAAAATCATCCTTTTAATAAAAAGAGAATTAAAAGAAAACTTTTACCGGCAAATTATCTTTTAGTAAGAGGAGCAGGGAAATTAAGGAAAGTACCTTCTTTCAAAAAACGATATAATTTGAAAGCAGTTTGTGTTGCAGCTGGAGCTCTTTATAAAGGTGTAGCAAAAATTATAGGGATGGATGAAATTTCTGTAAAAGGAGCGACCGGTTTTGCCAATACGAATCTTGGAGGTAAAATTTTAGCTGCAAAAAAAGCTTTGAAAAGATATAATTTTGTTTTTTTACATATAAAAGCTACCGATACTTTTGCTCATGATGGAGATTTTTTAGGCAAAAAGAAATTTATTGAAAAGATTGACAAAAATATAAAATCTTTATTAGATCTTAAAAACACTTTAATTGTAGTAACCGCTGACCATTCAACCTGTTCTTTGTTAGAAAGGCATTGTAAAGAAGCTATTCCCATTTTAATCTATGGGGCAGGAAGAAATTCTGTTTCAAAATTTTCGGAGAAAGATTGCAAAAAAGGCAAACTTGGTAAGATAAAGCAGATAGATTTAATGTCTAAAATTATGAAAGTAATAGAAAAAAGTAAATAGTTAAAGATATTAAATTTGTGTGCTGAATTAATTCTGGTATAATAAAAAATTATTTAATTGTTTTATAAAGGTTATTTAACAATCTTAAATTCATAAATATGTCTTTAAAATTTAAAGTTAATAAAGAAAAATGTATAAGCTGTGGAGTCTGTATTGCCGTTTGCCCCGAGGGTGCTGATTGGGATAAAGATAATAAATCAAAAATTATCGATTCTAAAGAGATAGAAAAATGCGGTGGAAAGACAATTTGTCCTTACGAAGCAATTGAGAAAGTGAAAGAAGAAAAATAGTTGTGTGTTGACAATCTTTTTTATTTTGATATATTAAAACCGACCGATATCGTCGGTTTTTCACTATGAGAATTTCAAAGAAATCTCAATATGGTCTGCGGGCAATGGTTTATTTAGCCGGTGTTTTTGGAAAAGAGAAAAAGATTTGTTCTTTGAGAGAAATTTCTGAAAAAGAAAACATATCTTTTGATTATTTAGAAAAGATAATGTCAAAATTAGAAAAGGCCGACCTAGTCAAGGCAAAAAAAGGCGTTCAAGGGGGATATTTTTTAAAGCGTTCTCCCCAAAAAATAAATGTGGGAGAGATAATAAGAGTTTTGGAGAGCACAATGTCTCCTGTTAAGTGCTTGGCGAAAGAAAAAAGATATAATTGTCCTCGTAAAAAGACCTGTAAAACACTGAATGTTTGGAAAAAGGTTCAGGAGGTTTTAAACTCTACTTTAGAATCTATTACTTTAGCAGATTTAATCAAGAAAAAATAGGATTATGAAAAATATATTATTAAAAGTTGAAAAATTATGGGTCAAAGGCAATGAAAAGGAGATATTAAAGGGAATAAATTTTCAAATAAAAAAAGGAGAGATTCAAGCTCTTTTAGGTCCTAATGCTTCGGGTAAATCGACCCTTGCCCAAGTAATTTTGGGCAACCCAAAATATAAAATAAGTCAAGGAAGAATTTTCTTTCATGGCCGAGAAATTAATAAAATTCTTCCGGAAAAAAGAGTAAAATTGGGAATAGCGTTAGCTTGGCAATCGCCGCCGGCAGTAAAAGGAGTGAAACTTTCTCAATTATTGGAGAAAATTTCTCAAAGGGAACTTAAAATCCCTGATGGAAGGGAATTATTAGGCAGAGAGGTAAATTTGGATTTTTCTGGTGGAGAGAAAAAAATTTCAGAATTAATCCAGATTTTGGCTTTAAATCCAAAATTGGTAATTTTTGATGAAATTGATTCCGGTTTGGATATTAAGAAATTGGAAAAAGTAGCGAAAATAATAAAAAAAGAATTAATAGATAAAAATATTTCAGTTTTATTGATTACTCATTGGGGTCAAATTTTAAATTTTTTAAAACCAGATATTACCAATGTAATACTTGATGGTAAGATTATTTGTCGGAGTAAAGATTATAAAAAAGTTATAAAAACCATTAAAAAATATGGTTATGAAAAATGTAAAAAATGTCCATTTTTTGCAAATTGACCACAAGATTAAAAATATCTTTGAGGCAAAAGAAGTAACAATTTTGCCAAGTCTCGAAGCTTGGCAGAAGTTTGTTTGGACAAGAAAATTTTTCGGAGAAAAACCAAAAGAAGGATATTTTGTTTGGGTCAAAAAGCAAATTAATTTTCCTTTGATGACTTGTATTACTATTGCTTCGCCTAAAATTTTTCAAGATTTAAACAATTTATTAATCATTGAAAAAAATATTAAGGTAAAAGCAAATGGGGTTTGCAATGCTCAAAAAAATAATCTTTGCGGGACTCATAAAGCCAAAGGGAAACTTATTTTAAAAGAGGGAGTTTTCTTGGAATATGAACATATCCATAGATGGGGCGAGAAAGATAATATCTCTCTGGATTATGAGTTTACTTTAGAGAAAAATTCCCGTTTAATTTACAATTATCAAAATTTATTTCCGCCAGAGAATCTGAAATTAAAAACAACAATTCACAATGGGAAAAATTCTTCTTCAAATTTAAATTTTGTCATTAATTCTTTTAACTCAAAAACGAAAGTAAAAGACAGCATTTTTTTAGAGGGTCAAGGTTCCCAGGGAATTATTAGGTTAAGATTGATTGGAAGAAAAAAGAGTCAAATTGAAGCCGTCAGCCAAATTTTTGCTAAAGCTCCCGGAAAAGGTCATCTGGATTGCCAGGGATTATTAGTCAGCAAAACCGCTAAAATTTCTTTAATTCCTCAATTGGTTTGTCAAAACAAGGAAGCTCAAATCACTCATGAAGCCTCTATTGGTAAAATTTCAGAGGAAGAATTAACTTATTTAAGAATGAGGGGGCTAACCGAAAAAGAGGCAATTGATTTAATAGTTAGCGGATTTTTAAAACTATGACAAAAAAACTAATCTGTGCAATGTCGGGAGGCGTTGATTCCTCGGTGGCGGCAGCTCTTTTAAAAGAGACTGATGGTTTTGAGGTAATAGGTGCTTTTATGAAAGTTTGGCCGGGAGATAAATTAAAAAAATCGGAGGAAAGAGCAAGAAGAATAGCAAAAGCTTTAAAAATTCCTTTTTATGTTTTTGATTTTGAAAAAGAGTTCAAAAAGAGAATTGTACACTGCTTTTTAAGTGGATATAAAAAGGGAAAAACCCCAAATCCCTGTGTTGAGTGTAACAAGGAAATAAAATTTGGTTTGTTGTTAAAAAAAGCTCGTCAGCTGGGGGCAAAATTTATTACTACCGGTCATTACGCCAGAATTAGAAAAGGGCAAGATAGAATTAAATTAGTAAAAGCAAAAGATAAAAACAAAGACCAGTCTTATTTTTTGTGGAAACTTAATCAAAAACAATTAAAATATATTCTTTTTCCTGTTGGGGGTTATACAAAGAACGAGGTAAAAAAAATGGCAAAAGAATTTAATCTTCCACTTTCTGGAGTTTCAGAATCTCAAGAGATTTGCTTTATTGAGAAAGATACAAATGATTTTTTAAAGTACTATCTTAAGACAAAACCAGGAAACATTATTGACACCAAAGGAAGAATAATAGGCCAGCATCAGGGATTATGGTTCTATACCATAGGGCAGAGAAAAGGAATAAAAGTTCCCCAGGGGCCATTTTATGTTGCAGGTAAAGACTTAAAGAAAAATATTTTAATTGTCACTAAAAATGAAAAAGACCTTGATAAAAGAGAGCTTATTGCAAAAAACGTTAATTGGATTTCTAGAAGAGCTCCGAAACTTCCTTTAAAGATAAAGGCAAAAATTCGCTATCGACATCAGTCAGCTTTAGCAATAATAACTAAAAAGTTAAAACCTAAAAGCTACAAATTAATCTTTGACAAATCCCAGCGAGCAATAACTCCCGGCCAGTCAGTAGTTTTTTACAAAAGAGAGGAAGTTTTGGGCGGGGGAATAATTGTTAAAGGGAATGTTTCCAAATCTCTATGAAAAAACCTAAGGCTTTAATTTTATTTTCTGGTGGTTTGGATTCAATTTTGGCAGCCAAAATTTTAATGGAGCAAGGAATAAAAATCACAGCCCTCTTTTTCAAAAGTCATTTTTTTGATTCAAAACAGGCTGAAAAAGCAGCCCAGAATCTGGGAATAAGATTGAAAGTTGTTGATATTTCAAAAGAACATCTTCAGATGGTCAAGTCTCCAAAATATGGCTATGGTTCAGCAATGAACCCCTGTTTAGATTGCCATATTTTGATGTTAAAGAAAGCCAAAGAAATTATGATGAAAGAAAAAGTTGATTTTGTGGCTACCGGTGAGGTTTTAGGGGAGAGACCGTTTTCTCAAAATAAAGTTGCTTTAGGAATAATTGAAAGAGAATCTTCTCTAAAAGATTATTTATTGAGACCCCTTTCAGCCAAGAAATTGGAGTCAACCATTCCTGAAAAAAAAGGTTTGGTCAATCGTCAAAAGCTTTTAGATATTTCTGGTCGTTCCAGAAAAAAACAACTAAAATTAGTTAAAAAATGGAAGATTAAATGGTATCCTACTCCAGCTGGAGGTTGCCTTTTAACTGATTTGGAATTTGGAAAAAGATTAAAAGAGTTATTTCAAAAATATCCCAAATGCAATGGGGTAGACGTTGAACTTTTAAAGTATGGCCGTCATTTTTGGGAAAACAAGATTAAAATAATTGTTGGAAGAGAGCATAAAGAAAATCTCAGAATAAAAAAATTAGCTAAAAAAGAAGATGTTTTAATTGAAATGAAAAATTATTCTGGGCCGACAACTTTAATTTGTGACTATGGCAAAAAAATAAAAATCCCAAAAAGAGTATTAGAAAAAGCTAAGTCTTTGACTCAATATTACTCAACCAAGGCTCGAGATAAAAAAGATGTTAATTTTTAGGTCTAAACTTTTAATGTTTACTTAAAAAAGATATAATTAATAAAGGTCATTTTTTTTAAAAAATAATTAAGTTATAGTTTAGATGGAATTAAAAAATAAAGTAGCAATTATTACAGGGGCTCGAAGGGGAATGGGAAGAACTCATGCTTTACTTTTAGCTAAAGAAGGAGCTAAAGTTGTAGTTTCAGATATTTCTCTTGAAGATTGTCAAAAGGTAGTTAAAGAGATTAAAGAACAAGGAGGAGAGGCAATAGCAGTAAAGTGTAATGTAGTAAAAAAAGAAGAGGTTGAGGATATGGTTAAAAAGACAATAAAAGCTTTTGGAAAAATAGATATTTTAGTTAACAATGCAGGAATCTTACAGTTTAAACCTTTTTTGGAATTAACAGAAGAAGATTGGGATAGAACGTTAGGAATTAATCTAAAAGGTTATTTTTTATGTGCCCAAGCTTGTGCCAAAGAAATGGTAAAGCAAAAATCAGGGGTAATTGTTAATGTAGCCTCCATAGCAATGGGGGGTATGGGAGTTGGTTTTCCGAATATTGTTCATTATTCTGCTTCAAAAGGGGGAATAGTAGCAATGACCGAAGCTTTAGCTTTGGAAATGGCTCCTTACAACATTAGAGTTAATGCTGTAGCTCCGGGAGCTATTGATACTCCAATGACAGCTTCAACAAAACAAGACCCCAAATCTATGGAAGGAACATTAGCCAGGATTCCAATGCACAGAATGGGAAGGCCGGAAGAGATTTCAAAGGCAGTTTTGTTTTTAGCTTCAGAGAACTCTTCTTATATAACAGGTTCAGTAATAATTGTTGATGGAGGCTGGCTTGCTACATAAAAACATAGAAGCATAAAAGCATACAAACAGGAATGTTTTAATATTTAGATGTTTAAATGCCTTAATGAAAGATAAAATTACCCAAAACACCACTTTAGCTGATGTTTTAAAACATCCAAAAGCTGAAAAGATTTTGGTAAAGTATAATTTACCATGTTTGGGTTGTCCTTTTGCTAAATTGGAGATGGAGAACCTAAAAATAGGAGATATCTGTAAGATGTATGGAATTGATGCTGATAGTCTAATAAAGGAATTAAATAGGGTTTACAGAAAATAAAATTTGTGGTATTATCGCTATATGGCTAAAAATCTAAAAAATTTAATAATTATAGCAATTATTATTTTTGGAATTTCAATTACAGGTTATTTTTTTTATAAAAACAATAATGAAGACAAAGTTAGTGAGGGAAATTTATTAACTCCCCAACAAGCAGCTGAAAAAGCAATAAATTATATAAACCAGTATCTATTAGAAGAAGGTGTAATAGCTTCTTTAATAGAAGTAGTTGAGGATAATGGTTTATATAAATTTAAGTTAAAAGTTCTGGAGGAGGAACATAGTTCTTATGTTACTAAAGATGGTAAGCTTTTATTTCTTGGAGGTTTTGATATGGATCAAAAGATAGAACAGCCAGAGACCTCAGTTGAACAGCCAGAAAAATTAACCTGTGAAGATATTAAAAAAACAGAGAAACCATTATTGGAAGCTTTTGTCGTAAGTGAATGCCCTTTTGGAATCCAGATGCAGAGAATTTTAAATGAAATTGTTAAAAATATTCCATCGCTAGCCAATAATATAAGAGTTGAATATATGGGTTCTATTCAAGGAGACAAAATAACTTCAATGCACGGTGATAAAGAAGCTCAAGAAAATCTAAGACAAATTTGTTTAAGAGAAGAACAGCTAGATAAATATTGGAACTATATTGACTGCTATATTAAAAAAGGAGATGTAGAAAATTGTTTAGTAGCGGTTAATGTAGATATGAATAAGTTAAATACTTGTATAAATGATAATTCAAAAGGGCTAAAGTATGCAAGAGAAGATTTTACGGTTCAAGATAAATACAATGATACTCCTGAATGTAAAAAATGTATGAAGAATCCACCACCTACAGGATGTAGTAATCAATGTCCTGTAACAGGTTCACCAGCTTTAATTTTAAATGACCAGGGTCAACCAGAAGGAGTAAGTGAGTTTAATTTCGGTGGCAGAACTGCTGAAGCAGTAAAAACTCTACTTTGTTGTGGGTTTAAGACAGAGTCAGATATTTGTTTCCAGAAATTAGCTGAAACTTCTGCAGCTACAGGGTTTTCAGAAACATACAGTCAATCCTCTATCTCTTCCGGGGGTAGTTGCGAATAAGTTGGAAGAATAAATTTATACTATATTTAATTAAAGATATTAATTAATATGACAAAAGTTCGTGTTTTTAGTACTCCAGTTTGTCCTTTTTGCATAACTTTAAAAGAATTCTTAAAACAGCATAATGTTGAGTTTGAAGAGATTGATGTTGCAAAAGACGAAAAGGGAAGAGAGGAAATGATTACAAAATCTGGACAGATGGGAGTGCCGGTAATAGAAATTGATGGTGAAATTGTGGTAGGATTCAATAAAGAAAAGATTACTGAGTTATTAAATATAGAAGAATAGAAGAATAAAAGAATAAAAGAGTAAAAGAGTAATCTTACACTTCAAGTTTCATGATTAAAATTGCCATAAATGGTTTTGGTCGGATTGGCAGAGGTGTTTTCCGTGAACTTCTGGAAAAGAAATCTGTCTTAAAGGTGGTAGCCGTTAACGATTTAACCGATACTAAGACCCTGAGCTATCTTTTAAGGTACGATTCTGTTTATGGGATTTATAAAAAACCCATTAAATATACCGAGGATGAACTTCTAATTAATGGAGTTCGTGAAGGAGATAGGATAAAGGTTTTGGCGGAAAAGGATCCGGGGAGATTGCCCTGGCGAGATTTAGAAATTGATATAGTTTTGGAGTGTACGGGCCGTTTCAGGAAATATGAAGATGCAAAAAAACACTTGATAGCTGGGGCAAAAAAAGTAATAATTTCAGCTCCCTCCAGAAATCCTGATAAAATTCCCTCTTTTATCTTAGGGGTTAATGAGGATAAATTTAATCCGAAGGACCATGACATTATTGATATGGCTTCTTGTACCACGAACTGTTTAGCCCCTGTCGTAAAGGTGCTGAACGATAACTTCAAGATTGTAAAAGGAATTATGACCACTATTCATTCTTATACCACCGACCAGAAACTTTTAGATTTGCCTCATACTAAAGATTTGAGGCGAGGCAGGGCGGCCGCCTTAAACATTGTTCCCACCACTACCGGGGCGGCAAAAGCAATAGGTAAGGTCATACCAGAAATGGAAGGAAAATTAGATGGCATAGCTTTGAGAGTACCGACTCCCACCGTGTCTGTTATTGATTTAGCTTGTGAGGTTGAAAAAAAGACAACTGTTCAAGAAGTAAACAATGTCTTTAAAAAAGCTTCTCAAGAAAAAAGATTAAAGGGAATTTTGGGAATAGAAGATGCTCCTTTGGTTTCTTCAGATTACATAGGAAATTCTTTTTCAGCCGTTGTTGACGCCCTTTCAACAAAGGTAATAGATAATTTTATAAAAATTATAGCCTGGTATGATAATGAACACGGATATTCTTGCAGATTAGCAGATTTTACCAAGTTTGTGGGGGAAAAACTTTAAAATTAAACTAAGTTCTCAAGAGCTTATTAGATTTTGCCCTATATCATCAGGTATAGGGTTTTTGATTCTCTTTTTTAATTAAGGTATACTAAATTATCATGATTTTTAAATAAATAAGTATTAAAAATTATGAAAAAGAAAAGTAATCTTTACTATCCTAATAAAAAATTTAAAAAAAGAGCCTGGGTAAGAGATAAAACTATTTATAAAGAAGCTAATAAAAATCCAATTAAATTTTGGAATAAAATAGCTAAAGAAGTTATTTGGTTTAAAAAACCTAAAAGAACTTTTATACATAAACCTCCTTGCTTTAAATGGTTTGTTGGTGGGAAGTTAAACATTACTCAAACTGCCTTAGACAGAAATTTAGAAGAGAGAAAAAATAAAGTTGCTTTAATCTGGGAGCCGGAACCAACAGAAGAGCAATCAAAAATTTTAACTTACTACGATCTGTATCGAAAAGTTAATAGATTTGCCAATGCTTTGAAAAGATTAGGAGTTAAAAAAGGTGATAGGGTAGGAATTTATTTACCAATGATTCCCGAAGTGGTAATTTCAATGTTAGCTTGTGCCAGAATTGGAGCAGTTCATTCAGTTGTATTTTCGGCTTTTAGCTCCAGGGCATTGAGAATAAGATTACAAGATACCAAAGCTAAGATTTTAATAACAGCAGATGGTTATTACCGAAGAAGCAAGATTATCGACTTAAAGAAAAATGCTGATGAGGGAATAAGAGAGACAGATGTGAAAAAAGTTGTTGTAGTTAAGAGAGCAAAAAATCCAGTAAAAATGAAAAAGGGCAGAGATATTTGGTGGCAGGATTTAGTTGAGAAGGAAAGTGATGATTGTGAAGCAGTGCCAATGGATTCAGAAGACCCTTTATTTATTTTAACTGAAAGTGGAACTGCCGGTCAGTATTTACAAATTCTTCATACTACCGGAGGTTATACAGTTCAAGCTTACATTACCGGTAAATGGGTGTTTGATTTCAAAGATGAAGATATCTTCTGGTGTATGGCTGATGTTGGTTGGGCAACAGGCCATACTTACGGGATTTACTCGCCTTTACTTAATGGAGTTACTTTTTTGATATTTGAAGGAGCGCCGGATTGGCCAGAGCCCCACAGGTGGGCTCAAATCATTGAAAAATATGGAGTAACAACTTTCTATACTGCCCCTACCGCAATTCGAATGTTTGAGAAATATAATGGTAAAATTTCTAAAAAATACAAATTTGAAAGTTTACGAATTTTAGGCTCAGTTGGTGAACCAATTAATGAAGCTACCTGGCACTGGTATTTTCAAAATGTTGGAAAAGGGAGATGTCCTTTAGTTGATACATGGTGGCAGACTGAAACAGGGGGAATTCTTATTTCTTCTTTGCCGGGTGTCGGTCCTTTCAAACCTGCTTTTACTGGTTTACCTTTTCCAGGAGTAAGATTTGATATTTTAGACGAGAAGGGTAACTCCTTGCCCCTAAATAAAGAAGGAAATTTAGTAATGCTTCCACCTTTTGCTCCTGGATTGTTAAGAGGAATTTATAAGAATCCAAAGAAATATAAAAAAACATACTGGAGTCAGTACGGAAATAAAATTTATTTTACCTCAGATGTTGCCTATAAAGATAAAAACGGCTTAATTAGAATTGTAGGAAGAGTTGATGATATTATTAAAGTAGCGGGACATAGGATATCTACCGGGGAGTTGGAAAATATACTTTCAAAACATTCAAATGTTGTTGAATGTGCAGTGGTGGGAGTGCCGCATGAGATAAAAGGAGAAGTACCCGTAGTATTTGTAGTTTTAAAGAAAAAAATGTCTTTAGAGAAAGTGAAAAAAGAATTAATAAAAAAGATTAGAGAAGAAATTGGACCTATTGTTAAACCAAAAGAGATTTATTTAGTTGAAGACCTTCCAAAGACAAGGAGCGGTAAAATTATGAGGAGGATTTTAAAAAGATTGTTTATTGCTGAGAATCTCGGAGACCTTTCTACTCTATCCAATCCTGAGTCTGTAAAACGTATTAAACAAATAATCCAAAAAAATGAGAAAAAGAGCTAAAAAATTCATCCTTTGGTTAAAAGATATTTCAGAAAAAGATACCCCTTTGGTAGGTGGTAAAAATTCTTCTTTAGGAGAGATGTTCTCTCAGCTAACTAAGAAAGGAATAGATATTCCAGATGGTTTTGTTTCAACGTCTAGGGCTTATTGGTACTTTTTAAAAAAGAACGGAATTGATAAAAAATTAAAAAATATTTTTAAGAGATTTAATCCAAAGAATTTGAATAGCTTAAAACAAACAGGAAAGGCTGCCCGCCAAGTTATTTTAAAAGGCAGGTTTCCTGAAGACTTAAGAGAACAAATCCTAAAAAATTACAAAAAATTATCCCGAAAATATGGTGAAAAAGAGACAGATGTTGCAGTAAGGTCTTCAGCAACTGCTGAAGACCTAAAGACTGCTTCTTTTGCAGGACAGATGGAAACCTTTTTAAATGTTAGGAGTGAAAAGGAGCTTCTAAAAGCCATTAAAAAATGCATGGCTTCTTTGTTTACTGACAGGGGTATTTCCTATCGAGAAGAAAAAGGGTTTGAGCATTTAAAAATTGCTTTATCTGTAGGAGTTCAAAAGATGGTAAGGTCAGATTTAGCTTCTTCAGGGGTGATATTTACTCTTGATACGGAGACGGGTTTTAAAAATGTAGTTTTAATCAACTCTATTTTTGGAATAGGGGAGATGATTGTTAAGGGAAGGATTACGCCCGATGAATTTTATGTTTTTAAACCCACTCTCAAGAAAGGATATAAATCTATAATTATCAGGAATTTAGGAAGAAAAACCAGAAAACATATCTATAATAAAAAAGGTGGATTAAAGGAAGTGACAGTTTCCAAAAAAGATCAGTTAAGGTTTTCTTTAACTGACAAGGAAATATTAACCTTGGCTCGTTGGGCTTGTCAGATTGAAGACCATTATAAGTACCCTCAAGATATTGAGTGGGCAAAAGATGGAAAATCAAATAAATTATTTATTGTTCAATCCAGACCTGAAACCGTCCATGCTCCAAAAATTGGAAAAACTTACCAGGAATATGAAATTAAGACTAAAAAAAGTCCAATTATAACTGGTATTCCTATTGGTAACAAAATTGGTCAGGGAAAGGTGAGAGTAATTCCCAATGTTTCAAAGATAGGTCAATTTCAAAAAGGAGAGGTTTTGGTAACAACAATGACTGACCCTGATTGGCTTCCTATAATGAGGATAGCTTCAGCAATTATTACTGATGAAGGAGGTAAAACCTGTCATTCGGCAATAGTAAGTCGGGAGCTTGGCATTCCATGTATTGTTGGAACAAAAAAAGCAACAGATATTCTAAAAACAAATCAAGAGGTAACCGTAGATTGTACCCGGGGAAGAATATTTTCAGGAAAGATTCTTTTTAAAATCAAAAGATATAATTTGAAAAAAATCCCAAAGTTGCCTGTAAAAATTGTATTGAATTTAGGAGCTCCAGAAATTGCATTTAAATCCTCGTTTTTGCCAGCTGACGGTGTGGGTTTAGCCAGAGAAGAATTTATAATAGCAGAGAAAATAAGGATTCACCCTTTAGCTCTTTATCATTACAAGAAGATAAAAAACAGAATAAAAAACAGAAAAATAAAAGCTGAAATTGATAGATTAACTGTTGGCTACAAAGATAAAAAAAGATACTTTATTGATAAATTAGCAGAGGGAATTTCTCAGATAGCATCAGCCTTTTATCCTAAAGAAGTAATTGTTCGGCTTTCTGATTTTAAAACAAATGAATATGCAGCCTTAATAGGCGGAGAACAATTTGAACCAAAAGAAGCTAATCCCATGTTAGGGTGGAGGGGAGCTTCAAGATATTATGACAAGGAATTTAGACCTGCTTTTGAAATGGAGTGCCAGGCCATTAAAAAGGCAAGAGAGGTCTTTGGTTTAAAGAATATCTGGATAATGGTTCCTTTCTGCCGTACAGTTAAAGAAGGCAAAAAAGTAATTGATTTAATGGCAAAAAACGGATTAAAAAGAGGAAAAGGTAATTTGAAAATCATTGTTATGTGCGAGATTCCTTCAAATGTCATCTTAGCTAAAGAATTTTTGGAAATCTTTGATGGAATGAGCATAGGTTCTAACGACTTAACTCAATTAACCCTGGGAATAGATAGGGACAGCGCTAAAATAGCTCATATTGCTGATGAAAGAAATGAAGCTGTTAAAAAAATGATAGCAAAGGTTATTAAAGAATGCAGGAAAAGAAAAAAATATATTGGGATTTGCGGTGAGGCTGCCTCTATGCCTGATTTCGCTAGATTTTTAATTAGCCACAAAATAGAAGCTCTCTCGGTGAATCCGGATTCTGTAATACCAACAATTTTAGCAGTAGCTAAAAGAAAAAGGTCAACCCTTCGATGAGTTCAGGATTGATGGTGAGCCAAGCCGAAGCATTAAAAAAATAAATACACAAAGATATTATGTTGTTAAAGGAACATTTACTAAAAAATTTAGACAAAAAATTAGCATCTTTGATTTTTGAAATAAGTAAAATGTGTGAATTGATAAGAAGAGAACTTCCTTACAGAAGAGGTAAGACAAAGATGAGGAATGTTTTTGGAGAGGTTCAGTTGGTTATTGATGATTGGGCCAATCAATTTATAATAGAAGAGCTTAGGAAAACTAATTTAGTAAAAACTCTAATTTCTGAAGAGGAAGCAGATGTTGTTCAGATGAGTAAAAATGGAATTTTCAACATAAGCATCGATCCATTAGACGGTTCTTCTAATATAGAAAGTAATAATTTAGTTGGTACTATAATAGGGGTATCCAAGAAAGAGTTTCCTACGCCAGGAAAGAATCAAATAGCTGCTATGTATATGCTGTATGGTCCGCTCGATACGTTAGTTTATGCAACTAAGAAAGGCGTTAATGAGTTTTTACTGACGAATGAAGGATTCATTTTAACAAAACAGAACATAAAACTTCCCCAAAAAGGTAAACTGTATAGTATGGGTGGACTGAGAAAGGATTGGCTTCCTGAGTTTAAAGAATTTGTTGAAGGAGTGGAAGAAAAAGGTTATAAATTAAGGTACGGTGGTTCTTTTGTTGGCGATTCAAACCAGATTCTCCATTATGGTGGAATTTTTGCTTACCCTTCTTTAGTAGGCAAACCAGATGGTAAGCTCAGATTAGTATCTGAGTCAAATCCTGTATCTTTTATTATAGAACAGGCCGGCGGTCGCTCTTCTAATGGGAAAAAATCGATATTAGATATAAAATATACTTCCTTACAACAGAGAACTCCAACTTATGTTGGAAATAAAGACCTTATTGAAAAATTAGAGAAAACATTAGAATAAATACCAATAAATAAAACTATGAAAAAAACAATCCGCCGATTGGCGGAAAAACCTAAAATAAACAAAGATGATGTCCTTATTCCATTAGATGTGCCAAAGACGATGAAAAAGGAATATATTGAAAATTATTTGAATATGACGCGGAACTCTGGTAGATTAATGCTTTTTGCTGGCGACCAGAAGATAGAACACCTTAATAATGATTTCTACGGAAAGGGAATTCATCCTGATGATGCTGACCCAGAACATCTTTTTAGAGTAGCTAACAAAGCTAAAATTGGAGTATTAGCCACTCAACGAGGTCTTATTGCTAAATATGGAGCTGATTATAAAGATGTTCAATATTTGATAAAACTCAACTCTAAAACGAACCTTGTAAAAACTGAACAAAGAGATCCCCTTAATGGGAAAATTACTGATATTAAGGAAGCTATTGAATTCAAGAAGCTCTCTGGTTTAAAAATATTAGCTGTGGGTTACACTGTTTATCTGGGTAGTGAGTATGAAGTTGAAATGTTAAGAGAAGCATCAAGAATGGTATATGAAGCTCACAAGAACGGTCTTTTAACAGTTCTTTGGATGTATCCCAGAGGGAAGGCAGTAAAGGATGAGAAGGATGCCCATTTAATTGCGGGAGCAACAGGAGTGGCAGCTTGTCTTGGCACAGATTTTGTTAAAATTAATCCTCCCAAAAAAGATGGAGAGTATGTAACAGAAGCCTTAAAGGAAGCGGTTCTGGCAGCTGGTAGAACTAAAGTTGTTTGTGCAGGGGGTTCTTCGGTAGATATTAAAGCCTTTCTTAAAAGATTATATGAACAGATTCAAATTGGTATAGCAGGTAATGCTACGGGAAGGAACATTCATCAAAAAAGTTTTAAGGAGGCAGTATCTATGTGTAATGCAATATATGCGATAACTGTGGAGGGTAAAAGTCTAGACGAAGCCCTAAAAATCTATAACATAAGTTCTTGATTTTATGCTTTTGCTTTCAGCTAAAATTCGAAAAGACACTAAAAAAGTATTAAAAAACTTGAGGGAAAAGGAGATTCTTCCTGCTGTTTTGTATGGGTCAAAGATTAAGAATTTGAACTTAGAACTTAATTTAAAAGAATTTGAGAAGGTCTACAAAGAGGCAGGAGAAAGTTCTTTAGTTTCGCTTAATGTTGAAGGTCAAAAAGAAAAATTCTTGGTCTTAATTTATGATATTCAGTTTGCTTCTCTAAGCGGAAAACCAATTCACGTTGATTTATATCAACCCGCTCTCAAAGAAGAAGTTGAAGTAACAGTACCCATAATTATTGAAGGAAAGTCTCTGGCAGTAAAAAATCTGGAAGGCACTTTAGTTAAGAATATTACAGATATTGAAATAAGGGCTTTGCCTCAAAAACTCCCAAAAGAGATTAAAGTGAACGTAGAAAGACTAAAAACCTTTGATGATTATATTCTAATTAAGGATTTACAGCTTCCAGAAGGAGTAAAAGTTTTAAGAGACCCCGAAGAGATTTTAATCTCTGTTTCTCCGCCAGAGAAAGTTGAAGAGGAAAAACCGGCAGAAGAAAAACCAAAAGAGGAAGAGAAAAAGGAAGAGGAAGAGAAGATTGAGGAAAAGAAGATTGAGGAAAAGAAGAAGGAACCTTTCTCCGCCAAAGCTACAAAGGGCGAGGGAAAAGGAAAAGGGAAAACTAATTGAAATTAACAATGAATTTCTACAAATTTCATAAATTAAATATCTACAAATTTTTCGTTGTATTTTTGGTTTTAGTTTTTATTTTGCCTGACCTGAAGATTTTTGCCCTGGAGGATTTAGAAGATTTTTGCCAGGTGGAAAATCTTGATAAACAATGTCAAATTTATCCTCAATTTGAATGTCAGAGGTTATTGGAAAAATGTAGAGATTATTATGAACAAAAAATTGCTCAGGCAGAAGGAGATATTACAGAGGCACAAAAGAAAGAAAGAAATTATAATAACCAGGTTTATATTTTAAATAGGAAGATTCAGAAACTAAAAAACCAAATTTATCAGAGTAATTTAATAATTAAAGACCTTGGTATCCAGGTTAGTGATACAGAGTCTTCCATCGAAAAAACGTCGTTAAAAATTGAAGATATTGGAGAGCATTTGGTTAGTATCTTAAGAACTATTTACGAAGAAGACCAAAAATCTCTTGTTGAGATTTTACTTTCGGAAGATAAATTTTCTGATTTTTTCAGTAATTTAATGGCTCTGGAAACATTAAATTACAAAAACCAGGAGTTTTTACAAGAAATAAAAGATTTAAAACTATATTTGGAGGGTCAAAAGCAATCTTTGGATCAGGAAAGAGAAGATTTGGGAAGGCAGGTATTAATCCAGAAGCTCCAACAACAAGAAAGTGAGGGTACTAAAGAAGAACAGGAATATCTCTTAGATAAGGTAAAAGGAGAAAAAGCTGCCTACCAAAAATATTTAGAGGAAGTTAAAGAAAAGGCCCAGGAAATCAGAAACAGAATTTTTAAATTAGCTCAGATACCAGAGTCTGAAGCTCCAACCGTGGAAGATGCTTATTCTTTAGCAAAATACGTAGAGAGTATAACCGGAGTCCGCCCTGCTTTTTTACTTGGACTTTTACAAATTGAATCACGTATCGGTCAAAATGTTGGTCAATGCAATTGTCCTTCTTGTAAATATCCCGATGTTTCCTGGACAAGGGTGATGTCAAAAAGTCAGCATGAATCCTTTTTAGAGATTACTAAAGAATTAGGACTTGATCCAGAGAGTGTTCCTGTTTCCTGTTGGGTAGGCGGGGGAAAGATTCAGATGGGAGGAGCAATGGGTCCTGCTCAGTTTATGCCTTATACCTGGCTAAATCCCAACAATCAGGAAAGGGGATATAAAAAAAGAGTTGAACAAATTACAGGAAATGTACCTGCTAATCCCTGGAGAATTCAAGATGCTTTTTTAGCGGCCGGCCTCTATCTTGCTGACTGGGGAGCTGACTCTCAAAAAGCCTATGATGAAATTGGAGCTGCTACCGCCTATTTGTGCGGTACAAATAGGATGACTTCAAGATGTATTAATGCAGGAGGGAGGGCTTATATATATGGTTGGACAGGTAAAGATGGAATACACCGCTCGGGCATTATGGATTATGCTGCCGAATTTCAAGAATACATTGATAAAGGAGTTTTTGAGAACAACAATAAATAAATGATATTCTCTTGTATATTTTATTGAAGTTTTTTTCTTAAAACTTTAATAACAGGATATAATTTTCCTCCCATAATTTTTTCAATATTGTGCCAGCTCTTTTTAATGCGGTGATCGGTTATTCTATTTTGAGGGAAATTATATGTTCTGATTTTTTCTACTCTTTTTGCCCAGCCAATTTGAGACCTTCTTTTTTTGCCAAACTTTTCTAATTCCTCCACTTCTTTTCTTTCTAAAAGCTTAGCTTTTAATATTGTCATTGCATTTTCTTTGTTTTGAAGTTGATTTCTCTCGGCCTGAGAAGTAGTAGTAATTCCGGTTGGTAAATGAGTAACTCTTACTGCGGTTTCTCTTTTGTTTACATACTGACCTCCAGGACCTGAAGCGCGGTAGACATCAATTTTTAAATCTTCAGGTTTTATATTTATTTCAGTCTTTTTGGGTTTTAATAAAACAGCTACCGTAGCTGTTGATGTATGGATTCTTCCTGATTTTTCAGTTTTAGGGATTCTTTGGACTCGATGGACGCCGCCTTCGTATTTCATCTCAGAAAGGACATCTCCGTTTTTTAACTCAAATGCAATTTGCTTTAAACCACCCAGGTCAGTAAAATGAGAGTCTAATGTCCTTTGTTTCCAACCCTGGCTTTGAGCATATCTTGAGTACATTTTAAATAAATCTGCTGCAAACAAAGCAGCCTCTTCTCCGCCTGTTCCTGCTCGAATTTCTACTATAATTGATTCCTTCTTTTTATTATTTGCTATTTCTTGCTGCATTTTTCTTTTTTGCTAATCTTTTTCTAAACTTTTGGACCTGACCTACAGTACCTAAAACCTTCTCTTTTCCAGTATAAAAAGGATGACATTTTGAGCAAATTTCTGTTTCAATAAATTCTTTAGTAGAACCTACTGTAAAAGTATTTCCGCAGGCGCACCTAACATGGGCTTTAGGATAATATTTCGGATGAATGTTTTTTTTCATAATTTTATGATATATATTATGAATATTCTATATTAGCAGATATTTATCAAAAATCAACTCCGTAGAAAAACTTGCAAAAACATACTAAAATGATATATTAAAAATTAGTTTAAAATGACAGGAAAAGAAAAAGAAAAAATTGATTTCGGTATTAATACTGAAGAAATGGCTAAGGCAGGCGTGCATTTCGGCCATAAAAGCTCAAAACTCCATCCTAAAATGGGACCTTATTTATATGGAGTTAGAAATGGTATTCACATTATCGATTTAAAGGAAACAAAAGAAAAGCTTGAGAAAGCTTTAAAGTTTATAGAAAATTTAATCTCTGAAAACAAAGCCTTATTAGTGGTGGGAACAAAAATTCAAATTAAAGATTTGGTGAAAAATTTTGCTAAAGAATGCGGTCTTCTATACGTCAGTGAAAGGTGGTTAGGCGGGACATTTACTAACTTTGAGGTAATAAAAAAAAGAATTAATCATTTTAAGGAACTGGAAGACAAAAGAGCTAAGGGGGAATTGGAAAAATATACAAAAAGAGAAAGAGCTAAAATTGATTTAGAATTAAAAAATTTTGAAAGAAAATTCGGTGGAATAAAAGATATGGAAGATTTACCTGACGCTATCCTTATTTTAAGTATGGAAAAAGACAATTTAGTTGTAAAAGAAGCAATAAAGAAAAATATAAAGATTATTGCTATTTCAGACAGTAATACAGACCCGACTTTAGCTGATTACCCAATTCCAGCTAATGATGATGCCGTAAGCTCGGTGAAATATATATTAGAAAAAGTAAAAGATGTTATATTAAAAGCAAGACAAGAAGTAAGCAAGAAAAACTTATGATTTCCATTGAACAAATCAAAAAACTTCGAAACAAAACAGGGGTTTCTATAACAGAATGTAAAAAAGCCTTAGAAGAAGCAGAGGGGGATATAGGAAAGGCTAAGGAGATTTTAAGAAAGCGAGGTCAGGATTTCGCTCAAAAGAGATTAAACAGAGAAACAAAAGAAGGAATAATCAACAGTTATATTCATTCTGGGATGAAAGTAGGTGTGCTTATTGAACTTCAATGTGAGTCAGATTTTGTTGCCCGCTCGAAAGATTTTCACGAATTAGCTCATGAACTATGTCTTCAAATTGCAGCCTCACCATCTGATGGAGAAAATCCTCTTCTTGAACAAGAATGGATAAAAGACCAAACAAAAACGGTTAATGAATTAATTGATGAGTACATTGCCAAGTTCGGTGAAAATATTATACTAAAAAGGTTTACTAGATATGAGTTATAAAACAATTTTTGAAATTATTTTATTTGGCAGCTCTATTGGATTGGGAATAATTATAGTTAGGAAAATTCCGGTCTTATCTACTCTCCCAGAAACAGCAGTAAAAAAAGAAAGCTTAACACCGATATTAATAGAGAAAATTAGAAAGCTAAATCCCTTTAAAAATTTCTCTTACGAGAAATCTTTGCAAGAGATTTTAACAAAAGTTAGAATTCTGTCTCTTAAGACAGACAAGAAAACCTCTAACTGGCTTAAGAAGTTGAGAGAGAATAGTCAGAGAAAAAAAATTAGAGAAGATGATAATTACTGGGATGAGATAAAAAAAGCCACAAAAAGATAATCTTTTTATTTATAACCTCAAGCCGGGATAGCTCAGTGGTAGAGCAATGGTTTTGTAAACCATAGGGCGACGGGTTCGAATCCCTCTCCCGGCTTATAAAATTCTTGACAGTATTGTTTTAAGGATATAAAATATAAAGGCAATTGGAAGTACTTTAAAATTAAATAATAGGTTTTTTAGAGTTGTCCCGACTATTAATTGTTTGAATTGTTGGAATGTTTGATCGCTTCGCTATGTTGGAATATTCATTCTAACAAAGACAGAAGGTCAACCTATCAAATCTAACAATTCTAACATTTTCATTGAGGATTTGATCCTGGTCCAGGATGAACGCTGGCGGCGTGGATAAGGCATGCAAGTCGAACGGACCAATGCTCTGCATTGGTTAGTGGCGAACGGGTTAGTAACACGTAGGTAACAAACCCTAGAAACGGGCATAATCCGTCGAAAGGCGGACTAATTCCCGATAGTTTCATTTTTTCAAAAGAGAGAATGAATAAACGGAAGGAGTAATCCAACCGTTCTAGGATTGGCCTGCGGCCTATCAGCTTGTTGGTAGAGTAATGGTTTACCAAGGCTATGACGGGTAGGCGGGGTGAGAGCTTGACCGCCAACAATGGCACTGAGACACGGGCCATACTCCTACGGGAGGCAGCAGTCGAGAATATTGGTCAATGGGGGAAACCTTGAACCAGCGACGCCGCGTGCAGGAAGAAGGCCTTCGGGTTGTAAACTGCTTTTATGGGGGGAGAACCACGTTTGACGTGGTGACGGTACTTCATGAATAAGGGGATGCAAATTCTGTGCCAGCAGCCGCGGTAATACAGAATCCCCGAGCGTTATCCGGATTTATTGGGCGTAAAGGGTCCGTAGGCGGTTTGATAAGTTTGACGTTAAATACCTTGAGCTCAACTTAAGGAAGGCGTTAGAAACTGTCAGACTAGAGGGCGTTAGAGGTTGATGGAACACTCGGTGTAGGGGTGAAATCCGTTGATATCGAGTGGAACACCAAAAGCGAAGGCATTCAACTGGGGCGGCCCTGACGCTGAGGGACGAAAGCCAGGGGAGAGAAAAGGATTAGATACCCTTGTATTCCTGGCCCTAAACGATGGACACTGGCTATCTGTAGTGTCGACCCTACAGGTGGCGAAGCTAACGCGTTAAGTGTCCCGCCTGGGAATTACGGTCGCAAGACTAAAACTCAAAGGAATAGACGGGGGCTCACACAAGCGGTGGATCATGTGGCTTAATTCGATAACAAACGAGGAACCTTACCAGGACTTGACAGACTAGTGAAAATCTTCCGAAAGGAGGATCTACCCACAAGGACACTAGTCCAGGTGCTGCATGGTTGTCGTCAGCAGGTGTCTTGAGATGCTCCCTTAAATGGGGAAACCTGCGCAACCCTTACCCTATGTTTTACGTGTCATAGGGGACTGCCGTAGACAATACGGAGGAAGGTGAGGATGACGCCAAATCCGCATGGCCTTTTGATGTCCTGGGCTGCACACATGATACAATGGTTAGGACAATGGGTTGCCAAGGAGAAATCCGGAGCCAATCCCAACAAACCTGATCTTAGTCCGGATTGGGGTCTGCAACTCGACCCCATGAAGCTGGAATCGCTAGTAATCGCCAATCAGCCATGTGGCGATGAATACGTCCCTGGGCCTTGTACTCACCGCCCGTCACGCCAAGCGAGCTGGGAATAGCTGAAGTCTGCGTCTGACGTGGACGAAGCTAGGTTCAGTGAGAAGGGCGAAGTCGTAACAAGGCACGGGTAGCGGAAGCTGTCCGTGGATCACCACATTTTATTTTTTAGTGTCGGCTAGAATTGAAGTCTGAAATTTGGATTTTAATTCTAAGGGAGTTGGTCGAAGTTCCCAAAAGATTGACTATTCGGGACAACTCTAAGAAACTAAAACAAAAGAGCGCAACTTTAATTTGCGCTTTTTTGTGTTTGAGGATTTTTTATTTTTGCTAAAATATTGTAGAATAATAAGACGGAAAAAATAAAAATGTATTTTTAATTTTCTATATTTTTTCTTTGCTGAAATCTGATAAAATAAAAAAAGATGGCAAAATTTATTCAAAACAATTTGAGGAATTTCTTGGTAATACTTATTATTTTTTCATTGGCGATTAGTTGGATTTTTTTAACCCCGGATATAAATGTACAAGCTAATCCAGCTGAGTATTTAAACAATCCTAGCTTTGACGGTGGAACAACGGGTTGGACATTAACAACAACAGCCTACGACGATACATATTATCAGGATACTGCTGGTTCTATTGAAACATCCTGTGTTGAAAGAAACTGTAAAAGTACTGGTGATGCTGAGCAGACTATTGGCACAGATATTAATTCTACGGATACGGTCCTTTTAAGTCTTTATTGGAGTAAACGAAGCGTTGTCTTGGACTGTAAAGCAAATAATATCCGAGTAGAGATTGAAAAGCCAACAACTCCGGGTGTTTGGGATGTGATTTGGTCAGATATAACTATACCCGCTTTTAACGGCGCTACAGAGTGGACACCTGTTAGTAGTGAAGATGTTTCCTCATATTTTACTGATACGGGTACATATAATATTCGGTTTTACGCCGATGTTAGAGGAGGCGTTCTTGCTTCTAATGAATGTTTGGCATGGTTTGATAATACTAGTCTTGACGTAACAGCTGCTGCCAACGAGACGCCCACTCTTACTGTTTCCCAGCCGGACGGTGTTGACGATACAGTGACAGTCGGCCAATCGTACAACATTACTTACACTTTATCTGATACTGATGACGACGTAACCGCGGCTTTTTATTACGACACCAATAACACCGGTTTAGACGGAATCGCCATTACCGGTCCCTGCGCTACAGCGGCTGAAGGCACTAATGTCACCTGCGCGTGGGATACAACAGAAATGACGCCGGGCGATTATTATGTATACGGAATAACCAACGATGGCGTTAATCCGGACGTAAGCGATTATTCACCGGGTCAGATTACAATCCAAGCAGTTTCAATTTCCATTACCATAACTACTGATGGTGACGTTGCTTACGGCATTGTGGGCGAAGGCAATAGTCAGGATACCACAGCTTCTGGTGTAGATGATACTCAAACAGTTAAAAATAATGGTAATGTTGCTGAAAAAATAAGTATTAAAACTTCTAATGCCATCGGTGGCACAGACTGGACAGTAGGCAGTACAGCTGGTACCGATATATTTGTCCACAGCTTTGCAACCACTACAGCTGAAACCTGGCAGATTCTTGACGTGGTTGGTACTTACGAAATTGCTTCATCCAGCGTGGCTGTGAATGGAACTTTAGATTTTGACTTAAAAATTACTGTTCCAACTGCCTCAACTGATGATGTAGAAAAGACTGTTACTGTAACTTTTCTGGCGGAACAAGCGCAATAAATAATATCATTGTTGTTTCTACTCCTTGACGTTATAATAAAGACGGCTAAAAAATATGTGGATAACTAATAATTTTTGGCAAAGGTCGGGTTAGAAATTAAGTCATAATAAATGATTAACGAGTTATAAAATAAAACTCTATGAAATCACTAATTGCTACTATTTGTATTTTAGGAATGATTTGTATAGTGACAGGATTAACGGTACGAGCAGCAGATACCGGAACAGTTAGTTGTACGGTTACGGCAAAAAGCATTGCTTTAACAGTATCAGATGGAGACGTTGCCTATGGCACTGTGGCTGAGAGCGGCAGTCAGGATACTACATCTACTGGCGTAGATGATACTCAGACAGTGACCAATACTGGCAATATCGCTGAGCAGATAAATATTAAAACTTCAGGCGCCAGCGGCGGCGCACCCTGGACAGTAGGCATTACGGCTGGTTCAGATGTATTTGTCCATAGCTTTGCAACTACTACAGATGAAACCTGGCAGATTCTTGATACTGTTAATGAATACGAAACTGCTTCATCCAGCGTGGCTGTAAGTGGAACCCTAGATATTGACCTAAAGATTAATGTTCCGACGAGCTCAACCGACAATGAAGAAAAGACCATTACAGTAACCATTCAAGCAGTTGAGGCATCTTAAAAGCAATTGTCTAAGCAAAAGTCGGTCAAAAATAAATATGCAAAAATTTATTATTCTTTTTTTGATAGCGGTTTTAATTTTTCCTTTGATAGTTTCTGCCAAAGCTGGTGTGGGAATAGGCACAGGCACAATTAAAATTGATGAACCCTTAAAACCGGGCGGAATTTATGAGTTTCCATCCTTGGGAGTTTCAAATACAGGAGACGAGCCTGCTGATTATGAAATGGAAATCGCTTATCATTCTCAGCAACCTCAGCAAAGACCCAGTAAAGAATGGTTTAGTTTTAGCCCCTCTTTATTTTATTTAGAACCAAAACAATCTCAGAGGGTAGTAGTGAAATTAACTTTGCCGATGAAAACTAAACCCGGGGATTATTTTGCCTATTTGGAAGTTCATCCAGTTGTTAAGGCTGGACCCGGCGCTACTGTTGGAATAGCAGTTGCCACTAAGCTTTATTTCAGCGTAATTCCGGCCAACGCTTGGCAGGCAATAACTTACAGGATTTCCTCTTTTTGGACAATATATTCTCCCTGGACTTGGATTGTTTCAGGCATAGCGCTAGTAGCCATAATCATTGCTTTCTTGAGGAAGAATTTTGCTTTTCAGATTGGGGTGAAGAAAAAATAAACAAAATAGATAATGAAAAGATAAGCGATGAGAAAAAATTCTTCAACAATTTTAATTTTTGGATTAATTCTTTTAGGAGGATTAGTTTTTGCTTTTTATAATATTTGGGTTCAAGCAGCCAGCATTACAACTACGATTAGCATAGCTTATACCAAAGAGACTCACCAGATTGACACTACCCAGCCTTTTACAGAAGATTTGTTAAATCCTAACGGTTCAAGTTTTGATATAAGCCTGCCCGCAGATTTTTTAAGTTCGGGCGAAAAAGTAGAGCTTACTATGTATTCTGCCGCTAAAGAGACAGTTACAACTGACCAACCTTTACCGAGTGGGAAATTGGGAGCTAATATTTTCTATAATATTTCATTTAAAAAAACATCTGACAACAGTACAGTTTCTTCTTTTGATAAAGCCGCTACCCTAACTTTTTCTTATATTGATTCTGACATTAGCGGGATTGATGAAAGCACTTTAACAGCTTATCGTTGGAATGGTTCAGAATGGGTTGCTTTAAGCGATAGCGCTGTTGATGTCAGTTTAAATAAAATTACAGCAACTACTCAACAATTTAGTGATTTTGCTCTTTTAGGTGATGCGCCTTCTGATAATGGCGAAAATGGCATCAACGGAGGAGTAGGAGGAGGTGGAGGAGGTGGAGGTTATGTTCCCCCCACTGTTCCAACTAAAGTTATTCTTAACGGAAGAGCTTACCCTGATTCTGATGTTCATGTTTTAAGCGACGGAAAATTAGCAAAAACAGTGAAAGCTGATTCCAAAGCAAATTTTAAAGCAGAAATTGAAGATATTACTCCTGGTGTTTGGAGTTTTAGTGTTTGGGCAATAGATAAAAATAAAATAAAATCCATCACTTATACTTTAACTTTTAGAGTTACTGCTAATACTATCACTACTGTTTCTGGTATTTTTTTACCCCCGACTATTAATATTGATAAAAATAGTTTAAATAGAGGGGAAATTTTAAACATTTTCGGTCAGACCGTGCCGAATGCGCAGGTAGATGTCCATGTTTTATCCGAAGAGACCATTGAAAAAGTTGAATCTGATGAAATTGGCGTTTGGCTTTCGGCATTTAACACTCAATTCTTGGAACAAGGTTCCCATACCAGTAAAGCTCAATCTCAAATTACTCCGGAAGAGAAGAGCGGTTTTGGTCAAGTTTTAACTTTTTACATTGGCAAAGCAGTGCCCCTTGAATTAAATCCCATTTGCCCAGGGGCTGATTTAAACAAAGATGGAAAAGTAAATTTAGTTGATTTTTCAGTTTTGCTTTATTGGTGGGGCAGGGAAAATGCTGGTGTTGACCAAAATATGAATGGGATAGTAGATTTACCGGATTTTTCAATAATGTTGTACTATTGGACAGGATAGCTCGTCATCCTAAACAATATTCAATGTTTCAAATTATAAGCTTTAAACAATTTAAAAGGTTTGAAAAATTAGAATTTAGAATCTTATTGTTTTTAGTTTTTGTTTTTATTTTTTCGTTTTTAGATTTTAATTATTCCCAGGCAACTGTGTTATATTTAGAACCAGCTAAAGGTGAATACTATCAAGACGATACTTTTATAATAGAAGCCAGAATAGATACAGAGGGTGAGTGTATTAATACTGTTGAAGCTAATTTGAGCTTTCCCCTGAATATTTTAGAGGCAGTTGATTTTAGTCTAGGCAATTCCATTTTAATCTTTTGGGTTTCTCCCCCTTCAATTTCTCAGGAAACAGGGTTAATTTCTTTTACTGGAGGAATTCCAGGAGGTTATTGCGGGAAACTGCCAGGAGATCCGGGCGAGAGCAATTTGCTTGGAAGAATCATATTCAAAGTAAAAGAAACACCTCAAGCATTAATGTCAAGCTCTGGCAAAATTGAATTTTTAGAGAATTCCCAAGTTTTACTCAATGATGGATTTGGCACACCAGCCAAGCTTGGTACCAAAGGAGCTGCTTTAACTGTTTTATCTGAGAAGCTGGAAGTTTCTAAAGACGAGTGGCAGGAAGAAATTAAAAAGGATATTACGTCCCCTGAGCTGTTTGAAATAAAAATTCACCAGGACCCTGCAGTTTTTGAAGGTAAATATTTTATCATTTTTTCTACTACTGACAAACAAACCGGCATTGACCATTATGAAATTAAAGAGGGGAAAGGAGATTGGATAATAACTCAAAGCCCTTGCTTATTGAAAGACCAGAGTCTGCAGAGTACAATAAAAGTAAAAGCAGTTGATAAAGCTGGTAATGAAAGAATTGCTGAGTATATACCTGCGAAAAAACCATTTCCTTATTGGGTAATAATTTTGGTTCTGGTGGGGATGGGAATAATAATTTGGCGGCTCCTAAGAAGGCCCGCTAGACCCGCTAATCATAATGAATATGAACACTAAATACTACAAAAGTATTAGCAGTGATTCATACCTATCAGGGAGATTAGTAATGCTTTGCTGTATGTTAGTGGTTTTTGGAATGCTTCCCGCAATGATTCAGGCAGGTTCATCGGTTTCTTTGTATTTGTCTCCTGCCAGCGGCACTTATAATGTTGACAGTGTTTTTTCTGTAAAAGTTAAAGTAGATAGCGGGGTAACAGCTATTAATGCTGCTGAGGGAATCTTGACTTTCAATCCAAATGAACTTCAAGTCATTAGTCTTTCAAAAAATGGTTCAATCTTTAGTCTCTGGACCACTGAACCTGCTTTTTCTAACTCTGCAGGAAATATAGTCTTTGGCGGAGGAACACCCAGTAATTTTACTGGAACCTCAGGAACTATAATTACCATCACTTTTAAGACTAAAGCCAGTGCTTTATCCCAAGTAACTTTCTCTTCTGGTTCGGTTCTGGCAGGGGACGGTAAAGGAACAAATATCTTGGGTAGCATGAACAATGGTGTATATGCCATAAAATCAGAAATTGTTACTCCGCCGACTGATGAAGAATATATGCCCCCGCCTACTATTGGAGTCCCGGTTGCTCCAATTGTTTCTTCTCCCACTCATTCTGACCCTAATAAGTGGTATTCAAATAATGATCCAGAATTTTTATGGAAAGTGCCTGTTGATGTTAGTGAAGTAAAATTATTAATTGACTATCAGCCTGTCTCTACTCCAACCATACTTTACACTTCTCAAATTTCAGAAAAAAAAGTCAGAGACTTAGCAGACGGAGCTTGGTATTTTCATGTCAGATTTAAAAATCAATATGGCTGGGGTGAAATTTTGCATCGAAAAGTCTTAATTGACACTAACCCCCCAAAATCTTTTGAAATAAAAATTGATGATAGTGGCGATACTACCAATCCCAGCCCTGTTTTATATTTTAAAACCACTGACTCTGTTTCAGGAGTTGAATATTACAAAATGACAATAGATGAGGATAAACCAGTAATGACAACCGCAACAATAACAAAAGCAGATTTAAAAGAACCTTATCAAATAGCGCCTCAGACTCCAGGTAGGCATTTGATTAAAATCAAGATATATGATATGGCTGGAAATTTCAGTTCGGCCTCAACAGAAATTGAAATATTGCCCATTGAAAGCCCTGTTATTACAAAGTTCCCAATGAGTCTGACTCCGGGCCAAACTTTAAATTTGGAAGGAAAAAGTTTGCCTGGAGTTATAGTTAGAATTTTTATCCAAGAGACGATAAAAGAAGCAGTGGTGAGTGAAGTAAAAGCTAATGAAAAAGGGGAATGGTCGTTTGTTTCTCTAGCTTTAGAGAAAGGAGATTATGAGGTCTGGACTGAAGTCCGGGATAAACGAGGAGCTTTAAGTCTGCCGTCCCAAAGGATTAGTTTTTGGGTGGGTTTGTATCCTTTTTTAAGATTTGGTAAAATAGCAATAGATTATTTAAGTATCATGATCACTTTAGTAATTCTCATAGCAGTTTTAATCGGGATTATCTTTTATACTTGGTACAGAATTTCTCTTTGGCGAAGACGGCTAAGAAGAGAAACTAAAGAAGTAACTAGAAGCGTTACCATGGCCTTCCGAATTTTACAAGAAAAAATCCAAGAGCAAATTGAATACCTTGATAAAAAACCCGGTTTAACTAAAAAAGAGAAGGAAGTTCGAAATAAATTACAGGAGGCCCTTAATATTTCTAAAGAATCTATTAGGAAAGAAATTAAAGACATAGAAAAAGAATTGGAGTAATCCAGTATTTGCCTTTATAGAGAAATTATAGAAAATGAGTTGTTTCACTTTTAAGTCTTAATAAGGGCTTTTTAATTTTGGCGAAAATTAACTTGTCAAAGGTTAAAATTTAGCCTAAAATTTAACTATATGGCTTTACCAAATATAATTGTAAAAACTCTCGTTTTGAGAGTGGATTAAGTAAGTTTTTAATGATGTGGTATCTGATTTTTTCTAAAATTTATGAAAAAGCCGGTCAAAGGATGTGTAAGGAGTGTAAAGATTTTATCAAAAGTGGTTCTAAAATACTTGATTTGGGTTGTGGTCCCGCGATAATAACGAAGGTTTTTCAAAATTTTTTTCAGGCAGAGATTGTGGGAGTTGATATTTTAGATAGAAGGATATTTCCCATACCTTTTAAGATAATTAATGGAAAATCGCTTCCTTTCTCCGGTAATAATTTTGATGCCGTACTAATAGCCTATGTTTTACACCACAGTCAAGATCCTATAGTTCTTTTAAAAGAAGCTAAAAGGGTTACAAAAGATAAAATTTTTATTTACGAAGATTTACCAGAAGGAATTATTTCATCGTTTTTTTGTAAACTTCACGGATTTTCATTTGATAAGTTATTTCATAATAGAGATAAAACTACTTTTAAAAGAGAAAAAGAGTGGGGGAATATTTTTAAAAATTTGAAACTAAAAGTAATTTTTCAAAAAGAAGTTTCTTCAAGATTAACTCCAATAAGAAAAAAATTATTTGTATTGGAAAAGTAGGGCACATAGTTCAGCGGTAGAACGCTTCTCTGATAAAGAAGAGGTGGAAGGTTCGACTCCTTCTGTGCCCACAAGGGGGGTTATTTAAAACGGGCCTGTAGTTCAGTTGGCTAGAACGCCGCTTTTGCATAGCGGAGGTCAGCGGTTCGAGTCCGCTCAGGTCCACCATCAGAGTTTTCCACAGGGAGTTTCGTTGCTTTTTTGCGATATGCTATAATGAGTTAATTGATAGTTTAAAGGTCGATAAATAACTATATATTATATTTTGAAGATTATTATGATTATTCGAGATTGGTCAGTGATTACGTTTAACGCTTTACAAGATACCTGGCAAGGATTCTTATTATTCTTACCGAGGTTAATTGGAGCGATAATTGTTTTTATTTTTGGTTGGTTTTTAGCAACTTTCTTGGGAAGATTTGTAGCTGAGATTCTGAAGAAATTGACTTTTAACAAATTTTTTGAAAGAAAAGGTTGGAGAGAAGCATTGGAAAAAGCAGAATTAAAAGTTAATCCGGCAGAGTTTGTGGGAGGAATTTTTAAATGGATTTTGGTTATTGTATTTTTGTTAGCTTCAGTTGATATTTTAGGTTTTAAAGAGTTCGCTGTTATTCTCTCTAGTATTGTTGCTTGGCTCCCAAATCTAATAGTAGCAATACTAATTTTTGTGGTAGCTGTAATCCTTACTGATATTTTGGAAAAAATTATTAAAGCTAGCGTGAAAAAGATGGGTGTAGGATACGTTGGATTTATAGGAACAGCAGTAAGATGGGCAATTTATATTTTTGCTTTTTTAGCGATTGTAGATCAATTAGGAGTGGCTAGAAACATCGTTAATACTTTCGTTATGGGATTTGTGGGAATGATTAGCTTGGCTTTTGGTTTAGCTTTTGGTTTGGGGGGGAAAGATGCTGCAGCTCAACTAATTGAGGATTTGAAAAGGAAAATTTCCTGAAATATTAAGTTAGCCCCGCATTATACCTTCTTAATTTGGAAAAATAAAGCGGGGTTAATTTTTTTAGAAATTTTTGTTGCTTGACAAAGGTTTTTGATTTGATAAAATGAAAAATATGAACAAAGCTGTAATGATATTAATTAAGTCAGGAAGCGGTTGATTTTGTTATCTGTTGTTTGATAGAACTAGAACCGCTTCTTGAAAGCGGTTTTTTGATTAAAGGATAAGATAGATAGAATTGGTAAGAACCTTACATTTTAATAGGGAAAAGAGATTCAACAATAGTCTTTATTGACTAGCCAATATTTTTAATTTTTTGTAAAATTTTTAAGGGCAAACTTACTTAAGTTTTGTTCTATAAAATTTTGGAAGGCAAGATAACATACGGCGAATGGTGGATGCCTTGGGAGGTTGAGGCGATGAAGGACGTGGGGTGACTGCGATAAGCCTCGGGGAGGTGTCTACCAACCTTTGATCCGGGGATTTCCGAATGGGGGAACCCAACGCGACTAAAAACCGCGTTACCCCGTACCATACGGTACAGGGAGCGTACTCGCTGAAGTGAAACATCTTAGTAAGCGGAGGAAAAGAAAAAAAAGCGAAGCAATCTTGTTTCGCAATATTCCCTTAGTAGCGGCGAGCGAAGAGGGAAAAGCCCAGAGCTATCTAATAACTATTAATTAGTTATCAAATAGCAGTTGTAAGTTAGATATATCCCAGAGCGAAAGTTTTGGGCAGAGCTAAACTAAAATGTGATTTGATTAGCCAAAGTATCCTGGAAAGGAATGCCAAAGATGGTAATAGCCCAGTAGGCGAAAATCATCACATGCTCTGAATATTTATACTTGAGTACCGCCCGGGAATGAAATCCCTGCGGGAAGCAGGCTAAACTACTAGCCAAGGCTAAATACTCAACCTCACCGATAGTGAACTAGTACGTACCGTGAGGGAAAGGTGAAAAGTAGGGAGGTAATCCCGGTGAAATAGAACCTGAAACCATTTGCTAACAAAAAATCGGAGCCGCGTCTGACGCGGTGACGGTGTACCTTTTGGAGCAGGCACCAACGAGTTCGTGCACTCTCTTAGTCTAAACCCTTATGGGGTGGAGGCATAGAGAAATCGAGTGTTAAAAGCGCGTTCACCCGCTAACATCTGCGAAGTTGTGGCGGGTAAAGAGAGTGTGCGAGACCCGAAGCCAAGCGAGCTTGCCATGGCCAGGGTGAGTCTCGCCGAAAGGCGAGAGGAGGCCCGAACCCGTGGATCGTGCAAAATCCTGGGATGAGCTGTGGTAAGAGGCGAAACGCTAATCGAGCTTGGTAATAGCTGGTTCTCCTCGAAATAGCTTTGGGGCTAGCCTGGGGAATTAGAAAGTGGAGGTAGAGCACTGGAAGGGATATTGTGGCGCAAGCTAGGTATTCCTACCAAACTCCGAATTCCATTTTTGTAATCCCTGGAGTAAGAACTTGGGCGCTAATGTCCAGGCTCAAGAGGGAAACAACCCAGACCTTCATCTAAGGTCCCGAAATCTAAGCTAAGTGAGAAAGGAGGTGAAATTCCTCAGATAGTTAGGAGGTGAGCTCAGAAGCAGCTATCCTTTAAAAAGTGCGTAACAGCTTACTAACTAAGGAGTTTTGCGCCAAAAATGTAACGGGACTCAAGCTTAGTACCGAAGATAAGGCCCTGCACCGTACGGTGCAGGGGGTAGAGGAGCGTTCTCAGGGCAGTGAAGTCAAACCGTAAGGTTTGGTGGAGCGTTGAGAAGTGAGAATGTTGGTATGAGTAACCGCAATCAGGGTGAAATCCCCTGACACCGAAAACCCAAGGTTTCCTTGGCAATGACAATCAACCAAGGGTTAGGCGGACCTAAGGGAAAGCCGAAAGGCGTACCCGATGGACAGTCGGTTAATATTCCGACCCCTCGCCAAAGTTTTTCCTTAGAATGACGAAGGTTTGTAGTCTTCGTGTATTATTGGATTTACATCTACTCTTTGAGGAAGTTTTCTTCTAATGAAGAGTGGGAAGTTCTGACTTCGGTCAGAATAACGAAGATGAGCAACCTTCCCGGAAAAGTTTTAAGGAAGGAAAACTTAGGCGGGTCCGTACCGCAAACCGACACAGGTGGGTTGGTGTAAGAGTACTAAGGTGAACGGGTGAAACCTCGTTAAGGAACTCGGCAAACAAGTGGTCGTAACTTCGGAAGATGGCCTACCCGTACCATACGGTATGGGTCGCAGCAAACGTGCCTTTGGCGACTGTTTATCTAAAACACAGGTCCCTGCTTAACTTGTAAAAGGAAGTATAGGGGCTGACGCCTGACCAGTGCCGGAACGTTAAGCTCGCGGGTCGTCCTGAGTTTATCGAAGGATGGCTGAGTGAGTTAAGCTTCCGGTGAACGTCCGCGGTAACTATAACCGTGTTAAAGTAGCGTAATCCCTTGTCGGGTAAGTTCCGACCCGCATGAAGGGCGTAACGACTGAAGGACTGTCTCAACGAGGAGCCCGGTGAAAATACAATGAGGGTGAAGATGCCTTCTACCTGCGGCTAGACGAAAAGACCCCGGGAGCTTTACTGTAGCTTGATATTGGATTTTGGTTTTGGATGCGTAGTGTAGAAGGGAGACTTTGAAGTCTGGTTTTCGGGCCAGATGGAGTCGTCAATGAAACACCTTCCTTTCAAAGTCATAGTTCTAATCCGTCTTTACGGCGGAAACAGTGTTTAGTGGGCAGTTTAAGTGGGGCACTTGCCTCCTAAAAAGTAACGGAGGCGTTTAAAGGTCGGCTAAGTACGGATGGAAATCGTACGCGTCGGGCAAAGCCATAAGCCGGCTTTACTGCGAACATAATGCTGTGAGCAGTTGGGAAACCAGAACTTAGTGAACCGACGGTTGGTCGTAGGACCGCCGAAGATCATCAGCTAAAAGTTACCCCGGGGATAACAGGCTAGTCGGGCCCGCGAGTCCATATCAACGGCCCGGTTCGGCACCTCGATGTCGGCTCACCACATCCTGGAGGTGGAGAAGCTTCCAAGGGTCGGTCTGTTCGCCCGTTAAAGTGGTTCGTGAGCTGGGTTCAGAACGCCGTGAGGCAGTTCGGTCTCTATCTACCGCAGGCGTTGAGTCTTGAGGGGAGTTGGTCTTAGTACGAGAGGACCAGACTGAACCAACCTCTAGTGTACCAGTTGTTCCGCCAGGAGCATCGCTGGGTAGCTACGTTGGGAAGGGATAAGCGCTGAAAGCATCTAAGCACGAAGCCCACCCCAAGATTAGGACTTTTAGATTCCTCAAAGATGATGAGGTTGATAGGCTGCAGGTGTAAGTAGGGTAACCTATTGAGCCGAGCAGTACTAATAAATCATAATTTCTTGCCTTTCAAAATTTTGTAGACCAAAAAGTTGTGAGGATTTGTCCTTGAGAATTTTGCAAAAAATAATAGTAAAAAGACGCTTGAGTGGCGGCTATACTGGTATTGTTCCACCTGTTCCCATCCCGAACACAGAAGTGAAATATACCGAGGCCGATGATAGTGGGTTTCCTGCAAAAGTAGGTAGCCGCCGCCCAAGCGCCTTTTTTATTACTTTTAAAAGTGAAAATAACTCATTTATTAAGTAGAGGAGATAAATCTTGTTATTTCATAGCTTGTGCGTCATAATGATTTAATGAGATTTTTGGATAAAGAACAATTCCAAATATTTAATAAAAAAAATAGAAAATTTTTCCCACAAAGTAAACTTCACTCTCAAAGATTGAAAGTGGGAATAATAATTTTTATAATTATTTCTCTTTTTCTTTTTAATTTATCTCCTTTTTCAGAAAGAATTAAAAATTTCTTTTATTCTCTATCTGAACCTGTACAAAAATGGCTTTGGGAGAAAGGAGGCGGAATTTCTGATTTTTTTGAAATGATTTTGAGAATGAAAAGACTTGAGCAAGAAAACGAAAAACTTAAATTAGAAAATCAGGAATTAATAATCAAAAACATAAAGCTTGAGCAATTAAGAGGAGAAAATGAGATTTTGCGTACAGCTTTAAATTTAAAATTACAAGAAGAGTTTAAACTAATTATCTCTCAGGTGATTGGTAAAGAGATAGCTGGAGATTATTTAATAATAGATAAAGGATCTGAAGACGGTATAGCTTTTGGTTTTCCGGTAATTACTCAACAAAAATCTTTGGTAGGTAAGGTTATTCAAGTTTATGAAAGTACTTCAAAAATTCAACTTTTAACTTCAAAGGATAACTCTTTTGATGTTGAAATTTTTGAAAAAGAAATTTACGGCTTAGCAGAAGGAAAGGGAAATTTTAATCTTTTACTTGAACTTATTCCACGAGAAAAAGAAATTAATTTGACAGATAAAATTATTACTACTACTTTGGGTGGAAATTTCCCCGAAGGACTTTTAGTGGGAGAAATTAAAAAAGTTAAAAAATCAGACGTTGCTTCTTTTCAGGAAGCTGAAATCCAACCTGCTTTTGATATTAGAGAAATAGATTACCTCTTTCTTATTACCAACTTTACCCAGTAGGAGAATTTTGACAGAGTTTTTACAGAAAACCTTTTATCTACGAAGTAAGTCAAAATTTCTCAACTGGTTTTAATCAGATGGTAAAAAAAATTATATTTTTATTTTTTTTCTTTTATTTTCTAACTTTGCTTCAGACCAGTTTTTTAGCTCGTTTTTTTATCTTTTTACCTAATCTCGTTTTAATTACCATTATCCTGATTAATCTCTTTGAAGACCAAAAAAGTAATCTGGGCATTTTTTCAGCTTTTTTTGGCGGATTTTTTTTAGACATCTTTTCTGAAAAATTCCTCGGTTATTACATTTTGATTTCTCTTTCTATTTCTCTTTTTATTAAACTAATTCTTAAGAGGTATATTGGAAGATATTAAATAATTTTCCATTGATTTAATAAAGATTTTTGTTTATGAATGATTTTTTTAAAAAAAGAAGATTTGAAGTTCGCTTTACAAAAGATATTGAGCCTCACGAGGTTATTTTAGATAACTTAGCGAAAAAGAAAGGCGAAGAGATTGGTGTTTCTGAAAGGAAAATAGAAGTTCCCCTTTTAAAAACTATTTTTAATCGTTCTTTTCTTTTTTCGGTTTTAGTGATATTGGTTCTTTTTTGGAGAGTGTTTCAACTTCAGATAGTGGAAGGGGAGGATTTTTTAGCAAAAGCTAATGAAAATAGGTATATCCTGAGCAAAATACAGGCTGAGAGGGGAGTGATATATGATAGAAATTTAAAACAGTTAGTTTTCAATATTTCCAGCTTTAATTTAATTTGTGAAAAAGATAATCTTCCTCAGTCTGAAATAGAAAAACAGAGGATTTTAAAGGAAGTTTCCCAAATTTTAAACATCAACTATGAAACTCTTCAGGAGAAGATTAGAGAAAATAAAGTAGTTTTTGAAAATTTAGACCACCAGACATTAATTGTTTTAGAAACGAAAATAGGAGAGCTCCCCGGATTTAAAATAGAACAGAACTCAATTAGGGATTATAAAGAAGGAGATAATTTTTCTCATTTAATAGGTTATGTGGGAAAGATAAGTAGTGAGGAATGGAAAAAAGAACCTGAATATTATTCGATTTCTGATTATGTAGGTATAACCGGAATTGAAAAATACCACGAAGAAGTTTTAAGAAAAAATCCGGGAAAAGTAAAAATTGAAAGGGATGCTTTAGAAAATGTAATCTCAAAAGAAATAGTGGCTTTACCCGAATCAGGAGAAAGTTTGGTTTTGTGGTTAGATTCTGACTTACAGAGAAAAACTAAAGAAGAATTAGAAAAACAACTTCAGAGCATAGGGAGTAGAAAAGCTGTGGCAGTGGCTTTAGATCCAAAAACTGGAGGAGTTTTGGCTTTGGTTTCTATTCCTTCTTTTGATAACAACTTATTTTCAAAGAAAGATAAAAAAGCCTTAGAAGAACTTTTTAAAGATGAAAATGAACCGCTTTTTAATCGAGTGATTTCAGGCATAGGATATTCAACTGGTTCTACTATTAAACCCTTGATTGCTTCAGCTGCCCTTCAGGAAAATGTGATTTCTTCCCAAAAAAGCATTAATTGTAGAGGTTTAATAGAGGTTGAACACGAATATAATCCGGAGATTATCTATACATATCATGATTGGCAGGTTCACGGTTGGACGGATATGAGAAAAGCCATTGCCGAATCCTGCAATGTCTATTTTTACAGCATAGGAGGAGGAAATAAGGATTTTGAAATTAAAGGATTAGGACCGCAAACTATAAAAGAATATCTTCAAGTTTTTGGTTGGGGAAAAAAAACGGGTATTGATTTACCAAGTGAGGGAAAAGGTATTTTACCCGATATAGATGAAGATTGGCGGCTTGGACATACTTATTATTTATCTATTGGACAGGGAGCTTTTACGACAACTCCTTTACAAGTAATTAATGCTTTTGCTGCCATTGCTAATGGCGGCAAATTGATGCAACCTCAAGTTGTACAAAAGATTGTTGGTACTGAACAGGGCTCACTGGAAGTACTGAGGGAGATAGAACCTAAAATCATCAGAGAGAATTTTATTGACTCCGAAAATCTTCAGATTGCCAGAGAAGGAATGCGACAGGCTGTCACGGGAAAAAATAGCCCTCTTGCATCAGCTACATTATTAAATTCTTTACCTGTTGCAGTTGCTGCTAAAACAGGGACAGCTGAAACTCCAATAGAAGGTATATATCACAACTGGGTAACTGTTTTTGCTCCTTATGAGGACCCGGAGATTGTCTTAACTATTATGATTGAAGATGTAAAAGACATTAAAGCTGCCGTACTTCCAGTAGCAAAGGAAATATTAAATTGGTATTTTGCCCGGTAGAAGAAATTTTCCATTCAAAATTTCTCTACGGGATTTACTAAATAGCAAAAAATTACTAAAATTAAAGTATATGTCTGCTGAAAAGGAGATTAGAAAAAATAGGATTAAAAAAATAAAAGCAATTAAAAGTGCTGGATTCTTGGCTTATCCTTTAAAAACAAAAAGAACCCAGACAATAAAAGAAACTTTAGGAAATTTCACTAAATTTTTTAGCGAGAAAAAAGAAATAGTTTTAGCAGGAAGAATCAGGCTTTTAAGAATTCATGGAGGAGCTACCTTTTTACATCTTGAAGACGGCACAGGTAAAATTCAAGCCTTCTTTAAAAGAGATAGATTGGGAGAAAAAGGATACAGGTTTTTCTTGAATAATTTTGATATTGGAGATTTTATTGAAGTAAAAGGGATATTGTTTAAGACAAAAAAAGGAGAAAAAACCATTGAAGCTTCTGACTTTAAAATGTTAGCTAAGAGTCTTTTGCCTCTACCTGAAAAGTGGCACGGCTTAAAAGAGATTGAAGAAAGATATAGGAAAAGATATTTAGATTTAATTTTTAATTCAGAAGTCAAAAAGAAATTTAAGATTCGTTCTAAAATTATAAAAGAAATAAGGCAATTTTTAGACAAGGAAGGATTTTTAGAAGTTGAAACCCCAATCTTACAACCAATTTATGGAGGAGCAAGAGCCAGGCCTTTTAAAACTCATTTAAATGCCCTAAATATTGATTTGTATTTAAGAATAGCCCTTGAACTTTATCTAAAGCGACTTTTAGTAGGAGGATTTGAAAAGGTCTATGAGATTGGAAAATGTTTTAGAAACGAAGGTGTTGATAGATATCATAACCCTGATTTTACAATGCTTGAGTTTTACTGGGCTTACGCTGATTATAAAGAGTTAATGAAATTAACAGAGAGAATGTTTGAGCATATTGTAAAGAGTGTATTTAAGAAGCCGAAAATTAAATACGAAGGAAGAGAGATTAATTTTAAAGCTCCCTGGCCGAGAATTGAATTTTCTCATCTTATTAAAAAGGAAACAAAAATAAATTTAGAAGAGATAAATGCGGAGAGATTAGCTAAAAAAGCAAAAGAATTAGGAGTAAAAGTGCAAAAAGGAGCTCCCAAGTCTGAAATTGCAGATGAAATTTTCAAAAAGGTTTGCCGAGCAAAAATCTGGCAGCCGACATTTATTATTCACCATCCTTTAGGATTTCAACCTTTAGCTAAAGCTTTAGAAAAATATAAAAATAAATTAGCAGATTTCCAATTAGTTATTGCGGGCTGGGAGATGCTTAATGCTTTTTCAGAACTCAACGACCCACTTGAACAGAGAAGAAGATTTAAAGAGCAAGAAAAGCTTTACAAGGCAGGATTCAAAGAAGCCCAAAGGATGGATGAAGATTTCTTAGAAGCGCTCGAATATGGAATGCCACCAGCCGCTGGTTTTGGTATGGGTATAGATAGATTGGTCACCCTCCTTACAAATTCCCATAGTTTAAGGGAAGCAATATTGTTCCCGACAATGAAACCCAAGAAATAAACATGTTAGACATCAAATTTATTCGCCAAAATCCGGATAAGGTAAAAGAAGGCTGTAGAAAAAAGCAGGTCAAGATTGATATTGATACACTTTTAGAACTGGACAGAAAAAGGAGAAATTATCTAAAAGACATAGAAAGTTTACGTTCGGAAAAGAAAAAACTGGAAAGAGGTGAAATTGAAAAAGCGAAAAAATTAAAGACTAAGATTAAAAAAATAGAACCAGAATTAAAAAAGATTGAGACAGAGTTTAATGATTTAATGCTTCAGGTTCCCAATTTGCCCCAGGAAGGAGTGCCCGAAGGTAAAGACGAGTCAGATAATGTAGTTTTAAGAGAATTGGGAGAAAAGCCTAAATTTAACTTCGCTTTTAAAGATTATTTGGAAATTTCCCGGAAGCTTAATTTAATTGACATTAAAAGAGCAGCTAAGGTTTCAGGTACAAGATTTGGTTATCTGAAAAATGAAGCTGTTCTTTTGGAGTTTGCATTGGTAAATTTTGCTTTTGAGGAGCTGAAAAAAGAAAATTTTATTCCTGTTATACCTCCTGTAATTGTAAAACCTGAAATAATGCAGGGAATGGGCTACATGGAAAGGGGGAGAGAAGAAATGTATTTTATTGAAAGAGATAATCTTTATTTGATTGGTACTGCAGAACAGATTATAGGTCCCATGCATTCAGGAGAAATTTTTAAAGAAAAAGAACTTCCCAGGAGATATGTAGGTTTTTCTTCTTGTTTTAGAAGGGAAGCAGGGTCTTACGGAAAAGATACCAGGGGAATTTTAAGAGTACATCAATTTGATAAAATTGAAATGTTTACCTTTTGCCGTCCGGAAGAATCAAAGAAAGAACATCAACTTTTATTATCATTGGAAGAAAAATTTATGGAGAATTTAAAAATTCCTTACAGAGTAGTTCAAATGTGTACGGGTGACTTAGGTGATCCGGCAGCTGCAAAATATGATATTGAGTCCTGGATTCCTTCCGAGAATCGATATCGAGAGACACATTCAACTTCAAATTGCACTGACTTTCAGGCGAGAAGATTGAATATCAGGTATAAAGATAAAGCAGGTCGATTGAATTTCGTTCATACCTTAAACGGAACAGCTTTTGCTATCGGAAGAACTTTAATTGCAATTATAGAGAATTATCAACAAAAAGATGGAAGTATAAAAGTGCCTCAAGTCCTGCAGAAATATACAAATTTCAAAAAGGTTGGTTAAAATTAAATTTTGTTATGGAAGAAAAAATAGTTTTAATTAACAGTTTAAAAACTAATTTTAAAGTGGCAGGTCAAGGTCCTGCTATTTTAATTCTGCACGGTTGGGGAGGTTCTTCTTTCTCGTGGTTAAAAGTTCAAAAACTTTTGTCAGCTAAAAGCTACAAAGTAATTTGTCCCGACTTTCCGGGATTTGGAAAAAGCAAAACCCCAAAAGAACCCTGGAGTATTACAGACTATGTAAGATGGACTGTTGATTTCATGAAATCTCAAAAATTAGACAGATTTTTTCTTTTAGGTCATTCTTTTGGAGGTAGGGTGGCAATAAAATTTGCAGTAGAATTTCCTGAAAAAGTAAAAGCCCTAATTTTGTGTGATACAGCCGGTATTAAACGAGAACCAAATCTGAAGACAAAGATAGTTTTTTTATTATCTAAAGTTGGTAATATGATATTTGCGCCTAAGTTTTTGGTAAGATTTAAAGACAAAGCTAGAAACCTTTTTTATATTTTTTTACGTCACAAAGATTATGTTAAAGCCAATGGAATTATGAAAGAAACAATGAAAAAAGTTTTGGATGAAGATTTATTATCTTATTTAAGTAATATCAAAATAAAAACATTGATTGTTTGGGGTAGAAAAGACAAAATAGTCCCATTAGAGGATGCTTACTTTTTTAAGGAAAAAATAAATAACTCCCAATTAGAAATTTTGCCAGAAATTGGTCATAGTCCTCATTTGGAAGTTCCAGAAAAATTAGTAAATATTATTTCAAATTTTTTAAGCCCGGTATAACAACTAGGCTGTTTTTCTGGGTAAATACTAAGTTATGGTTTATATTATTTTGAGTTTTTTCTGGTTTTTCCGACAGACAAAAGCAATTTTGTTCTGGCTTTATCTTTGGCAGCTAAAAGAATATCACATCGGTCGCTTTATCGACCATTTTAGAACGGAAAAGGGGAAAGGGATTTTGTTGAACAAATTATTAATTTTAAAGATAATTTTGACCTTCTTTATTTACTTTTATTCCTCTTTTTCTTTATTATTTTCTTTGTTAGTAATGGTTTTGTATTCTTTGGAAACAGCTAAATTCTTTTATGACTTTTTGAGGAAAAAAATAAAAAAGCCAGTATTTACAAAAAAGACAATCTTTTTGTTATTTGTGGCATTTTCATTCCAGACCTTTTATTTTTTAATTTATTTTTCACTGAGAACCTTTTTAGTTTTTCGCCTTCTAATCTTTGATATTTTAACACCTCTCACTGTTTCTGGAATTGTTTTAGTCTTTCAACCTTTAGCTGTTTTATTAAGAAATCAAGTTATTCAAAGGGCCAGGAAAAAAAGAGAAAAATTCAAAAATTTATTAACCATCGGAATTACCGGCAGCTACGGTAAAACAGCAACAAAAGAATTTTTGGCTCTTATCCTATCTCAAAAATTCAGGGTTCTAAAAACCAGAGAACATCAGAACTCAGAAATTGGAGTATCCCGTTCTATTTTGGATGATTTAGATGAAAGTCAGCAAATCTTTATTGCCGAGATGGGAGCTTACAATAGGGGAGGAATAAAATTGCTTTGCAATATCGTAAAGCCTAAAATTGGTATCTTAACAGGTATTAATGAACAGCATCTGGCAACTTTTGGTTCGCAGCAAAACATTATAAGAGCAAAGTATGAATTAATAGAAAGCTTACCGGAAGAGGGGACTGCGATATTTAATTTAAACAACGAGGTTATAAAAAACCAGAAGTCAAAGATAAAAGATTATAACCCTAAATTAAAGAAGATAAGATTTTGCTCAACCAGGGAAAAAACTGATATTTTTGCAGAAGATATAAAAGCCGATAAGGAATACCTTAGTTTTAAAATCTCTTCAAAAGATGGAGATTCAGCATTTTTTAAGGTTAATCTAATGGGAGTTCAAAATATTGAGAATATTTTATTAGCTGTGTCTTGCGCAAAGGAGTTAGGAATGAATTTGGAAGAGATTGCCAGCGCTTGTAAAAGAATAAAACCCTCACAAGGAGGGATGGAGCTTTTAAAAGGAATTAAAGGCATTAATATTATTGATTCTACTTATTCTGCTAATCCCAGAGGCGTAATTTCTCATTTAGAATATCTGAAACTTTGGAAGGGAAGAAAAATAATCATTATGCCCTGTTTGATTGAATTGGCTCAAGCCTCGAAACGGGCTCATAAAGAAATAGGTGAGAAAATTGCTAAAACATGCAATTTAGCAATAATAACGACAAAAGAATGTTTCTCAGAAATTAAAAAAACAGCAATAAAAAATGGAATGAAAAAAAATGACATTTTATTTATGGAAAAAGCAAAAGAGGTTATAGAAAAGGTGAAGAATTTTTCTGAACCAGAAGATATTATTCTTTTGGAAGGTAGGATTTCAAGAGAAATTAAAAATTCACTTCTATCCCAAAATTAAAATATGGACTTTAGAATAGAGGAAATAAGAAACAAAAGAATATGGGAGGATTTTTTAAGAAACGTAAAAGAAAAAAGTTTTTTACAGTCTTTTAACTGGGGAGAATTTAATAAAATGATGGGGGATAAGATTTGGAGAATTGGAATATATAAACAACAGGCAACAGGCAGCAGGCAACAGGAGTTAATAAGTACGGCTTTAGTAATTAAGATAACAGCTAAAAGAGGTGTTTTTTTATTCTTGCCTCATGGACCAAATATAAAGCGACAAGAAACAAACGACAGGCAACAAGTATTGATTTTGTTATTAGAAGAATTAAAAAAAATAGCAAAGACAGAAAAAGCAAGTTTTATTAGAATAGCGCCTCTTTGGGAAAGAAATATAAAAAATATTGAAATTTTTAAAGAGTTGGGCTTTAGGGAAGCCCCAATTCATATTCATCCAGAATTAACCTGGGAGTTAGATTTAAACATATCTGAAGAAGAGCTTTTAAAAAAGATGAGAAAAACAACTCGCTATCTTATAAAACGAGCTAAAAAAGAAAAGGGTATTGAAATAATAAAAAGTAAAGACATAAAAGATATTGAAGAATTTAATAAACTCTATCGGGTAACAAAAAAGCGTCACCAATTTGTGCCTTTTTCTTTGAATTATTTAAAAAATGAGTTTTTATCTTTTTTACCCGATAATGAAATATTTATATTTTTGGGAAAGTATAAGAACGAGATAGTTTCTTCAGGGATTTTTATTTTTTGGCAAGACATTGGTTTTTATCACCACGGAGCTTCTTCCTTAAAATATCCTAAAATTCCGGTTTCATATTTGCTTTTATGGGAAGCAATTAAAGAAGCTAAAAAAAGAGAATGTAAAAAATTTAATTTTTGGGGTATAGCCCCAATTTCAGATGGTGTTAATAGTCCCTCTTTTAAAAAACACCCCTGGGCAGGATTAACTTTATTTAAAATGGGTTTTGGGGGAGGTAGTAAAGAATATATGAAGACGCAAGACTTTATCCTCTCAAAAAGATATTGGATGTCATTTTTTATTGAGAAATTGAGAAGAATAAAAAGGAGTTTATGAGAAGATACAGAAAACCACATAGGATTAAAAGAAAAAAATCAATAATTAAGAACAGATTTTTTTTGTTAGGATTTCTTATTTTTGTTTTTTTGGTATTTGCCATTTATTTTTTATTTTTTTCTGATTTTTTTCAGATTGAAAAGATTACTGTTTTTGGCAACAAAAAAATTTTAAAAGAGGAAATTATAAAAATAGCTGAAAATGAGCTTAAAAAGAAAAAAATATTTTTTCCAGCTGAAAATATTTTTTTAGCTAACCTTGGTGGAATAGAAAATGATATCTTAAGTAACTTTCCTCAGATAGCAGAAGCTAAAATAAGTAGAAGTCTTCCCCGAACCTTAATCTTTACTATTTTAGAAAGAAAAGCTGTAGCAAAATTTTGTAAAGATTATAAACTTTTTACTAAAGATGAAACAGAATCTTCTTATCAAAAATGCTTTCCATTAGATAAAGAAGGAATAATTTTTGAGGAAATTGGAGGAAACAATCTATCTCTGCCCAAAATAAAAAACCCTAATTCAAAAGATGAATTAGAGTTAGGGCAAAGAATTATAGAGACAGATTTGCTTTTTGGAATTTTAGATATTTTTTCAGACTTAGAAAATCTTAATATTCAAACAAAAGAATTTTTAATTGTTTCAGAGGAAAGAACAAATGTTGAAGCTTTAGATAATTGGGAGATTTACTTTAATCCTAAAAAAGACTTAGGTTGGCAATTAACGAAATTAAAAGCTGTGTTAGAAGAGGATATTCCTTTAGAAAAAAGAAAGGATTTAGAATATATTGAGTTAAGATTTGGAAATTCGGCTCCTTTTAAATATAGACAAGCAAAAGAATAATTATTCTATTCTATGTGGTAGATAAAAATTGACTTTCCAGCCCTTGCTATAGGTTCATAATTATCTAACCATTTATAGTAAAGTGCCGGTTGATTAAAATCAGGGGTTGGATTTCCTCTACCTCCCTGGAGTAAGGTAACAGATATTGCCAACCATCCTTTTTGAGGACCTTCTAAAGGATTAAATCTCTCCCATTTATCACCGAGAGAGTAGTTTAGGTCTCCGCCTCCAAAGTAATCAACTTTTATTTTTTTGACACCTTTTTCTTCAAGCCATTGTGCTAATCTTTTTAAATCTTGCCCCCAATCATAATTTGAGTCCACAACGTATTTGTATCCATTATTAGATCCTGAAGCAATTTCATTAAAATAAGACAGATAATAAGGGTAAGAACTTAAAGAAGAAAAGATGTACCAGGAAAGTAAAAGTGCAATTGTTAAAATCCCTGTTTTTTTAAAAACAGGTCTTTTTATTTTTTTAATTACAGAGATTAAACCTAAACTGACTAAAACATAGGTAAAGGGGAAGGTAGGTAAGATATGTCTTAGCCCGATATTGAGGTTCCCGGAGATAGAAGTTGCCCAGTATATTATCAAAAAGACAGTCATGGAGAATTCAGTAAAATGATTTAAGATACAGTTTTTTAATCTATTGAAAGTATCTATCCAAAAAGGTTTGTCTATAAAAAAGATTGTTAATAATAGAGAAATTAAGGTTAAAATATGAAATGCTAAGGGCACTTTTAAAACATATACAATTGGGAAATAATACCACCATCCCGAAGCTGAAATCATATTCATAAAATAAACAGTATTTCCAAAACTAGTTCTTTGAATAGCCATTAAAAGACCTAAAAAGTAATGGCCAAGAGCTCTTATTATTGGTTTATCTGCCATCCAGATACAAAGGTTTTTTAAGGATTTCATGGGAAAAGGTTCCAGGATAGTTATTGTGTCTGAAAGCTGTCTTTCCGGGGAATAATTTAATATATGAAATTGATAAACAGGTAAAATTACAAATATTACTCCTATTACCCCAACCAAAACAGAGAGAAAAAGGTACTTTAAAAGATTTTCTCTTTTTAATAAAGAATAAATAATGGTAATTATTATAAAAAGAGGAATTACCAGAACTACTGAAAACTTAAGAAGCATTGAAATTCCAAAAACTATACCTGCTAAAATTACATTCTTTTTTGATGGATTTTTTAAAAATTTTAACCAAAAATAAGTAGCTAACAAAACCCCCAACGTAATTCCAACATCAGTTGTTACTAATCTGCCGTGGGCTAAAAAATTTGGCGAAAAGGAAAAGAAAGTTAAAGTTAAAAGAGCAACTTCTTTTCCAAACTCTTTTTTTGTCCAATTAAATAAAAACCATCCTAAAAAGAGGAGGACAAAAACCATCGGGAGGCGTGCCCAAAATGTAATCTGCTCAGGGTTATTCCCAGAATTATATAATAATTCCCAACCGAATGCCCATTGGCTATTTACATCTTTGTTCCAGGCATCTGAATCTGATGGGAAATTAAGATTTAAAAACAAAAGAGGTAAGGCAGCCAGGTCTTTAATTAAAGGGGGGTGTTCAGGGTTTATTCTGAAATCTTTTTGAGACAAATAAGAGTAACCTGCAGGAATATGGGACGATTCGTCAAATGTGGTTGAATCTCCCAAATAACTGGAGAAAGCCGAAACAAACATTATTAAAAGTAATAGAGAAGCTATGATATTCGTTGATTTTTCTGACATAGATTTAACCTGAATTGAGTTCCTATATCAACAAAAAAAGACACTTTAATGAGTGAGTCTTTTTTATAACCATTTCTTTTTACGGAAATAAAGTATCATTCCTGCCATTACAACAAGCATGATAACTGAAATTACCCAAAAACCTATAGGGTTGCGTGTAAAAGGAAGGGAGACTGGAAAATTCATACCCCAAATTGAAGAAATAAGAGTTAAAGGCAGTACAATTACAGAAAAGATAGTTAGAATTTTCATAATCTCATTAATTCTGGCAGAAAGCAGAGATTGGTTTGTATCCTCCAGTGCTAAAATAGCTTCTTTATGACTTTCCAAACCATTAAGAACCTGGTCATAAATTCCTAAAATATCAGAAAAGTAAGGAGAAAGGTTTTCTCCAAAAAAATCTACCCCTTCTTTTAAAAGAGAGTCTAAAACTTCATTTTGAGGTTTGATTATTCTCCAAAAATTAATAATATCTGTTTTAACCAGAGATATTTCTAAAACCATCTCTTTTTCTTTTCCGCTGAAAATTTCTCTTTCTATTTTATCAATTCTTTCATCTATTTTTTGTAGTTTAGAGAGACAATTTTTCCAAAAACCACTTAGGACATAATAAAGAAGATGTCCCGGTCCCTCTCCCATATAATTTTTTTTAGATTCCTCATAAGCTCTGCAGCTCTTAAAAAGTGTTTTTAAGGGAAGAATAGATTTGTAATGACTGGTAATTAAAGCGTCATTAGTAGCAATAATGTTTAATTCTCGAGGAGCTGTTATTCTTTTTTCTTTATCATAAACAGGGTAATAAAGAATCATAAAGATATAGTTTTTGTGGCGTTCTACTTTTGGTCTGTGACTTGGATTTATCAGCTCATCTAAAACCAAAGGGTGAATATTAAACCTCTTTTTAAGATAATCAAGGTCTTTTTTTGTAGGCCTTTGAATATTTATCCAGGTGACTTTTTCTCCTTTAGTAATTTTCTTCATTAGAATTATTTTACTATATTTTTTGGAAGAAAGCTAATTAAGAAAGTTTTTTAAATTGACAATCCGATAAAAAAAATATTATGATTGCATAATATAAATATAAACATGATTTAAATAATTAATATGTGCGCTATTCGAGGTGAGAAAATAATACCTGAATATAAACCAATATCCGAAAGACCAACAACAAAGAAAACAGACAGGAAGCCAACAATAGAAAAAATAAGAGGTGATATTGAAAAAAAACAACCAGAGCAACAAATAGAAGGAATTCCGGGTATGACTAAAGAGAAATTAGAAGGATTACCTAAGACACTGCAAATACTTCGGGGTAATCTCCAGAGAATTGCTGGTGCTCTTGGAAAAAGAGGAAGATTTGGAGTAGAAATAAAGTTTTCTGAAGAGGGAATTAAACTGTTAAATAGATATGCTCACCGCCTTAATTCTGAGAATAGAAAATTAGGATTAGCAATGACAGAAGAATTTTTAGATGTATACGGTGAATTTAAGGATTTAGAGGATTGTAAAGAATTTTTTGGAAATTTAAAAGAATTTACAGAGGTTCTAAAGACAGGAAAGAAAATAGAGAAGGAAATGATAGAAGGAGAAAAAGACGAAGAAAAAGAAGATTTCGAGGAATCAGTGTTAAAGCTTCTGGAAGAACTTCGGGAAGAAGGTTATTCTGATAAGTCTATAAAATCTCTAAAAATATCCCTTATGAGATTAACTCCTGAAGAATTAGAAAGGTTTAAGGAGTCTATGGAGGAACTAAAAAAGGAATTGGGAGAATAGTGAATTCTTGTATCTATTCTAAAGAGGCCCTTTATTTTATTATTGGACTTTTTTTATTTTCTATAAATTAGCACTTGAGAGTCTTGACTGCCAATTTTGGTTTGGTATAATCAACTCAGGTAAATATGTAATGAAATTACAATAATTGGTATTATGACAACCGAAAGACAAGAATCAATATTAGGAACGATAGTTAATGAATACATTAACTCTGCTTTTCCTGTTAGTTCTCAGCTTATAGAAAAAAAATATAATTTTGGTATTTGTTCTGCAACTATAAGAAATGAGATGCAAAAATTAACTGAATCTGGTTTTCTTTACCAACCCTATACTTCAGCAGGAAGAGTACCAACTGATAAAGCTTATAGGTTTTTTGTTGACAATTTATTTAGAAAAGGACTCTCAAAATTTGAAAATATTTTTCAAATAGAAGAGATTCTTGAGAAGGAAAAAAAAGATTTTCTCAAGTTTACTGTTTGTCTTTCGAAATTTTTAGTCACAACCTGTTCGGGTTTGGCAGCTATTCATCTTTTTGAAAAGGATTTTTTCTGGAAAGAAGGATGGGAGGAAGTATTAAGAGAACCTGAGTTTGAGGAAAAAGATTTTATTTCAAATTTTGCAGAGCTTTTAAAAAAATTTGAAGTAGATATAAAAAGAATTGATATCAATTCAGAAATTAAAGTTTATATTGGAAAAGAGAATCCTTTTACAAAATCTAAAGATTTTAGTATTATCTTAAGCAAATGTCATTTTCCGGATAAGGAAGAAGGAATTGTTTCTTTATTAGGTCCTAAAAGGATGACATATGAAAAAAATATTAGTTTGATTAATTCTTTGACAGAAATGTTAGAAAGGATTTAATTAAATTTTTATGGAAAAAAAAGATAAAAAACCCTCCTCCGCCAAGGCCTTAGAGGGCAAGGAAGAAAAAAGACTTGTAGAGGAAATTAAACAAAAGTTAAAAGAAACCGAAAAATTAAAAGCTGAATATTTAGCCAGTTGGCAGAGAGAAAGGGCAGACTTTTTGAATTATAAAAAAGGGGATTTAGAAAGAATTGGAGAAATTATAAAATATGCAGATACAGGATTGATTTTTAAATTTTTACCGGTTTTAGACAATCTTGAATTAGCTGAAAGAAAATTACCTAAAGACCTAAAAGATAATAAGAATATAAAAGGATTATTACAAATTAAAACTCAAATTAAAGATATTTTAAAAAGCCAGGGTGTTGAAGAAATAGAGTCTTTAGGTAAGAAATTTAACCCTAACTTCCATGAGGTAGTTGAGGAGGTTGAGCAATCTGATGTGGAATCGGGAATAGTTGTGGAAGAAATACAGAAAGGGTATAAGATTCACGGAAAGATTTTAAGGCCTGCTAAAGTCAAGGTGAAGGTTTCAAAATAAAGGTCAGAGAATTAAAAAGAAATTAAAGCTATGAAAGAAAAAAAACAAATTAAAATTAGAGCAAGAAACGAAGACTTAAAAGGAGTTTATTCAAACTTAATGCAAGTTTTTCATCTTAAAGAGGAATTTATTTTAGATTTTTTCTTAAATGCGCCTCCGGGAGGAATGTTAGCTTCCAGAGTGATTGTGAGTCCTGAACACTTAAAGCGGATGATTAAAGCGCTTCAAGATAATATACAAAGATATGAAGAAAAGTTTGGAAAGATAGAAGAAGTTGAAGTCACTAAAGAAAAAATAGGATTCAACGTAGAAGAGAATTAATAAATAAAATTTTTAATATGAGTAAAGTATTAGGTATCGATTTAGGTACAGCCATTTCAAAAATGGCTTCCATATTAGAGGGTGAGCCAAAATGCGTAGAAAACAGAGAAGGTTCAGTTTTAACACCTTCTGTTGTAGCATTGGCAAAAAACGGAGAAAGACTTGTCGGTATTTTAGCTAAAAGACAAGCAATTACCAATCCCAAAAATACAATTCATTCGGTAAAAAGATTCATCGGTAGAAGACACTCTGACCCCGAGGTTCAAAAAGAACTTAAGAGATTACCCTATGAGACCAGGGCAAGAAAAGATGGAGGAGTTGAAGTAAAGATGGGAGATTCGCCAGCTGGCGGATGGTATACCCCAATTGAGATTTCTTCAATGATTTTACAAAAATTAAAGTTAGATGCAGAAGAAAAATTAGGTCAAAAAATAACATCTGCTGTTATTACCTGTCCTGCAAATTTCGATGATTCTCAGAGAAAAACAACTAAGACAGCTGGAGAAATTGCAGGTTTTAAGGTTCTGAGAATTATTAATGAACCTACGGCAGCTGCGTTAGCTTATGGATTTGGAAAAAAGAAAGAAGAAATGATTGTTGTTTATGATTTTGGCGGTGGAACTTTTGACGTTTCTATCTTGAATGTTTCTCCAGATACAGTTGAGGTTGTAGCCACTGGTGGAGAGGCGCATTTGGGTGGAGATGATTTTGACCAGATAATAATTAATTGGATTGTAGATAAGTTTAAAAAAGAACAGGGAATAGATTTATCAAAAGATTCACTGGCTTTGCAGAGGTTAAGGGAAGCTTCAGAGAATGCCAAAATAGAATTATCTTCTACAATGGAAACAGAAATTAACCTTCCTTTTATTTCTTCCGATTCTTCAGGGCCTAAACACTTATATTACAAATTAACAAGAGCCCAGTTTAATAACATGAGTAGAGATTTGGTTGAGAGGTCAATTGAGAGAGTGAAAAAAACATTAAAAGAGTCAAAATTAAAAAAAGAGGAAATTGATGAGATTGTTCTGGTTGGGGGTACAACTTTAGTTCCGGCTGTTAGAGATGCAGTTAAAAATTATTTTGAAAAAGAGCCAAATAAAGCCATCAATCCTGAAGAAGTGGTGGCAATAGGGGCTGCAATTGAAGCTGAAATCTTAAGAGCAAAAGAAGAAGGAAGAGCTCCTGAAGGAGACATAAAGAGTGTTTTGCTGTTGGACGTTTTACCTCTATCTTTAGGGTTAGAAACTTTAGGTGGAGTAAGTACTGCTATGATTTCTAAAAACACCACCATTCCAACTTCAAAAACTCAAATATTTTCAACTGCAGCCGATAATCAAACATCGGTTGAAATAAATGTTTTACAGGGAGAAAGACCAATGGCAACAGATAACAGGTCTTTGGGAAAATTTATTTTGACTGGAATTCCACCAACTCCAAGAGGACTTCCTCAAATAGAAGTTATTTTTGATATTGATGCTAATGGGATTTTATCTGTAACTGCAAAAGACAAAGCTACCAGCCGTTCACAATCAATTAGAATTGAAGGTTCCATAGGTTTATCAAAAGAAGAGATAGAAAAAATGAAAAAAGAAGCTGAATTACATGCTGAAGAAGACAAGAAAAAAAGAGAACTAATTGAGGCTAAGAACTTAGCCGATAATCTTATTTATACTTCAGAAAAGACCTTAAGAGACTTAGGAGATAAAGTTTCTCCAGAGACTAAAAAGGAGATTGAAGAGAAAATAGAGGGTTTGAAAAAGGTAAAAGAAAGTGATAATATAGAGGATATAAAAAATAAAACCTCTGAGTTGTCTCAGGTGATTCAGAAAATTGGGGCTGAAATGTACAAAGCAGCAAAAGAGAAGAAAGAAACTGGAGAAAAAAAAGAATCTCAGGCAGAAGAGGGGGAGTACAAAGAAAAATAAATATTAGAACGCTTCGCTTATAATGAAAGACTATTATAAAATCTTAGGTGTTCCCAAAAAAGCTTCTTCTAAAGAAATAAAGAAGGCTTATTATAAGTTGGCTCATAAACACCACCCGGATAAAGGAGGAAATGAGAAAAAATTTAAAGAGATAAACGAAGCTTATCAGGTGCTTTCTGATAAGAAAAAAAGAAATCAATATGACAGGTTTGGAAGGGTTTTTGAAGGGATGAGAGGGGGTCAGCCGGGCTTTGATTTTCAGTGGGGTTGGGGTAGACCGGATATAGATTTTAATTTTGAATCAGGATTCGGCGGTCTGGAGGAGATGTTAGAAGAAATCTTTGGTTCAGGTTTTTCAGGCAGAAAAAGAGATCTTAAAAAAGGCAAAGACATCAGAGTTGAGATGGATATCTCATTGGAAGATACTTTAAAAGGAAAAGAAAAGGTAATAATTTTAGAAAAAGTGGTTGTTTGTCCCCGATGTCAAGGAAGGGGAGCTGAACCCGGCACTAAAGTTAAAGAATGTTTTTCCTGCCGGGGAACAGGTCAAGTCCAGCAAATTAGAAAGACATTTTTTGGCACATTTACTAAATACATTATTTGTCCTGAATGCGGAGGCGAGGGTTATAGGCCTGAAAAACCCTGTAATGTTTGTCGGGGAGAAGGAAGGATTAAAGGTAAAGAAGATATTAAAGTTTTTATACCCGCTGGCGTAGATACGAACCAGATAATAAAAATTGAAGGAAAAGGAAATGCTGGTAAAAGAGGTGGAGCGTCAGGAGATTTGTACGTCAGGGTTTCGGTTAAAAAACACCCAATTTTTCAAAGAAGGGGAGACGATTTATATGCTTTGGTATCTATTTCTTTTTCCCAGGCAGCTTTGGGCGATGAAATAGAGATTCTGACAATAGAGGGCAAGAAAATTTTGTTGAGAATCCCGGCCGGAACAGAATCTGGAAAGATATTACGAATTTCCAAAAAAGGAATTCCACATTTTTCAGGATATGGGAGAGGAAACCTATATGTTGAATTTGTTATTGAAACCCCAAAGAAACTTACAAAAAAACAAAAAGAATTATTAAGAAGCTTGCGAGAAAACGGATTGTAAAATTTCGCTACATTAGTTCGGATTAAAATCAACTGTTTCACCAGTTGATTTTCGTCTTTTAAGATGATAAAATTTAATTATAAAGCCCCCATAGCTCAACTGGTAGAGCAATTCCCTTTTAAGGAAAAGGTTCTCCGTTCGACTCGGAGTGGGGGCACTTCTTTATGTATAAAATGGTCTGTAGAGAACAATTCTCTTTAGTAAGTAAAGTGGACTTTTGGTTTAATTTTTGGTAAAAAGAAATATTGTTAACTATGATTCGTTTAAATAAAAGAAAACTGAATTTATTTTTTTTGGTTATTGTAATTTTCGCTGTTTTTGGGCTTGGATTTTGGACAGGAGAAAATCAGGTAGTTTGTGATGTTTGTCCTCCAGAAGACATTAATTTTTCTCTTTTTTGGGAAGCTTATCATAAATTGCAAGAGAAATTTGTAGATAAAGAAAAGATTGATATCCAGAAAATCATTTACGGGGCTATTTCCGGTATGGTGAAATCTTTAGAAGACCCTTACACTGTCTTTCTTCCTCCAGAAGATACAAAAAAATTTAAAGAAGATGTTGAAGGAGTTTTTGAAGGAGTTGGGATGGAAATAGGTATTAGAAAAGGCCAAGTACAGGTAATAGCTCCTTTAGAGGGAACTCCTGCCCAGAAAGCAGGATTAAGAGCAGGCGACAAGATTATAAAGGTTAATGATATTCTAACTATGGATTTAACTATTGATGAAGTGGTTAGTTTAATTAGAGGGCCCAGAGGAACCGAAGTCCTTTTAACAATTTATCGGGAAGATTGGGGCGAAACCCAAGAAGTTGGAATAGTAAGGGGAGTAATTGAAGTTCCTTCTTTAAAATGGGAACTGCTTACCTCGCAAGGCGAAGCCGGCGGGAAAGATGTTGATATTGCTTATATAAAACTTTATCAATTTAGCAGAAAGGCAGCTCTTGACTTTAGAAAAGCTAGTTTCGAAATATTAGATAGTCCGGCAAAAAAAATAATTTTGGATTTAAGAAATAATCCTGGCGGCTTGTTGGTAATAGCCCAAGATATTGCAGGTTGGTTTTTAGAAAGTGGAGAGCTTGTTGTTATTGAAGATTTTAGAAATGGAAACAGGATAGAATATAAAAGCTATGGAAATGGAACATTTTTGGATTATAAGATTGTGATTTTGATAAACGAGGGTTCAGCTTCTGGTTCTGAGATTTTAGCTGGAGCTTTAAGAGATAATCGTGATATATTATTAATCGGAAAGAAGTCTTTTGGTAAAGGGTCGGTTCAAGAATTGGAGGATTTAAGAGGAGGTTCAAGTTTGAAAATTACAATTGCAAAATGGCTTACTCCCAAAGGACAACTTATTACAGGGAGCGGCTTGGAACCTGATATTAGAGTAGAAATGAGTAGTGAAGATTATGATGAAGGAAGAGATCCTCAATTAGATAAGGCTGTTGAAGTAATTAAAAATTTATAGTAAATTAATTTAAATGGAATTAGGAAAGAAATTTTAGAAAATTATGCGGGTTATATTTCTTAAAGATGTTGAGAATGTAGGAAAAAAATATGAAGTAAAAGAGGTAAAAAATGGCTATGCCAGGAATTTTTTGATTCCTCAAGGGTTGGTGGAACCGGCCACGGAAGATGCTTTAAAAAAATTAGAACTTCAAAAAGAAATAGAAGAAAAAAAAGCAGAAGAAGAGTTAAAAAAGGTTCAAGGATTAGCAAACAGTATTGATGGTCAAGAAATTACAATTCCTGTTAAAGTCGGTGAAGAAGGTCAGCTTTTTGAATCAATTACTTCCCAAAAAATTTACGAAAAACTAAAAAAGATAGGTTTTGATATTAAAAAGAAACAAATTGAGCTTGAAAAACCAATTGAAACCTTAGGAGAGTTTCCGGTTAAAATTAAATTTGAGCATAATTTAGAAGCAGAAATAACTTTAATTGTTATAGAAGAGACATAATTATGGCACGATATATTTTTGTAGTCGGCGGTGTAATGTCCGGCGTCGGCAAAGGAGTAGCTACTGCCTCCATAGGAAGAATCTTGAAGTCCAGGGGTTTTAAAATCACTGCTATCAAAATAGACCCTTATATTAATGTCGATGCCGGAACAATGAACCCCATAGAACATGGGGAAGTTTTTGTTATGGATGATGGCACGGAATGCGACCAAGATGTTGGAAATTACGAAAGATTTTTAGATGAAATCTTAACAACAGATAATTATATAACAACGGGAAGGGTTTACCAAACCGTAATTAGACGGGAAAGAAATTTAGAATACGGAGGTCGATGTGTTGAGGTAGTTCCTGATATTCCAAATGAGGTTATTTCGAGAATTAAGAGAGCAGGCAGAAAAAATAGAGCTGATTTCACTTTAATTGAGATTGGGGGGACAGTAGGTGAATATCAGAATATGTTATTTTTGGAGGCTGGCAGAATGATGAAATTAAAAAATCCTGAAGATGTAATTTTTATTTTGGTTTCTTATTTACCAATTCCCAGCACTATTGGAGAAATGAAAACTAAACCTACTCAAACAGCAGCCAAAATTTTAAATGAAGCGGGAATCCAGCCAGACATCATTTTAGGTAGAGCTGAAGTTCCTTTAGATGAGCCGAGGAAAAGGAAAATCTCAATTTTCTGTAACATACAGAAAGAAGATGTTATTTCAGCCCCTGATACTGAATCAATCTATGAAGTTCCACTTAGTTATGAGGTAGAAAATTTAGGAAATAAAATTTTAAAAAAATTTGGTTTAAGACCAAGAAAACGACGCTTAAAAGAATGGAGAAAATTAGTAAACGTTATCAAGACTGCCAAAAAAAAGATTAAAATCGGCATAGTTGGGAAATATTTTAAAACAGGAGATTTTACTTTAATGGATTCTTACATTTCAGTAATTGAAGCGATAAAACACGCAGCTTATTTCTTTGGCAGGAAACCTGAAATTTTTTGGTTGTCAGCAGAAAAATATAAGAGAACTTCTGGCTCCGTAAAAGAACTTAAAAATTACGACGGTATAATTGTTCCCGGCGGTTTTGGAAATAGAGGAACGGAAGGAAAAATAAAAGCAATTGAGTTTGTTAGAAAAAATAAAATTCCCTTTTTAGGGCTTTGTTTGGGAATGCAATTGGCGGTAGTTGAATTTGCCAGAAATGTTTGCGGTTTTAAAAATGCGAACTCCACTGAGTTTTCAAAAACAACTAAATATCCTGTAATAGATGTGATACCAGAGCAAAAAGCACTTTTGAGGGAAAAAAGCTATGGTGGAACAATGAGATTGGGTGCTTATAAATGTAAACTTAAAAAAGACACCAAAAGTTTCAAGGCATATGGAGGACAAAGATATATTTTTGAGCGTCACCGTCATCGCCATGAATTAAATAATACTTTCCGAAAAACCTTAGAGAAAAAAGGTTTGGTTATTGCAGGTGTCAATCCAGAAAGAGATTTGGTTGAGATAATTGAGGTTAAAGAGCATCCTTTCTTTGTAGCTACTCAATTTCATCCAGAGTTTAAATCAACTCCGTTAAGACCCCATCCCTTATTTAGAGATTTTATTAGGGCTTCTATTAGCAAAAGAAGAAGGTAGATGTTATTAAAATTAACTCAGTTTTTAAAAAAACATCAAGAAGATATAGTTTTATTAATTGGTGTTATCTTAATTTCTTTATTTTCTTTTGCCATAGGTTTTATTGTAGCTAAGCAACAAGAGAAAACACCTTTAAGAATTGAGCGCCCTCAGAGTTTTTTTTATGCAAATGAAAAATCAAAAAGTAGCAATTATTGGAGCTGGAATATGCGGGCTTTATTTGGCTCAAAAACTATCTGAAAGAGGTTTTGAAGTAACTGTATTTGAAAAGAATAAAAAGATTGGAAAGGAGACCTGTTCTGGACTTTTTTCTGAAAGAATTTTAGATTATGTACCGGATAGCAAAAACTTAATTGAAAACCAGATAGAATATGCTCTTTTACGTTTTCCTAAAAAAACAATAAGAATTAATTTTTCAAAAAAATTTTTTGTGATGAAGCACGCTGAGTTGGATAAATTAGTTTCATCCTTAGCTGAAAAAAGTGGAGCTAAAATTATTTTTAATAAAAAAATTGATTCTTTTCCCAAAGGATTTGATAAAATAATAGGTTGTGACGGAGCTACTTCCCAGACTCGAAAACTTTTAAAATTAAAAAATCCTCAATTTCGTTTGGGAATTCAAGGATTTATTTTTAAAAAAGACTTTTCAAGCTTTGTTGAAACCTGGCCAACAGAATACGGCTTTTTATGGAAGATTCCGCGCGGAGAAGAAATAGAGTACGGTATAATCGAGAAAAGAGATAGGGCAAAAAAGATTTTTAACGAGTTTTTAGAAGAAAAAAAGATTGATTTAAAAAACATAAATTCAGCCCTTATTCCCCAAGGATTAATAATTCCCTCTAATCTTAAAATTACTCTCTGTGGCGATTCAACAGGTTTAACCAAACCTTGGTCAGGGGGCGGGGTAATTTGGGGACTGAAAGCAGCTGATATTTTGTTGAAAAATTTCCCAGATTTTTTAAAATATAAAAAAGAACTTAAAAAGGACTTTTTACCAAAAATTATTTTTTCAAAAACAGCCATCGCATTAACTTATTTCTTTGGTTTCAAAACTTATTATCTTTTACCTAAAAGCATTAAAATAGAAAGCGATTTTTTACTCTAAAACATGAAAAAAACACCAAAACATTTAGGTATTATTCTTGATGGCAATCGAAGATGGGCAAAAGAGAAAGGTTTGCCTGTTTTTGAAGGACACAAAAAAGGATTGGAAAAGATAAAAAAAGTAGTTGAGTGGTGCAAGGAAAAAGGGATAAAGATTTTGACATTATTTGTTTTCTCAACCGAGAACTGGAAGAGGTCAAAAAAAGAAATTGATTATTTAATGGGGCTTGTGAAAAAAGCTATGAATGTTGATTTAAAAGAAGCTTCTAAACAAGGAATTAAAGTAAGAGTAATTGGAGAAAGAGAGAGGTTGCCAAAAATCGTTCAAAAAGCAATTGAGAAAATTGAGAGGACGACAAAAAAGAACAAAAAAATAACTCTGAATTTAGCTTTAAGTTACGGGGGTAGGGGAGAGATTGTTCAAGCCGTAAAAAACATAGTAAAAAAGAAAGTTTCTGTTAATAAAATTACAGAAGATTTAATCTCGAAAAATCTTTGGGCATCTGATTTAGATATGATTATAAGAACGGGTAAAGAACAGCGTATTTCTAATTTTTTAATATGGCAGGCAGCTTATGCCGAACTTTATTTTTTTACAAAATACTGGCCGGATTTTAGTAAAAGGGATTTAAATATAGCTCTTTTAGATTATTCTCGAAGGCAAAGAAGATTTGGGAGATAAATTAGTTTGATGTTAGCTTGATAAAAACACGCTAATAAAAGTAAGAATTGAATTCTTAATTATTATATTTACCAACAGACAGGATAACCGTATGAATATTTATCTATTAGGAGACCATTTTGGTCACGAAGATAGATTATATCACAATCGTTAGTGGCAATAATATTTTTACCATTGAGGTAGATATGCTACTCATTTTCCCTCAAGCGACCAATTTGTGATATTTATTTTTTCTTCCTTTGTAAAAATAGTGCTTAAAGTTATTAAAGAAAGACCGTAAGACGTTTTGTTTTTGACACTGTAAATTTTTACTTTTTCAAAATAAGGAGAAATATTTATTCAAAAATTCCTTTTAGCCGGGCTTAGGTCAAAGGAATTTTTTGTTCTTGCTTTAACTAAAAAAGTATATTCTTTAGATAGAGCAGGAAAGGTTATTGTTCTTTTTTTGTAATAAGTTCTCACCCAATTATCGTCAAATCCTTCAATTTTTGTTTCAAAATATATTTGTTCTTTAAAGCAAAGAGTCAAGTTTTAATCATCAATTGTACTTGACAGTTTCTAAGAATAATATCATTTTTAAAGAAGGGAAAACTTTTTTTGAAAGCGTTAGTTTAGTATTAACTATTTATTGCCAGAACTATGAAGGAGAAAAAACTGTCATATTTAAAAAAAGAAAATAGAAATTGGCAAAAGGAAGAGCAAAAAGAGATAAAGAGAATAATTAAAGAAATCAAAAAAGAAGTGAGAGAAGAGAAAAGGGGGAAGGAGAGAAAAGAATTAATAAAAAAAATAAAAGAGAGGTGGGAAAGATTTATTGTAGGAAGAAAACTTGAAAGAGAGATAAAAAAGAAAGAAAAAGAACGAAAAAGGAAGAGGGAAAAAAGAATATTGCCAGACGAGGGTTTTGGAGATTGAATATTTGTGACACGGAATTTAAAAATAATCACAAATAAAATATGTGGACTTACGTTTTTTTGGGAATAATTCAGGGAATATTTGAGTGGTTTCCAATTTCAAGTGAAGGAATTGTAGCTTTGAGCAGTCAATTTTTAGTTAAAAATATTAATCCCATTGATATAGCTTTGTTTTTACATTTAGGAACTGTTTTTGCAGTTCTAATTTATTTTAGAAAAGATTGGAAAGAGGTTTTTATGTTAAGGAATTATAAGCTGTTGCGTTTTTTAATAATATCCACCCTTGTTTCTTTAGTAATAGGATATCCGCTTTATAATGTAGTTAAAAATGTGATTATTGGAAACAGTCTTTTGTTGATTATGGGTTTTGGTTTATTATTAACAGCTTATTTCCATAAAACAAAGAGAGGTTTTAAAACAGATTTTAACAAATTAGCAATAATTACAGGATTTTTGCAAGGTTTGGCAGTAGTTCCGGGATTATCGAGGTCAGGTTCTACTATTTTTGGTTTATCTCTGGGAGAATCCAAACCCTCAGAGGTATTAAAGGTTTCTTATATAATGTCAGTACCCGTGATTTTAGTTTCAAGCGTTTATTTATTTTTGAAAAATCCTGTTTTTCTTGTTGAAGGATGGCCAGCTTTAATCTCCAGCTTTTTAATAGGTATTTTTAGTTTACATTTTTTGATAAAACTTGCTCAAAAGATAAATTTTTTCAAATTTGCCCTAATTTTCAGTTTCCTTTGCTTTTTGGGAGCTGTGATAGGATTTATAGTTTAGTGCAAACTTATGAATAAAAAAGAATATGAAAAAAGTCGTTCCCTCCACAATTATTGTTGGTGCTCAGTGGGGTGATGAAGGTAAGGGAAAAATAGTTGATTTTCTCGCCGAAAGAATAGATATAGTTGTGAGATACAATGGTGGATGTAATGCAGGACATACCGTAAAAGTTGGTAATAAAGTATTCAAACTTCATCTTATACCTTCAGGCGTAGTCCAAAGAAAAATAGCAGTAATAGGTAATGGTGTAGTGATAGACCCAAAGGTTTTAGTAGAGGAGGTAGAATCATTAAAAAATGAAGGAATTAAGTTAAATTTATTGATAAGTTATAAGGCGCATGTAACTATGCCATACCATAAAATTTTTGATAAGAGAAAAGAAGCAAAGAGAAAAGAGGTAAAAATAGGGACTACGGGAAGGGGGATAGGTCCTACTTACGCTGACAAAATGAAGAGAACTGAAGCAATAAGAATTTTAGATTTAGTCTCTGAACAGTTCAGTGAAAAACTATTAAGGATACTCGAGTTAAAAGTCTTGGAATTGCTCGAGTTTGGATTAATAAAAAACAAAGATGAGTTGGAAGATTACAGACAAAAAATAATCAAAGAATACTCATTATACATAGAAAAAATAAAAGAATTTGTTTTTGATACATCTTTATTTCTTAATAAATCCTTAGACGAAGGTAGAACTATTTTATTTGAAGGAGCTCAGGGCTCTTTATTAGACGTTGACCATGGAACATATCCTTTTGTTACATCTTCCAACACAACAGCAGGTGCTGCTTGCACAGGTACTGGAGTGGGACCAAAAAGAATAGATAAAGTAATAGGAATTGCTAAAGCTTATACCACTCGAGTAGGTTTTGGACCTTTTCCTACGGAGTTAAGTAATGATATTGGAGAGTTTTTAAGAGAAAAAGGGAAAGAATATGGAACAACAACCGGGAGGCCAAGAAGATGCGGCTGGTTAGATACAGTAATTTTAAAGTACGCAAAGAGAATAAATAGTTTAGACGAATTAGTATTAACTAAGTTAGATGTACTGAGCGGAATAAAAAAATTAAAGATATGTACGGCCTATGAGCTGAAGGGAAAAGTTATAAAAGAATTTCCAACATCCATCAGTGCATTAGAAAAATGTAAACCTTTATACATTGAGTTAGATGGATGGAAAGAGCTTGATGGGAATGAGTTGAAAGAAATTTTGAGAAAAGGTTTTAAAGCCCTGCCTAAAAATGCAAAAACCTATGTGAACAAAATAAAAGAACTCGTCGGCATACCAATAACGATAATTTCTGTTGGTCCAGAGAGGGAGGAAACAATAGTATTAAAAGATTAAAATTGTTAATAGCTTTTAATAAAATTATGAGATTTAATAAATTACTCATAATCTTTGCAATCTTTCTGGGAATTTTTTTATTTTTGGGGGATGATTTATTGGATATATATTCAGAATTATCTCTGCAATTACCCCAGTTTGAAAAAGAAATTGGAGATTTTTTGATAAAAGAAACTGAAAAACAGATTTTAACACCCCAACCTCTCCGGTCTCAAAGAGAAAATCCGGAAGCACTTTTAACTCAAAAAGGAATAATTAAGTGGACAAATATTCAAAGAGAAAAGTATGGCTTTTCTCCTCTTATAGAAAATGAAAAATTAAATGCCTCAGCAGAACTAAAAGTAGAAGATATGTTTGAAAAACAATATTTTGCTCATTCTTCTCCTTTGGGTGTTGGGGTGGGGGATTTATTAGTAAATGTTGGCTATGAATTTATTATCATTGGGGAGAATTTAGCTCTTGGAGATTTTCAAACTGATGAAATACTTGTTCAGGCATGGATGGATAGTTTAGGTCATAGAGAGAACATTTTGAATACTCGCTATCAAGAAATTGGTGTAGCTGCGGTAAAAGGTATGTTTGAAGGAAAGTCTACATGGCTTGCAATACAGCATTTTGGGGTACCTCTTTCAACCTGTTCTCAGCCAGATGAAATACTTGAGGTAGAAATTAAATTAAAACAAAATCAAATTGAGGAACTTCATAAAACTTTAATTGCTTTACAGGGAAAGATTAAAAACACGAAACCTAAGCGTGGAAGTTCCTATAAGGAAATGGTTGATAAATACAATACTTTAATTTCCCAATATAATATTCTGATTAATGAAACAGAAGTTTTAATTAATCAATACAACAACCAGGTTATATTATTTAATGAATGCGTTGTCGGAGTGGAATGAAAACCTTGAAAAATTTTGGATAGTGTTGTATATTAAAAATTGCAATAGAACTTTTATATTAGAAGACGTTGACAAAGTTTTAAACTTTTTTTATTTTGAATAAGGATAGACTTTTTATATAGTTCTTTATAAAAAACAATATTGGAGGTGGAAAAATGTACTTTTGTAAAGGATGCGGTATTTGGTTGCGAAGGCAATCAGGAAAATTGGTTGAGATAAATGGAGAAATTTTCTTTAAATGCAACTGTGGATACTTGCATCCGAAAAAGGAAGTTTCAAAAGCTCCAAAAGAGCCGCATCCAAAAAATATGAAACCGTTAGTTAATTCTAACGGTTCAAAAATTTATTTTTACTTCCAAACAATTTGAAACAGGAAAGATTAATAAAGGAAAGAAAAGGTTATTCTAACAATTCTATATCTCGCTCTGTTTCATATTTAAATTGAAGATGCCAGAGATAAGAATAAAGACCTTTCTTTTTCATTAATTCATCATGTGAGCCTGTTTCAGCAATTTGACTTTCCTCTAAGACAATAATTTTGTCAGCTTTCCTGAGTGTTGAAAAACGATGGGCAATAATTAAAACAGTTCTGTTTTTAGCAATTTTCCATAAAGCATTTTGAATTAGAACCTCTGATTCAGAATCCAAATTACTGGTGGCTTCGTCAAAAATAATAATTTTTGGGTTAGTTAAAATCATTCTGGCAATAGCCAAGCGTTGCTTTTGGCCTCCGGAAAGTTTAATTCCTCTTTCACCTACCTGGGTTTTATATTTTAAAGGCAAACTCTCAATAAAGTTATAAAGGTTTGCCATTTTGGTAGCTTTTATAATATCTGTTTTTTTTGCCCGAGGATTACCGTAAGAAATATTAAAACCGATTGTGTTGTTAAAAAGTATTGGTTCTTGAGGGACAATTCCAATAAAAGAACGAAGTTGACTTTTAGTAAAATTACGAATATTAATTCCATCAATTAATATTTTCCCTTTAGTAACGTCATAAAATCGTAATAAAAGACGGATAATGGTTGTTTTTCCGACTCCGGAACGACCTACAAAGGCAATAGAGTTACCAGGTTTAATATATAGATTAATGTTTTTTAAAACACCTTTTTTCCCATCAGGATAATCAAAAGTTACTTCTTCAAGCCTGATTTCTCCCTTAACTTCTTTTATTTTAACTGGCTTTTTAGGGTCTTTAATTAAGATTTCGTTGTCAAGAATTGAAAAATAACGTTGGATATCAGCATAATCTTTGGCAATTTCTCTTAAACTAAACAATAGGTCAAAAAAACGGAGATAAAAACCGGTGGTAAAACTAAAGACCATTACCAGGTCTCCTGTGCTGATTTCACCCATCATCAGTTTCTGCACAACAATCCAAAGAATAGCTAACATGCCCAGGTTGGATAAGATACCAATTGTAATATCCATTAAGCGAAAACTATTTGCATATCCCCAAAGTTTATCTAACCAGTCTTTGAATTCTTTTTTTAAACGTTTTTCTTCTTTTTTCTCTTGAGCGAAAAATTTAACAGTCTCATAGTTTATTAAATTATCAGTAATAATCGCGGAGATTCTGTCTTCAACTTTATTGAATATCTCCCTTTTTCTTATATTAAATTTAATCAAACGCCAACTAATAAAAGTATTACCAACAAAAACTAAAAGCATTAACAAAGCAATAGAAGGTGTGATTTGGATGAAGAAAAACAAAACAACCAGGGAACTGATTACGATTTTAGATACGTGAATGTTTAAGTTATGAAAAAGACTAAAAAAGGCATTATCACCTCTTTTAAAAGCACTAATCAAAGAACCTGTACTTTTATTGACGTGAAAAGCAAAATCTAAATCCTGAACGCGTCTAAAGATTTTAATTCTTGCATCTCTGCCAGCCGGAATAAGAGCTTTATCTCCCAGGTAGAAACTTAAAGTATTTAAAAGATTAGCTCCGATTCTGATACAGGCAAATAAAATGATAAGTTTTAAAAGGAATTGATAGTTTCCCGATGGGATGGCGTCTACCAAAAGTTTGTAAATGTAGGGTGTAAGATTTTGTAATATTGTCGCAATAGTCAACACAAAAACGAAGGCAATAAAGGCCTTTTTGTAATTAAATAAAAACTGATAAAATCTTTTAAATACTTTGAGCATAATTTATATTATACAGTAAAAACCAAATTTGTAAAACTTTAACACTCATGAAAAATTATTTATTCTCTTTTTTTCTTTATATTAACTCATTAAGTGATGTTTTTTTTGATAGAATAAAGTATTACTTTAGCAGTTTCTTTAATAATTAAAGAAACTATCTTAATAGAATGAAAAAGAAAAACAAAAAATTAACCAGAAGTTTTTACACTAAATCGACTTTAGAGGTGGCGAAAAAGCTTTTAGGTAAATACATTGTTAGAAAGGTTGGAAGGAAAAAGCTATCTGGTAAAATTATAGAAATAGAAGCTTATATTGGACCTCAAGATAAAGCCTCCCATGCTTACGGAGGCAAAGTTACTCCTCGCAATAAAGCAGAATATTTAATTGGTGGCCACATTTATATTTATTTGGTTTATGGAATGTATTGGCAGTTAAATATTTCAACATATAAAGCAGGAAAACCAGAATGTGTTTTAATTAGAGCATTAGATTCAAATCTAAAAACTTTAGCCTCAGGTCCCGGAAAACTTTGTCAATATTTAAAATTGGATAAATCATTTTACGGTGAAGACCTAATTAAAAGCAAAAGGATTTGGCTGGAAAATAGGGGAGTAAATATTAAACCATCTCAGATTGTAGCTGCAAAAAGAGTGGGTATTGATTATGCTGGTTCTTATTGGGCAAATAAAAAATGGCGATTTTTACTAAAAGACGATGAATTCCCTAAGTTGAAAAATTAGTGAGGATAGCACTATAACTAAAGCCCCGCAAAATTCTTGCGGGGCTTTATTATTCTGAGTTATCGCCTAATATCTTTGAGGTCCTCGTTGAGTTCTTCGCTTGGCATGACATTCTCTGCAATAAATTGGTCTGTCTGCTGACGGCTCAAATGGAAGTTCGGTTATCTCTTTTCCGCAATCAGCACATTTCCAATTTCCCTGGTACATCTTTCGGTCAGAAAAATCTCTTTTTGGGCGATCTCTAAAGTCGTTGAACATACTAAATTAAGATCGTAAATCCAAGCTTTAAGTTTCAGAACTTAAAGCTTATTTGAACGCTTAGTTAGAATTAAATTAAAAGCGACCTTTTGATTACTAAGCCGTTCTATTTTCCGATCTTTATTTTTAGAAAAGATTGTTTAAATGTTTCGACTTATAATCTGAGTAGAATAATAGCATGTTATTCTAAGCAAGTCAACTTATATTGTACTTTGGCAAATAATGTGTGTAGATGTCAGACTTAATATTGTGCAACATTTATTATTTAATTTTAGATATCCGAGAGTTTTTCTCAGATTTTTTACATTATATTTATAACAGCGGACAATCTATGTTGTGCGACATTAAAACTAGTATTGCCAGAAAATGAGTTATCCACAGATATATTCTTGACACCCGACCAAATGGTCGGTATTATAAGAAGGAATATGAAGAAAAAAAATATTACTAAAAGACAAAAAGAGGTATTACAGATAATTTACGATAATATAAAAGATTTCGGTTTTCCTCCTTCCTTTAGTGAATTAAAAGAAGGGTTGGGTATATCCTCGAATCAATCACTTTTAGATTTTTTTACAGTATTGGAAAGAAAAGACCTGATTATTAGAGAAGAAGGTTCAGCCCGGGGTATTAGAATTCTCAAAAAGGGATACAAAGCAATCAGTGCCAGGCCCTTGGCTCCGATAGTTGGTAGTACTTCAGCAGGTGAGTTTATTGAAGCTATAGAAGAAATTGATGCTTGGATACCTTTATCAAAAGATACAGAAATCATTTCTGATAATGTAATCGTCACAAGAATTATTGGAAACTCAATGATAGGGGCCGGTATCGAAGATGGGGATTTGGTTTTATTCAAAAAAACAAATGAGTTTTCCTCTGGAGATATTGTTTTGGCCCAGACTCCTGATGGCACTACTGTTAAACGATTTATTTCTCAAGACAAACCCCCGTATCAGTTTTTAAAGCCGGAAAATCCTAAATATAAAATTATTCTTTTTACTGATGAAATGGAAATGATTGGTAAAATGATTAAAAAATTATAAATATGTCTAAGAAAATCTGGGAAAATTTTGAAGAGACAAAGTTATATAAAAATTGGGCCAGTTTTCTTCAGGCATTTTTTAGTCCTTATCCTTTAATATTTTTAGTTTTATCAATTCTTTCTATTTGGCTTTCTTTTAAATATAAAGAAAACATGCCATTTTCGGTATTAGTCACCATAATTGCAGCGTTTTTTTCTGGATTGGCTGGTGGTTTTATTAAGGATGAATTCAGTAGCTTAATGTTGGAAAAAAAAGGAAGATCTGCAGTAAGGAATTTAGAATCTATAAATCAGCAAATTTATAAAATACGGGGCTGGATTAAAGAATTTGTAAAAGGTAAAAGAGCTAAAGAAAGCTTAAAAGAAACAGATCGTCATCTAAGTATGGCAGAATTTAACATTCAAGCTGGCATAGAGGACTGGATTGATGTAGTGCCCGAACTGGGTATTTTTTCTAAAATTATAAGAAATCAAGAAACCGCTTTGTTTATAGGAAAGGAAAAGATAGCCTCAATAGAAAGAGAATTATTAAAAGTTAGAGATAATAGAGAGGTAAAAAAGAAACTAGCAGAGCAAAAAAAGCAAATCAGAAATTTAGAAAACACCATCTATAAGTTTAAAAAAGAACGTAGTTCAATAATAAGTAGTTTTTCATTAGTCGCCCCCTATCATTTTAAAAATTTAAATGTAAATGACTTAGAGGAGCAGATAAAATATTTATTAGAACAACTTGCCGAATTACAAAATGAACTGAGGAGACTGGAAGACAAAGAGAAAAAATAAATATTGTGCGGTATCTAAGGATAAACATATAGATAGGTATTTATTCTACTTTGAATTTTTGAAGAAAATAGAGTTATTATAAAAGTAGAATCAATTAGTTTTCGTTTTATGTAATATGGGAGTAAAACAAGCAATTAGACAAAAAAAGCAACTTGGGCAATTTTTGACCAGGAACTCAGACTACATTTTGAGAGATTTAGATAAGTACATTAAAGGTAAAGAAGTTGTTGACCCTTTTGCTGGAGAAGGAGATTTAATGGATTGGGCGAAACGTAATAAAGCAAAAAAAGTAATAGGTTATGATGTTGATGATAAATATGTAAACGGAAAAGATATTTTTTCAAACGATAGTCTTTTAAATCCGTTAGAATATAAGTTTGTTTTAACTAATCCTCCGTATTTAAATATTAACAAAGCGAACAAGAAAACAAAGGATAAATATTTTAGTAAGTCCAAATTTGAAGATTTATATCAGATTTCCCTTTTTTCTATCCTTAATAGTGAAGAAGGAATTGTTATCGTTCCGATAAATTTTTTATCGGCTAGAAATTCAAAAAAAATTAAAAATATATTTTTTGATAAGTTTGAGATAGTAGAAATGAATTATTTTAAACATCAGGTTTTTCCCGATACGACTAATAATGTAATAGCTTTTTATTATAAAAAGAAAAAAAATCCCTTAAGTGATAGATTTTCTATTAAAACTCATATTTACCCAGGGAATAAAATATTTGACATTGAATTAAAAAGGAATTCTTTTTGGAACATACACGGAGATTTTTTGGACATTATTAAAAAGCAAAAAAATAATTTAGGAATTTCTAGATTAGTCGAGAGAGATGTTTGCAGAAAAAGAGGTCAAGTAGAAATACCGGCTGCATACAACCACATAGAAAGCATTAAGAGAGTAAAAGTTTCTGAAGACCTTTATAATGCAATAAAATCAAATATAATTTTATTAAAAGCAATTGATAGCGGAACAGATAGTGGCAAGATTTCTCTTGAAGATATAAGAAAGTACGGCGTTAAATGCTTAGTAAGTAAAGAATCATCACGGCATATGATTTATCTCATTTTTAAAGAGAAAATTTCTATTACAGAACAAAAAAGAATTATAAATATTTTTAATCAAGAACTGAATAGAATGAGAGACAAATATTTATCACTTTTTCTGACTAATTATCGAGACAATGATCGAAAAAGAATATCTTTCGATTTTGTTTACAAATTTATAAATTATATATATTTTAATAAAGTTAATCCTGAAAATAATCAAAAATTGTTATTTCAGACAAAATGAATAAATGGGTTAAAAAAAGCATAAATTTAGCTAATTCTCGGGGATATCTCGATAGACTTTTTGAGGTCTATCCTATTGAAATGGGAGCAATTAGAGGCTTACCTAAAGGAACAAAAGCAAAGGTTAAGAATGTGCTTAAGACTAAAAATAAATTACATTTAATAGAAACTCTTTTAAAATTATCTAAATTTCCAATAGACGATCCCTATATTGCTTCTTTGAGAAGACACCCCCACTTATTAAAGAAAAACCCTAAAACAATCAAAAGAATTGGCAAAAGATTATTGTCGATGGGTTTGGGTACTATATTAAAGTTAGTCGCTAAACCAAAATCACCATCAAGGCAGCTTGGTCATAGTTTTAAAAATTGGTTGTTAACAAAAAAATATCCATTTCTAAAAGAGAATGAATTTAAAGAAACCAATAAAGTAGCATTTTTAGAGGGAAGTGATAAAAAATTAAAAGAGTTCGTCATTAATGAGTTAAAAATTAGAAGTTTAAAAAGAAGACCAGACTTTATATTGAAAACAAAGAATAAATTTATCCTTGGAGAAGCTAAATTTTTAACTGATTATGGTGGAACACAAAATAACCAGTTTGATGGAGCTTTAACAATGACAAAAATCAAAAGAGATAAAATTATAGGCATTGCTGTATTAGATGGTATTGCGTGGTTTAAAAGTAATTCTTATATGTATAAAACGCTAAACAAGTTGAATAGAATAGCAATAAGTGCGTTATTGTTGGAAGAATTTATTAAAAAGGGACCATGAGAATATTTATTTTGACTAAAGCAAAAAACCCCTCGTTGGGTATTTTTTTAACGCTTGACAAACATCATTATGATGCAGCATATGAATGAAAATAATATAACATCCGGCTATAATGCAGTAAAAAGATTAGCGAGAGAACATTCAGGCTGGCTTCCAATAGTTGAAGCTTGTTTAGAAGAGGCGAAAATTACAAGGGGTGAATTTGCTGGAGCTTGGGTATTGAAGCAAGCCAAGAAAAAGGGAATAAATTGGTTTCCAAATTTGAGGTTACTTGTTGGTTATGGGATTTTAAAGCATGAAGATACTACGCGAGGTGGTAGAAGGGCATATTATATAATTCCCGATCCAGAAGGAGTAGCAAGAGCATTACAAGAAATAAGAAAAAAGATTTAATCTTTTAAAAGTTGAAAGATTATTAATTCAGTTGTAGTGAAATTGCCGAGACATTCGTGAAACTTACCAAAGAACAAAGTTTTAGTTTTTGGGAGTAAAAAGTTAAAACAAGTTTTTTATGACCAAGGAAGATTTTGAGAAAATTAAAGAATTAGAAGATAAAGCTCGCAAAATAGAGAGCGAGGCTAAAAGATTAAAAGGCAGTGGAGAATATGATTTGAGTGTAAGGCGCTCGCAAGAAGCTTTTGAACTTTATTTAAAATTTATTTTTACAGTTTTAGACAAAGAAGTACGTGAAATTTGGGGTCATGAATTAAGCAGTTTAATTGATAAAGAAACGGAGGCTATCAAGAAAATTTTAAAAGAATATCTCAATTTTTCGGAAAGCTATATTGATGAAATAATGGCCCGTATCAAATTAGGAAGCCTCACTTTAAACTTATGGCGAAATTTAGCTTTTTACGGTGATGAAAAACTTAAAAAGTATAAGTTTTTTAAACAGAAAGAGGCCGAGCTTGCGTTAGAATATGTCTCTGAATTATCTACATTGAGTGCATGGATAAAAAATTATTTCAATAATAAATTTTATTCATGATCACCTGTTTCATTATCCAAAAATCGCAACTTGATTGCGTGCATCGGCTGAATTTTACTTAAATATATGACTACAAAATTTTGTACAGGCTGTAATAAAGAAAAGGAGATTATTAAAACTGTCAAAGAAAAAAATACAACCACTCATTTTTTGTCTTGTGGCCATAAATTTGTTGAAGTTGTTTTGCAAGATTCTGTGAATGTTAAATCATCTATTCAAATGAGAATGAAGAGAGGAGAAAAAAGCTGGAATTATATTTATTATACCTTCAGTGTTTTATTAGCAGTTTTTTCTTTCATAATTGGTATTGGTAATATTTGGTGGGTTTATAAAGTCTTTATCTTTATAATAGGAGCATTCTTTTTATATTGGTTATGTTTTTGCAGCGCTTGGTTTCAAAACAAAATTATTGGTTTTAAGATAAAATTAGAAAATACATGGAGAAAATTATAAAATTTAACTTAGCTCACAAAAATTGCTAATTTAGTCTACCAATCTCACGAAGCCTGCAAAAAAGCAAAGGAATTATTGGATGAAGCTAAACAAAAGGTCGATTGAGTATATTAAATAATTAAAAAATAAAATGCCATTTACAAAAGCCAACCTTTATAAAGATGCAGTAGCTTTGGCAAAAGAGCTTTTTAGGAATGGGGAGGCCTCGAAGTTTGGATCTCTCGAAAGCATTATCAAAGAAATTTTCGAGACATTAAAAGAAATAAACGAAGAAATAGAGTAATTAATACTGTGCAACATTTAATTTTTAATAGAAACCGTTAGGGTAGACAACTAACGTTTTTTTATTTTTATTGACCTTTTTTAGAAATAGAGCTATTTTGAAGGTGGATAAATTTAATCTATGAAAGAAAAAATTAAGAAAATTTTAAAATTGGGGTTTATTTCTACTTTGATGTGTTTAGGCTTAGTCTTTCTTATCGCTATTATTTCGCCAGACTCTTCTCTGCTTGAAGAAAAACTTCCTGCTTCAATTCACGAAGGCATAGAGAAGGAACAACCTCCCCTCAATCACAAAAGGAATCTCAAAAGGAAAAATCTGAATCTCAACCCCAACCCGAACCTGAGCTCGAACCAGAACCTTGTGCTAATATAACTTGTCTTTCTTGTAAGTATTGTGATTCTGGAATTTGCGTTAATTATTGTAAGGGCGATGACACTAGTTGTGGTTGCAATTCTTGTATTAACTGCAATAGCTCGGATGGTTGGGTAACTAGAGGTTCTTCGTATTCTTGCTGTGAGGGAAACAAGAAATGTGTCTGTCAAAACCAAGAATACCGTGATTACTACTGTTTGGGAAATTCTTGCACCTATTTAATAACAAATAACAGAACTAACAAAACTAACTGTTATGAGTGTGCTTCTTATCAGTATTGTTCAGGAGGAACCTGTTATACCGAATCTCAGGAAGAGATAATATGTTCTTACGATGCCTATAACTGTTCTAATTTCTCTACTCACGCAGAAGCTCAGAATATATTCGAATATTGTGGCGGAGTTAGTAATGATATCCACTATCTTGACGGAGATAACGATGGAATAGCCTGTGAAAGTCTAATTTCCAGCCCCACATCTCCTCCCGAATCTTCTTCTCCTAACTCATCCATAATTTGTTCCTATAATGCATATAATTGCTCACAGTTTTCTACTCACGAAGAAGCTCAATCAGTTTTTGAATACTGTGGAGGAGTAAGTAATGACATTCATCGGCTTGATGGAGATAATGATGGAATAGCTTGTGAAAGTTTACCTTAAAATGGAAAGTTTCTAATTTTTAATTAAAAAACCCATCGTTGAGCAATTAATGTCGGACGAGGCATAAAAAGAGAAACAAGACTGAAGAATATTGAAAATCATAAAATTAAATAACTATTATGGCTACTCTTTTTAAAGTTGATACTTGGGAATTTATAAAAGAACTCGTTAAGAGCACGTGGTTTGCCTTGTGGTATTTTTTTATTAAGCCATTCTGGTGGCTTTTTTTGATTATAATTTTGGTGGGAGTTCTAAAAAGATGGCTTCCAGACATTATTAATAAACTAAAAAGTAAAGTAAAATAAACCAATGTCGAACAAGGTATCTTGTCCGAATATAGAAAAAGTCGAAGAATTAATTTAGTAGAAGATATTGGTGGAGTTCAGATTTTAAACGTGAAGGTTTGATTAAAGTCGGATTACGTTCTAGATTAAGAAAATAACGTCTAAAGATAAATAGAAAAAGCTCATCGTTGGACGATTTTTTATTCCTTGAGTTTTTCAAAAAATCAGTCTATTCTGAAAGTAGAAAGATATTTTTTAGAAAAAATAGTAAAAAAAATAATGAGTTTCTTAAAACATGGCTATTATCGCTCCAAAACCCAAATCTCTTAAGGAATTAATTCGAGATAAGTACTATCGGGTACCACTATATCAAAGATCCTATGATTGGGAAATCGATAAGGTATCTGTACTTTGGGATGATGTATATAAAAACGCTCCCGGTTATTTTTTAGGTATAGTTCTTTTTAAACCTGGGTCAGAATCCGACCTACACCCTGTTAAATTTGAGATTGTGGATGGTCAACAACGATTGGCTACTCTTCTATTGCTTCTACGTGCTGCTGTTGAGACACTTGAACAAGCGGGGTCTAAAGATATAGCACATGAATTTCAGAGGGATTACATTAACCAAAAGTCAGCTGGGGAGAAAGAATCACGAATGACATTAATTTTAAATAAACGCGATAAAGATAAATTTGAGCATCTTTTACTTGGCGAGCAATTTCGAATTAAAAAGAAATTGTCTTCGTGGAAAAATTTAGACAAAGCAATCCAATTTTTTCGCGAAAAATTCGGCAATCTTATTAAGGAGCAAGGTAAAGATGGCATAATTAATTTTATAAACAGAAGAATTTTGAAACTTTCATTTACCGAAATACTTTTGGGTACCGACAGCGATGTTTATCAATTTTTTGAGACATTGAATGATAGAGGAATGGATCTATCTATTGCTGATTTAGTAAAAAATCGTGTTTGTGCAGAGGCGTCCAAGCAGAAAGCTGATGTAGAAGAAAGTGCTCTGACGATAGATAAAATTTCAGAGGAGCTTGGTTCGGGTAAATTAAAAGGGTTTCTCCTTCATTATTGTTGGGCTAATGACGAAGGGAAAGAGCCTACACCTAGGAAGAAACTCATGGTTTGGTACGGTAATCGAGTTAGTAAGGCCGATAAAATTAACAACTTTTTAGACCATTTAGAAACATATGCTCTACAGTACTATATCAATTTTGTGAAACCAAATAAGTGTACCGATTCGAAAAAAAGAACGGCATTTACTTATTTAGATGCTTTGGGAGCAACACGTTGTTATCCTTTACTTTTGACGGGGGAAGAATCTCTAAAGAAAAAAGATTTTCTTAGCTTGTGCAATGCGATTGAGATCTTAACATTTCGCCATAGCACCATTCTGAAAAGGGACGCGAAAGTCCTTGAGGGTGTTTTCTTTAACATGATAAGAAATCTTAGAAAACGAAAACCCATTAAGGAAATCTTAGAAATTTTCAAAAGACAAAATGCCATGAAAGCTGACGAACAATTTAAGTTGGCTTTCGCTGAATTTATACCAGCAAATCATAAAATAGCCAGGTATACCCTTTCAAAAATTGAAGAAGTTATGATTGGTAAAAAGCAAGCACCTCTTTCTTGGGACAACCTTACGCTCGAACATATATTGGCAGAAAAACTCGATTGGGAAGGACGAGAGGAATATCTAGAACGGTTGGGTAATTTAACTTTATTGTCACCTGGGATGAACATTGATGCTGCCAATGAACCTTTTAAAGAGAAGCGTAAACGGGTTTATAAAGTGGAAAAGCGCATTAAAATCACCAAAGACTTGACTAGTTTTCCTGATTTTACGAAAGATACAGTTATTTCACGCCAAAAAGATTTCGCTAAGCTTGCAATTAAAATTTGGAATTCTAAGAGAATATCATAAAAAACCGTTTAGGCCGTCATTAGACTACAATTCTTATTAACGTCGCACAATACACCTTGTGAGACCATCTTCTCATAAGGTATAAAAACCGTCATCAGTTAATAAAAAATGATTTTATGCTGATTAAAGTTAAGGTTTTCCCGGCCTCAAAAGAAGAAAAAATAATAAAAAAGAAGGAGGATAGCTTTGAGATTAGGGTTAAAGAAAAACCCATCAGGGGAGAGGCAAATAGAGCAGTAATTGATGTTTTATCCAATTTTTTTTAATGTTCCAAAAGATAAAATTAAATTAATAAAAGGATTTAAACAAAGAAATAAAATCTTTGAAATAGCTATATAATGCTATGTTAAGAATCGTTGGAGTGGGCGACTAACGGTTTTTTATTTACATTGGCCTTTTTCAACTTCACAGTACTCAAGGAAATCGGGGATATGTTTTAAAATTGGCTTGTCAGATTTTTTTCCTTTGTTGGTTTAAACAGATATTCTTGACAAAAGTTTTTTATGTTATAGTAAAAAAAGAGGTATGAATAGAAAGAAATATAAGGTAATCTTGCATTACATCATTAAAGAATGCGGGAGTAAGCCTAATTTTGGAAAAACAGTCTTGTGGAAGCTTTTGTATTTTGCAGATTTTGACTTTTACGAGCTTTATGAGAAGCATCTTATTGGTGAGAAATATAAGAACATAAAGTATGGTCCAGCTCCTGTGCGTTTTAATAAAATAATAGGAGAACTAAAATCGGAGAAAAAGGTTAAAGAAGTAAAAGAAAAAATTGGACGCTATGATAAAAAAAGATATATTGCATTAGAGGAACCCAATTTAGAAGTCCTTTCAGGTAATGAAAAAGAGTTGCTTGACAACATGATAAAGAGATATGGGTCTTACAATGCTTCTCAAATAGAGGAAGTCTCGCATAAGGATATTCCGGTAAGAGCCACTGGAAGGGGAGAGCTAATTGAGTATGAACTTGTTTTCTATCGTGAGCCTCCGTTCAGTATTCGTTCTTATGAAAAAAAGGAGTAAGAGATATGAAGATAGAGCAAGTTGATGAATTCAATAAGGATGTTAAAAAATTAGAAAAGAAATTCCGCACGATACGAGCAGATTTAGAGAACTTCAAAAAAATTTTAATTATCAACCCAGAGAAATTAGTAGGAGCTATCCCTGTACATTATCAAGAAGTTAAAATAAATCCAAAAGTAAAGGTATATAAAGCAAAAAAATTTAGATGTAGGTATCTAAAAGGTAGAGGTTGTTTCAGCGGCATAAGAGTTATATACGGTTTCTGGTGGGCTGTTCAAAAAATTACTTTATTAGAAATTTATTATAAAAAGAAGAGGAAAAAGGATTGTGATTTAGAAAGGCTAAAATATTACTTTGGAGTACAAACATAAACTCAATTAATATTGTGCGACATTTAATAAGTGAGAGAAAACCATTAGGGTAGGCAGCTAACGGTTTTTTTTATTCCTTCAGATTTTTACCACTGTGGAATTTACGATGAATGTCTCGAAGCCGCTTGCTTGTTACGTGAGTATATATTTGGGTTGTGACAATGTTTTTGTGGCCCAAAAATTCTTGGATGGTTCTTAAATCAACGCCTTGGGTTAGGAGATCGGTTGCCATACTGTGGCGGAGAGTGTGGGGAGTAGTAAATATAGGGATACCGGCTAAGATTGCATATTTTTTAACGATTCTTTCTATAGAACGAGACGTTAAGCGGGCGTCTGCACCCCTTTTAGATCTATAGTTGATAAATAGGGCTTTTTCTTTGTCTTTTCTTGTTTCCAAATATTTTTTAAGCCAAGACAAAGCTCTTTCTGAAAAATAGACTGTTCGGGGATGACCTCCTTTACCAATAACACTGAGCTCCAACCCTTTTTTGTTTTCTATATTGGCAAATTGTTCTTTATTGAGGGCCACTAATTCAGCTATTCTTAAGCCAGTTGAGAAAAGTGCTTCCAAAATAGCCTTATTTCTTAAACCAATAGGGCTTTTGGTGCCAGGAGCTAGTAAAAGTCTCTCAACTTGCTCTAAACTGAGGAATTTGACTGTTTTTCCCTTTTTAGCGTCCTTTGGGAGCTTTATTTTATCAGCAGGCAATGAAACTATATCTTTGGCTGTGAAATAGCTTAGGAGGGCTCTCAGGGCGATTAGATAGTAGTTCTGGGTTATTTTCTTCAGGGGTTTACCCTTATAATGCTTAAATCTTGATAAATAGAGCCGGTAGTCCCAAATATCGTCTGTAGTCAGTTGGTGGGGCCTTAAATCCTCTTTTTTTGCCCTTTTTAGCCAGGAGACGAACTTCTGGAGGTAGCGCTGATAATTTTCCTGTGTTTTATTAGATAATCCTTTTTCTACTTCACAATAATCCAGAAAGTCGGGGATATGTTTTATAATTGGTGTCTTTGATTTTTTCATAAATTATTTTTTATATTTTTACCTATTCTCTAAGAGTAAAAATTGAGTATTTGGGGGAGAGGTTCTAATGGAACCCTTTTGTCATATATATTAAATGTCGCTTAACCTACATTGTGCGACATTATATCTATATATATTGTACCGTGTCAAAACACGGTGTCAAGTACTCCCCTATAAGGTATTTACATGAAAAAACTATCTCTTACTAGATAGCTTTTATTTTTACTATTTTTCTTCTTGTTTATTAAAAAGCTCTGCTTGTAACTTTTGTACCTCAAAAACATCAAGAAGTGTTACCTTTAAATTCTCATCAATATGAGCCTTACACTTCACTTTTACGGGTCCCTTATAGAGAAAATATGGATATAATTCTTCTGGATTTTCATTAGCAAAACGATAAGTAACTCTTGTTCCGTCATTTAAAATAAAGAATCCTTTATTTGTTGATTTGGTTAAAGAGTTAAAGGCTCCAACTAACCAGAGCTCTTTTGTCTTTGTTATTGAAACAGTCTCTGTGTCAAAATATATTTTTTCATCAAAGGTTATTTTTTCTTTCAACTCCTTTTTTTTATGGATTACCTTAATTTCTGCCGAATCTACCCTACCCTTCTCCAGTGGTTTAGCAATTTTTGCAAGATCGGGGTCTAAAATACGTTCTTTAAATAACTGGAACACATCCACAGGGATTTCTATTGTTACATTTTTACTGTTTTTAACCGATATTAGAGTATTATCAGCCCCTGTTATTTTTTCAGTATATGGTTGGTTTCCAGTATGTTTCTTTAATTGAATAACACCTAGAATAATAGTAACTACAGTAAAAGCACCTCCCCCCAGCATTGCGCTTATAGCTTGTATTTGGTCTGAGTGTGCGCCAATCCATTCCCATGCCTCTAATAATATATCAAATGAGCCCCCTTCTACACCAACAATTCTTAATTTATGTTCTGAAGTAAATCCTTTATTACTAACGACCTTTCCATACGCGCTCGCAAATCCCTGAAGAACCGGTATTATGTCTTCAATTGACATCGTTCCATCGTCAACATCTTTTCCGGTATATTTTAAAGTTACCCTAAGTGACTCTTTCATATTTTTATTATAGCAAATTATTTTGATTAGTTCCCTATCCTAATAGCTCTACATAGGCTATTAAACGTCGCACAATATTAAGTCTGATATCTGCACACATTATTTACCTAATAATGCCTAATATGCCTTGTACGATACTTATACAACTTAAATACCAAATTCGCTTTTATCTTACCCTGTAGAAATAAATAATTTCGAATTTTTCTTCTCCAAGAGTTTCAATTTTAATACGATCATAGGGACGGAAATACATTGCTTTTTGTAAATTCTTTATATAATTCACAAAAGACTTTGGCCATATCCTTTTTCGAACACTTCTATAAAAATCATTTCTTGATGCTAAGCCTAATTCTTGAACCGCCAAAGCGATACTCTTTCTAATTTCATTTTTTTCAGCTGAATTAAATTCATCTATTAAGAGTTCTCTATCCGTATTTCTACCATATTGCCCTACTAATAAACAATATAATGATCTAACGGCCCAATTCCGATTTTTATCTAAAAATCTTCTGGATAGCTTTTTTAACAAATTTCTATTAACAGTTATCTTCATTTTTAGTAAAGCTCTCAAAACATGAAGCTCTTGCCACTCATAAATATTGTCTTTAGAGAATAAAAACTTTATCAGAAACTCTTTTATTCTTTGACTTCGTGGAAACAAAGTAAGAAAGCTACAAAAATCTTTGGAGTGATGCGGCTTTTTGGTAAAATTATCAAGTATCAAATCAATAGCAATTTTTTCATTAAAATCAATCCCGCTAGATTTTAATATTGATAAACGAAAAATACCAAAATTTAAATGACGTCTTTGAAAAGGATTTTTATCAGAAAATCCTCCTTTAAAAATATCCTTTAGGAGAATTGATTTAATTGCCTGAATCTTAGAAAACTCCTGAGACTCGAGAGCTTCTTGAATTGAATCTAAAATCGCCTTCTTGGGATCGAATAACTCTTTCTCAATCTCAAGGTTTCGAAGTATCCTTGTTTTTTTAGCATTTATATTGAGTTTATATTTTCTTAGCGATTTCACTATTTTAATTAATGCTTTTTTAGCTTTAATTTCTGATTTACAAAAAACTCTAATATCATCCATGTAACGGAAATAACTAGGCTCTGATTCCATTTCTCTATCAAAATTATCTAAATATATATCGCCTAAAAACGAAGAGGCTGTAGGTCCCTGCGGCAATCCAAAATTTTCTACTCGTCTAGAGCTCCAAGGTAATAAAATTTTATTATGGAGAAAATCTATTACTTCTGTAGTATTTTTATCTCTTTTGTCTATATAGTTTATCAGTTTTTTTCGTAGCTCGCGAAGGTCTATATTTTCGAAATAGCCTGAGATATCTGTTATTACTACATATAAATTACCAGATTTATACAAATCACGACTTTTATCATCAAATTTCTTCCAAGCATTAACTCGTCTTCTCCTTGGATCTCTAAAATTTAACATACTATAGCTTCGTCTGCTTGTTTTCCTAATAATTTTGGGGACTAAATAATTGATAACGGCTTGATAGGCAATCCAGTCAGTAATTTCCGGCCTTGCCATAGGTCTTATCGTAAAATTGCTTTTGGGCACATCTATCATTAATAAAGGTTCAACTGAATATTTCCCATTTTTTATTTTTTCTTTAATTTCTTTAAAGATTAACTTTTTATCTAAAGTAACATATGAAAATCTTAAAGGATCAGGAGTAGGGTTATTACCCCTTCTATCGTCTCTTAATATAGATTTGAAAGCATTTTCTAAATCTAATTTCATAATTTGACACACAAGATACCTTGTTTGGCATTATTCCTATTTAACCTTACCTCGCTTTTTTCATTTTTTCAATATAGATTATACGGCAGTAACCAAAAAATCGCCCCTTCGACGATTTTTTAATTATTTTTTTAATATTTTATTACTCCCACAAGTCTTTGAGTCTTTCCCAGAGAGATTTGGTAACCTCTGGTAATTCTTCTTTCATTTCTTGTTTTTCTTTTTCAAATTCTTGTTCAATTATTGGTTTTCTTTTTTCATATTCTCCTTTAAATCGTGGTATTACTTCATTCTGGAAAAAATCTTTAATCTTTGACCAAATATTAACTTCAAACCAATCATACATTTTCTGCCAGACAGGCAAAATATCCTCTTTCCAAATTCTTTCCAAGATGTCTGGTAAATTTCTTTTACCGGTTTCAAGTGCTTTTTCCCCCATTTCTTTTGCTTCTTCCAGATTTTCTGGAACTTGAATGGTTTGTTGAGCAAAAGATAGATTTGCTAAAGCAAAAGCAAAAATTATAAGGATTATTAAAATTTTTGTTGTTTTTATCATAGTAATCTTCTAGCCTCCTTAACTCTTTTTAATGTTTTTTCTTTTCCTAAGATTTCAGCTATTTCAAAAGGACCTGCTGAATCTTTTTTACCTGTTAAAGCTACTCTGAGGGGCCATAAAAGATATCCCCTATCCCCTGCCTTCGCTAAAGCTTCGGCGGGCGGGCCTACCTTTTTTATCTTTTTTCCAAATTTTTCTGCTTCTTGTAATAGAGTCTCTGACAGATTATTTTTAGTGAAATTCTCCTCTTTTATTTTATACAATAATTTATTTAATATGTCAAGAGAGGTTTTCACTTCTCTATTTGACATTTCTTTCCACCTTAACAAATCTTTGTTATATTCGATTTTACTCTTAAAGAAAAAATCAGTTAAGATAGAGACCTCCGAGAGTTTCTTTAATCTTTCTTGATAAATTGAAACAATTTGTTGAATTTTAGCCAAACTTATTTCTTCTCCGGTTTCAGCTACTTTATATTTTTGAAGAATTTCTTTTCCGCCGTAAGCTGGCGGATATTGTTTCTCTGCAAAAAAAGGTCTGATTAGTCCTTCTTTGATAAAATATGGAAGGCAGAGCTCTGTTAATTTTTCAATTGATTTTTGTCGGATATAAAATCCGTTTAAAAAATTCAATCTTTTAGTATTAAAAACAGCTCCTGATTTCTGAACTTTTTCCAGCGAGAATTCTTTAATTAAAGAGTTTATTGAATAGATTTCCCTTTCAGTTCCAGGGTTCCATCCCAAAAGAGCCATAAAATTAACAACGGCTTCAGGTAAATAGCCCTGTTCTTTGTAATCTGAAACAGAAACTGCCCCGTGTCTCTTTGAGAGTTTGCTGCGGTCAGGTCCTAAAATTAAGGGCAAGTGAGCATATTTTGGATGAGGAAAATTCAGTGCTTCTTGTATTAAAATTTGTTTTGGAGTATTAGGAATATGGTCTTCTCCCCTGATTACATGGGAAATTTGCATTTCATAATCGTCAACAACACAAGCAAAATTATACAAAGGAGTAGAAAAGTCTTTTGCAATAATGATATCCCCTATTAAAAAAGCATCAAATTCTATTTTGCCTCTGATTAAATCTTCAAACTCAACTTTTTTTGGTGGGACTCTAAACCTTATAACAAAAGGTTTTTTTTCTGCCAAATATTTTTCAATTAATTCTTTTGGCAAATGGGCGCATTTTCCCGGATAGCGTGATGGCTCCCCTATTGATAATTGATATTCTCTATGGTTCTTTAGTTCTTCTTCAGGACAGAAACAGTAGTAAGCTTTATCTTCCTTTAATAATTTTTTTAAATATTTTGCATAAATTTTCTTTCTTTCAGATTGGCGGTAAGGTCCATAATTTCCACCGACATCAGGTCCTTCATCAGGTTGGATCCATAACCAGTTTAAGCTTTCAATCATATTTTTTTCATATTCAGGTTTTGAACGTTCTTTGTCTGTGTCTTCAATCCTTATAATGAAAACACCTTGATATTTTTTAGCAAAAAGATAGTTAAAGAGAGCGACTCTTGCTACACCAATATGCAAAAGGCCGGTAGGAGAAGGAGCTATTCTTACTCTTACTTCACCTGCTTTTATAAATTTGAATTCTTCAGGGTTCATCAATTTTATTTTTAAATAATGAGAAAATTAATACAAGTTTAAATAACTTAGTAAATAGCCTGCTATAGTTTTTGCTGCTAAAGGTTTTGAAAATTCTTTAGCAGCTTTTTTCATCTTTTTTAATTCCTCAGGTTGAGAAAAGAGATGTTTTAATTTTTCTAAGAAAAAACGAGGAGTAAAGTTTTCTTCTTCTAATACCATAGCTGCCCCATTTGCGGCATAGGTATAGGCATTTTTTAACTGATGGCCCTGGGCAGATTCGGGCAAAGGAACTAAAATAGATGGCTTTCCAAGAGCCGCTATTTCAAAAATGCTTCCTGAACCTGCTCTGGAAACTACCAAATCACAAACGGCATAAGCTTTTTTTAACTCTTCTTCTTTTAGAAAGGGAAAAAGATGGTAATACTTTTCTAAGTCTTTATTCATCATTACTTTTGCTTCAGCTTTTACTTGTTTAAAATTTTTTTCTCCACACTGGTGAATTAGCTCAAACTCTTTTAAAAAAACAGGTAGAATTTCTAAGATTTTATCGTTTATTCTTTGAGCCCCTTGAGAACCGCCCAAAACTAAAATGAGAGGTTTTTCCCCGCTTAATTTAAAGAATTCCTTTCCTTCTTTTTTTGAACCCTCCAAAAGCTCTCTCCTTATGGGATTTCCCACTAAAAGCATTCTTCTTTCGGAAAAATAAGGGGTTTTAGGGAAGGAAATAAAGAGCTCTACGGAGAGTCCAGCTAAAAATCTATTTGCAAGACCCGGTATTGCGTCAGCTTCATGTAAAAATATTGGTACTCTAAGAATCCACCCGGCGATAATGCTTGGAATTGAACCGAAACCTCCTTTTGAGAATATTAAGTCAGGAGCCAAAAAGAAAATATAGAAAAAAGATTGTAGAATTCCAACAGGGATTTTAAAGAAAATGTCAATGAGGTTCTGGAAAAAAGCTTTAAAATCAAAATACCTTCTCATTTTTCCAGCCAATACCTGTTTTACCTTTATGTCTTCTTGAGAAAGTAAAAGCTTGCTAAACTCATCTTTTGGCCCGATATAATGAAAATCTAATTTCTTTTTTGGAGAGAATTTTCTAATTTCTCTAACAACAGCAATTATTGGGAAAACATGGCCTCCGGTGCCACCGCCGGTAAAAAGTATTTTCATATTAATTCGTTTGTTTTGATATATTAAGTAGAATTCCCACTCCGGCAAGTTCTACAATTAATGCTGAGCCGCCGTAACTAATAAATGGTAAAGGGATGCCGATTAAAGGTAGAATTCCGAGCATAGAACCAATGTTAACGAATGTCTGAATTAAAATCCATGATGTTATGCCTAAGGCCATTAGCTTGGAAAACATATTTTTGCTTTCTTTTCCAATTTTATAACCTCTCCACAAAAACAGCAAAAAAAGAAAAATTAAAATTGACGACCCAACAAATCCTGTTTCTTCAGCTAAGATGGCAAAAATTGAATCTGATATTGGGTGTGGCAGTAATCCGAACTTTTGCTGAGACATTCCGAGGGCTAAACCAAAGATTTTACCTGAGCCCACAGCAATCAAAGATTGCTCTATTTGATAACCAATTCCCATTGGGTCTGTTTCAGGGTTTAAAAAAACTAAGATTCGATCTAAACGGTAAGGAGTAAGTTTAATAAAGATAAAAAAACCAAATATTCCAATTATGCCTATTAAAACAATGTGCCAGATAGGTGTTTCTGCAAAAAAATACATCAAGCCGGCGGTAGCTAAAATTACTCCTAAAGTACCAATATCTGATTGTAAATACAAGAGTAAGGTTATTACACCAAGAATTAATAAAAAAGTAATTAAGTTTTCTTTAAAATGAGATGAAGAAGCTTTTTTATTTCTGTTCTCTAACCAGCTGGCGAGATAAAGGATGAAGCTAAGCTTTAAAATCTCAGAGGGCTGGAAGGAAATATATTTTAGCGAAATCCATCTTGATGCTGTTCCTGATTTTTTTCCTATCCCGGGCAAGAAAACCATTACCATTAATACTAAGCTTATTAAAAGAAAAAGAGGAGCTTTCTTTTTTAAAAAACGAAGACTAATTTTTGTTGAAAGTAAAAAAGCTAATAAAACTCCAGGAATTAAACCAACTAATATTTGATGATTTAATAGATAGTAGATAGTATCTTTTTGTTGAGGAACAGAAGTCGAAGCACTGGCTAAAACAGCAATTCCAAAGATTATTAAAAGGCCTGTAACAAAGATTAAAATATGGTCTAAATCTTTAATTGCTTTTACCGTACTTTTTAACATATTTCTTAAAAAGATCACCTTTTTCTTTATAGTTTTTAAAAAGACTAAAACTGGAAGAAGCGGTTGAAAGCAGGCAGATTTTAGTTTTTTTAGTATGCTTGAAAGCTAATTTTACAGCATCTTTCATATTGTTTACCATAAATGCTTTATATTTTTTCTTTTTAGATTTTCGAGAGGATTTATCCTGAGCGAGCGGAGCGAGTTGAAGGATTTCTTTCCAGATTTTATCTCCCGTAGTTGGAAATAAAATTACATTTTTTATTTTACTTTTTATAATTCTTTCAGCTAAATTTTTAAAACTTATTCCCCTATCAAATCCACCTAAAAATATAGTTTCAACATCATTTCCTAAAGCATCTAAAGCAGCAATTGTTGCTTCGGGGATAGTAGATAAAGCATCATTGTAAAACTTAATACTATTATAAGTCCCAATATATTCTAATCTGTGAGCTAAAGGTTTAAATTTTTCAATAGCTTTTATAATCTTTTTATCTGATAATTCAAAGATTTTTCCCACGGCAATTGCAGCTCTAACATTTTGTAGATTGTATTCTCCCCTAAGGGGCATTTTTATTTTCTTAATCTTAACTGAGCTTATTGGAATTTTTTTAGCTTTTGATTTTTTAGCGATTTCTTTAACAATATTGTTTTCTGAATTAAAGATTAAGAAATCTTTTTTAGTTTGATATCTGGTAATATTTGCTTTTGCTTTTACGTATTCTTTAAAATTTCGGTAATAATCTAAATGCTCAGGATAAATATTTAACAAAACAGCAATTTGAGGGCTTTTTTTGAGATTAAAAAGTTGATGCGAAGAGAGTTCATAAACGTATATATCTTTTGGTTTAGCAGATTGTAACGGTGATAATGCGGGTTTTCCTATATTTCCGACCAGATGTGTTTTAAACTTATTTTCTTTTAAAATTTTATAGATTAAAACAGCTGTAGTGCTTTTTCCTTTTGTTCCCGTAACACCTATAATTGTTCCCGGGCAGTTTTTAAAGAAAATCTCGGTTTGTGAAATTACTCTTTGTTTTTTTGTTAAAAAAGGTTTTATTGTTTTTGGCGGAATTCCGGGTGACTTTACCACCACATCATAATTTTTAAGAGCTTTTAGATAATTTTTTCCCAAATGAAGTCTAACCCTTTTATCTTTTTTAATTAAATTTTTAACTTTTAAATTTAAATTTTTAGCTTCTAATCTATCCCCTATTCCTAAGGTTTTTTTTGGAAAAATTTTCCTTAAAAATTTAAAATTATCTATTCCTTCTTTCCCAAAACCTAAAATTAATATTCGTTTGTTTTCTAAATTTTTTAATTTCATTCTATATTAAAAATAACATAAAAATTAACTTTAATAAACAGCGAAAAACCGATGTTCTCGGTTTTTAACAAAATAAAAAAAAGAGCAGTTAATTGCTTTATTTAAAGAACTAATAACTGCTATAAAAAGAACTTAGAGAATTCTTACTTAATTTTTCTTTACAAATAATAATCATCAAATAGCTGAACAAAAGCGTCAATAGCATTTTGAACATTATCAGTCTCTCCAATCTCTACTAATACTTCTACTATATTAGGATGCTTAATAGATATACTTTTTACTCCCGGAAGACTTCTTAAAGTTTTAATTGTGGAAATAGATATGTTCGCTTTCCCTATTCCAAGTTTTAAAAAATCTGCTTCATCATCTCCGATATAATAGTTTGGTCTGAAAGTAACCGAGGACCCCTCTGTTAATTTGAAGGGTAATAACCTTACAATCTTTTTTACTTTTTCAATCTTCTTTGTCAAAATAACTTACCTCCTTTTTGTTATATTATAATAAGATTATGATATTTGTCAATTATTACACGCTAATAGATTGGCTTTTTGAGAACTTTAAATTAAAAAAAAGTGAGCAGTGTTGCTGCTCAAGAATCACGGAACTTTTTAAGTATTTTTACAAAATCTTTAGGTAAGTTATGTTTTTTATTCCAAGAAGTCATTATTTCTTTTGATTCTTTTTCTAATTTAGGATATCGTGATAATCCTCTTACAAAACCCTTTCTGATTTTGAGGGGTAAGATTTTGTTTTTAAAGTATTTTAAGAGAACAGGTTCTTCCCCTACTCTATTTGCTTTTTTCCAACTTAAATAAAAAGCTATTAAACTTTCATTTTTTGTCCCCACACATTCGAAGGGTTTGAATTTTTCTATTCCAATTAACTCTTTCATTAAAGACAACAATCCCTTTTTTTTAAAAAGGTTTTGTCCAAAAATTTTAATTAATTTTTCTTTATTTATAAAGGCATAGAGACAGGTAAAAATAAAAAGACATTTAGGACATTTACCGCACCATTTCCCAATCGGCTTTTTAGTACCAGATTTAGTTTTATAAGCTTCGTTACAGCTTAAAAAAGAATTAAAATACTTTGGGTATCGAGAAAATAGTTTTGCAATTTGAATTTCATGCAGAGGTCTTAAAAAACTAAAGTATTCAACATATTTTGCTAAATATTCCTTTGAATATTTTCTAAACCTTTTTTCAAAGTTAAAACTCTTTGAATACTGATGGTTGATTTGTTTACCAAGATATATTAGATTTCCTTCGTTTGAACTTCTTTCATTTGAAAAAGCAATATACTTTTGGTCAAAAGTTACAGCGAGCAGCACACTTAAGAAAGCTAAATAAGCTGAAAATGGTGTATGTCCATTTAAAAATCCCTGCCGATTTAATTCCATCAATTTGGGGTCAATTGTTCTTTTAACAATAATTGCCTTTTTACAACCAGCTACTTTCATTACTTTTTTAGCACTATTGGTTGTATTTAAGGAAAAACATCTGATTGGAAATTTTGTCTTTTTTAATATTTCCAATGTCACTATTGAATCCTTTCCTCCCCCTACCGGTGCTAAAACTCGATTTTTTAACCTGCCCGGGAAAATTGGCAGAGACCGGGTCTCTGCACTTTTTGAAATGATGTCTATAAAATTTGAACTTTGCCAGTTGATTTTATTTTCATAGAAAAATTGGCCCATTCCATTGATTATTAAATCTTTCCACCATTTAATCTGTTTTTTATTCAAGCTGTGTTTTCTGATTTCAATTTTCGGTGAGCAGGTTGCCTTCCAATAGCTTAAAAGCTCAATTAGTCCTAAATGAAAAACTAAATTGTTCAATACTTCTTTTTTTATTTTTTTAATTCTGGATTTATTAATGTTTTCTATGACTAATTTGGGTTTGAAAATAAAGTTAGGTTCAATTTTGAAATCAAAAAAAATTTCTAAACTTTTTTTAGAAATTTTATAAGAGTAATCTTTATAAATGAATTTTGGATATTTCTTCCTTAAAAATTTAGCTTTCATATCATTTTAAAGGGGTTTAAAACCCGACATTGAACATTTTAGCCCATAAGACGAATGGCCACTCCCAAAACGGCAAAAACAACACTCATAATCCAGAATCTCATTGTCACTTTATAAGGCGGCCAGCCTCGAGCCTCAAAGTGATGATGGATGGGAGTACAAAGCCAGATTTTTTTATGGAAATATTTTTTAGATAACAGTTGTAAAATTATTGTTCCAACCTCTATTACCAGTATCCCGGCAATAATAGGCAGAACCAATACAGAATCTGTAAGAAAAGAAATAACAGCCATTGTTGATGTCAGACCCAAAATTCCTGTTTCTCCCATATAAAATTTTGCAGGTGGAATATTAAACCATAAAAAAGCAAAGAGAGCCCCGCCAATTATAGCACAGAAAGTTGCTAAATCTGCTTTTCCCTGGGCAAAAGCAATGATTGAGAAAGCCCCAAAGATTGAGGCAAAAACTCCACCTGACAATCCGTCTAAACCATCAATTACTCCTCCTGCCCAGGAAGCTACCATTACCAGAACAAAAAGAGGAATATATAAAACTCCTAAAACAAGGTCAACTCCTTCTGGAAAATTACCAACGATTGGAATATGAATTGTGTTCCACTCCAGCTTATAATAAAACCACAAACCACCAATTAGTCCGATGAGCATCACAATTATTAGTCTTCTGGTAAAGCTCATTCCTCCTCCGCTATATTTTCCTTTTCCATATACGGTCAAGATATCATCAATTAGTCCAACAATAGAACCTGCGGCTAAGGTGAATAAAGGAAGCCATGTTTCGCTACGGGATAAAAAATTGAAATTTTTCAGCCACCAGGGTTCAGGAAAATAAGATAGCCCAAAGAATAAAAATATGACGATAAGAACAGATGACCAAATTAGAATTCCCCCACCCCGCGGAACAGTAATTTCTCTTTCTTTATGTAAAGAATAAAAAACTGTTGCTTCTTCATTAGTAATTGTTTTTTTTCTTGCTTCTTTTTTCCAGAACTTAATTTTTCTAAGAAACTCTATTAAAGCAGGAGCTAAAATAAAAGAAATTCCAGCAGTTAGAGCTGATAAAAATAAAACCCTGATTACATTGAAAGTGAAAAGCGTCATCATAAACCTGATTTTATTATATCAGATTTCTCTTGAAACAAAAACCGAGAGCAAAGCTCTCGGGCCACGTCGTTCGCGAACGACATGATGAGCGACAGTGGCGTGCTTGGTTTTGGGAGAATTTTCCTGAGAAGGAGACAATTAAATTCTTTTCTCTCTAATCAAATTTTTAACTTTTCAGCTCCTTTAGTATTTCTTCCGCTAAACGAATTCTATAATCAGGATCTCCTTGACTAATAACTTCTTTTATCAATTTAGCAATATCAGAATTCCTATTTTCTATATCATCCATTACTTTTTTAAATCCTGGCCACCAGATTCGGTTAAGGGCATAGTAGAACTGGAGACTAGAACGAATAAATTCAGACAGTAACAAAAATAAGGTAGCTGGGTTATTATGAAATCTTTTACATTCTCTAACCAACTCAGCAAGACGATGGCTAAAAGACAACTTTTCCTCTTTTTCTAAAGGTTCTCTGCCTTTTTTACTCATTTTTTGGTCAAATTGTTGAAGTTTTCTTAATTCTCCTGTTTTATCAATAACTATCCAACTCTTAGCAAAAGGTGGCTCTATTCTCCATTTTACCTGTTTACGTTTTTTAAGATTCAGAGAATGATTGAAGTGAATATTGAAATCAACTTCTCCCTCCCTGCTTAATAAAACTTTGTGGTCTTTTATTCCTTTATCAATAACTTTTAATTCAATATCGCTATTAGCATCATAATCTCCACGTGCTATTGAGCCGAAAATAATAATACCTTTTACATTAGGATTTTTAATTAGCTCTTTGACTTTTTTCTCTAAAGCTTGTTGCAAATGAGTATATCTGAGACGTGGGATGTTGCAGCTTTTTAATCTTTTATAAACCATATTTTAATTATATATGATTTTAATTAAGACTAAAACCCGAGACATAACATCTCGGGTTTAAATTTCGGGGACGACGAGAGTCGAACTTTTAATTGTTTTATGGACAAAACCTCTTGAGATTATACTGCTGAATTTATAGAGCTATCCAATTAATCAATTTTTGCATTTCTTGGATTCGTTCTTTTGGAGAATCAGTGCCCAAAATTATATTTATAAAATAGTTTTCTTTTTCATCTTCTAAAACCAGTAACATACAAGCACCTGCTTTTTCGGTATAGCCTGTTTTTCCTCCGACAATTTTTTGTTCATTTAATAATATATATAAATCAGAAAGACCATTTGTGGTGCTATAAGGTCCTTTCTCTAAAGAAATTTTAAATATCAAAGGATGATTATTAAGAATGTATTTAGAAAATGTTGCTAAATCTTGAGCTGTAGAATAATTTGGTATTTGTTCTTGGTCTTCTGGGTCAAGACCTGTAGAATTTGTAAAATAAGTGTTTTTAAGTCCTAAAGATTGAGCTTTTTGATTCATTTTTTCAATAAAAAGCTCTTCACCAATAACCTCAGAAAAAGCAAAAGCTGCATCATTACTTGAATAGATTAACATTAAATCTAAAAGCTCTTCTATGCTAAGAGCTTCTTCCTCTTTGAGATTGCCATAAACAGGGACATTATCTTGGTCAGCTGCCGTCTTAGATATCATCACCACTTTGGAAAAATCATAATCATTCTCTGGTGTGTTTTCCAAAACAATAAGAGCTGTCATTAATTTAGTTAAAGAAGCAATGGGCATTGTCCTTGTAGCACTTTTTCTTAATAATATTTTTTCTTTTCCTGATTTATTAATTTTGACTGAAATTGCTGATTCTGAGTGAAGCTCAGGTTTTGCTTTTTTTGGTGGTATTTTAACAAATGCCATTTCCTGGAGAGGTTCGGAAATTTGAGCATAAAAAAAATCCTCCAGATTTTTTTGAAAGAAAATCATCCCTTTCCAGAAAAGGATAACCGAAATTAAGAAAATAGCTAATGTGATTATATTTTTTTTCATCTTTTAGAATTTTTTCTTCGCCCTTTTATAGCTTTAACTACAGATTTCTTTGGTTGTAAAACAGATAACCTTCGGTCAATTCTTCCCATATCTCTGGGGAACAAAGAGGCCTCTCTAATATTTTCCAAATTTAAAGTTTGCTTTACAATTCTTTCAAGTCCTAAAGCAAAACCTCCTTCAGGTGGCAATCCGTATTTAAAGGCTTGAAGATAAAAACTAAAATCTTTCGGTTTGTTTCCCCATTTTTTAATGTTTTTTACAAGTTCTTTATAATCATTAATTCTTTGTCCTCCGGTAACTATTTCCAAACCCCTAAAGAGAAGGTCAAAACTTAAAGTGTATTTAGGATTTTCAGGGTCAGCAAAGGTATAAAAAGGCCTTTTTTCTGTTGGATAATGAGTAATAAAAACTAAATCTGATTTATGAATTTGTTTTGCCCAGCGACAGATTTCTTTTTCGTCCTCAGGTTCTAAATCAGACTTTTTTCGATTATCTCTTCCTGTTCTTTCAAAAATAATTTCTTGAGCTTGACGCATTTTTAATCTCGGAATTTTTTTATTTATTTCAGGAATATTAGCTTTAAACATCTTTAATTCTTTTTGGCATTGTTTTTTAAGGTCAAGAAAAATCTTACCAATTACTGTCTCACACGTATCCATTAATTCTTCCCAGGAATTAATAAATCCCATTTCTGCGTCCAGGCTGACGTATTCGCATATGTGTCTGGTAGTCATACTGGGTTCAGCCCGAAAAGCATGAGTAACAGTGAATACGCGTTCAAAAACCCCAACTAAAATTTGCTTATAAAACTGGGGGCTTTGGGCTAAATAGGCATTATAACTAAAATACTTAATGGGAAATAATTCAGCTCCTCCTTCGGTAGCTGTAGGAACAATTGTTGGTGCTTGAAATTCGGTAAAACCCAACTTTTTCATTATCTTTCTAAAACTTTCAATTACTTTTTCTTGTATTTTAAAAATAGTTTTAACTTTTTTATTTCTTAACGTTAAAGGTCTGTAATCTAACAAAACAGGCAAGCTCACTTTTAAATCTTTCATATCAAAGGGAAGGACGTCTGCCTTGGTTATAACTTTAAGCTTTTCAGCTTTTAGTTCTACTTTTCCCGTTTCTAATTCAGAATTTACCATTTTAGCTGGTCTTTTTCTTACTTTTCCCTCTATTTCTAAAATGTATTCTTCTTTAATATCCTTGGCTAATTTTGGAGAGCAGACTATTTGTAAGATTCCCGAGCGGTCGCGAAGGTCTAAAAAAACTATCCCTCCGTGATCTCGGCGGGAATTAACCCAACCGCAAATCTTTATCTTTTTTCCAAGATATTTTGTTGTCTCAAGTAATAAAACTCTTTTCATTTAAGATATGATTTTATTTTATCAACTATCTTTCTAAGTAAGCATCTACCGATTTTATTTTATCAGACCAATTATTATACTGTCAATTGATTTTATTGATAAAAAGCTATCCAAAAACTATATATAGGTCAAAATTTTGCCCAAATTTAAGATAAAAATTGAAAATTAAATTTGTAAAGTAATCACTGGCAAAAATAAAAAAAACTCGCTTAGGAAAGAGCTTTTAAAAGATAGATGCTGGTATTTTAAGGTTTTTTAATGACTTCTGTATTTAAGCTACTTTTTTTTAAGTTTTTCTTCTAATTCTAGGATTTTTCTCCTTGTTTTTGATTTTATTCAACCAATTAGTTTCATATTTATGTAATTATTTTGCTACATTTGCTTTATTAAATCCTCAGTTTTCATATTTTTAAGTCTAATAAATTATAACACTGTTTGTTCTAAAATAAAAATCCAGCAGAAGATTTTTACCGAACTATTGGTTTTTTTTTGGGATAGCCTTGAATAAAAACTTTTTCTTGAATAAGTTTATTTGTAGGTATTCCGCCATTAGATTTTATATTGTAGTTCCAATTCCTCCTCTATTTCTATTCTATCAAAAAATCGCTTCTTCGGCGATTTTTGTCAAGTAACCCTTTTTATGTATTCTTTCTTTATTACTTACTTTTATTTATAAACTGCAGACTAATATTTTGCTTCAGTGCAGAAGCTATTTTTTTTATATAGCTGACAGTAAGATTCTGTTTGCCAGCCTCTATTCTGGCAATAGTGCTTTGTGTAGTCCCTATCCTCTTGGATAGCTCTTTTTGAGTAATAGATTGTATTCTCCTTAACTCTGCAATCTTGTGTGCAATTTCAAAGAGAGCCTCTTTATCATCACGAGACATTTGAGATATGATTTTCTTACTGAGTTGTTTTTTAGATGATTTAATCATAGAAAATAAAGCTATAGTTCACTATAGCATATATAGTATTGGAAATCAACAGAGTGTACTGGTTCATATGATATAATACACTCTCTCATTTGACACCTGTTAATATTTACCTTAAATATTTCTTTATCAACTCCGTTAAGCTCTCTTTCTGATTGGGCCAATATTTCTCAAGGAGAAGGTAATTAAATTCCTCCTTTTTCAATGAGTTTTTTAATTTTTATTTCAATCTTACCTCTAATCTTTCTAATTTGCTCTATTTGTTTCCCCAAGAGTTTCTCAATCTTCCAATTTTCTGTCCTTGGACAACCCCAGTTCTTTACTGTAAAAACCTATTCTAAACAAAAGGTTGTCTTTACCTGCGCTCCTAGTGGTGTGTGCGGTAGCCGTAACATCAGCTGCTCCCAACAGGACTAATTCCCAGTAAATATTTTTATACTTTGTTTTAAAATTATCAATTTTTTGTTTATCTAATTTTATTCCATCTAGGACTGAATGTATTATTCCGTGGTTCGCAACGATCTCTCCCACTATTTTTTTTTCAATGTGAGCTAGATCAAGGCGTTTCAATATATCGGCAGTTATTATAGCCCCTACTGCTTCGTGGTTGGGGCACTCCGTATCTCCATTTCCGGTCGGAATTATAGTGTCCTTTTTTGCAATATCATGCAGTAACGCGCTTAATAGAAGAAGTTTCCCTTTTGGGTAACGGTCTACTTTCACTGCTAAATACTCTTTAATTTTTGGCTTAACGTTTTCTATCATTTTAGAAATAACCTCAACGACATTTATGGTATGCTCAAAAACCGATTCGTGATCGTGCCACATGCTATTCTCGTAGATGTCTATATTATCAGTTAATTCGGGTATATAGGGACATTTATTACGTATATCTTTAAAGTTGATTTGTGAAAGATAGTAGTTGTATATCTTTTTGCCATTCAAATATTTCTCCAAAATCAGCCTAAGTTTATCAGGAAATATTCTCTTGCATAGTATCTTATTATTTTGCACCCACTCATGATTGTCTTTAATAAAGTGATTTTGATCACCAACTATGCAAAGCTTTCCACTTATAATCTTACATTCAAAATAGTACTCTATATTATCTATATTTTTGAACTGGGCAAATTTTTTTACAATTTGAACTCCTACCCCTAGCTCTTCTTTGGCTTCGCGGATTACTGCATTTTCTGGTGTTTCATTGCTTTCTACACCACCGCCGGGCAGAATATAATATTTTTTTCCATGCTTTTCGCGATGAAGTAAAAGTATTTTCTTATCTCTTCTTAATAAAATTGCTACTCGCTGATTTGTTCTCATGTTTTGTCTTTGTTATTAATGTGTTTTTTAATAATATGGGCAACTACTTGATTGATATATTCAATGCCAGCAGGAAAATAATTTTCTAGACTGGTATTGTTAATTTCGTTCCACTCTTTTCTAATTTTGTAAGCCTGTTCTATTTTTTCTATATCAAACATCGTTTTATACCTTGAAACTATGTTATCCTTTATCCCTTTTTTTGTTTTTGACCAAATATTATCGTAAATTAAGCACCAATCGCTAATCTGGAAGATTCTATCAACTAATTCTCTACCATATTCTCTGACATAATTCTTTGTATTATATTTATTTTTCGATATATATTTGCGAGTGATATTAAAACGAACCCACCTTGATTTTCTAATAATTAATTCCCTAATTTCTTTTTTAGAACACCCTCGTTTTAGCAGAATATCTTTACAAATTTTTTCAAGAGTTTCACCGCTAGCTGCATAAATAGTATTTCTAAAAGAGAAATGGGTTAGGAACTCTTTATCGATATGGGTTTCAAGGTCATCGCGTGTAAATGTTAGAATGGAAAGGTTCACATCAAATTTAGCCGATACGTCATTGGCTTTATGTTTGAGTTTGTTAATGACAGACATACTGAATCTTCCGAAATTATCAGTTTTTGGCATTACTAATAAATCAATATCGCTATAATTCGGAATTGCCTCTTTATCCGCAACACTACCCAATAAAGCGATTAGTTCGATGTTTTTCATTAATTGCTTATCTTCTAAAATAAGCTTTTTTGCTTGTTCTAATGCCTTTAAAAAAACAATCATGATTTGTTTAGTTTATAATATGAAAAAATTGAGGGGTGATTTTTACCACCCCTTGTGGCAGAATCTCGCTAGATCTTCTTTGGCGAAAAAAATTCTCGCTTCGCGCCAAGCCCCTGGCGCAGAATAACTTGAATGAATAGCGTTCTTCTGGACCGACTTACCGAACTTGTGGCGGATCGTCCCTTCTGGGGCCTCTTGTGGATCAGTGCTGCCAACTAATTCGTTGAGTCGGTTTAAAGCGTCTTTACCCTCAACAATAAAAACTATCACATCACCAGATGTTAAAAAGTTTACCATTGATTGGAAGAACTTCTTGCCAACATGGCGTTTGTACAGTTCCCGGACCTGTTGCTCCGTGAGTAGTATTTTTTTCTTGAGCACAATCCTTAAACCCGCCGATTTAATTATTAAGAGTGCCTCTTTGGATCTATACACACCATCGGGCTTAAACATTCCAAACGACCAGTCTATCTTGATCACCTCTGACTTTAGAACATTTTCTAATAGAGTTGTTCATGAAACCATCCCATTAAATATATCATATATAGTATATATCATATATAGTATATTGATGTCAAGAGGGTGTACTAGAAGGGTACGTAGGTAACACTTTAAAATGTTTGTAAGTGGAATTGATAATATCTGGTTCGCATGCACTTTAGAGAAGGAAAATTATAAGGCAAAATTATCCACAACCCCAAATTTTGCCCAATTTTAAGATAAAAATTAAAAATTATATTTGTAAAGTAATCGCTGATATAATTAAATAATTATTAAAACAAAAAGGACCGGGATAAATCCCGACCTTTTTAAATTTTGCTAAATTGTTATTTATTTTAAACCTAATTTAGACTCCACTCTTTTCAGCCGGCGGTCCAATTCTTCTACTTCAAACCTATATGCTACTCTATCTAATTTAAGTTTTATCTCTTCTTGTCCGTTTTCCAAGTTAGTAATCTTTGTCTCAATTTTATCGAACCTTTTATCTGCTTTATTAAAATTCTTATCTACTCCATCAAAACCACGCTTTATCATTCTAGCTAATTGGTTAATTGTTGTATTTTTAGTATTTTTTTTCTTCATATTTTTATTTTATCAGACCAATTATTATACTGTCAACTGATTTTATTGGTATGGAATTCTACGAGGACGGGTCTTGTTAGCAAAAAAATCTCTATGGCAAGGAATATAATATTCATCAATTTGCTTTATTGATTTTACTAATTTACCAAATCCAGGCAGAATCTTTTTTACTTCCTTAAAGCTATTTATTTTAACTTTTATTTCTACTTCAACATTCATATAATTATTTCTTCTTTGCTTTATTCTTTTCGTACTTTTTTAAAAAACAAGATTCCAGATCAATATCAAGATATGAGACTAGCTTTAATGTCTGCCAAAAAATATCTGCTACTTCATCTTCTAAATTTGATGGTTCCGTAGAAACATGAAGAGAATCTCTTTTCGTTTCTTTGTACAAGATACTTCTGGCTGTCTCCCCTACTTCTTCTACCAAATGTAAAAAAGCGTGAGTTGGAGTTGTCTCAATTTTGGTATACCCTATTTCTTCTAAATGCTCTTTAACTAATTTTTGTGCTTGTTTTATTTCCATATTGTTTGTTTTTTTAAATTTATGATTATAAACCTTTAGCTCATTATATCAAAAATCCGAGACATAATCCTTCTATTATAATCAGGATGAGCTTGAGGTATTAAATTATTCCAATTCTATAGCTACCAGTCCAAATTTTGCTATTTTCTTATTGTAGTTGGGAAAACTATAATAAATTCTCTTAGCTTCCTCTATAGAAGAAACAAAGGGCATTATTTTCTTTAAGTTAAGTTTTTTTAACATTCTATCTATAGTTTTGAAATAACTTACTTTCTTGACTCTTTTCTCCAACCTTTGCTTCCCACACACAAAAACTAAAGTATCTCCTTTTTTAATATTGAGGAATTTATCTGTTGCTGCTCTGGTTTCTATTGTTTTAGAGCCTTGTCTTAAAGTGTCAAAAAAAAATTTATCTATTTTTCTAATACGTAATAAATATTTTTTCATAAATTAATTTTTTAAGGATTTCAGAAAATCCTCGATACTTCCAAACATTTTATCAAATGCCATTAAGTATCCGCTTTCTGCTTTTTCAGGATTTCCAATTAAAATACATTCTTTACCCAAACCTTTAGCATATCCTGTCTCTAAATGAGCTGAAATCCCAGCTGGTAAAAGTAAAATTATTGCATCAGCTTTCTTGATGCTCTTTCTATCCTCTTCTGCAACTTGTTTAACTCTTTCATTTACCTGCCAATTTCTCATTGCTTCCCATTCTCTCATTGCTTCTTCTGGGTCTTTTTGAGTACCTCTTTGAATTCACAGATACTGTCGGTGCCTTTGACGAGTTTAAGAATTCCTTCAACACCAATCGTTTTTAGAACAAAGTTAGTGAACATCATTGGAAAACCTTTAAGGGAATGTATAAAAAAGCCACTATCCATAGCTATTAATGGCTTTCGAAAAATTTTATATGCATATTTAGCTTTTTTGACAGCTATTTCTTCAACACTGCCACGGGATTCAGGAATTTCTAAATTCTTCTGAGTAACATCAATTCCGAATCTCTTTAAATAAGTCTTAGCGGAAAAGTCTTTTGCTTTATTTGACGTGACAAAATATATTTTCTTCATGGTTTTATTTTTTTGGTTTATCTTTTTACTTGATAAATTTTAAGTGCCTACTTACTATCTTTTTCTTTATTCTGAAAAAACAATTCTTGGAACAACTTTTGTCCCTTCTTTTGTAAATCTTTTGTCTTTTCATCTCCCAAAGCTAGAGTTTTTTAATTCCTAAATAAATTCCTCTGTTTTTCATTAATCCTCTTTTTAAAAACTTTGCTTGAAGACCAACTTCTTTCATAATTTCTAAAGTTTTATCAACTTCGAAAAGCCTCAATTCGTGCCTATCTATAAAATGTTTGACATCTTTATTTTTCTCTGCAATTAAATAATGCATATCCATAACCGAGATGTTTCCTTTGATTTTTGAAATGTTTAATCTAGCAATTTTTATATTTTCTCCATTATAAATTGTTATATGGGGTAATCCTACTCTGTAAGTAGATTTTGTAAACCACGGTTCAATTATCAAAATACCACCTGCTTTTAGGTGTTTAGCGAAGTTCTGTATAGCTTTTCTTAAATTTGAATAAGTTTTTATATAACCAATTGAACTAAACAAACAAGTAATTACATCAAATTTTTTATTGAGGCTTAACGTTACCATATCTGCTTTTTTAAAAACAACCCCTTTTACATTTTTTCTTGCGACGCTAAGCACCTCTTTACTGATATCAACACCTGTGCAAGAAAAATTATCTTTTAGATAACTAAGGTGCTTTCCTGTACCGCAAGCAACATCAAGAAGTTCATTTCCATCTGATTTTTTATATTTTAAAATTAATTTCTTTATCGTATTTGATTCTTTCTTATAATCTTTCCATAAGTAAATCAGGTCGTAATATTTCGCAAGCTTATGGTAAATCATTTTTTTCTTCATATTTATATTTATGCTAATCTTTTAACTCTTCTCCAACAGAGTTTATTTTCTCTTTCAGGTTATATTAAAAGTTTTATCAATCTTTTTCTTACAAAACATTAAAAAATCATAAACTTCTTTTTCAGACCATATTTTAAGATTAAGAGATTTTAACACTTTCATTATGTATTCTTCTGGTTTTCTGATTAATTTATTATTAATAAATTCTGCTTCATAAAAATAGTAATTATTAGGACACTTAACAAGGGCAAATTCAATACTTTTATATTCAAAAATATAACTTTCTCTAATAGCAATTCCTCCTTTTTTATATCCAAGAGCAGCCAAAAGTTTCTGAGCTTTCTTAACGAACCTTGTTTCAATTGGTAATATTATCTCTTGTCTTCTTCTTGCTCCCCAAAAACCTTTTTTTACAACAATCTCTGAATCGCCATCTGTACTTCTTATCTTAAGATCAAGATTTTTGTTAGGGAAATAGAATACAAATGTTTTTCTTTTCATCTTTTTAACGAATCTTGCTTCTTTTTTTAGAAATTTAAATAGCTTCTGAAATCCAGTTATTGTTAATGGTCCACGAAACTCAATTTCTGTTGCCATATATTTCATTGTTTTTGGCTTTGTGGGGGTTGGTTTGATAATACAAAAGAGACTAAAATAGCAATTAAAAGCTTCACCTTTCAAAAAGTGGAGCTTTTTTTCTTTTACAATTAAGATAAATCCAAAAACATTATTATCTCATCAACTAATTTTCCCTTAAATTGATTATGTTTTGGAATTTTAGCCACTTTTTTAAAACCATATTTTCTATAAAACCTGATAGCTATTTTGTTTGTGGAGAAAACACCTAATTTGATAATTTTTGGCTTCGGTTTCAATTCTCTTTTAGCTAACTTTATTATTTCATTTGTTAAATAGGTACCCAAACCTATTCCTCGATAACCCTTTCTAATAGTAATTCCAAAATTTCCAAGGTGGTTTTGCCGTTCTTTACGCAAATCAATTTGGGTAGTGCCGACAACAATATCATTATGCTCTGCTATTAAGAAAACCGTCTTTCGATTCTTAATTCTTCTTAATTGTTCCTCTAACCACTTTTTTTCTTGTTTCAATGATAATTCTTTATTGAGGAGGATTTGTGCATTCTCTTTAATTAAAGAGTTTATGAAATTCTGGAGTTTCTTAACGTTTTTTAAATCTCCTCTTGAAAGTTTCTTTATTTTTATTTTCTTTTTACCAAAAATTTTAGTTTTCACGTTTCTTTAAAGATTTTTTAATTAATTTAATTTTATGTTTCCCATTATAATTTTATATTACAACTTTTTAATTCGAAAACAAACCCCCGTGCCAACGGCGCAGGGAGTTAACTTTAGACTGAAGCTATTTATATCTTCTAATAAGATTTACTTCCTTTACAGATATTTAAGAAACTCTTTTTTAGAAAGTTCTGCTTGTTTAACGATTCGAAAAAGAGTTGTTCGAGGGATATCCCTTGAATGAATAGGAATAGTAACTCGCAAATGAGATTTTGTTTTATGAAATAGTCTAACATGACTGCCAGTTTGATGATGGATATGAAAACCGGCTCTTCGAAGAGCACGGAGCACTTGTTTTGGCTTTAACGCTGGTAAAGCAACCATTTATTTTAGAGAAAAAGAAATTTTAACCTTTTCTTTTATTGGTTTTCTAAATGGTTGGAATTTTTTAGGAATTATTTCTCTGCTTTTTAATGCACTTTCCAGATAGCAACGAAGTGCATCTTTAGCCATTTCTTTTGCCTCCTTTAAGGTGCGGCCAAAGGTACAAATTTCTGGGATAGCGGGAAAAATAACATCAAACCCACCCTCTTTTAGGGGTTCATAGATAACTGTAAAAGAACATTCATTTGTTCTTGAGATTTTCTTTCTCATACACTTTTATCTTAATCTATTTTGATTTTTTGTCAAACTTGCTTGATAAAGCTATTTTCTTTCGTTCCAAAGAACAAGAAGGTATCTTAATTGAAAATCCGCTAGTAGTTAATTTATTAAAATTCTTTTTCTTGACTTTGTGGAAGTTGGTTTAGAGAAACTTTGTTTCTAAAACATATTTATTAACTAATTCTAACCACCACTCGTCACTGTCAGTTTTAATAAGCTGTTCTCCGAATTGTCGGGCTTTTTTTGTTTTTAGCCTGTTTAAAGAAACTGTCAGCCATTTTTTGGCTTTTTGATTCCCCAAATTAAAACCTTCTTTTTCTAAAAGCATGCCAGCTAAAATATCAGCATCTTTAACGAGTTTAGCTTCCAAAGTTTTTTCTGCATAGAATTCCTTGAAGAGTTTTTCAAGAGAAAATTCTTCTAACTGGTAGTTCTTGGAAATTTCTTCAATTATCTTTGGGTCATTTAAGGGCTGACTATAGAATTTATTTATTAGATTTCGTTCTCCTCCCCGAGCTTTAACTAAATTACGAATGAGGCACATCTTTAATATTTTGTTTTCGTTTGCTGTTTCTAATTTAGCTAATATCCAACCAATTATAGCAGTATAAAAGCTATGTTCTGCTACATTTTCTTTCAAGGGACCTTTAAGATATGAAAGAGAGGCACGAGGAAGATGTTTTAAAATCCGAAACTCCAATAAAAAATTAACAAGTTTTTCAATTTTTTCTAAGGAAAATTTTTGTTTTACATTTTTTTTCTTTTTCATTTTATTTTTAAATATTTAATACTATTTTAGACCTTTTTTAGTTGTTTTTTTAAGCTTTTTCTCTAATTCCAAAACCTTCTTCTCTAGCTTTAAAATCTTTATTCCCTTCTCAACAGTTAATCTATAAAATCTTTCTAGATCTTCTTTTCGTTTTTTAACTTCGCTGTACAAAAGGGTGTTTCTTAAAGCAACTGAAGCTTCAAGGGAGAAGGTTGCTAAAAGCTCTATATCTTCTTCTGAAAAGGCTTCTGAAGAAAATCTTTCGCCCAAAAATATTATTCCAATTACTTTTCTTTCGAACAAAAGAGGTATCACAACCTCGATTTTTAATTCTTTAAGTTTGTTATTGAGGCTTTTTAGTTTTTCTTTTTCTTCCTTAGCTTTTACTTTCTTTAAAGGGATTAAAATTTCTTGAGTTCCAAAGGGCTTTTTATTTTTTTTAACCAGAGCCAAAAAAGATTCATCTTTGGAAAACTTTAGAATTTCTTTTTTTTTAAAACCAAGAACTTTCTGTAAGTGAAAACCTTCTTTTCTTGGTTTCTTTGTCAAAATAGCTATTTTATTTAAGTCAAAAGTCTTTTTTAATGTCTCTGTGAGTAAATAAGAGAGTTTTTTCATTTCTAAAAGACAATAGAGTTCTTTTTCTAAATCTGAAACAATAATTTTACGTTTGAAAAATCCAGGATAGAAATATATTCTGGTGAGATTCTCATAAAATTTATTTAACTGCAACAAACCAAAACTGAAAAGTAAAATTAGAGGTAAGAGTTGAAAAAAGCTAACAGAGACTGGAAGTTGATACTGAATAAAAATTATTAAAAAAATTCCCCAAAAAACAGTAAAAAGGGAAAATAAAAAAGCCACTGTTTTTCCAGGAGCTACCCCGATATCCATTAGTCGGTAACGGATAATGGTATAAGAAGTTAATCCTACCCAGACAGAAGAAAGTAAAGCACTGATATCAGTATAAGGACCAGTTTTCCCTTTTAAAAGGGGTAGAATTCCTGTAAACAATATACCACCAATACTATAGATTACAAGACCAAGAACTAAATATTTTATCTGCAACCTTCTAAGACCTCTGCTTTGAAAATAATCTCTTAAAATATAAATTAAACCTGTTGTAATTGCAAAGATAATATAGAACCTTCCTAAAGGGTTTAATATTCCTGGTTTTATAAGGATTTCTGATGATTCTGTGTTGATAGATTCAATAAAATAAGGAGTGGTCAAAGATAAAAAAGCAATTATTCCAGCTGTTAAATACCAAAGAAAAGCTTTTAGCCGAATATGTTTTGTTTTTCTTGTAAAATAATAGAGAAAAGTAAAGTAAGCTGGTAAGATAAGGATTCCAAGCCAAGTAGCTCTTGTCCAAAAAAGTTTAATTGAATAAGAAAACGGGCCTTTCGCAGAAAGATCAGATAAGGCACACGTGAAACAGTAAAGCGCAGAAAATAAGGCAACAAAACCTAAATGAAAAGAAACTTTATTTTCCTTTCTTTTTCCAAAAAGCAAAAAAGCTAATACCAAATTAAAAAAAGTACAAAAAAAGAGTAAAATTCCTCTCAAAAGTAAAATCTCCATATTTTTAGATTAACTTTTAATTTTCAATTTTAAACTTAAATTATATATATCCCCTGCCCCCATAATTATTACTACTTGGCCTTTTTTTATATTTTGCTTTAAGAATTTTTCTAATTTTTCTTTAGTTAGATAAATTACAGAGGATTTGTTAACTGCCTTTACCAATTTTTTACTGTTTACTTTTCTTTTGATTTCTTTTGTTTCTCTGCCAACTACACTATAAATATCAGTAATGATTAATTTATTTACAGGAGCTTTCTTGAATGCTTTAACAAATTCATTAAACAAATAATGGGTTCTTTGATATTGATGGGGTTGATAAATACACCAGATTTCTTTTTTGGGAAACTTTTCCCGAGCTGCTTTTAAAGTCACCCTAACTTGAGTTGGATGGTGTCCATAATCATCTATTAGGGTATAGGGTTTAGGGTATAGGATTTTAGTGATGTCAAAGCGACGCCAAGATGATTTATATTGAGATAAAGACTTAAAAGATGTTTTATTCGGGATTTTTAGGGCTCGAGCTACGTTTAAAGCAGCTAATGCATTTAAAACATTAAAGTCACCGGGAACTTTTAAAATCTTTTTTATTTTCTTTGCTTCTTTATCTTTTAAGGAATAATAAATAATTTTATATTTTAATTCTTTATTTTTTAATATTTTAGAAATATTTTTGTCATCCTTAATTGCAATTAAGATTCCGTTTTCTGGTAAATGAGAAATGAATTTTTTAAAGCTTTTTAAAAGATTGTCTAAGTTTTTATAAAAATCTAAGTGGTCAGATTCAAGGATTGTCAAAACAATTATCTTTGGCCAGTAATTCAAAAAAGAAGCAAAATGTTCGTCAGCTTCAATAATTAAGTATTTTGACTTTCCTACCCTGCAGTTTGAGTCACCGAATTCTTTAAGCTTTGTTCCAACAATCACTGTTGGATCTAAACCTGCTCTTGTTAATAAAAGGCTGAGCATTGCAGCTGTTGTGCTTTTTCCATGACTACCTGCTACTGCAATTGTAAAATATTTTTTTGTTAGTTCTCCTAAAGCTTGGGGATAGCTTTGGACTTTTATACCTAATTTTTTAGCTTTTTTTTGTTCTGGATTATCTTGTTTTACAGCAGGGCTATAAACCACCAAATCAATATCTTTTGATATATTTTTAGCTTTGTGTTTTCCAATGCAAATCTTAACCCCTTTTTTCTTAAAGGCTTCGGTGAGCTCTGAAGAAACCAAATCAGAACCTGTTATTTTGTGGCCTTTTGATAAATAATATCTGGCTAAAGCTGAAACTCCTATTCCGCCTATACCGATGAAATGGATATGCTTCATTGCTTCATTGATTCATTGCTTAATGGGATTGATTCAAGAATGTTATATTCAGCTCCTGTTCTTTTTAGTTGACTTTCCATTACTTCAATTGAATTTACCCCAAAACTCAAAGAAGTATCCTCATTTACACTGGGTCTTTCTTCAGGTTCAATTTGTCTGAATTCCCAAGCTTTTATTCTTCCCAAAGTTATATGGGGAGAATATGCTCTTTTTTCTGGTTTGATAAATTTTTTGGCAGTGGAAGCTAAAAGAGAATTTTCTAACCCTTGTTGTAGTTTTCCAAGTTCTTCTGATTTTTCACCGCTTGCCCAGACCATTCTGGGGGGCATTTTTTTAGGCGGACCGTAGCAAATTTTCTTTAAATTTATTGTAAAGACTCTATTTTTTTCAGCTATTTCTTTGGTAATTTTGCAAATTTCTGGAATTTCTTCATCTCTTGCATAACCAATAAAAACCAAAGTGATATGTAAATTCTCTTTTTTTGTCCACCTCACCGGCAATTCAGGCCAATTTGTCTGATAATCAGCAAGTTTCTTTTTTATTTTTTCCGGTAAATTAATTGCAATAAAAATTCGATGCGGCATAATATTTTACTATAGCATGGCTTAAAATTTAGTAAAAATTGATGATTTTGCTTAAATGTTTTAAGATTAAAGAGTGATATTAAATTTTTCAAAAAAAGAACCAAGAGAATCTTTGGTGGGAATAAGTGAGATGGGAGTTGTAATTCCCGAATTTTTTATTGGAGCTGAAAAAATGGCTGAAGAACAACAGCTTTCTTTAGAATATGTAAATGGAGGATTAGGATTAATGCAAGCCAGAATACCCTATAATGTTTCCCTTCAAGACCTCATAATTAAAGCTGTTCAGAAAATAAAGTATCAAGACGCAGAGAGGTTTATTATTGCCACTGAGTCAGATTACGATTTATCAAAAGCCGTAATGGCAATAAAATCAATTAATAAGGGTTTAAAACTTACAATACTTCCCTTTCAATTAAAATTTGCCTGTTTAGCTGGAGTTCAAGCTCTACTGCTGGCTTCAGAGTATGCCATATCTCATAATAAACCTGCTATTGTCATAGTGGCAGACCGTTCCATTTACGGAGATAGGAAAGCAGAAGTAACTCAGGGAACTGGAGTAATAGCATTAAGAATAGAAAAAAATCCTGAGTTATTAGCTTTGGATTTTAGAAATTATGGTCAATACGTAGAAGATATAGATGATTTTAAAATTCCGGTAAATACAGCACCCTTCCCTGAAGTTGACGGTCCCTTAACAAAACCAGCTTATATAAAATGCGTCATTAAGGCATATGAGGATTACAAAAAAAAGAATCTTCAATTTAAAACACCATTAGAAAAAATTAATTATATTGTAATGCATACTCCTTTTCCCAAAATGGTTGTTTGGACTTCAGCTGTCCTTTGGCGTTATGAAAAATACAGAGAAAAAGAATTTATCAAGTTATTGGAAGAATCTGTAGCTAATCCGAGTTTATTTAAAAAGTTTAAAAAACTACTTGATGAAATAAGAACTCTTCCAGAATTTCAAAAATTCTTTCAGCAAAAGGTTAAGCCCGGTTTAAAATACAATTCTTATATTGGAAATTGCTACAATGCTTCTATTTTTATTTCCTTACTACCAGTCTTGGAACAAATCAAGGAGAACCAACAGGTCTTTATTATGGGTTATGGTTCAGGTTCGGGTTCTCTTACAATAATGGCAAAGGCAATAAAACAGGGATTTCAAAGCGACTTAAAAGAGCAAATAAAAAAAGGTAAAGAGCTTACCGTTGCTCAATACCGAGAGTGGAGAAATAATGTAATAAGAGAAATTAGAAGCCCTTAATTTAAGCTATGAAAGAAGCTTATCTTTACAAAAAATTAGATAACAAAAGAGTGCAATGTAAGAATTGCGCCCATTATTGTGTTATTGAACCCGGAAAAAGAGGAATTTGCGGTGTCAGAGAAAATATTGATGGAAAATTATATGCCTTAAATTATAAAAAAGCAATAGCAGTAAATATTGATCCGATTGAGAAAAAACCTTTTTTCCATTTTTTGCCAGGCAGTCATTCCTTATCCATTGCAACGGTTGGATGCAATTTGAGGTGTTTGAGTTGTCAGAATTGGGATATTTCCCAGGGTTTTAAAGAAAAAAAAGAAATTCCGGGTCAAAATTTAACTCCAAAAGATATTGTTAAATTGGCAATCAAAAATAATTTACCAAACATCTCTTATACTTATACTGAACCCACCATATTTTTAGAATATGCTTTAGACACTATGAAATTGGCAAAAAAAGAGGGAATAAAAAATACCTGGGTGAGCAATGGGTTTATGACAGAAGAATCAGCAAAATTAGTTATCCCCCATCTTGATGCCAACAATATTGATATTAAAAGTTTTTCTGATGAATTTTATAAGAAATACTGCGGAGCTAAACTCAAACCTGTTTTAGAAACAGCAAAACTAATGAAAAAATCTGGAGTTTGGGTAGAAATTACAACATTGGTTATTCCTACCTTGAGCGACTCTGAGCAAATGTTTAAAGAAATTGCCAAATTCATTAAAACCGAGTTAGGACCTGAAACACCCTGGCATATAACTCAATTCTCAGGAGCTATTTCCTGGAAACTTCAACATCTGCCCGAAACCCCTGTTAAAACCTTAGAGAAAGCTTATAATATCGGTAAAGAAGCAGGTTTAAGATACGTTTATACCGGAAATATCCCGGGTTTGCCGTCTGAAGATACAATTTGTCCCAAATGCAAAGCTTTAGCTATTGATAGAAGAGGTTATATTATTAAACGATACGATAAAAATGGTAAATGCCCTGAGTGCGGAGAAGATTTAAATTTAATTTTAAAATAAAATGTCTAAAATAGTTTTTGCAACTTTTGCTCCTCATCCTCCAATACTTCTTCCTTCTGTTGGTTCTGAACAAGACCGCCTTAAGCTTAAAAAAACTATTCAAAGTTTGGAAACCTTAGGAGAAAAGCTGAAAGAAAAGGCGCCTGATGTAATTTTAATTTCTTCTCCTCATCCTGATTGGGGATTTAACGTTCCTTTGTTTTTTTTAGCTAAAAATTTCAGGGGTAAAATAAAAACCTATTTAATGGGAGTAAGAGAACCTGAGTTTTATTTTAAAGAAGGGAAAAAAGTCTACCAAAGTCTTGAAAAAGGTAAAAAATATGCTTTAATTGCTTCAGGTGACCTCTCCCATTGTTTAAAAGAAGAAGGACCTTACGGTTTTAATCCACAAGGTCCCAAATTTGATAAAGCCTTAATTGAATATTTGAAAAAAAAGGATATTGATAATTTTTTAAAACTAAATGAATATTTTCCCGAAGCCGGAGAGTGCGGTCTTCGTTCTTTTTGTTTCTTGTTGGGAATTTTAGAGGCTTCAAGCATCAATTGGAAACCAGAAATCTTATCCTATGAAGGACCTTTTGGTGTAGGTTATTTAGTAGCCAATTTTAATCTATGAAAAACTTAAATTTTAAAACAGAAACTGATGTTTTAAGTTTTCTTAAAAAGAATGAAAATAATATTCGATTTGTTAGGATAATCTTCCCTGATGTTTTAGGAAGAGAAATGAGCTTTTGCATTCCCTCAGAAAAAATGAAATCTGCTTTTTTGCAAGGAGTAGGATTTGATGGAAGTTCAGTAGAAGGCTTTGCCAGGGTTGAAGAGTCAGATTTGATTATTGTACCTGCCCCTGAAACCTTCAGGGTTTTGCCCTGGGGTTATGAGTTTCAAGATGTGGGGTGGAAGGAGGCTGTTGTTTTTGGTGATATTTTTACATCAAAAGGAAATCGCTTTCAAGGAGATTCTAGGTATGTTTTAAAGAAAAGCTTAGAAAAAACAAAAAAATTTGGCAACCTTTACGTAGGTCCTGAACTTGAATTTTTTATTTTTGAAAATGAAAAACAACCAAAATTATTAGACCATGGAGGTTATTTTTATGGGGGGAAATTGGGAGAAATTAGAAAAATTGTTCAAATTTATCTTCAAGAAATGGGAATTAAAGCTGAGTGCGACCATCATGAAGTAGCTCCAAGTCAGCACGAAATAAATTTAAGATATAGTGATGCTCTAAGTGTGGCTGACTCAATAGTTTTAGCCAAATATGTAATAAAAAGAGTGGCTCGAAATTTTGGCTTTTTCGCCTCTTTTATGCCAAAACCAATCGCCAGAATTAATGGTTCCGGGATGCATCTCCATTTATCTTTGTGGGAAAAAGACAAAAATTTATTCTTTAAAGACAAAAAAGAACCCTTATCTAATTTAGCTAAAAAATATCTAACAGGATTAATCAAGTATGGCAGAGAAACTCAATTAGTTTTGAATCAATGGGTTAATTCTTACAAAAGATTAATTCCAGGTTATGAAGCTCCTGTATATTTGGCTTGGGGAAGAAAAAATAGGTCAGCCTATATTAGAGTTCCTGAGACTCACCTGGCAAAAGCAAACACTTCCACCAGAATTGAAGTTAGGTCTCCTGACCCTGCCTGTAATATCTATTTAGCTTTAGCTATTATCCAGGCAGCGGGGGTTCAAGGAGTTAAAGAAGATTTGAAGCTTTTACCTCCCCAAGAAAAGGACATTTTTGAAATGAAAGAAAGCGAGATGAAGAAAAGAAAGATTAAAATTTTAGCTAAAAATTTAAACGAAGCTTTAAGGCATTTTAAGAATAGTAAATTAGTTAGAGAGACCCTTGGCGAGCATTTATTTAAGAAAATAATCCAAAACAAGAAAATCGAATGGGAAAGATACAAAAAAGCAGCTGGTAAAAAATTTGAAAAGTCAGTTAGTCCGTATGAAATAAAAGAGTATTTACCGGTACTTTAATTAATTCTTTATGAAGTTTACGGTAAAAAATAAGAAAAAACATAATATTACAACTTTAATCAGAGCGATTGGTTATCGTTATTTAGGTGAAGATGAAGATAGAAAAGAAATAAAACTTGTCAGACCTTTAGAAATAGGCGGCTATCCAAGATTTCATCTTTTTTTGAAGACAGAACCTAAAAATCAAGAGTTTCTTTTTAATCTGCACTTAGATCAAAGGAAGCCGGTTTATAAAGGCGCTCCGGCTCATGCGGCTGACTATGAAGGAGAAGCTGTAGAAAGAGAGGCAGAAAGAATTAAACAAATTTTAGAAAAGTAATGTGCTAAAAATTAAAATAAATGTTTAAAGATTATAAGTGGCTTTCACCAAAATTTAAAAGAACGCAGGCAATAATAAAACCAATGCTGAAAATGCTTCAGGAAGAAGGAAACAATCTGAAGGTTCTAGATATAGGATGTGGGAATGGCGTGGTTTCAGAATTGATAGTTAAAATGGGAAATGAAGTTTGGGGAATTGATGAAAATGAAGAAGCACTTAAAGAAGCTAAAAAGAGAGAAGTGAGAGTTTTTAAAGGAAACTTGGAGAAAAATCTTCCTTTTGAGAATAAATCTTTTGATGTGCTTTGGTGTTTGCGGGTCTTAGAACATATTTTTCACACAGAGCACTTTCTAAAAGAATGCCACCGTATTTTAAAACCTAAAGGCGTATTGGTTATTACCGCTGACAACATAGTTTCTCTACCTAATCGAATAAGGGTATTTTTCGGCCTTTATCCCCTTAGGGTTGCTCCCAGTGAAAATTATCCACGGTTTACCGACCACGTAAGATGTTTTACAAAATCCACTTTTAAAAACATTTTAAAAAATTCAGGTTTTAAATTAGAAAAAATCACATCAGACTTTGTTTGTTTTAATTTTGGTCAATATAGTTTTCCCCCTCGTTCAGAATTTTTGGGGAAAATACTTCCATCATTAGGCTCGACATTAATTGCCAAAGCGAGAAAAACTGAGATATGAATGATTACATTTCACTTGCAAAAACAGCAGTTGAAAACTATATAAAAGAGAAAAAAGTAATTTCACCCCCCGAAGATTTACCAAGGGAATTTTTTGAGATAAAATCTGGCGTTTTTGTAACTATTGAGAAAGACGGAAAATTAAGGGGTTGTATTGGAACTTATTTAGCGACCAAAGAGAATATTGCCAGAGAGATTATTTCAAATGCTATTGCTGCTGCCATCGAGGATTATAGGTTTGGTTCCACTCGGGAAGAAGAACTTCCCTATCTTTCTTACACTGTTTATATTCTAAACGAACCTGAACAAGTTAAAGATATTAAAGAATTAGATACTAAAAAATATGGTATAATTGTAAAAACCATTCCTATTGTAGATGTAGATAAAACAGATGTAGTCTTTAATGGCCATTTACCTCATAAAACAGGACTTTTACTTCCTGATTTGGAAGGAGTAAACACCATAGAAAAACAAATTTCAATTGCCTGCCAAAAAGCAGGAATTAATCCTCAAAAAGAAAAAATAATCATCTACCGATTTATTGTAAAAAAGTATCAATAGTTTGGAATTAAAAAAAGCGGCTTCAGACCTCTCAAAAAAGCCGCTTTTTTCTCAATTTTCTTTACTTTACAATTTTTCCAATAATTCTTGAGAAAAACTTTTCATCTTTTCAAGTTCTCTTATTCCTTTTTTTGTTGTGCTAAAAGCAGGTTTTCCCTTAAACCTTTCTTTTTTAATGTATCCCTGAGTTCTGAGAAGATATAATACTCTTTTTGTTAATAACTTGCCAGGCAAAAAGCCAAATTTTTCAAAAATCAAACTTCTAATTTCTTCATTTGTAATTTCTTTTTCTTTTCCCAGGGTTAGAATATAAATCCAGAGATTATTTTCAGTATTTGATTTTTTAAATCTCTCAAATGGTAACATAAATTTCTATTTTTCTCTTTTTCCTAAAATGAAATCTTCAACCATTTCTCTTGCTTTTTCGTCTGTAAATTGAATCGGTGGTGATTTCATAAAATAAGCTGAAGCTGAAATTAAAGAACCTCCTATATTTCTATCTAAGGCAATCCTTAATAATCTAATAGCATCAATCACGCACCCTCCAGAGTTTGGAGAATCTTCAACAGAAAGTCTTAATTCAACTTCAACCGGCATATTACCGAACTTTCTTCCTTCAATTCTGATAAAACAAACTTTATTATCTTTTAACCAGGGAACATAATCTGAAGGACCCACATGTAAGTTGTCATAACTTAATCTTTTTGAAAGCTGAGATTCAACACTTTCTGTTTTTGAGATTTTTTTTGATTTAAGGCGTGAGCGAGAAAGCATATTTAAAAAGTCAGTATTTCCTCCTACGTTTAGCTGATAAGATTTATCTATTTTGACTCCCCTTTCGGAAAAAAGATGGCTCAATATCCGATGAATAATAGTAGCTCCTACCTGAGACTTAATATCATCTCCGATACAAGGTAGATTTTTCTTTTTGAACTTTTCTGCCCAACTTTTATTTGAAACTATGAAAACCGGCATACAGTTTAAGAAAGCGCACCCGGTTTTTAAAGCTGCTTTGGCATAAAATTCTGTTGCTTTTTGAGAGCCAACAGGACAATAATTTATTAAGATTTCAGCTCCTGACTTTTTTAATTCTTTTACAACGTCTACAGGTTTTTCTTTTGATACGGCAAACCTTTTTTCTTCAGGATAATTTTTTAAGTGTTTAGCTACTCCGTCTAAAACAGGACCCATTTTTACTTTTGCCTTCAAATTTGGTATCTTAGAATTAAAGACTTTTGTACAATTAGGTTTGGCAAAGATTGCTTTTGAAATATCTTTTCCAACCTTTCTCTTATCAATATCAAAAGCAATTACAGGTTTTATATCAGACACTCTGTATTTGTTAATAAGATTGTGCATTAAACCGGGTATTAATTCATCGTCAGTTTTTACGTTTTTATAGTAAAAAATACCCTGGATTAGAGATGAGGCACAATTCCCCAGTCCTACAATAGCAATTTTGATTCCTTTTTTCATTTTATTATATTATTAATACTATTTTACGCTGGTAAAATAGTCTGTCAAGAGCAAGATGTTGCCAATGGAACGACTTCAAAAATCAAATACCAAGGAGAATTTATGGCTCTATATTCTTTCTCTGCTTAAAAAGAGGAAGATTTACGGTTGGGAAATCCCCACTCTCATTAAAAAAAACTTTAATTTTAAACCAGGTAGAATTACTCCCTACAGAGTACTCTATAGATTAGAAAAAGAAGGTTTGGTTAAAAGCAAAATGGAAGAAAGAAGAAGAATTTATCAAATTACAAAAAAGGGGGAAGAAGAATTGAAACGAGCTAAAGGATTTTACAAAGAAGTTTTGAAAAAATTAAAATGATTAATAAAAAAGTAGCTCAAATATTATACGAGATAGGAGAATTATTAGATATTCAGGGAATAGCTTATAAACCTAAAGCCTATCGAAAAGCTGCCAAGGCTTTAGAGAACCTGAAAGAAAATATTTCTCAAATTTATAAGAAAGAAGGAATTAAAGGGATTAAAGAGGTTCCGGGTATTGGGAAAAGTATTGCCGAAAAAATTGAAGAATATTCAAAAAATAAAAAAATTAAATATTATGAAGAGCTAAAGGAGAAATCAGTCATTCGACAAATTATTACTCATTATTTTAAAACGAAGGGATTGAGTTTAGTAGAACTTAAAAAAGACGCTAAAAAAAGAAAAATAGTTTACTCCCGCTTCACTAAACCAGCTAAGCAACTTTTAGTATTAGCGGGATCTGTAGAAAAGGCAAAAAAAGCCATTGACAAAGTAGCTAAATGGGCGAAGTCAAGAGATTTAGATTATGCCATTGAAACAGTTTTTAAGAAATGGTTAGAATTAGACAGGTTAAAGCCAAAAGAAATTATAAAAAAACCCTATTATAGAGGAGATCCAATGATTTGGTCAGAAACAAAAAGAAAATGGTATGTTATAGATGAAACAGGCAGGTGGTTAGAATTTGTCGGCAAAGAATCAGAAATGGAATGGAGAATTATAAAATAAGCATTAATAATTGAATATTGAATACTAATACTATGGTTTCTTATTCTGAACTAAAAAAAGGCGTAAAAATTATTTTAGAAAAAGAACCCTATGAAATAATTGACTCAGCTCCCATGTTTAAAGCAAGGGGGCATTCTGTTTTGCAAACGAGGTTAAGGAACTTAAAAACAGGAAATGTTATTTCCCGTACTTTACATCCTTCTGATTCCTTTGAAGAAGCAGATATTTTAAAAAAGAAAGCTAAATTCCTCTATTTCCATAGAGAAAAGTATGTCTTCTGTGATAAAGACAATCCTTCAAATAGATTTGAATTAAAAGCTGAACAAATTGAAGGAAAAAAAGGATTTTTAAAACCAAATCAGATTGTAGAAGCTTTAATTTTTGGGGATGAAATAATTAATATTTCTTTGCCCATTAAGATTAATTTGAAAGTAACAGAGGCTCCGCCCGGTCTCAAAGGTGAAAGGGCTCAATCAGGAACAAAAACAGTTAGTTTGGAAACAGGAGTTAAAATAAATGTTCCCCTCTTTGTTAAGAGAGGAGACATAATTGAGGTTAATACTGAAACAGGAGAATATGTAAGAAGGATTGAATAATAATTAATCCCTATTTTTTTCCTGGGTGGTTACTGGAATTTGTAGAATAACCGCCAAACCTTTTAATTCGAACATGCTTAAAATTTTCTAAACCGTCAGGCAATTCCTGGTCATATCCTAACGCAATTATATCAGGCTTTATCATTTCTACAATTTTTGTTTTATTTTTAGGGTCCCCTATTAAAATTCTATCAGCTATATTTAAAGACTTTAATATTTTTTTTCTTTCTTTAGCTGAAATAGCATAAGGTTTTTTATTATTTTTATCATTGGTTAAAACGACGATTAACTCACCACCGAGCTTCTTCGCCTCTTTTAAAAAGTATATATGTCCTGGATGGATTAGGTTGAAGCATCCACCCACTAATATTTTTTTCTTGGATTTTGTTTTGATATTAAAATTTTCCTTTAAAAATTTTCTAAATCACTATTGGATTATCTTTCTTCTTTAATTTTACTGTAAATTACATCCCAAACTCCTGCCGCTATTTTTTGCTTCGTATTAATAGCAAAGTGAACAATCTTTTTAGTTGAGTTGATAATATAAACTTCATTGGTATCGACTCCGAAACCACAGCCTTCTTTTCCTATATCATTAGAAACCATCAAATCTAATTCTACTTCTTTGAGTCTGTTGTATGCCTTTTCAATTAACATCTTTTTAGATACATTAACTTCTGCCTTAAAAGCACAAATAAAGACACGGGGAGCCACTTTTCTTGCCCGTTCAATTACTTTTGGTGTTGGTTTTAAAGGAATAACGAGGCCTTTTTGTTTGGATGGAATTTTACTTCCTTTTTTTTTAACAGGAGTGTAGTCAGCCGCTGCTGCAGTTGCAACAAAAACATCATAATTTTCCTCTTTTAATTCTTTGACCACGGCTCTGCACATTTCTTTCGTTGTTTCAACATTAATTACTTTAGCATTCTTGGGCAGTTTTGCTGTTCCCTTTCCCCAGACAATGGTTACCTTAGCTTTTCTATCTAAGGCTTCTTGGGCCATTGCTACCCCCATCTTTCCGGAAGAGGCATTGCTTATAAAGCGAATGGGGTCAATATATTCCCTGGTGGCACCGGCTGTTATTAATACTTTTAAATTTCTCAAAGCTGAACTTTTCATCAGATGTTTTATTTCTTATTGACTTAAGATAACAGGTCTGTTTGATGGCTAATTAAACCCGTTTTTATTCCCCACTTAACTTCTTCTCTAAATGTGCCCGGGTTGAAGATCCGACAAAACCAGTGCCTTTTATCAATCTTATGGGTGCTAAAATTTCTGAAGCGTATTTTTCTTGATATCTAATCACTGCTGCCTTAGTAATCAGCCCGAAATATCCCGTAGCTCCAATACCTGGTCTTTCCCATACTCCTTCTTCTATTAATATCCTTTGTAAAGCTTTAACATCATCACCCTTCATTCCTAAAGTTAAATTTAGATTAAAAGTTAATTCTTTTTGTTCAACCGATAAAGATAATTTTTTTAAATAGTCTTTAGTTTTTGAGCCGAAATATCCTGTTCCAGATTTCAGATTAAGTGGTTCTAAAATATCTTGACTGTATTTCTCTTGAAATTTTGCCAGAGTGGTTTTGGTAATTGGTCCAAAATAACCAGTAGCCCCGACCTCAGCATCCCATAAACCTTCATTTATCAATATTTGCTGTATAGTTCTTACTTCTTCTCCCTTACTTCCTAATGTTAAACTTTTATCCCAAAGAGAAGAGGGAAATAGCATTAAATCTCTTTTTAAATCATTTAGTTTGGCATAAATAGAGGCTTTCCTTACTTGAACTTCTTCTTCAAACAAATCTGCTACTTCTTGGGAAATTTCTTCTAATTCTTTTTTAGTTAATTCCACAGGATATCCATAATTACTAAACCAATAACGTCCGTAGTAACTATAAGGGACATTGGTGAATTTAACTTCTTTTTTGGTAATAAGAAATAGATTAATCTCAGCTCTACTTTCACTAATTTCCGAAATTCCGCTGATGAGAATTGGATAATAAAGAAAGTCATTTTCAAAACTATAAATTAAGGGTTTTATACTTTCTTTTTCCTGACCCGCTTCAATAACATCAAAAACAAAGTATTTTATATCTTTCTTCAAATAATTAGCTACCCCATCTTTGAATTCAGAAGAAATTTCTTTTTGCTGAAATCCTTTATTTTTAGCAAAATCTCTCACCCAATCTAAGAAATAATCTAAATCATTTACTTTAACCACCGTTATGTCATGGGCTCCAATTCTTTTTTGAAAAGTAATTTCTATCCCAATAGCTGGCACCTGAGCTTCTTTGTCCCCTAATCCCGGATATTGCTTTCTGGCTGCTTCTATTTTCTCGTTCATAATCTCTATTAGCCTTTCAAAAGATTCAAAAGTTCCTTCTTTGATTTCCGAAGGATTAGAGGGCAAGGGTATAATCCTTAAAGCAGTGGTATTAGCAGAACTTTCTATATTAATGGAAAGAATAATTATTTCCTCATCGCCATTCCAGGCCACTATTGCATTCTGAGCAGATTGATCTAAATGAACATCAGGAGGCCAGGGAATCATTCCCCCATCAGCAAAAACCAAAACAGGAAAGATTAGAATCAAAAAACTTATTAAAAGGTAAAAATATATTTTTTTCATGTTTTTATTTTTTACTTAATTGTTTAATTGTTAACCTTTATATCATTCTATCACAACAAAAACCCAAGAAAAACTCTCGGGCAGCGCTATTGTTCTTCAAACTTTACTTCTTCCGGGAATAACAATTGAAATGGATAACCTACATAATTCCTTTTTATCTTTCCACAACCAAGGTTTTTAAGAAAATCTATCATTTCTTCTGTAATTTTTTTGGGATTTGGGTTTTTATCGGGACCAACATATTCAATTTCCACGAAATATCCAAGTCCTTTTACTGAATCTAAGGAAATTTCGTAATCTTTGTATCTCCAAACTCTCCTTTTTTTATCCACTTTAACGATGGATTTAAAATTAAGAACATCTAATATCTTTTTTAATTGAGTTAAATCTTCTAGATTGGTCTGGTATTCATTACAATAATGGCTTTCCCCACTTTCATCAAAGTGCCAATTTTTATAGTTTATAGAGTGTTTACCATCTGAATTTCTTAATCTTAGCCACTCCTTTACAGGACGAACTTCAATAAAATTGCGATGAGTTGGAGAAAAGTACTCATCTATTTGATGTTTTTCTGATTTAAATTCAGCATTTCTTTCTAAAAAATCTATTAAAGGCTTACTTTCTTCAATATTGACTTGAATTTCAATTTCAATATCTTTCATATTTGTATTCTATCAAAAAATCGCCTAAAAGGCGATTTTCTGAAGCTAACTCCCACTATTGGACGCGTTCAGAACCGTTGATTGGGGAAAGATTAGAGAAAATCTTCAAGATTTGAAGACTCTTTTGGTTAAAGTTTAAATAAAAAAATGGTTTATCTGTTTAAACAAACCATTTAAAATGTTTTTTAACCATCTATCGTTTCTGTGTAAACCCCAGCCTCTTCCGCTGCCACCATTAGTTTTCCATCGGGAACTTCATTACGAGAACGCATAACATCAATTCCTTCCTCATCAGTTCTCTTAACTAAAGCTTTCGTTTCAAGCTGTTTTTCATTTTCAACTCCATCAAGCCAAGTAACACTTGGATAAAGACTCCAAGAGCCATCTTTATTCTGTATTTCTACTTTTCTTAGAAGCATTACTCTGTTTCCATCTTTTTTCGGAAGAGCTGGGTCATAATTACAATGACACGATAATTCAATTAAATTTTCTTCATCAAAACGAAGAGCAATTTCTTTATAGGTGCCTCTTAAATAATCCTTCGTCTCTACTATTCTTTCCATTGTTAAAGAATCACCTCTCTTCCTTATTTAGCAAACTCTACAATAAAAGTCAAGACCGAGCCAAAGGCTCGGGCTTCAATAACTCCAAGAGACGGACAAGGTTAGAACCTCTTTAATGAAGGTTTTGGAATAAAAAAAAGAGGTTAGTAGCCTCTTTAAGAAGTTTCTATAGACAAAACAGGGGTTGTTGCCAATTCAAGTCCAGAATCATCAAGGCGTTCAAGCACCATCTCGTCACCGATAATAAGCTTTGTTATCTTGCAACGACTGAAATCAAGTGGTTTTCTATCACGAGAAACGTTCCGCTCCCCTTCCTCGTCCTTGCCAAAACGATATACAGAGTTCCTGGTTTTAACTATAAATGATCCATTGGGAATTTCTTGCTCTTTCCTTAGCTTCAAGCCTAAAACCCTTTTATAGATGTCTGAAAACATTTCTTGAGTTTTACTAAACCCAACAATTTCATGATGTCTGCCTCCTATGTCGGGATGTTGGTATTCTGGGTCTCTGTTGTAACGTTTTTTTAAGGAATCCAGATATTCTTTATGTTGTTCTAATAAATCCAACACTTCTTTGATTTTTTCTTCGTCTTGGTCGGTTGCGTGCATTAAGACATTAATAACATCGAATAACAGGCCTTCCCCATAACTATCTAAAATCTCTTCTACTCTTTTATACAAAGAGCCAAGTTTATCTTTTAGAAGTTTTTTTGCAGCTTCAACATTAAACCTTTCTACCATTTATATCATCTCTTTTATATTCCTTTTCATACTAAAGATTATTCAATTTTACATATTCCACTGATGAGTCTTCCATAAATTTAGAGATTAGTCAAATAAAAACCCGAGCCAAAGGCTCGGGCTTCAATAACTCCCCGCAATAGACGATGTTAGAACCTGTTATCTTTGCTGTTTGTTTTTGCGGTTATTCTACACCGTCTTCGATTACTATATGCTCTTCGTCATCGTCTAGTGGCTCAAAACGTTTTTTGAAAGTTTTAATTGCCGCTTCGTTTATATAAAAAGCGTCTTTTGGTGAATCATCGCTACGTTTTAAAGTTCGTTGCTTCATCAATTCATCGGAGCATTTAATGTGATAGAGCTGAAAATTTGCCCCTGCTTTTGTGATGCGATCTCTCATTTCATCTCGTCGAGACCTACTCCAAAAACCATCGTCCAGAATGATATCAACACCAGCTTTTAGACATTTAAAAGCGGTATCTAACAAAAGCTTGGTCGTTCGTTCATGGTACTCGGCAAACTTTTCAGCGGGTGGATTGCTACCGTATAGAGAAATCATCCACTCATCGTTTGTAAATCGCAAAGCACCTGTTTTCTTTTCAAGCTTTTTAGCAAATGTAGTTTTACCAGCACCGACGAACCCATAAAGCATATGAGCAACGGGCTTTTTATTAGACTTTTTCATAAAAAACGTTTTGAGTTGTAATCGATTATATCACCAAGCGGAGCAAAAACAAATGGCAGATAACTCGTTTTTATACGAAGTCTATTCATAATTTATAATAAAAATGTATATTATACGAAATCATGATCAAATTACATAATCCTTCCTTAGATTAACTCTATTAAGAGGGGTGTCAAGAAGAAAATATGGCTATCGTCTTCTTAGTTTTCCCTTTTTATAAGCAAGGTTTTCTACCTTCAAAATAACTCTATTTTCCGAAAAATTCAAGGAAACTAAAACCCGAGTTTCTAGCTCGGGTTGAGTGGTCACGTAAAATGACTGCGTCGTCACGTGGCCGCGTGATGAATTCTGTAAAGAATTCATTTTACGCGGCTCCGGCGGCAGGATTCGAACCGAGGCCTCTCGGTCCTCGAACTACGCACAGCGATGCTGGCATCCTCGGTCTAGAACTTGAATTTCAAAAAAAATAGGAGAAAGAAATTTCTTATTTCATCTCCCTTAATATCTCATTATCTGAATAAATTGATTAAATTACTTAGTTCTTTAGTGCTTGTTTAAGTTCTCTAGCAGATTTTTCAAGTTTATTTATAACTTCTTCTCTCCAAACTTCCTCTTTTTCTTTTTTTTCCTTTGGCCACACTATCTCTCCCAAAAGGACACAAAAAACATAGTAATTGATTTCGGGTTCATCCCACTTACCTTCGTTGTAATTCCACTCTTCTAGCAGAACTCCATTTTCTTCTGCTATTCTTTCAGCTATCCTCCTCTCCCACTTTTCAAGTACAATCGCTTTTCCCAATTTTATACCTGATTCACCATAATCATAATAATATGACATCCAATCACTCCTTTTTTTATTTTTAAAATATCTTTTATATTATTTAAAGTTACAATAATTTATTAAAAAAAGCAAGTTCATTACAGCTTGAAAAAAATTAACTCCGGCGGCAGGATTCGAACCCCTCTCGGTCGTCCTAGGAGGATAGGCGTCTCGGTCTCTTGAACCAAGCACAAGTATTATTCTTCATTCTAATAGTAAGCAAAATGTAAGTTGGAGGATTGGAATTTCTATACTTGCTCCTGATTATTTCTTTCGAATTATTGATGGTATAAATGTATTTTCGCCCGTCCATCTGCCTGCGGCAGTAATATTCTCTCCAGATTGAAAATCTTTTAATTCTACCTTGCCTCCATCTTTGTTCAAAAGTGTCGTTTTCTCGGTAATTGCCAAACTTATTTCCTTCCCTTGCTCATCTCGTATTGTGATGACTTTGGCACTTAATGCTATATCTGTAATTGTTCCTATTATAGTTTCGAGAAGGTATTTTTCTATGTTCTCTTTGTGTTCCTCGTAGGTTTTGGCAAGGTGAATTTGCCCCTCGCTGTCGTGTAAGTAGTAAAGGTAATCGCTGGGCTGGTCGTAGACTACTGCTTCAATTGCTGCTAATCCCGGATTGCAGATTGGGGCTGGCGGTTTACCTTCGTGCAGGTAAGTATTATATGGCGATTCTATTTTGTATTCTTCTGGCGTTACTGGTCTCCACCACCTGCCTTGTTCTCCGACAACGTATTGGATGGTTGCGTCAATTTCTAACGGCATTGGTTTAAGCAATCTGTTCCAAATAATTCCCGCTATCAACGGCATCTCTTCTTCATTGGCTGCTTCTCTTTGAATGATAGAGGCAAGAATGATTGCGGTATCATTACGGATGTTTTGCTCTGCGAATTCTTTAAATATTTCTTGACACTTCTCATTAAAATTACTTTCCATTCTTTTAGCCGCTTGTTCTGCCATATTTTCAAAATTAAGCACTTGAAGTAAATAAGTGTCGGGGAACAAATATCCTTCTTTGGCGTAATCTAAGAATTCCTCTTTTCTGTTGTCTAACCAATAAAGTTCTTCTTGTAATATCTCGGCAATTTCTTCCTTCCGCAGTCCTTCTGGTATTACTACCCAATTCTGGTATCGAAATCTAATAAAAGTATCTACTAAAGTCCAGACATTCATATTTTTTGAAATTTTGTATCCACCTGGCTCTATCTTTCCTTCCCATCCTTTTGTTTTTAATACAAACCTAAATGCCCACTCGCTTCTTATATAACCCTGTTCTTTTAGTTTATATATTAGTTCTTCTTCGGTTGTACCGAGATTAATAACGATTCTCTCCATTTCTAATCCTTTTTCTGGAGCTGAAAATAAACATTGGTATATTCCAATAGGAATCCCTATCACCAAAATTATCCCGCTTATAATTCCAATTTTTTTATTTCTAGTCATAGTTTTTCACCTTCTTTTATCTCTTTAAGATTTTGATAGATGAGATAGTTGTAGATTACAGAAAATGGAGTAAAGAGAATCATAAAAGCAAACTGACCAAGATAAGGAATAAATTGGGCGCCCATAGAAAGAGGAATGGTAATAATTATTATGGCATAAACTCGCTTGGCTGTCGGCCACCAGTATCCTTTAACTAATTGTTTGCTTCTTGAAAGGGCTTTAAATCCTCTTTTGTCTTCGCAGATAACTATATAATAAGAAAAAACAAACCAGATAGCAAAAATAATACCAGGGATTATAAAAAGCAGAAATCCCAGCCCAATAGCCAGTCCAGTTAATAGAGAAACCAAAAAGAAAGGCCAATATTTAGACCAGCCGTTTTTAATGGCATCTTTAATTCTCCATTCTTTGGGAACTTCTTTAACGGCAGAAATAAGAGAAGTGGCCCCCAAAATACTTACGAGAGATGTGGCTAAAATAATGGACAAGAATAAATACCAAGGCAGAGTTAAAAGCGGTTCGGCTTTGGCGGGCATAAAAATAGGAGTAGGTGAAGGTTGGACTCTCGCTTCAGGGAGTTTGGGAATTTCCAAACCGATAAAATTCATTATTAAACCCGTGATTCCAAAAAAGATAACCGCAATCACTAAAAACTTCTTGAAATCCTTTTTATAGATATTCCAAGAACTTCGGAATAGATCCTTTATGCCTATCAGTTTTTGTGTTTCATTTGTCATCTTTGCTTTTTTTCTATTCTCTTATTTAGATAACCCTGGAGAAAGAAATAAACAACAAAAAACACTAAAGCACCAATTAATGATTCAATTAAATCAAATTGTCCGTGCCGAAGGTATTTTACTAGTGAAAAAGCAATAAAAAACGAAACTGTTGTGATGATCGCAATCGGCAAAGGATTCTTTTTTTGTTTTAGATTACTTCTTAACATATTTCCTTGATTTATTACTGTAATAAAATAAGGCAATACTGAATACCAATAAGATAAGGAATATCAGAATTACTAAAGGTGGTGGTATTTCAGAATCCTTTATATAAGCGTGGATTCCAAAAACGAGCATTAACAAGCAGGTAAAAGCATAGAGAGAAGCAAACATATATCCCACAGGTATTACATCAGAAAGGGCCTCCTCTTCGCTTCTTTTATAAAATCTTTTGATGAACAAAGCTATAATTACTCCGATTATTAAATAAGCAAATAATCTAATACCATAATTTGCTGGTAAATGTTCTAAAATAAGATATAAAACAGCGGGAACAAAAACTATGATTATTAATGATAACCTGAATATAAATTTTAATGTTTTTCTTGGGTCTTTCATCACTCCCATTCTACCAAAAAACCGCCCGAGAGGCGACTTTTTGTTTATACTTAAAATTCGATTTCCTAGACGGATATGGCGATTTTTTCTCGAACTGCTTTTAAAATATGAGGACTTTCGGTCGCTCGAAAGGTCTCACTAGTCTGCTCTACTACTGAGATTAGAACCTGTCTAATGGGTATTTAAATCTGGTGAGACTTTAAAAAATTACCATCAACGCAACTCCTATATCCTTTTGAAGTTGCACAACTCCCACATAAACCAATTCCACATTTTGTTAAAAACTCTATTGCAGAATATATTTTCTCCGGATTTATATATTTACTTTCCTTCCGGATAGCAGCTTTTACCATAGGCTTTGGACCACAGTTTATACAATACTCTGGTTGGGTATTTTTTATAATTTCTTCTAACACATCGGTTGCTAATCCTTTGTAACCTATTCCACCGTTTTCTGTAACAAAATAAACTTCATCAAACACTTTCTTAAACTTTTTTAAATCAGGCAAATGATTTTTATCCTTTGCTCCTAATAATGCAATCATATTTTTGTTTCTTTTGCCAAAAAGATATAAAGCAGCAATACCCGTTCCTCCTCCAACCAAAAGAGTCTCCCCTTTTATTTTTGGAGAAGTTCCGTAAGGACCACGTGTGTAAATAACATCATCTTTTTTCAAATTTAATAACTCATTTGTAAAATATCCTCTTTTCTTAACAAGTAGAGTTAAAGGTTCATCATCAAACACAGAAAACGGTTTCTCTCCCTTCTCCGGTAGCCAGACAAAAATAAATTGCCCTGGCTCTACGTTTATACCTCTGTCTAACTTTAAAATAAATAAATCCTCAGCTATCTGTTTATTCTCTTTCACCCTGTATCTTTTATATTCCATTTTAGTATCTTTTAAAAAGCCTTCTGCGTTGTTTGTTCCGTTTTCTAAATCCAATAGCAATTCGTAGAAATATCTTTTTATCTCTTCTGTATTCATTCCGACCAATGCAGAGCCTATTCCAAAAAAGTTGGCACCTGCTTCCTTATATCTTTTTATATCTTTTATTGTTGAAATGCCGCCGCATGAAATTATTGGCAAATTTGTAATTTTTCTTAGCTCTCTTACACATTTTAAACCAATCTCTAAAATTGCCTTTCCAGAAATACCTCCAACTTTATTTGAAAGAATTGAATAGCTGTCATGTAAGCACGTTTCCGGTCCCTTTGTATTTATTGCTGTTATTCCAGAAGCACCTCCTCTAATTGCATATTTTACAGTTTCTTTTACATCTAAATTGGGAGAGATTTTTACGAAAACAGGTTTTCCTAAAGAAGCAATACTTTTTGTTAATCTCTCTACCAATTCCTTATCTCTACCCACAACCTGACCGTATTCTTCAGAATGAGGACAAGATATATTTAGCTCAAATCCATCACTATAATTATATAGAATTTTGGATATTTCTTTTAATTCCTTTTCACAATTTCCAAATACTGAAGTCAATAAGAATTTATCATTTGGAATACTTATTTTTGATAATCTTTCTGCGAATTCTTTTGCTCCGGGGTTAGTGAGACCAACAGCATTAATAAAAGATAAAGGAGCATATTGGGCAATAATAGGTTCTTTATTTCCTTCACAGGATTTTATACCAATACTTTTTGTAGTTATTATTCCCAATTCCGGGATTTCATTAGCAAACTTTTCAATAACTGATACCTCTGTAGTAACTATACCTGAGGGTATTGTAAAAGGCGCACTAATTGTTTTGTGAAAAAAATTATACATAGGCGTAACGGTCAGCATATAATTGTAGGGTATGGCGAGCATTAGGCTCTATTGGAAGATCACGGAGTGCAATTTGTGCCGGTATCCAAATATAATCTTCTGCCTCTTCGTTTAATCTAACATGCTTACTTTTCACATTAACTACGTTATCAACAAAAATATGTTGTATCCCTGACAAGTAATAACCAGAATTCTTTATTTGATCAAAAGTGCAAAGATGCTCTCCAACTTTCCCCTCTAAACCTGTTTCTTCTTTAACTTCTCTAAGTAAAGCATTTTCAAGGCGTTCATTTCTACGAACTTTGCCACCTACAATTGAATAACGCCCCTTCCACTTATGAGTTTTTACAAGAAGAATTTCTTTTTCTTTTTTTCCAGAATCATATTCAATAATTCCTCCTGCAGCCACAACAGAACCAGGAACCATTAAGTCTTCCCAGAGTTTATGAATTGTTTGTTGGTCCTGCGTTATTTTAGGTTCTGGAAGTTGCCCGTATTCTTGAATAAATCCAGCAAGATCTCGGGCTTTCCAGATGGAATTTTTATGCACATATACAGGATGATCCCGTGGGCTCTCTGAAAAAAAACATCTTACATTTGTAACTTGAGCGATACCGAGCTCATAAGATGCACTTTTACCTATGTATCCTTCTGGATCTATAAAGTAACTGAAACCGTTTTCTCCTAATCTCTTCAGATTATGCAAATATAATAATTCAATTATCCGAGGATCTTTATTTTCCTCTCCTTCTAAAAACGCAAAACCCTCTACAGAAGAAGTGATTTCTGCTTCACGTGGCGCTAAAACTTCAATGCCAGCTTCAGTAAAAATACGGTGAGTATTTTTAATTAAACCCCAATATTTGCGGAAACTGCCGTGCAACACACACCGAAAAGCTGTTTTTTTATTATTAGCTAATTCCATACTTTTCCCGTCTTCATATTTACCCGATATGATGAAAAAATCAAGCTTAAAATGAGCTTGATTTTACTATCTTGGCTCTTGGACGCTTGCCCTTCCGAAGCTAAAGCTGAGGAAGGATGTTAGAACCTGACTAAGCTATCCCATCTCTTAAACTTTTATCTGATGTATTATTATATTTACCTTTCCAAGTATCTTTCTTACCTTTCTTTAGAATCTTATCAACCAGTTCAATTTCTTCTCTAAGACCAGGAACGAATTTGTATTTATCTAACTCAACTGCTGTAATCCAGGCATAATCTACTGATTCTTCTGAAAGTTTAACCTCTCCTGAACCATAGTCACAATAAAGACTAATAATTATAGTTGGAATATCATCTGCTCTAATGAAAGAAAGACTTAAAAGGTAACGAATGTTTTTAACCTTTAATCCGACTTCTTCTTCAATTTCTCTTTCTAAAAGATTTTCCAGGACATTATACCAGTGGTCAGCTGTGTCTTTGGGCAGGCTTGAGTAATCACTCTGTTTAAGTTTTCCTCCAGGAACCGTCCAAAGTCCTGGAAATGCTTTTTCTTTTGGACTTCTTTTTGTAATCAAATATTTACCATCTTTAACAATAATTCCAGTAACTACTACATAGTGAAGTTTTTTGTCTATCATATCTTGATTCTACCAATCTAAAATAGGATTTTTACAATGTTTATTTTTTCTACTTTAATACCTCCTCCATCCTTTCCTTTATTTTTGCAATTTCTTCATCTAGTTCATCTTCCCGAGATTCTAATGCCTTCTTTTTTCCCTCTCCTAATTCATCAGGGTGTATAAGTTTTGTCTCGATATCAGCTTTCTCCTCCATTAATTTTTTCAATTTCTCTGCTAATTCCTGCGCTTCGGGAGTCGGTTCTCTTGACTCTCCTCTTGGTTCTCCTATTGGCATATTTATAAAAAATAAATTAAATATTAATAAAATCGACCTTTTATTTTATCCCACTTCCTTACAAGATAAAACCCGAAACAACAACTCTCGGGCAAAAAATCGTAACTCCCGCCGACTGGACGCTGTTAGAACCTGTTTGGTTGGATTAATTACTCTGAGAAGCCAAAAGTAAAAAGGATTTGGCTGTAGAGCGTTTTATTATCTTCGTTGTCTACATCTAACATACTAATCTTAAAAAGTTTATCATTCTTTATGAAGTAAGTATCTTCTTGAGAATAAGCCATAGGTGATTTGGGGGTATAGACTCTGATAGCTGGTATTCCGTCTACTTCCATATTTATCTCATCGGGAATATCTTCGTAATAAGGAAAGTTTTCTTTAACCCATTGAACAAGGTCTGTGCCAACAGGAGGACTATAATAATCAACATAAATAGAATGGAAAACAACGAATGAAGCACCGGTTAAATCAGATTTTGTGCCGGTAAATGTTCCGAGAGACACGCTGTCTGGATCTTCGCCATTTAAGTAACACAGGCATTCTCGAGGTCTTTCTTCTGGTGGTTTTAGTTTACAATAACCGGGCAAAGGACCATAAAGACAGTCTGTGGGATACTTAAAAGAGTAGCCATATTTTTCACTCGTATAAACCTGCCAGTCCTCGGTTGCATATTCCATCTCGGTTTTCTCTAACTTGCCGCATTTGACAGTTATATCCCACTCCCACTTATCAGCTTCAGGCATAATCATCGGACCTTCTGCCTCTTTATATCCAGTAAGACCTCCTGCAACCGCACAAACATCTTTATCTTTCTTGTATCCTGTTGATTCCGAAATAGTGCCAGCTGCTATATTGTAAAGATCTACCTCAAAGCCATTATCTTTTAAAAACTGTTCAATACTATCATATTGTTCACTTGATATTCTATTAGCTTCAAATCCTTTTCCAACCACAATCTCCTCTGTTATTTCTGGGTCTACCTTAACAATCCACTTAAATTCAACTTCTTCTGCTTCTGAAAAATCTATAACTGTCTCTTGCTTAAGATTTTCAAGAAGAGCTAAAACCTCATCTGAAGATACACACTCACTTCCGTTAAAGCATTTGTCGGGTCCGCAATCACAAATTTTTACTTGATGACTGTTTTCTGGCGAACAGCCACAAGGACCAATAAGGCACAGGTTAGGAAAATCACCGGTTGCTTTGCAGCACAATGAAGTTGATACCTCTCCTCCAGAATCTATACAAGCTTGTTCTTTTTCGGTTAGTTCTTCAGGCGTTGTCATTAATTGGTAAATCCAGTAACCCATTCCTGCAACAATTATTATAATAATGATTGCAATTATTGTTTTTGACATATTATTTTATCATTAAGCTTATATTTTGACCTTTCGTTTCTATTCTACCACAAACAAAACCCGATAAAAATTCTCGGGCGTGCCATGTTGCGGATATTGGATGATATTACCTGTTCAGTAGGAAATTATTAACCTTTTTCTCTTTTAAAAATCCCCAACTTAATTAAATAAAATAATATTCCAACCAAAAAGGATAAAGCACAAAAAAGATAAATTTGTTGGGATGAAAACAAGCCAAAAAATGGATTGTTTTCAAAGGGGTAAAATGGATTCATCTCTTTATAGAGGAATGAATCTAAAAGAAGATGGAAATAAACGCCAAAAAATGATGTCCAGAGGATTTTTTTAAATGAGGAATCTTGAGGTATTTTGAAAATAGCCATTATTTTTTTAATCTTACCTTTTAAAAGATATAAGATTATGGCAGCTAACACTGCTAATATTGAGCCACCCAAAAAGCTATGAAAGAATCCATGAAGCGGATAATTTAAGTTTAGAAAAAGAACACAAAAGGGCTCAATATCAACTATGACACTGGCTATAAGAAGCGTAGGGAAATCAAGAATCTTAAATAGAAGTAATCCTATCCAAGAACTTGGTCCCCAATGAAAAGGTGTAAGTGGCATTTTTAAAATTTTAGTTCTTTAGGACTCAACTTCTATCAAACTTTTCTCATAAGCCCACCTTAGCTTTTTATCTCCCTCATATTTTTTCCTTATTTCCCAAGCTTTCTTTGAGTCATTGCCAGCTAAACTCATAAGAACTTCAGCAGGAGTAACATCTTCGAGTTCATTTCTTAACTCCCAGGATTTTTCTGAATCAAGGCCAGTAGTACTTCTTACCACATCACCTGGTAAATATAATCCCCATAATTTTTTTCCTAATCCTGTATTAAAAGCCTCTTTTAATCTAAAAAACCTTTCTGATTTATGAAGACCAATAGATTTTTGAATCCTTGCCCATACTCCTCCTCTAATTCTGTTTACTTTTGAATCGAATTTAAGGTGGTCTCTTATTTTCCAGGCTTCTTCCGAATCATCGCCCATCAGCCCCCGGCTTATTCCCCACCATAATTTTAGAGTTTCTTTATGTTCATCTAACCATTCTCGGGATTTTTCAGATGCTACACCAGCTAAACTTATACATACGTCTGTTGCATCTTTACTCTCTCTTTCTTTCCAGGCTTCTTCTGAATCATCCCCCATTAGATCCTTAAGCGTTTCCGGGACTCTTTCTCCCATTACTTCTTTTATTGTCTCTAAATTTTTTTCTTTTCCTTCAGACTTTTTCTCTTCTGATTTTTCTTTCTCTATTTTTTTAAATGTTTCTTCTAACTCTTCTTGTGTTCTTTCTATCTTTTCTTCTTCCTCTTTTTGCATTTTTTCTAACTCTGCCTGGTTGAATTCTTTTTCTATTTCCTTTTTTTCTTTGATTTCTTCTTCCACCCTCTTTTCTTCTTCAGGCTTTTTTTCTGTCTCCTTTTCTTTAAATTTTGGTTCTTTTTCGAACATATATTGATTAAACTAGAAGTTAAATAAAGCCTTTATAAGCCCTGTTTCGTACCCTTAACTTTCTTAATCAACTCTTCCCTTAATTGCTCTGCTATTTGAACATCAAGTCCAGGAAGCTTACCTTCAGTTCTTCCTATTTCATAACGCCCATATCCTCCTGAATAGCCAGCGGTTTGAATCTGGAGGTTACTTAGTCCAAGAAGTCTTGCGAAAACTCCTCTATAAATATCAACATTTTGAACTCTTTCATAGGGAATTGAAATATATTTTTTCCAGATTACTCCTTTTTCTATTTTTATCGCGTCTTCGGTTAATTCATAACGCCAGAAACGATAAGTTAATTTAGCCCAAATGTAACAGAAAATAATATATAAAAGAAAGAATAAAATTAACCATTCCCTTGGAAGAGCAAACACTTCTTGGCTAATTGCTTTCTGAATCGTTATAAGAAAGGGCACAATGAAAAAGATGGCCAAAAGGAATCCGAAAATACCGAAGGCGAAAAAAAACTGGAAGAAAAATAACCAAACTGCTTTAGGGTGTAATTTTTCCATATTTAAACTTTATTTTAACTATAATAACCGACCTTTCTTTTTATTATATCATTATATCATAAAAACCCGAGAAAAGAAAAACTCTCGAGCCGGGCCATGCTGCAGGTCTTGGACGAGAAAGTTTAAATAAAAAAGAGCGGCTCTATATTACCGCATCTCTATTTTATTAGATAGAACTACTTAATTTTAAGAATACTGAATTTTGCTTTTTTTATACTAATGTCAAATACCCAGTCATCAGGGACAGTGTTACCATTTACCTCTAAGAGATACCAATAGTCATCAAAAAAAACACTAAAATTGTGAAAGCTATTCTTTGCTGAAACAAAGAGAATTTCTTTTAATTTTTGTATTGCTTCTTCAAAAGAATCTGCTTCTATTTCTTCTTTTCTTTTTCTGGCATCCTTATATTGTGGCCGTATCATGCTTCCAGAACACTCTTCCGTAAACTTAAAAACAAACTTTTTACTTAACAACCTAACATCACATTTTATTTTTTATACTTTTTAAAATTGGAGCTATACCAAGTTTATCAAAATCTATAAAAAAATCAAGTTCAGAACGAGCTTGATTTTACTCACTGGGGGCCTTGGACGATGTTAGAACCTGTTTTATGATGGTTTGAATAAAAAAAATAGCCTTGTTGTATTACCAAGGCTTGCATGTTTAATGATTATAAATTTACATAACGAACACTAATTCCCGCTTCTTTTAACACACTTATTCCATCAGTAGTAGAGACTTCTTCTAATAAAATTACATTTTCTATTCCACTTTGGACAATCAATTTTGAACAAATATCACACGGTGCAGCATTAAGATACATATCAGCGCCTCTTGAAGAGGTGCCACCAGTAGCTACTAAATTACTCAAAGCTTGCATTTCAGCACAAATTATGCCTTTATTCCCCATGGAAATTATGTTAGAATTTTTAACTATTAAACAACCTGCTCCTTCAGGAGAATGTTCAGCTACTAATTGAACAATCGTCATATAAAACTTATCTTTTTCTTTAATCTGTTTTTGATACTCTGTAGTTCCCTCTTTAATTTCAAATAGACCGGTAGAACCAAAACCTCCTGCCCCCCTAAGGGTTTCTGGAAGATCTTCAGATTCTTCTAATACAGGAATTTTAACTTCAGAGAAAATTAGCTGAGCAACTCTCATACTTTCTTCTACTATAAAAGGTTTCTTACCCCGGTTCCTTAAGAGAACCCCTGCCTCTCCCCTGAAATCTGGATCAATGGTCCCAGGAGAATTAGATAATTCAATATCATATTTGCATGCCAAACCACTACGGGGCCGCACTTGAGCTTCATATGTCCAAGGTATTGCAAATTGGACCCCTATTCCAATTAAAGCGCTTTCTCCAGGTTTTATTGTTATTGGGAGTTTTCCAGTTATCTCTTTGGTAATTTTATTTAACACTATTGAAGCATAAGCATCGAAACCTACTGCATTATACGTGGCCCTTTCCGGTATACGAGCATTTTTTCTAATCTTTCTTACTTTAACATTATTCATTTCTTTTTCATCACTTCCGACTTTTAAAGAGCTTTTTCTTTTTAATAAGTCATATTATTAAATAATTATTAAAAAATCAAGTTCACTCTGAGCTTGATCTTAGCATCTGCGGGTCTTGGACGATTTTAGAATTTGTTCGATGAATACAAATTATTCTACTTCAGCTTTTTTAATATCTTTTGAATAAAAGCTGATTTGCGGGTCGTATATGTATCACGGTCATATTTATATTTCTGTGCTAATTTCTTTTTTAACTCCGTATATTTTTTAGCAATCTTTTTGTTTTTACGAAGATAATCTCTAAAAAGTATATGATTTTTCCAAAGTTCTCCGCTTAACTTCTCTATATGGACATAATGAGTTCTATTAACCTCGCTTCCCTTTGCAAAGAAATGTCTTCCTCTTATGCCCGCATCTCCTTTATATTCATATCCTAATTTTTTAAGAAGCTTAATACATTCTTCTCCAACTTTTAGAGATTTTACGCCAATAGCTATATCAATTATGGGTTTAGCTTTAACTCCAGGAATTGAAGTAGCACCAACATGTTGAATATCTAAAACATATTTTCCAATCGTAGAAAGAAGTAGTTTTTCTTCTTTTTTATATAATTTTTTCCATTCTGGTTTGTAAGTGGATAATTTAACTTTACCTCTTTGGAGACCTATAATTTTTGATTTCATATACTTTATTTTATCACAAAACGCGAGAGAAAAACTCTCGGGAGCTAGTGGATCCGGGGATGGTACAATATACAAACCGCTACGCTGTAATTCCTTCGGAATTAAGAGAACTTGGTTTGTAAGCTTGTCCAATTAGAGCCTTGACAGAAATTAAGAGATAGGTTAAAAGTAAGGTAGAAAATTAAATTATTAATAAAAGATAACTTGTGATAAAAATTGGAAATATATACTCCAGGGTTTAATAAGATTAGAAGGCTTTTATATCCTATCATTTTAGACTTTTTAGGAAAATACGGGGAAGCTAGTGGAACGGAAATTATGGGATTCATTAAAAAGATGAAGGGAAAGGAGGAGAAAAAGTTTAAGTTAATAGATTTTGTATATAGATCTTTAGCAGATTATAGCGACCAGATTCAGGAAGTTCTTGTAGATATGATAAGACTTTGTTTAGTTGACCAAACAAGATTTGGATATAAATTATCATTATTAGGAAAAGATTCTATTGGTAAAGATTTTGATGAAATAATATTAGGATAAAATATAGAAAACAAAGGAAGATTAATTTATTCGATAATTTGGTGCAATAGCACCTATTTTTTTTATTTCTAAACCTTAAAATCCGAGACAATCCGCCAGCTGGCAGAACCCGGGTTTTAAAAGCCCCCTTAGTCGGTCTCGAACATAGTTTTTAAGGGGAAACTAAGGGCTTTTTGAAGGTGTCCCACAATGCCCCTCGGTCGGAGCTGTTTTAAATAAGGAAAATTTTAGTCTAAAATTTCTGTGAACCATCTTTTGATCACTTCTTTTGTTTTTGGGTTCTGTTCAATAAAAAATCCTGGAAGATCTACTTCGAGAAAATAAAATCTAAAAGCAAAAAATCCAACAACCTTGTCCTTTCCCTTTTCAAGCACTATTTCATAGGCTCTGGCAATCTCTTCTTCATTCCAAGGTCCGCCCATCAACACTCCAAATTCAGTAATTATGACACCCTTGCAGCCATCCCTCTCTGCTTTGGCGAGCATGAAATCTAAAGCTCCTTCAACACTTTCTGAATACTCTTCTAACGTCTGCTCAGACATTAACATACTGCCAAACCCTATATAATCATATCCTGCGAAATCGCCCGGGGGCTGTTCAGGTGTTTTGGATATCGATTCTTTATCAGGAAAGCCAGGCATAGCCCCATTCCAAGCAACCTCGCCATTGTAAACCTCTTTTATCTTTAGGAGAATCTCCTGTCTCCACACTCCAATATTTTTCTTAAAAATCTTCTCCGGTTCATTTAAAGGAGTAAAAAGTTCAACATCATACTCTTCTGCCAGTTTAGCCACCTCAATGATTCTGGAATTAAGAGCTTCTAAATCTACGTTTTCTGGCACAGGAGGATCCCCTACAGTTAATGCAACCTTCAAACCATTTCTGTGAACAGTTTGGATGTTATTAATTATAAGCTCTTTTTCAACAGGAAGGATCTCTTTAAGCTTTTCAAGCAGCTCAGGAGAAAAAACTTCTCTAATTCTTTCAAAATCAGGCTCGGCAAGAGGAGAAAGGGCCGCAATGAAAATCGTATTGATCCCAAGATCTTTCAGCTTCTGTATATTGGAAGCCAGGTAATTCGGATCCTGAAGCAATAACGTGGGCATCCAAGCTCCTTTATAAATATAAACTTCTTCCTCTGCTTTTTCTTCCTTTGTTTTTTCCGTATCAGCAACAAAAATATTTTTATAGACAAAAAATCCTCCTATACCTAAACCAATCAAAATTATTAAAATGATTAAAGTTTTTGTTTTCATGTTTCTTTATTCTACCAAAAAACCGCTTGCAACCACTATTTCCATCTATTCTTATCTCTCTTCTCATACTTTTCCAATACCTTATTAAAAGCATCTTCCAAGTCTATTTCCATTGAATTAGCCATACACACCAAAATATAGAGAATATCAGCTATTTCGGAACTAATTTCTTTTTCTTTTTCATTTGCCTTCTTAGTCTTCTCTCCGTATCTATGATTTATTTCCCTTGCTAATTCTCCAACCTCTTCGGTTAGTCTCGCCATCATGCTTAACGGCTTCCAATAGGTCTGAGTGCGAGTGTTCTTCTTTATCCAATCATCTACTTTTTTTTGCATCTCTTGTATCTGCATAGTTTTATTGTTTTTAAATTTATCATCTTATATTATAACAAAAACCCGATAAATAATCTCGGGCTAAACAGAGCTCCGGGGGCTGGACGATGTTCAAACCTATTTTATGAATAATAAAGAGGTTTTTGAGATGCCAGTTTTGGCTGATCTTTGATCTTACCCCACCCTGCTACTCACTATTTTAAAATATAGCTCAAAAAAAACAACCCACCGAGAAAATCCCGATAGGCTGTCTTTTATTTAAGACTGGATTAAAATTCTATCTTTATATTTCCGTTGTCCAATCCTGTCCTTGCAGTTCCTACACAATCACTTTCATCTGTAAAGTCACCATCATGAGTATCGTATATTGCACCTCCTTGAGGGTTAAAAATCTGTACCCGTGCCGTATCATAAATTCTTGGTTCGCCGGAATCTCCAGCCCTGAAAATCATCTTATAGCCAGGCTCATGATTCAATTCTCCCATTGCAGTAAAGTTCATGGCAGAGCAAGTTGTGCCCGTAAAGAAATTCAAGTCCGTTATATTGGTCATATGAAATTTGGACTTATTAAATTCTTCTGTATTAACATTGTGGAAATTAACTTGCCACTCACCAATTAATCCATAACTACCTACATTAGCAACAGCTCCTCCAAAGCTAATATCTAGCTAGTCCTTACGTTTACCTTCAACCTCTTCTAGTAAATGCCCTCCACCACTTATATAATCATCATTGATAATCCAGAACCAGCGTGTAAGGCGAACATCTATAGCACCTGCATCTTCTCGAGGATTTAATATAAAGCAATACTTTCCAGAAGTCCAGGTGGATACATCGGCAGTTGCACTGAATAAGCTTCCATCCCATAAATATGGGTCATTGTAACCATCGACATTTCCTAAAACAGTATTAGTGCCAGCAGCACAAGTACCTTCTCTAACCGCCCAAGAAACAGGATCCCAATCTTTATTCTCATCAATATAGATGGCTTTTAGATTTATAGTTCCAAAAACAAATTCACCTTCGTCTGAAGAGGTAATTGTACTGTTACTTAAAGCAAGTCCAGGTAATGTTAAAATCATACTACTTGAAAGAGTGACTGTGGTTATAATTGCAATAATAAGTTTTTTCATTTTTTATATGGCCGATTTAATTTTTATTTCTCGACCTTTGCTCCTCCTTTTCGCTTTCACACTAAAGCTCATTTATTGAAAAGTCAAGCCCGAAATGGACTTTCTACCAAAAAACCGCCCTCTTGAGAAAACGATTGAAGTTGGCTGTGGGTCATGGACGACATTAGAACCTGTTTTATGACTACAGAAAGGTTTGTTGTTATACCGAATTATACATAAAAAACTCCCCTCTTTAAGTCTGTCCAGAGAGTTCATAAATAAAGAGGTGCTATTTTTCTTGTTCTAATTTTGGTTCTTTATCTAAATCTACTTCTACTTCTCCGACTTTTAATTTCTTTTTATTTATCCAAACAAAACCTTTGTCTGGAGTGATTACGGCAACATCAACAAGACCTCCAACTCCAGGTATACCCCCTGGGTCAGCTGCAATACCATCAGAGAAGCGCTGAATAGCAGAAGTGGTTTGAATCATCAAAACACAAAAGTCAATTGCATCTTGAAGGGTCATTGTTCCCCACTGAATAACGTATTCTAAATTTCTGAGTTGCTTATGTACTTCTTCCTGCCCATATTTATCAGCCGCTTCATTAACAAACTTTATGTTCCTAATCCGACCGTCCCAGCCCAAAACAATCCTTGAAACTACATCAATCTGTCCAATCCAAGAAGCCCCGTATTCTTTGCCTTTTTCTTTACCATCTCTTTTCTTTTGGATCTCGCCAGGAATATAGCACGTATAAACCTCATGTGAACCATCTTTGTTATAACCTGCTATAATGAAATTTATCACATCGACCCCACCTACGCCATTTTTCAAATTACCTTTAGCATCTTTAAAACGGAACTTAACAGCGTATTGCTCTTTTTTAATCTCTATAACTTCGCAACCCTGTTTCTGAAGGTCATTTTTAATCTTTTCTGGTAATTTATCTAATTGTTCCTGCCAGTTATATTTCTTATTAAATAAATAATGTAATTTTTCAGCTGCCTCCTTAACATCTAATTTTTCTATATCTATTTCTCGCTTAAATTGCTCGATAAATTTACTAATATTTTTCATTATTCCATCCTCTGGTAAAAAAGCTAGACCGGTTACTGCTACACCAATTCTTTTATTCAACTGAAAAAGCTTAGAAGCATTATCGCTTCCAATCCGTGCCATTCCTTTCCTGTTACGATAGGACTGCCGACTATCAGCAGCTAAAATGATTCCTTCTGGAGTTGTAGTGTTAATTGCTAAGGACATACTTAAAGATCGTTTTGAAAGATAAATTTAAGGAGAGGTTGGTATAAGGTTAAGACCCTATTGTTCCAAGTTGTGTCGAAAGCGGTGAACCCTACCTGGTTATTTTTGCCACACCACTTACTTCTAATGTTTACGTATTCTGAAGAAGAAGAATCCACACTGTTGCAGTCCATCGTCAGCATTTCATATTGCTGGCTAGAAATAACATAGTATCCTTCGTTCCGAAGAGCTTTCGTTAGATTAGTGTTATCACTCACTCGGATAAAATTTTGGGGGTACTCAAAAAGTGAAAAATGCTGACCTTCTATGCCATAGGAGGTAGCAAGATTATCAAGACGAGAAGGATATGAAGAACGCCAGGCCGATGATTCAGGATAATCTACCGTAAAATGGTCCTCCCAAAAAGCATCGCTTGAAAGTTCTGTAAAACTACAAGAACAGAATATTCCAGAGGCAAACCCCAAGACCATCGCATTTTTCTCTTCTGAGGGCAAAAAGCAATCTTCCTTTTTGTGGGTTCCAAAAATATAAGCAGAGCCAGCACTATCACCCTCAAAAACAAACTTTACTCTACCCCCATGGTAGCGTTCAATAACTTCTTTCTGACTATAAAATAAATCTTTTTTCATATTTCTTATTATTCTTATTATCTATGAATATTTAAGAAATGTCAAACTGGGCGGAACTCTTATTCCTAGCTAGAAATCGACTTCTTAGTATGGAGTATAAACTAACTTTCTATTACTACGAATCGAACCCCTCTCGGTCTCTCGAAAGTCTCACAGCTTAGCTCCCCCTAATATATGACTCGGCTATGGAAATAACTATGGGAACACCAAATATGAGAACCCAAAACCACCAAAATGGCTTTATAAAAGTTATCCAAAATGTTCTTATTAGTTTCGTATAATCAATGTGGATCATTCTTTATTGATTTTAACACAAAATAAGACAAATGAGAGAGTATAAAAAGGTTCGACATGATTTTAATATTATTAAAAAATCAGAGTTGACACGATTTTTAGTTCACAAAATTTTGATTTTTGACAAATAGTTATTTCTCTTATTACAAATCCGCTTTTTGAGTGCATTGAGAATCAATATAAATTTCGCTATCAATGGAATTGAAAAAATATCCTGGGTAATAAATAGACTTAGGACACCAGGACACTACTCTTTGGGTGCAATTACTATCCCAGTACTCGTTATACCCATCATAGTAAGTATCGGAATAATTGGGAGAGGGCCTACAGAAGATTGCCCTCTGGATGCACCAAGAATCAGAATAATAATCAACACCGTTATAAAAGTATCCTGGATAATTTGTTGATTTAGAACATCCCTTTACTACTTTTTGAGTGCAATTACTATTCCAGTAAAATTCTTCTCTATTAACATCCCAATAGAAATCAGGGTTATCTGGATAACGAAGACAGGTGGTTAAATTTCGACATTGGTTGTCTGAATAATAATTACTACCGTCATAATAATAACCAGGAAAGTCTGGTGAAGCGTAGCAGGGTTTTATATATCGCGGGTACACAGTAATTGATTCATTGGAAGGAATTTTAACTATTGAGGCAGAGACATTACGATATTCGGGTGGTAAATCTCCAATACTAAACTCTTCGCCAGTTGTTTCAAAGTAGTAGTAATTTCTACCATTACTTAATGGATAATAATAGCCGCTAGGGTTGTTAGAAAATGGTACCGCTACGGCCATGTGGCCTGGTAATTCAACTAAGACAACATCAATAGGCATGGCAATAATAACTGCTGCAGCTAAATAACTAGTATCTTCGCAATCTCCATTTTGTTCTGCAATTGTTTCCAATGGATATTTAGGATAGTCGTTATAACCTATAACATCATCGCCAACATACCCTAGTGATTGGATAAACGATATGGCAAAATCAGATTTTGTGTAGCCATTATCATCAGCAGTTTTTTTAAGCATTTCTGCTATTTGTTTAATATATTTATCATCGTAGGTAACATAAGTTGCTCCATGCGATTCACGTTTTTTATTTTTATAATAATCATACCAATCCGATGGGAAAGAATAATCCCATTTCCAAGATTCACCGCCATAGTCCCATTCAAAATGCTGAGCTATTAACCTCCCTCCCCCAGCTGGATGAGAATCTAGGCTGTCGATAATCCCATCGCTATCGGAATCGGGGTTTAAATCTGATGTCCCAGCAACTAATTCTTGAGCGTAAGTTAAGCCGTCGCCATCATTATCGGCATTCATTCTTTTTTCTTCAGCTTCTTTTTCTGACAATTTCTGTTCGGCGATTTTCCTCTCTAATTCTTCTTGAGCTCTTTTAGCTTCTTCTTTGGCTCTTTTGACAGCTTCTTCCTTTGCTTTTTGTTCAGCTTCCTCTCTGGCTATTTTTTCTCCAGTAAGCTCTCCTTCAACTATTTTCCTTTTTGCCTCTTCTATTTTAGTTTGAGCTTTTTGATAATAAAAAGACTGTTCAGGAAGCTCTGACAATAAATCTACGGCTTCTTGATAATTACCCTTACCGAACTCATCTAATCCTTGATTATATTTTGATAAATCTTTGATTAGCTTCTCGGTCTCTTCTTGTTTATTAGTAATTTCTTGCTTTTTAATACCTAAATTTTTAACAAACCAACTAATCTGAGCGAGATTTAATTTTTCGCTCGCCTCATTATATTTTTCTTCCGTTGTTAACCGTTCGGCCTCTTTTACCAATTTAGAAATTTTATTATATTCAATCGCTCCATAAGCAATTCCTGTAGTTACTAAAATAGAGACTACAATTCCTGCCAACAGCGGAATCTTAATAAGGTCTTTATTTTTCTTTATCGTTTTCTTATATCTTCCGAGATTCTTTCTTAAATCATCAGAAAGCGCTTTAAAAGCTCTATTTAAGACTTCAGGTTTTGCTTTATAAATATATCTCAGTTTTGTCTTTTTATTTTTTCGTCTCCCTCTTTTATTTTCCTTAATTTTTTCTTTCATAGATTATTAAACTCCTCTAATTTTGCGATATTTAGAGATTAAATTATTTATACTTTCTGAAGATAAATATCCTGTTTGTTCTTCTATTTTTAAAATAAATTCAATAAACCCTAATAGATCTTTGGGATTTGCTTTTAAAATTTCTCCTTCTGTTTTAGAATCATACATTCTTGCTTTTGAAATACGCTGAAAAATATCTTTATCAGCAAGATATTGCATATTCGATTTATAACAAAAATAACCATCTACTACTGTTATTACCGTAGCCTCTGGTAAGCCCATTAATACAAAAGTTGGTAAGTTTCTACCAGTAATCTTCCTAATAAGATTAGCTAACGGTTCTCCCCAAAGTGGCTTTAATGATTGTTTAGGTTGCTTACCAAATAGAATTCTTTTAATTTTTTTCATATTTCTATTCTACCAAAAAACCATCCACCTCGTCGAGCGAAGCGAGACAGGCCTTCCTACCCACAATGTTTCATATGTAAAAAGAAAAGTTATTTTATATATAACACTTATTTTGTCAAACTAAACTAAGAACAAATCCAGAATAGACCCAAAAATTTTAACTCAGCCCCCCCTGGTGCCACAATTTTAGAATCTGTTCTTATATATTTGTCCTTAAAAATTACCTTATAAATTTGCTTAAGATGCTAACTGACCACAAGCAGCTTTAATATCTTGACCAAAACGATAACGCTGGGTAACCTGAACACCCCCTTTTTCCAAAATTTCTTTGAACTTTTTCATACGCCAAGATGAGGATGGTTTAAAAACTCCTGTTGGATTGTAGGAAATTAGGTTTACAAAATAAAGAGGTTTTTTCATTAACTTGCTTAATTTTTGGGCGTAGACGTCAGAATCATTTAAGTCTTTCATCATCAGATATTCAAACATAACTTTACGTTTGGTTTTTCCAATATAATCATCAACTACCTCAAGCACATCAGCAATAGGATATTTTTTATTTATTGGCATTATTTTTGAACGCAAATCATCATCAGGAGCATGAAGAGAGATAGCTAAATTTACCTGAAGTTTTTCTTCAGCTAATTTCTTAATGCCTTCTAAAATCCCAACGGTTGAGATAGAAATATGTCTGGCTCCCAAATTAAACCCTTCTTTGTCATTTAAAACCCTTATAGCGCTAATAACATTCTCATAATTCAGAAAAGGTTCTCCCATTCCCATAAAAACAATATTGGTAACTTTTTCTCCTTTTTTCTTTAGGTGACGGGCAAAAAATAGAACTTGTTCCACAATCTCAGAAATTTCAAGGTTTCTTTTGAAACCAGTTTGTCCGGTAGCGCAAAATGAACAACTCAAGGCACAACCCACCTGTGAAGAAATACAAACAGTATTCCGACCATCTTTATGTTTCATTAAAACAGACTCAATCTTTAGTCCATCTTTTAATATAATGAGAGTTTTTGCAGTCTTTTTGTCTTTAGAAAAAAGAGTTTGAGCATTAATTTTAATGGGACATATTTTGTTCAGATTCTCTCGCAACAACAAAGGCAAAATATTCGCTTCTCTCCAGTCTTCAATCAAATCAACAAATAAGGCTTTTTTGGCTTGTTTTAGACGATAGGGATGTTCCTTATTAAGAAGGTTTTCAAGTTGAGTTAAATCCATATTGACTTATTATATCAAAAACCCGAGCTAAATGCTCGGGCTTTAAAAACTTGCACTGAGCTTGCCGAAGTGCTCCCCGCAATAGACGATGTTAGAACCTGTTTTATGACTTTTTCTTGGGTATGAAACAAAAAACCATACCAACCAAAGAATCCAAAGAGCTTCTAAATAATCTCCATTTATAATTCCTATTATTCCTTTTATTCCAAAAAATCCCAGAAATCCAAATACCCATCTTTTACGCATCATAAACTAATTGTTTAGTTATCAATTAAAACCCTTACTATATTTTATCAAAAAACCACCTAACTGATTATGAAAAAAAAGCCCAAGAATGGGCTTGATTTCATTTATTTGATTTACTGAATTAATTCTTAAAGGCGGGTTACGTTTGTTGCGTTAGGGCCCTTTGGAGAATCAGCTTTTTCGAAAGACACTCTATCACCTACTTTTAACTCTTCGTAGGTTACGCCCTTAAGTTCGTTGCTGTGAAAGAATAAATCTTTCTCTTCACCATCAACGGTAATAAATCCAAATCCTTTATCTGTAAGGTTTTTAATTGTTCCTTCCATGATTGTGATATAAATTAATTAATATTTTAAGGTTTTATCCTAAAGTTTAGTTTCCTGAAAAAACTCAACTAAATTTTCATTAGGCAACTATCTTATGTAAATAATATTAACATCTAAAAAATAATTGGTCAACCAAAAAACCACCTAACTGATAAGGTGGAAAATGCGAGCTCCCATACTCGGTCTAGAACCTTTGTTTTAAGGGGAAATTCAGCAGTTTTTGGAGCCTTTGAATAACGCGTCTCGGTCAGGGTATTTTAAGCTAAAATGAGACAAATGAAACAGTAAATAGGCTAAAGAATATATTTTTCTTCAACTAAGAATCCTGGATGTTTAAAGATAGCTATAGCGAACTTGTTATCTGGGGAGGTAACAATATAATTGTGTTTATCTTTATCTAATGGCACGGGCTCATATTTTTTCACGCTTGAGCCCTCAGGGATATATTGAAGATCAAAAACAGGAGAAATAAAATAGCAATTAGCGTTTACCTTAAAGAACTCGTCTAAATCTTCGCTTTTGTAATTCAAAAAGTCCCTTTGATAAACCAAAACAATCTCTTCGTAATTTTTTACTATCATTTGAAGTTTTTCAACATCTATGGGTCGGAAGGGAGATAAGGAATCACCTACTAAATTTTCATAATCAACATACTCTTTAACTTGGAAAAGATAAGGTAAATGTTCCGCAGGCAATCTGAGCTGTTTATCGTCCAATTTATCAATCTTTACTCCGGGTTCAACAATCATCACCGCAGTATCGCACGAGGATTCTTTTTTTGGCAAAACAACAAAAATTAAACTACCGGAAGGGAACTTACTTTCCAAATATCTGAGGAATACTGTTGTAATAAATAACTCTTTTACCTTCTGTCCGTCTATTTGTTTACTGGCTACTGTAAGTTGGTCTTGTGCATTTAATTTGAAAATAGAATCGGTTAATATTTGGGCATCAACAGGAATTACACTACCAGGCGGAAGATTCTTGAATTTATATGCTAAAGCAGCTCTAAAAATCTCTTCATAAACTCCCTGACAATTTACTCCCTCCTCACGGCGATAGCCAAAAATTATTTTCCATGGTGTTTGCATTATAACTTACTTCAGGTCAATATTTTTTATTCTATCTAAAATTTTTTGATACCATTGAATTTGTTTTATTGTATCTTCAAAATCGTAATATGTTAATTTCCTATGTATTCTATTCCAAATAGCTGATCTTGTTATCGTTCCATTTTTGAAGAAAATATACATCTTGGATTCAACAGAAGCGCCACCGTACACAAGCGGATATGTTCTAACAGTTTCGCCCCTCTCTTTTGCTTCTTCTTTTATTAGTTTTGTTAGCTCTGTCATATTTTCAAAATTTTAATTTTCTTAATTTTTTCTTTCATAAGAACTTTAATTAATTTATCCCAGTCTCCAGTTATATGCAATTCTCCTCTTTCAATCGCCCTCTCAAGGTTGGTCTTTCTTTCTAATAATAAGAAAGAAAAGTCTCCTAATTTTTGTTCATCTGGATAGTATTTGTAGTTGGTGTTTTCAGAAACAGTCAGGTAAATACACTTTATTTCTTTATTGACTCTTTTTATAGAGCCAAATACCTTTTTTATATTTTCAACTCCCTCTTTTGAATAAATCCCTCTGAATTTTATTTCCAAAACTGCAATAACTTGCTTAGGTTTATAAAGTAAATTTTCTTGAGCTTTTTCTCCTTCTTTTAGCACTATCAAATCTAATTCATAAGGAATGCCTTTGATAAAAACATCTCTATTACTTACATTGAGTCCCTTTTTAATGAACTCTTTTCTTAAAAGCTCGATAGTTAATGCACCAATGAATTTGGTAGCTCTCATTTCGTTCCTAAATTTCATTATTGTGTTTAGTAGTTTGAGTTCCTTTTTCATCTATTTTATGATTTCTAAAAATCAGTTTCTCTGCTTTTAAAATAACCTCATTTCTTTGAAATTTCAAGCCGAAATAAAAATTGCCCAGCGATGGGCTTTTTAAATCAAATTAAGAAAAAACTAATTTATCCATCAAAAATTTAAACATCCATTTTTTCTTCAGCAACTTGTTTAATCTTCTGTTGAATTTTCTCTTTAAATTCCTTACCAACTGAATCAAATAGTGTTAAAAGCTGTTCGAAGGTATCTTCGCCACCGAGAAAATTCCAATATTCTTCACCAATTAAAAATTCTTTTCCTCTTTCTAAAACTCCTTGTTCTGTAAATCTTTCGTATGGCTTTGGATGATAGGGATTATAGGGGAAAGATAGGAAAACTTTTACTGGTTTTCTGCGCCGTGCTATCCATTCTAATAATTTTGTCTTTGATTTTGTAAAAACATCGATATTAGGTTTTACGGTTTTAATTTCAAAATAATGTTCTACGCCCCCTTTAAGTATATAAAGGTCAGCTATTCTACCTTCTTTCTGAGCCTTACCATCTCTTGGAGAAGCACTTAAAACTTCTTTCATTTCTCTTTCACTATTTACCCTTCTTTCCTTATTCCTTAATTCGCGGACTATATTACCTATAATGGACTTTTGCTCTTTTGAAAGTACGCCACCAATATCATATTTAGTAAAACATTCTTTGGCAGAATCAGAAGCAATAATTTTTGAAACGTCTTCATAAATAGACATTCCTAACGTCGTAGCTAAAGAATGAATAAAGGAATAAGCAGCAACTTTTTCGCTGTCTTGAATAAGACGAGTAAGAAATGGCATTGAGGTAGTTTCTCGGCTATATCTTTTTAACTTACTCTCAATTTTTTGCTGTAATAATCCTTTAATCTGTTGTTTTTGATTGCTTGATAATGGCATAGGATCTAGTGATTTTTAATAAAATAATAAATGCTTTCGCTAAACCTTATGTTGTCACGCTCTGTTCTCATAAGAACAGGGCGGTGATATATTTTTTCAATACTGTAATTACAAAGTTTAGCGATGTCCGGATAGAGATTATCTCTGTCATTAACAACGACAAATATTTTTGCTTTTGGTTTCAACCACTGATTAATATTTTTAAAAACTTCAATAATATCCCTTTTATACTCTTCTTTGGCTTCCTGACTTTTGCCTTTTGATGCAGGGCCAATTTCTTTTACACAATTATTATCAAACCCAAAAAGCTCATAAGCATAACGGTGTTGGTCGTGATAATCGATTAAGCCAATATAGGGAGGAGAGGTAAAAATGCCGTCAAATTTACCACCCTTATAATCCGGAAGCTCATTTAGTTTTATTTCCCTTGAGTCTCCTTGAATAATTTTCATTTTAGCGTTAGTTCTTAACTCATCAAATTCTTTAATACGCCTTATAGTACCTAAACTGTAACGATTTATGAATTTTAGAGCTTCATCAACTGGCCGACATGTCCTCTTGTGTTTTATACACCAATAGGGCTTTTTTATTGGCTTTTTAGGTCTTGCCAAATCATAATGAGGTATTTGACGAGCACTCCGAGCCGAACGACTTAATATTATTTTTAGGATATCTTGGTTTTTATAATTTTTAATTTGTTCTCGATAAAACAAAATCTCCTGCAATGCTCTTTTAGAGAACCATGTATTGAAATAATTATTATCTATCGTAAACTCTTTGTATCCCTTTTTAAACAAGGCAGGTTGTTTTGAATGTCGATACCAATTACTAAAATCTTTTGTTTTAGATAGAATATCCTTAATCTCAGCTTCTACTTCTGGAATGTTATATTTTTTTGTTTTAATTTCAGAAATTAAACAATTAAAAAGGGAAATCTCTATACCTGCTGAATTCATACCAAGGATGTTAGATTCAATAAGAGCAGTTCCTGACCCCAAAAAGGGATCTAATATCCAATCTCCTTTTTTGAAGTAATGTTTTAAAAATGCCTCTACGAGTTGCGGTATAAATTTACCTAAATAAGGATGTAAACGATGGACATGTTTTGTTCTTTTATATTCTTGCACATTGGCAAAAGATAAATCTATCCCGTTTAATGATGTTAGAGATTTGTTTGACATATCTATTCCTTAATTTACCTTACACTTATTTTTGTTTTTTATCAAATGATTTTTGACAATTTTTGACGACTTTTGACAAAAAACGAAGCCTTATGGTTTCGCTAGGATAATTTTTTTATATAGATTTTGGCTGCTTGCATTGAGCTTGCCGAACTGCTAGCATTCTCGGTCCAGAACAGAAATTTTAAGAGGAAATTAAGGGCTTTTTGGGGGTGTTTCAGAACGCGTCTCGGTCGGTTCGTCTTTGGTGGGTTGCGGCGGCTGGGTTGCGGCGGACGGCTTTTTCTTCTTATAGACCCAGGAATATATCCATTCTATGGGCATCGGCTTCACTTGTTTTTTTGATATTTTTTCAATTTCTTGATTTAGATAAAAAAGCATTATACTTGCAATCGTTAAAAAATCACCTCTAGCTCCCTCTGGATAAATACTTCTTGCCTCTTGTAAATTTCTTACAATATCGGAAGAGTAAATTAAAGTAGTTAATAGGTCTTTTACAACACCACTTTCTAGATTTGAGCCATATACATTATGAGCAAAATCATTTCTTATTTTTCTTATTATATGAAGATCATGCGCAAGTTTTTGACTAATTAAACCTAAACGATGTGCAAATTGTACTTTCGAATTGAAATTTGACAGGGGAGCTGTAGGACCATCAAATAATTCATCATCCTTGGTGCTTACCTGAACAAGATAATTTTTTAATAAAGTAGTTAGTGTGTTCTCAATTAGAGAGGCGGTTAAAATCATGGCCGCACGATCTGTTTCTTTAGAAAACTCCTCTAAAAGAAAATCTGCCCAATATTCTGGCAAACTTTTTTTTATTTTTTTTTCATTATCTGGCATAAATTTATATATATTTTTCGTTAATCTCGAAACTATATCTACATCCGCTGACGTCCTCTCGGTCGCAAAAACCAAGCACTAACCTGCTCCGGCGTTAGGATTCGAACCCCTCTCGGTCGCCCTAACGCCATAAGCGTCTCGGTCCTCGAACTGCGCTCAACGATGCTGCGGGGCTAGGATTCGAACCTAGATTGAGTTCTTCAAAGGAACCTGTGCTACCATTACACCACCCCGCATTAATAAGTGATTAAGCCAGTGATTCAGTAATTTCAACTATTGCCAGTTCTAAAGGTAGTTGTGGAATTGAGGAGTATTTCATTTTGTTTTGGGCCTGCAAAAATATATCTACAATTTTTCTCAAATCTTCTTGTTTAAATTTCTCTGTTTGTCTCTTAAGTGTTCTAATTTCTTCTTTTGTCAAACCTGATAAATATCCATACGAAGAAGCAGGATTTTCACCCTCCCCCATTATCTTAAGAATTAATGCTTTTCTTAGATAACCAACCAGGGTTTTAGCAAACTCGTCTAAATCTAAACCCTTTCCACTAATTTCATTTAAATATTCTATTGTTTTAAAGGTTTTTTTATCCGAGAGAAAATCAGTGAATTTGCTGACTAACTCTATCTCTACCAAGCCTAATAAATCTTTAATGTCTTCAGCTTTTATCTCTTTTTCAGAATCTTTATAAAAAGTAGAAACCTGGTCTAATAAGCTTTCTGCATCTCTGATTGAACCTCCGGCATTTAGAGCTATTAATTCTAAGGCTGGTTTTTCGATTTTAATATTTTCCTTTTTAATGATAATTGTCAACTTTTTTATAATTTCTGACAAGGTGAACTTTCTAAAATCAAATCTCTGACATCTGGAGATGATTGTTGGAATCATTTTATGGATTTCTGTTGTAGCTAAAACGAAAATAGCATGGGCTGGCGGTTCCTCTAAAGTTTTCAAAAGGGCGTTAGCAGCATCTTTTGAAAGTTGATGAGCTTCATCCAGAATAAAGACTTTATATTTTGATTTTGTTGGAGAAAATCTAATTCCATTTTTCAGTTCTCTGATATCATCAATTCCCCTGTGGGAAGCAGCATCAATTTCAATTAAATCTATTGCTCTTCCTCCCATAATTTCAACACATGAAGAACACTTATCACAGGGTTCAAATTCCCCTTCTTTTCTATTTTGACAATTAACAGCTTTAGCTATTAGCCGGGCCATAGTTGTCTTCCCCGTTCCCTTAGGTCCTGAAAATAAATAAGCATGGGAAATCATTCCCTTTGAAATTGCATTGGTTAAGGTTTTGGCAATGTGTTCTTGACCAATAAATTCAGCGAAAGTTTGGGGACGATATTTTCGATATAGAACTAAAGACATATTATTTCTTAAATACTATGAATTTATAGCCTAAAAAATTCCAGACAAAACCAATAAAAACAGCAGTCATATTTCCAATACTTGCCCACATCCGCTCACTTACTCCGAATCTTACACCAATAATATTTATTACAATATAAATAATTATGGTATGGATTAAAAGTCCTCCAGACGTTACAAGGAAAAACTGCACTGCCTCTTTAACTTTATTTTGGGTATCCTTTTTTTGAAAGGTCCAGAACTTATTCCAAAAATATGAATTTACTGCTCCACAGGCAAAAGATACAATTTTAAACAGAACAGGCAGCCAGCCAGAAGCAACGGAAAAAAACCATGTTAAGCAATCAAACACTCCCATATCAATGGAACTATTTAATATTCCAACCAAAAACGATTTTCCAAATTGTACAAGAGTGGAAGTTTTTTTAAAAACAGTTTCTAAAATCCAGACGCCCAGTAAAGACAAAACAGGTAGAAGTACTGGGAAATATTTTAATACCTGCTCGGGAAAAACTCCTGCAAAAAGGACGACACGGGGTAAGATAAATCCGCATGCTAAACCAATAATTAAAGAAGCTAAAATATCTCCTTTTTTCATTGAATTATTTTATCACGAATTAGCTAAAAATCAAACCGCTAACACTCTTTTTAAAGAAATATTTAAATGCAGACTTGTTCATTTAAATAAAAAAAAGAGCTGATTATTCGCTCTTTAATGCTTCTAAAATTTTTTTAAATTCTTTATATCGGGTTCTTAATGTTACTTCAGTTACGTTAGCGGCCTTAGCTAATTCCCGTTGTGTTATCTTTTCACCATATTGTTTGCAAGCGAGATATAGGGCAGCAGCTACTAATCCAGTAGGTTTTTTTCCCAGGGCGAGACCACCTTCTTCAGCCGTTTTTAAGAGCTGGCCAGCCAGAATTTGACTTCTTCCAGAAATAGCAAGCTTTTCAGAAATTCCTGGAATATATTTTAGTGGATCTAACGGTGCAATTTTTATATCAAGCACATTGAGTAAAAGTTTACAATAGCGATTAATAGTTTTTTTGCTGATAGAAGTTATCTCTGAAATTTCTTCAATAGTTTTTGGAATTTCCTTTACTCTATAGGCAATATAAATAACAGCAGCAGCTAAATGTTCAAAACTTCTACCTTGAGTAGGAAGTTTTTTTAAAGCTTTATATAAAATCACTGCTGATTCTAATTTAACGGGCCATTCAACATTGAGCTGGCTTAATAAAGAATGAAGTCTATCCATTGCTACATTAATTCTGTGTTTTTCTGGACCAAGGAGGCAACTGTGCCATTTTCTCATTCGATTTATTACAGGTTGTGTATGTGAGGGAATTTTGTTTCCTCTAAAATCAAGATTTTTATGATCTATATAGCCTCCTGGGATTCCGTAATAAGTTATCGCTCCTACAGGATATTTCGGCTCTCCATATTTTCGTTTTACACCTCCTGTCTGGTCTAATTCTTTATCCCTGATTATAAGTCCGCATTCACAACACCATTCACCTCTTGTCAGGTCGTAACTGAAATTACTATTTCCACATTCCGGGCATACTTCAACCTCTTCTTTCATTCAATCACCTATTCTTTTTTAAATGAGCAAACATATTATTTTAATGTTGAATTATAACAGAGTTTCTAATTTTGTCAAAATAGTAAAGAAATTATAATTTGGTATAATAAAATTGATAATAATTTATTTAGTCTATGTTGAAACTATACAATACTTTAACTCGGAAAAAAGAAATTTTTAAGCCAATTAAAAAGGGCCGCGTTGGGATGTATACCTGCGGTCCCACGGTCTATGGTCCGGGTCATTTAGGTCATGGTCGAAGCTATGTGAACTTTGATATCTTAAAGAGAGTATTTCTTTATAGTAGATACAAGGTAAAACACATTCTTAATATCACCGATGTCCATGATGATATGATTAAAAAAGCCAAGGAAATAGGAATCACTATCCGCCAGTTAGCTAACCTCTACACCCCCCTCTTTCTAAAAGATTTGAAAGATTTGAATGTTATTCCGGCCGATGAGTATCCTACAGTTACAGGGCATATACCAGAAATTATTAAGATGGTTAAAATTTTGGTTGATAAAGGCTTTGGTTATGTAGAAAAAGATGGATCTGTTTATTATGATGTTTCGAAATTTAAAGACTATGGTAAGCTTTCTGGTATTAAGTTAGATAAATCAAAGACTGGAACTAGAGTAGAGACTGATAAATACGAAAAGGGAGATGTGGCTGATTTTGCGCTTTGGAAAGGATGGAAGAAAGGAGAGCCTTATTGGAAAAGCCCCTGGGGAAAGGGCAGGCCAGGATGGCATATTGAGTGTTCGGTGATGGCTAATAAGTATTTAGGAAAGACGATTGATATTCATGGGGGCGCGATGGACTTAAAGTTTCCTCATCATGAGAATGAAATTGCCCAATCTGAGGCAGCCAATGGAACAAAATTTGTTAACTATTGGTTTCACGCAGGGCTTTTAGAGATTGAAGGACAGAAGATGAGCAAATCTCTAGGGAACTATATTGAAATTCATGAAGTAAAAGATAAGGGTTTTGACCCTCTAGTCTTGCGCTACCTATTTTTAACAGCTCATTATCGCTCGAAAATGAATTTTACCTGGAAAAGTTTAGAAGCGGCAGAGAAAGCATTAGATAATCTTCATGAGAGGATAAGAGAAATGAAATCAAATATCAAGAAGCAAGAAGCAAGAAGCAAAAAAATAAAATATTATCAGAAAAAATTCTTGGGGTTTATTAATGATGATTTAAATACTCCTAAAGCTTTAGCTTTAATGTGGAAGGTGGTTAAAGATGAAAAAATATCTAATAAAGGAAAATACACTCTTTTATTAGACTTTGACAAGGTTTTTGGTTTAAATTTAACAAAGGTTAAAAAAATAAAAATTCCTCAAAAAGTAAGGAAGTTAGTTAAAGAAAGAGAAGACTATCGAAAGAAAAAAGAATGGAAGAGGGCTGATAAAATTAGAAAGGAGATAAAAAAATTAGGTTATTTGATTGAAGATACAAAGGAGAAACCTAAGATTAAAAAAGCCTAAATTTATTTTTTATTCTAAAAGAGAAATTTTAATTTTTCTCTTTTTTAATTTGTTCTTGTGACAAAGTTCATAGAAATTTAAAACCCTATCGACAACCTTGTCCCAGGAGTATTCTTTCGCTTCTTTAATCCCCTGTTCTGCTGTCTCTTTTCTTAATTTTGGATTTTTAATTAAGACTTCGATTTTTTTAGCTAAGCCCTTGTAATCTTTTGGCTTTGCCAAAAATCTTTCACCTGATTTTCCTTTCAAAAAACCTGCATAACCTTTATTGGCAAAAGCTACAACAGGTGTTCCACAAGCCATAGCTTCTAAAAGCACCAACCCAAAACTTTCTCCAAAAATAGCCGGACTGACAAAAATATCTGCTGTTCTGTAATAAAAGGCAACTTCTTTTGTTTTCTCGCCTTCAAAAATAACATTCTTTAATTCTTGCTCTTTAACATATTCTTTACACTCTTTTTTTAAAGGACCCTTGCCGACAATAATTAATCTTAGGTTTGAAAATTTTTCTTGTAAGATTTCAAACGCTTTAATCAAGTAAATTAATCCTTTTCTTTCTTCGATTCTACCAACAAACAAGATATTAGTTTTGCCATCGCAAAATTTCTTAATTTTGGGTACTTTGGTATTAAATTTATCAAGGTCAATTCCATTTGGTATAACTGTTTTCAGACCCTTAAAATCTTTAAAATAATCTAAAGCTAAAGGAGCTACTCCTATTACTCCATCTATTTTCCATCGGCAGGTTTTATTTAAAATATATAAAAGAGTAGGAGACTTTTTTAAGAGCTTACTCCTGCTGTGGAAAGTTAAGATATTTAAGGTGTTTGAAGTAGAAGGACTGAGTAATATTTGTAGTGTTGAAGGAAGTCCACAATTATGGAAGTGTAAAACATCAAATTTTTCTTTTCTGAGAGTTCTCTCAATAGATATAGGATTAAAATGGATATCAAAATCTGATTGACTTCCATCAACAACCATTGGAAAAGAGGTTCCCAACAAAATTACATTTCTGCCATAGTTCTCTGAGCTTTTCCTTCTTGGGACAATAATTTTGGTCTCAATCCCCTTTTTCTTAAATTCTTTAAACAATCCTAAGATATGCCTTTTTACTCCGCCCGGGTTAGAAAAAGAATGGAAAGAGATTAAACCAACTTTCATAGTGTAAATCTAAGACTTGCCAAACTTGGAAGTCTTTTGCTATATTATACTTGATGGTTAATAATTCTTCAATCTCTAACTTACCTGAGAAATTACCTCCTCAGTCAATCGAAGCTGAGCAAGGTGTACTTGGTTGTTTAATGCTCGATAAATTAGCTATTATAAAGGTGGCTGACTTTTTGTCACCCGAAGACTTTTATCGTAAAACTCATCAGCAAATTTATAGAACATGCATGGAGCTTTTTGAAAAAAATGAACCGATTGATTTTTTATCAGTTTCAAACAGATTAAAAGAAAAAAATTTATTAGAACAAATAGGAGAAAACAGTTATTTGACAGAATTAATAAATCTTGTTCCTACCCCCTACCATGTTTTAAATTATGCAAAGATTATTTATAATAAGAGAGTTTTAAGAGACTTAATCGGTGCTTCTCAGGAAATAGCCCATTTGGGATACAATGAGGCCGAAGACATAAATAGTCTTTTAGATAAAGCTGAAAGAAGAATTTTTAGTATTGCCCAAAAAGGTCTTTGCCAGGAATTTATACTTATAAAAGATACCTTAGAGGAAGCTTTTGAGAGAATTGATAACTTATCCAAACATAAATCAGGTCTTAGAGGAGTGAGTACCGGTTTTGATGATTTAGATAATATATTAGCTGGTTTCCAAAAATCTGACTTAATAATTTTAGCTGCACGTCCTTCTCTTGGAAAGAGTGCTTTAGCTCTTAACTTTGCAGCCAATTTAGCCATTAATCAAAAGATGCCTGTGGGGATATTTTCTTTAGAGATGTCAAAAGACCAGGTAGTTGACAGATTAATAGCCAGTCTTTCGGGAGTTGATTTGTGGAGATTAAGAACGGGCAGGCTTTCTGGTGAAGGTCAAAACAATGATTTTACAAGAATCCAACAAGCTTTAGCAATTTTATCTGAAGCTCCTATCTATGTTGATGATGTTTTTTCTTCCACTGTTTTACAAATGAAGGCAATGTCCCGGAGATTGCAGGCAGAGAAAGACCTGGGAATGATTATTGTAGATTATCTGCAGTTAATGGAGCCCTTAAATCCAAATGCCAGCCCTGTCCAGCAGGTATCTGAAAATTCAAGAGCTTTGAAAGGTTTAGCTAGAGAACTTAAGGTACCGGTACTGGTAGTATCTCAATTATCTCGAGCTGTTGAACATCGGTCTCCGCAAATTCCAAGATTAGCAGATTTAAGACAGTCAGGAACCATTGAACAAGATGCAGATGTTGTTATGTTTATTTATCGAGAGAACCGTTATCAGGAGGAAACCTCAAAAAAGAATATTGCTGATTTAATTATTGCTAAACACCGTAACGGTCCGGTTGGAAGAGTTAAGCTTTATTTTGACGAAAGAAGGGTAACTTTTAGGAGTTTAGAAAAATCCATTGAAAATCAACAATAAACTCAATTCGAATGAACTATCCACCTACTATTGAAAAATTAATTAAACTTTTCTCCAAATTCCCAACGGTCGGGCCAAAAACAGCTGCCCGTTTTGTTTTTTATCTTTTAAAATCCAAAAAAGAAGATATTGATGAACTTATCGATACTATATTCCGTCTTAAAAAAAACGTAAAAGCTTGTAATTTGTGCTTTAATTCTTTTGAGCCCTCCTACGCTGAAGCTACGAAGGGCAAGTCATCCGAAGCGAAACTATGTGATATTTGTTCTAATCCTACCAGAGATAAAAGTTTACTTTGTATTATTGAGAAAGAAACTGATTTATTAGCTATTGAAAAGACAAAAAAATATAAGGGACTTTATTTTATTCTGGGAGGAATAATTTCAACTCTAAGAAAAAAAGATATTGAAAAAATAAGAAGTGAAGAGCTAAAAGAAAGAATAGAAAAAGACCTCGTAATTAAAGAAATTATTATTGCCACAAATCCAACCTCAGAAGGGGAAGCTACAGCTTTATATTTAGAAAGATTATTAAATCCTTTTAATAAAAAAATCACCCGTTTAGCCCGAGGATTACCAGTAGGAGGAGAGTTAGAATATGCTGACGAGGAAACCCTAAAAAGTGCATTGGAAGGAAGGAAATAATTTGGACATTACAAAAACAGCCAAAAGGCTGTTTTAAAATCTCTATGTTTATTAATACTTACTCTTTTTCAATTTTAGTTATTTCTACCTCTGTAAAGCGTTGTCTGTGACCCTTTTTAACCTTATACCTCTTACTCGCCTTATATTTAAACACAATCACTTTTTTGGATTTGCCCTGTTTGATAATCGTTGCCTCAACCTTTGCCTTCTTAACCAAAGGAGTTCCAATTTCCAGTGTTTTGCCTTTTTGTAACAACAAAACCTCATTGAAAGTTGTTTTTTCACCTTCTTCCTTGTTTATCTTTTCTATTTTTATTTTGTCTCCCGGGGAAACAATATATTGTTTCCCGCCTGTTCTAATTATTGCAAACATAGTGATTAATTCGGTCCTTCTAACTTTTTATTTTCTTTTATTTCTAATAATTTTTCTACTCTGCCTGAAAATAAAGTAAGACGTTTTTCTGAATTATCGTAGGCAGAAATAGCATGTTTTAAATGGCTGCCGAGCTTTTTAAAGCTTCCTTCTAATTTTTCTGCGTCTTGATTAATTCTATTCAATCGTTTTAGAATTTGCTGGGTTTGCCTTGAGATTTGAGTATCTTTAAACCAGTGTTCAATTGTTCTTAAGGTCAAATAAATTGTATTAGGAGAGGTTAAAACAATTTTTTTTGCCCAGGCATAATTAGTAGCATCTTCTTTTCTTAAATCAAACATTATTTGATAATAAATAGCTTCAGCCGGAATATACATTAAAGCAAAATCGACCGTTCCTTCTGAAGGAAGAACATATTTGGAAGAAATTTCATCTATTCTTTTTTTTAAATCTCGAAGAAATCTTTGTTGGTAAAGATTTTTTTTCTCTTCTGAAACAGAGCTTATCATTCTTTCAAAATTATCTGAAGAGAATTTGGAATCAATTGGCAAAATTTTGCCGTTTGGAAGTTTTAAGACCGCATCCACTTTTTCTCCCGAAGAGAAAATATATTGTTTTTTCCAAAGTTCTTGAGGAAAGTGCTGGGTTAAGATGTGTTCTAATGAAGCCTCTCCCCACTGTCCCTTTAATTTTGGGGATTTAAAAATCTCCTGGAAGGTAGAAACGTCTTTAACTCTTTTCTGAATTTGCTTTAAATCCTCTCGAATCTGAGTTGTTCCTTCAGTAAATGCTCTTATTTGCTCATTAAGGACTCTTGAAGCGCCATTTTGAGTATCTCTAATTTCTTTCATTTGATTTATCATTAAATCTGTCAAACGTCTTTCCAAATCTCTAATAGATTCACTTTGGGTTTCATCAATTTTTGATTTTTTTCTGAAAAAAATAAAAAATACAGCCCCGATTAAAACAAAAACACCTATGAGAATAAAAAAAACCTCGTTCATTGCTCTATCTTAATTTATGAGGGGCTTTTAGTCAACTTTATTTAAGAAAAATTTCTGTGGCAACAAAAAAGATATAAATTCCAAGCAAAAATATAGCCTCTCTTTTGGTAATTCTACGGTCAGTTCTGGCAAAAATGACAAAAAACAAACAAGTGGCTACCGTGAAGATAATCCCCCTCAGATAGGGTGAAAAATCAGAAACATCAAAAGGGGAAATTAAAGCTGTCAAACCTAATACTAAAGTAGAGTTAATTATTACAGAGCCCATTACATTTCCAAGAATCATTTCTTTGTGACCCATAGTAATTGACCTTATTCCAAAAGCTATCTCTGGAAGAGAAGTTCCTAAAGCTACAAAAATAGTACCGATAATTACCAGAGGTAAATTAAGAGAAGCAGCTAATTTCATTGCTGAGAAAACAACCCCTTCAGCACTTATTAAGAGTAGACCGGACCCTATCCAAAACATCGCCAGGTTCTTTAAGAATAATTTAAAGTAAGGCCAGTCTTCTTTAAAATGATTTGAAAAAATTTTAGTAAATCTTTCTTCTTCAGATAAAAGCTGATCGAAATAAAAACTCAAGGCTAAAAGCAAAACTATTCCATCTACTCTGGAAACTCTACCATCCAACATTAAAAGAAGAGGGAAAAGTCCATAAATCCCAGCATAGACACTTGATTTTTGTAGGATTTTTCCTTTAAACTTTAGTCCCCCTGCTAATATTACCCCAATAGTTATTACTAAGGTAAGAACAATAATGTTAGAACCAATAATGTTTCCAAATGAGAGTTCAGGTTTTTGATGAAGGGCTGAGGTAATTCCAATAAAAATCTCTGGAAATGAAGTTGAAAAGGCTATCAAAACAGAAGCTACTATAAATTCCTTCCATTTCAAAAATTGAGCTATTTTAGTTAGACTTTTTACTACCCAGACTCCTGAGCGGATTAAAACCAGACAAGAGATAATAAAAATTAGAATATAAAGCCAGACCATTTCACTGTTTTAAGAAGTAAATTATTTGTAAAATGAAACCTGCAACAAAAATTAAAATTAAGGGCAGGGTTAAAAGCCATGTTTTTTTACCCTTACTTCCTTCGGTTTTTCTCAGAACAAGTTTTTGGTACATTAATAAAATTAAAATTCCTTCAACACCGAGCATAACTCCCCCAGCTATACTTATTACCGTAATAAAACTTTTAAGACCGAGCAGAAAGAGAATTAAGGGAGGAAAACAAGTAAGTGCCCAGGCTAAATTCTTTCCTATCTTTAAATCATACCAAAAAACGCGTTTTAAAGTAAGTCCCAAGGTAATAAAAGAAGTAAAAGTTGTTAAAAGACCAAATAAAAGAGTTAAATTAACCAATCTTCCACCCAGGTAATTAGACAATCCTGTTAATGCAGATTCTGTTGTTTCCGGCCCTGTAATCCCTAAAACTAAATAAATAAAGAATATGTAGATTATTATCGGTATAAAGGTAGCAACAGGAATTATTTTTTGAAGTAAATTCTTATCTTTTCCTAACATTTCTTCCACTTCCGGAATTAAGACCGCTCCCCAAAGTGAAAAAAGAACTGCTCCATAGGGCAAGAAAAAAGTTAAAATATCAAGATTAGCCGGGGGTAGAAAAAACTGTTCTATTCTAATAATAGGATAGGCACGAATAAAAATAATGATTAAAACAGCAAAAAAGAGAATTAGTCCCCAAACCTCTATTTGAGCTATAATTTTAATTCCAAGGAAGATAAGAATAGCTCCTGTAATAAAATAAAGCAGAGTATAAAAAACATTTCCTTCAATATTGAGGATTGGAGAAAGTAAACTTTCTAAAAAACTACCGCCTACGATTAAATAAGCTAAAATTGCACCAAATGCTCCTAAAACCGCACAAATAAAAGCTATTCTTTCACCCCACTTACCTAAATGGAATTTTGCAAAACCGGGCAGTCTCTTAAAATCAGGAGTGGCAATAGCCAGTTTTCCAAAGAGTGAATGAATTATGGTAACTATTATTCCCAGAACTAAAAAATAGCCAAGCATTACCCAAAAGCCAACTTTTGAAGCTATATAAGGTAAAGAAAAAAGACCTACTCCTATGGTGGTACCAGAAAGAGTAGCTATTGAATAAATAATTTTTTTCAGTTTGGACATAATACTTCAGAGCTCTGTTTGATGCCTAACAATAAAATACCATTTGGTAGCTTCAATTAAAGTTATTTCAATCAACCCTAAGGATATTATGATTGTCCAATCTTGAAGATTAAGAGGAACGGTTTTTAAAAGCGTTTGAAATAAAGGGAGGTAGATAGCCATGACAAGCACTAAAACTCCAATTATTAAAGCTGCAATCAAAAGTTTATTTGAAAAGGGATTAATATGCCATAGATTGCGCCTTAGACTCTTGCAGGAAAAAACATAAAAAAGAGAATCAATAGATAAGCAAGCGAAAATCATTGTTCTAATATGAACAATATTATGGTCTTTATGGAAAAGCCAAAAGAATAATCCCAAAAGTATTAAATCTGTAATCAGTCCGATGATAAAAATTATTACCTTCATTTCTTGGGTCAGAAGATGAATCTTATGGGCTGCAGGCTTCATTTTCATTAAATCCTTTTCTTTCGGTTCAAAAGCTAAGGCAATATCTGGTAATCCGTCTTCAATTAAATTTACCCATAAAATTTGGATAGCTGTAATTGGTAAAGGAAATCCAGCTAAAATACTTACACTGATTAAGATTACTTCTGTAAAGCTATCTGAAAGTAAATAAGTTATAACCTTTCTGATGTTGTCCAAGATTGCTCTACCTTCTTCAACTGCTTTAACAATTATTGAAAAGCTATCATTTAATAAAATTAAGTCAGAAGTTTCTTTAGCTACCTCGGTTCCAGAACCTAAAGCCACCCCAATATCAGCTTTTTTTAAAGCCGGAGCGTCGTTTATTCCATCGCCTGTCATAGCTACCACCTCTCCTCTTTTTTGCCAGGCTTCAATAATTCTTGTTTTGTGTTTTGGTTCAACCCTGGCATAGATTTTGATTTTTTCTAATATCTTTTCAAAATCTTTATCGGAAAGTTTATCTAATTCTTTTCCCTCTAAAATATTTTCTTTTGCTATTTTAAAACCAATTTCTTTAGCCACAGATTCTGCTGTTAATTTATGGTCACCAGTAGCAATAATTGTTCTCATCCCTGCCTGGCGGCAGATTCTTATGGCTTCCTTGACTTCTTTTCTTATAGGGTCTTTTAGGGTGATAAAACCTGCAAATAATAGATTGTTAATTTGGTCTTCTAATTTTTGAGTTGTTAGTTTTGAACCTTGAACTTTTTTGTATCCTGTTCCGACCACTCTCAATCCGGCTCTTGCTAATTTTCTTAGTTCTGATTGGAACATTTTCAGAGTTTCAGGACTAAGAGGAAGAATATCATCTTTTAATTGGTAAAAATTACAACGTTCTAAGATTCGTTCTGGAGCTCCGCAAACATAGAGAAAATGTTTTTCATTTTCTTCAAATACCGTCGCAATAAATTTATTTATTGGATTGAAAGGAAGTTCAGCAATTTTTTTCTTTTCAAATTCCTTTTTCTGATTAAACCCTGCTTCAATTCCAGCTTCCAAGAGAGCTTTATCTGTAGGTCTTCCTCTTAAAATCCATTCTTCTCTGGGAGATTCTGGATTTTCAATAAAAGCCTCTGAAGTTAAGGCAGCAATTTTAAGAGTCAAGAACTCTGCTTTTTCATTAGGTTTTTTTTCCAAAATTTGACCGGGAGTTATTATCCTGTTTACTTTCATTTTTCCCTCGGTTAAGGTGGCTGTCTTATCCGTACAAATTATAGAGGTACTTCCAAGGGTCTCTGCCGAAGATAATTTTCTAACCAATCCACCTTTTTTCAAAATCCTCTGCATTCCAAGAGCTAAAATTACAGTCATTGCTACAGGTAGTCCTTCGGGAATGGCAGCTACAGCTACAGCTACTGCAATAATAAACATTTCTATAAATTCTCCCCCTGTTATTATTCCCTCAATAAAAATTCCAAAACATACTATTCCAATTATTATTCCGATAGCTCCTGAAAATCTTGCTATTTTTTTTTGATAAGGGGTTTTTTCCTCCGGAGTCTCCTTAATCATTGTGGCTATTTTTCCAATTTCGGTTTGAACTCCAGTTTCAACAACTACTGCTTTTCCTTTTCCATCTTCAACAATTGTTCCCATATAAACCATATTATCTCTGTCAGCCAGGGGCGTTTCTTTTGTTAAAACATCTGCTTTTTTTTCTGCCGATAACCATTCTCCCGTTAAAGTCATTTCATTTGTCTTAAGATTATGACTTTCTATTATTCTCCCGTCAGCAGGGACCTTGTCTCCTGGATTTAAGATAATAATATCGCCGGGAACTAATTCGCTTGAATCAATAATTTTTAAATTTCCTTCCCTTAAAACTTCGGCTGTATATTTTACTAGCTTTTTTAGTTCTTTTAGGGTTTTGGATGCTTTATTTTCTTGAATATATCCTACAACAGTATTTAAAAAAACAGCGCCAAAAATCACAATGGCGTCTGTAAATTCTTTTAGAACTAAAGTAATAATTCCTGCAATCAACAAAATATAAATTAAAGGGCTTTTAAATTGTTCTAAAAATATCCTTAATCTTGAAAGAGGTTTTTCTTTGGGAAGTTCATTTTTACCAAATTCTTTGAGAGACAGTTTTACTTCTTTTTCACTTAAACCTTTTTCAATATTGGTTCTTAAAATTCTTTCTACTTCCTCTATTTCCAAATTGTGCCAAAAAAACTTAGCCATTATATTATTTTATCTCAAAACAGAAATAAAAAGAAGAGACATGTCTCTCTTTAAACGAACTTTTTCAAAACAAAAAAAGGAGATAAAAGTTTAAAGAAAAAAAATGAATTTAATTATTATTTATAAATAAGGGAGGAAAGGTTCTTGTTCTACTTCTTACCTCTTTGAGGGAGACATAATTACCCTTTTAAGGAGCGTACACTCCAACCTTACCTTAGTTTTTTTCTCAGAGAGCTAATCTCTTCTCCGCATACTTCTGTTATTAGAATCTTTGCGAACTCCGAAAGTTCAGTTAGAGGAATGCCAGTTTCTTGACTGATATTGCCCAAATCTCTCTTAATATTACTTATCTCACCAATATGCATCCGTTTTTTGACATCCCTTTTAGTTAACTCCCAGGCTATTTCTCCTTTTCTCTTCTCGTCCATTTTTTTTCACCTCCTTTTTATTATTTTTATATATTATAAAAGATCTTAATAAGAGCAAAACTCTTACGCTTTTATAATACAAAATTTATTAGCTTTTGTCAAGTTAATATATTAAAAAATTAGTCTTTCAGCTAATCTTCTGTGGCCCCAAGGGGAGTCGAACCCCTGTTACCGGGATGAGAACCCGACGTCCTAAACCATTAGACGATGGGGCCAGTGGCAGTACGAATTAAACTAAATTTTATATTTTTAATATTATACTCAAAAAATTAAAAAAAAGCAACCTATCATTCCCAACAACTATTCCTCATAATCAGGTGGAATTTGATACTGATGAATAATATATTCTGCTAATTCTTTGAATATCGGTACAGTTGAATATTCAGCTGTTTTTGTTTCGGGGTTATCTAATTTTACTAAAATTAGAAACTGAGGATCAAAAGCTGGAGCGAAACCAATGAAGGTTTGAATGGTTTTTTCAGAGTAACCTTCTTTCTCAATTCCTAAAGCACCGAAAGAAACCTGGGCTGTTCCCGTTTTACCGGCAATGAAATAACCCGGAACCTGAGCTTGTTTTGCAAAACCATTTTCAACAACGCTTACCAGCATAGCGGTTAATTGATAAGCTATCCTGGAGGAAATAATTTTTTCTTCTTCAGTTTCTATATCACTTTTTAAATTATAGTCTTTTACAATGTCATCTGGATTTGTGATTTTTTCTACTAAATAGGGCTTTATTAATTTACCCCCATTGGCAATAACACAATAAGCCCTGACTAATTGGATTGGAGTCATTTGAATTCCTTGACCAAAGGAAGCTGTAGCAAAATTTATTTCTCTGCCCTTTTTTAATTCTTCATTTAATGAATAGGTTTCCTGGACATCAATTCCGGTGGGCTCAAAAAAACCGAACTTTTCTGCATATTTTAAAAAAAGATTTTGTCCCAGTTCTTTTTGAACAAAAACAGCCCCGGTATTAATTGATTTTTCCAAAACATTGGTCATTGTTTGTTCTCCATGAACTTTCTGACCGTAATTATAAATAGGAGTCGGATAACCATCAATTTTTACAGACCCTTCGTCAATGTAAGTTGTTTGAGGGGAAATTTTATTTTCTTCCAAGGCAGCGGCCATTGTTATTGCTTTAAAAACAGAACCTGGTTCAAACAGGTCTTGAGTAGCCCTATTCTTAAAAATTTCCAGATTGCCTTCTTTAGCATATTTTTCATAATGATTGGGATTAAAATTAAATAAATCTGCCATTGCCAATATTTTTCCAGAATCAGGTTCAATAACAATAATTTGTCCACCTTCAATATTAAAATTCTCTTTTGCTTTTTGTAATATTTTCTCTGCCTGGAATTGAACGTTATAATTAATGGTTAATGTTAAATCAGAACCTTTTTCTTCATCTATCAGGCTTTTTTTAGCTTCCAAAACATTATTATACGACTGTTCCAAACCGTATTGTCCTTTTCCTTCAGCTCCTAAGAAACCAGTTATCTGGGAAGCCAAAAGCTCTTTCGGATAATATCTTCCTATTTCTTTTTTCAGATAAATACCTTTTAGATTTAAATTTTTTAAACTTTCAAACTCTTCCTCATTTAGCTTTCTTTTTAATAAAGAATAAGAATTATCTTTGTCTAATTTTTCTAAAATAAAGTTTTCTTCGAGATTAAGAATTTGACTTAAAATTTGAGCGGTTTCTTCAGTATTTTCAATTTCTTTAGGGTGGGCAAAAACTAACGGCCAATCTATATTAATAGCCAAAGATTCTCCTCCTTCTAAAAAAATCTTTCCTCTATCTCCCTGGTTTTCATTAAAAGAACTATGGAGTCCTTGTGAAAGAGCCCGATAGAAACCACCTTGAAGGATTTGAATAAAAACTAAGCGACCTATGATAGTCGCTGAGATAATAAGAAAAGCAAGAAAAACAATATTAATCCTCCAGTTTTTCATATAGTGGTATTTAGTTATTTAGTTACAACTGAACCTTCTAAAATTTGAATATATTTTACCTGACTCTGAGTGGGTTTTACAAAATCTCTATTGGCAAGATAATTTTCAATATTCGATAAAGAACTCATTTTTGAAAAATTAATATCTAAACTTTTGTTATTTTCTAAAAGAGTTGCTAATTTTATTTTGTAATCTTCAACTAAATATATATCTTGGCTTAAGCCTCCCACTTGAAAAAGATAATAAATCATAACAAACAGACCCGAGATTATAGTTAGAATAAAGAGAAGATTTATATTTAATAGTTTAGTTGTACTAGACATAATTTTACTGAACCTTTTTTACTTTTAATAACTTAGGTTAAATACCAAGTTCTTCTAAACGACCTGCCATGTCTCCAATTTCTTTTTCGGTTTTTTGTCTGTAATCCTTCCAAGTTTTCTCATCCCAGATTTCTATTTTATTAGAAAGACCTATGATAACAACATCTTTTTTTAAGCCAGCATATTTTTTTAAATAATCAGGGATTAAAATTCTTCCCAGTTTATCGAGGTTTACATCTACTGCTCCAGACAGTATTATTCTTGAAAATCCCCTGGCATCTATTTTACTGCTGGGTAGATTTTCTAATTTTTCACTTACTTTTTGCCATTCATTAATTGGATAGACAACTAAACAATTATCTAATCCTCTAGTAATAACCGCCTTTTTCCCAAGACTTTTGCGAAACTTCGAAGGTATAGATAATCTTTTTTTATGGTCAATTATATATGAGTATTCACCAATAAACATATTAATTTAATTATCCACAGTTTTAGTCTCTTATTAACATATTTATCCACAATTCCCCACCTACATTCACTTTATCTCACTTTATATATTATAGTCAACCTATAATAAAAATATACTCAAATTGAATATAAAAATACAACTTTATACACAGGAAATCCACAGTATATCAAAAAACCCAAGAGAAAAACTCTCGGGATAGTGATTTATCCTGAGCTTTCGGAATTAGAACTTTAGACTGGAGAAATGCTTAATTATTAAAAGAGGCGCCAATATTTGGCGCCTCTTACATATTCTTCTTTTACCACTCCTCTCCTTCCTCTTCTTCCTCTTTTTCTGATTCTTCCTTTTCTTCTTCCTTTTCCTCTTCTTCTGGGTCGTAATCTTCTTGTAGTTTGAATTTTCTCAGAAGCATTATTTTCAGGAACTTCTTAATGCTTTTAAGAAAATCTAAAGATTTTCTGTTATTGCATTATTGAAGCTTATATTTTGCGAAAGTTCAACGGGAGACCAACCCCGTAAAAACCATTCTAAGAAAATTGTATGCTAACCAGAATCCTTGTCAATTGTGAATAACTTATAAGTATTTATCTAACTTCTCTTGTAGAAAAATATTAAAACCTTCTTTTATCAAATCCTTTGCGATTACCAGAGAATTTTCTGAAAGGTTTCTCTTCCCTCGGCTTGGCTTCATTCACTATGATGTTCCTTCCGTCTAATTCTTTTCCATTAAACATTTCTATCGCTTTTTTTGCTTCTTTTTCTGAAGACATCTCCACGAATGCAAATCCCTTTGATCTGCCAGAGAATTTATCCATCACAATAGAAACAGAATCTACTGTTCCAGCCTTGGAAAACAAATCTTTTAAAGTGTCTTCAGTTGTGTTAAAAGAAAGACTTCCTACGTAAACTTTATTTGTCATCTTTTTTTAGAAATTTATTAAACTTACCGACCTACTTCTAAGCTCTCACAGATAAAAAATTTAACGTAAGATTTAGATAGTACGACATTTCTCTTTGTAAAAAGGAAAGTAATTTTAAGTATACATTTAACATTTATTTTGTCAAATTAAATAATCAACTTCTCCGAGGAAGGGACTATGTTAGAATCTATTTGGTTTAAAGTTCTTCTTTTTGAAATTTCTCTTCCTGGGTTTTATCTAACTTTCTAATGAGTTTTATTAACTCAGCAACATGTTCTTTTTCGTCATCTCTAATATGACCTAAAACCTTTTTCACTTCTTCATTGTCAATTTCGTCTATATGTTCTTGATATTGATTGATAGCCCCTAATTCTCCTATTAAATCTTCTCTTAAATTTTTTAAATCTTTGTTATCCATAACCTTTAATATTATTTACTTAAGTTAAGATTTAAAATCAGTTATATTCTTGAAACTGCATGTACACGGTGCGTTTTTACACACATGACAATTATTAGAGAACATTACAGAAAGCTCTTTTGCCATACTCATTCCTAATGAGTTGAAAGCACTCATTATACAAGAGAAAAAATCAGCAGCTTCTAATTCAAGAGTTTTAAAATCTTCATCTGTATGTTCTCCACGATAAGTTAATAATGCTTCTGAAAACTCACCTGCTTCCTCCGCCAAATGAATACCTGCATGCTCTATGGTTCGTCTTTCAGCTGGATATATCTTATTAAACATATCTTGAAATTCTTCAAGCGTTCTTGGTCGCTTACTTTCATCTACAGAGACATTTTGTCTTTTCTCTATCTTTTTTTCCTTACAGAAACATGGACACGAACCACAATAAGAGCACAGATAGGGAAATCTCTTCCATATTTGACTTTCTATATCAATATGAAGCTGATTCATTATAGACATAAACCAGCTAAAAGCTATTAATAAATTAATTTTTGTCTTTTCTTTATTGTTTTTTCTAATACCTTTAAGTCCCCTCATCATAAAACGCTCCATATTACTAATCATATCCCACAAACTAAAATATCTATCATTAGATAAGCCATATACCTTTTTTACGAAACTCTGATATTCTTTTATTGTTGTATTTTGTTTAACTGAAGCCATATTATCCCATTATACCAAAAAACCGAGCTAAATGCTCGGGCTACAAAAATTCCGAGGGGCGGACGATGTTAGAACCTGTTTACTTGAATTTTGCAGCGTGTCCTAACCCGAAATAAATAGTTACAGGAATCTTATATTCCTTTGATAACTGCCTAATCTTGCCTTGGGCTTTATTGTAGAACTCATAAAATTTCTTTTTATTAAAAAGCGTTTCTTGTATTTCGGATAAGAGTTTTGGATAATTTTTTTTGAGCACTTTTTCTACACCAGTCCAGTTTCCTCCAACAGTATTAAAACTTTCTGTAAAGATATACTTTACCCTCACCCTTTTAAACTCTTTAAATAGGGCTTCGGGGTTTGTGAAAACTGGCCAGTATGGACCCATCATCACCAAAACAGTTATTCCTTCCTTAGTTAGCTTTTTCACTGCTTTTAAGCGTTGTCTTATTGTTGAGGAATTTGGTTCGATGAGCTTTTTCCATTTCTCATCAAGCGTAGTAACTGTAAAGTTAACATCAACATCTTTCATTTTTTTCAACAAAGCAATATCGCGGAGCACCAAATCAGATTTTGTAAGAATACTTACTGGGTTCTTATAATCTATTAAAACTTGTAATATGCCCCTTGTAAGCTTATATTCCTTTTCAATCGGCTGATATGGGTCAGTAACGGTTCCTATAAAAATTCGTTCACCTTTATATTTAGGTGACTTTAATTGTTTTTTAAGGACATCAGCAATGTTTATGCGTGCATCTACAAAGGTTCCCCATTCTTCAGTATGGCCTGTAAATCTTTTGATAAAACGGGCATAGCAATATACGCAACTATGGCCACAACCAACATAAGGATTTATTGCTAATCCGCCTCCGGGAAAACCACACTTTCCAATCGCTGATTTGCATTGTATTTCTCTGACTTTCATTCTTTTATTTTACATAAAAACCGCCTTCTTGGCGATTTTTTATGCCTCTCGGTCGCTCGAACCGAGCACTATTCTGCTCCGGGGAGCAGACGACGTTCGAACCTATTGGCTTAATACCAAAGAATATTTTGAAATACCGGTTTTGGCTATTCCTTAATCTGCTCATTCGCTACTCGCTATTTCTTGATGCCCAGCGATGGGCTTTTTGTTGGCTTCATTAGTACAAAGTTAAGAAACTATTTTGAGTAAACAGGTTGAAAGGCTTCTTCTGTGTAAACATTTGATGAGCTCCACAGCATAAAACCCCTAAAATTGTCTTTGGTGGCATCGTAAACCGCTTTAATCTCAGACCTTACCATTTCAGCATCATAAATGGCTCCTAAACTAAAATCCTGAAGCCAGGGACGTAATTGAACGTTTCTTTTTTTTATTTGGTTATAGGCTGATAATCTCCTTAAAGCACTCTCCATCGAATATTTTACCACTTCATAAGGATAATCGGCTGGGTTTTGATAGCCTAAAAATCCCTCGGCGTAGTGAGAAGGATAAATCATTGGACATACATAATCAAAATATTCAAAAGCATCTTCAATTATTTGACCTACCCCCAAATCATTATAACTAACGGTAGATAATCCAAAAAAGTCAATCGATAACTTAACATCAGGAAGCTCTTGTCGAAGCTGTTTAAAAAACTCCTTGATGATTAAATGTTTTGAAATACTTTCATTCCAAAAAGAAAAACTCATATCTTTTAAATCGCCGTCCGAAGGAAATCTAACATAATCAAAATTTATTTCATCAAATCCTTGTTTTAGAGTATCTTTGGCAATAGCAATATTGTAATCCCAACTTTCTTTTGCGGCAGGATCAATCCAGGCTAATCCCGATTTATCAAGCCAGAGAGAAGATAGAGAAAGAGGTGCAAAAGCTAATTTAGATTTACTATGAACTGCTAAATCCGGCCTAGCTTCAGCTAATCTTGGGTCTTGAAAGATAGTGATTCTGGCAATTACATAAATTCCTTCTTCATGAAGTCTTTGGATAAGAGAACCAATATCTTTAATTCTGATACTTTTTGCATTATATTTCTCCACCTTTGGCACTTTTGTATCATAGTCCACATATCCAGACCAATCCTTAATGTCAATTACGACGCTGTTAATTTCTGTATTCTTTGCAATATCAATTACATGATTAATGTAATCTTCTTTGGTTGCTGACCAACTTGTTACATAGATGGCTTTTACTACTTCCGGTGGCTGAAAAGGTGGTTTTGGAGTTTCAGAAATAACACTGGTGTCCTGACCTAGTTTTACTGCTGATTTTTGAAAGAGAATAAAAAATATCCCGATTATTGTCAGGGTTACCACAATTAAAAGAATTATTATGTAAGGCTTGGCTAATTTCATAATCAAAAATAGCTACCTATAACTGGTCTCAACAGAAAAAAGTTAATTACTTTATTATACATTTTAAACAGAAAATAAAAAAATTGCCCAGCGATGGGCTTTTTTGTTTGTTTAAATAAAATAAAACAGGGTTAAAAACCCTGTTTTCGCTGCTGAGGTCCGGCGGTAGGACTCGAACCCGTCTCGGTCTCTCGAACCGAGCACTAGCCTGCTCCCCAATAGGACTCGAACCCCTACGGGTTGATTCTTAGTTAAAAATCAAAGTTGACACCATTTTTTGCAATTAATTCTTCGACTTTTTGTTTTCAATAGAATTTTAAAAAAATCAGAAATGTTTTTAATCAACCTCGGGTGTTGAGTAATTTTTGGAGAGTTTTCTTATTTATTTTTTCTAAAGAGGGGCTGAAAAACCGCTGCCGGAATTTTAGTTTTCTAATTTTATTTTACCTAATTGGCCTTTAGATAGATTGTTTTCATCTTGCTAACTTATTTAATTCTACCTGAAATATTATCATAGCCACTGGAGGTAGAAAAAAATACAGCAAGAACCACAATATTCCTTTATTGTCTTTTTTAACATAGGTGGAGAATCCATCAGCATATTTATACCAGAAGTAAAAATTAGCTATAGGTATGATGAGTAAAAATGCGGTTGGTATATCCGCTCCTAATCTATTTATTTCGTTTTTTGTCTTCACGGCCCAATAAATGGCATATAGGCCAAATGTAATAATGCTAAATATTATCACGAATGCAGGATTTCTTTTTTTTATCTTTATACCATTCATAATTTTGCTATCTCTTTTTTAATATTTAATTTTCGACCTTTGCTCCTACTTTTAATTTTAACACTAAAGTTTTGTTAATATAAATTCAAGCCCGAGACAACAACTCTCGGGTGATAAATGCTATTATGTGTCTCGGTCGCAAGAACCGAGCACTAGTCTGCTTCCCTAATAGGACTCGAACCCCTACGGGTTGATTCTTAGTGTAAAATCTTCCGGGTTAATCTCTATCCTATCCCCTCCTTTGATTTGATTGCTTAATAAGGCTTTAGCTAAGACATTTCCAACTTTGTCTTGAATAACCCTTTGCATTTCTCTAGCTCCAAACTTTGGCTCATAACCAAGCTCAACAATTTTTTCTTTAAGCTCTGGGGTAATTACAAATTCTATAGATTTTTGGGCTAAATTTTTCTTTACTTTTTTAAGTAATAACCCTGCAATATCAAAAAGATTTTCTTTGGTTAAAGATTTAAATACAACTACGGCATCGAAACGATTAATAAACTCTGGTCGAAAAATCCTTTCTTTAAAAAGATAATCTAAAAGCTCCTCTTTTATCTCAGACATTTTCTTTTGCATTTTTAAAGCCTCTAAAATTATAAGATAACCTGCATTAGAGGTAGCTATAATGATAGTATTTCTAAAATCAACTTTTCTACCCAAGCCGTCTGTAATATGGCCTTCGTCCAAAACCTGTAAAAATAAATTTAAGATATTGGGATGAGCTTTTTCTATCTCGTCTAAAAGAATTAAAGAAAACGGTTCTTCTCTTACTCTTGTAATTAACAAACCCCCCTGACTCGAAGAGCCAATTAAGCGAGAAATATCAGTTATATTCTGAAATTCTGACATATCGAGTCTTATCATTTTATCTTCTGAATTAAAATAGATTTCAACTAAAGATTTTGAGGTTTCAGTTTTTCCTACTCCTGTAGGCCCTAAGAACAGAAATGAACCCATAGGTCCTTTTCTAATACTTATTCCAGCTCTGGCTCTCCTCAATGCGTCTGAAACCTCTTTTACCGCTTCTTCCTGATTAATAATTCTTTTGTGGATTAAATTTTCTAAATCTAATAATATCTCTTTTTCTTTAATTTCAATTTTTCCAACAGGAATATCAGTTTTGTCAGAAATAATTTTAGCTACGTGTTTGGATGAGAGAAATTCCTCTTTTTTTTGAACAACATAAATCATGGCTTCGTCTAATAATTCTGTCGCTTTTTCAGGAAAAGGAGTATCGTGTAAATATTTATCACAATAAAAAATAGTATCGCGTAAGGCTTGATATGAAATGAATTTTTTATATTTCACTTCAAGTCTTAAAGCTAAATCCTCTAAGAGAACAAGAACGTCTTGCTGAGATATTTCAGAAACTTCAACTTTCTCAAAAAAATTTAAAATAGAAGGATGCCGCTCAATGTATTGATGAAGTCCTTTATAGCTGGTAATACCTATAAATTGAAATTGCGGTAAATTTAAATAAGAACTTAAAATTCCTGAAATATCAATTGCTCCAAGACGAGCTACTCCGGTGATATAATTATGAAATTCATCAATAACCAAAATTATGTTCCCGGCCGTTACTACCTCGTTTAATATTGTTTCTAAAGTAGATTCTGTAGCTTTTATGCTTTCTGTCTGGCTTAAGAGCAAGGGTAAATCTAAATAAACCACTTTTTTGTAGTTTATATCGGGCAAGCTTTCTCCCAAAATACTTCTTTTAGCTAAAGCCTGAACTATACTTTTTCTTCCACTACCTGGTTCCCCGACGATTAAAGCATTATTATCTTCTGTTTTTGATAAAATTCTTTCTATTTCCTCAATCTCTTCTTGGTGTCCAACTGTTTCTGGAAAACCTTTTCTTTTCACTATTTCTGAAAGGTCGAATGAAAACCTATCCAGAGTAATGGTATAACCTGCTGTCCATTCCTTGGCTAAAGAGCCTTTTTTTAGTAAATTTTGCCATTCCCAGAATTTTTTTCTTTCATATTCTTGCTTTTCCAGATTTTCTAACCAAAGAGATAAATTCTCAATATCTTCTGCTTTCAGATTGTATTTGATTAAAAGTTTCTTAAAAATTGAATCGTGTTTTGCCAAAGCTGAAATTATATCTAAAAGCTCAATTTTTTGATGCCCTCTCCTTTCAGCTACATTAAAAGATTCTAAAATGACTTGTTTGAAATTATCGGCAAAAACTTCTTTAGAGCCCTCTTTTATTCCTTTGATAGAAATAGCTGTTCTTTTTAAGATTTTAAAGTTTTCATTTAATATTTCTTTAATTTTATTAGGGTTTAAAAGAGCTCTGATGAAAATAAAATTAATGTTTGGATTGTCTTTTAAAACAAAATAAAACAAAAGAGAGGAATCTATTTGGGAGATTTTTTTTGATTTTGCAAACCTGATTGATTTAAAAACAGCTTTAGCAACTTTAAAGCTTAAAAACTCAGCTAAATTATGTTCTTCGGGTTCTAAAATTATTTCTTTGAGTGGTGTTTTTACTTTAGACCTCATTCGTGAACTCAAAAAACATTCTTTTATCCAAGAAACTATACTAAATACTAAAAGAATTATTGAAAGACCGAGTAATTTTCGGTTGAAAGATAACGAAAAGTTTTCAGGTACAAATCCGTATAAAAAGAACAAAAGAATAATAATAGAAAATGTCAAAAATAATTTCTTTTCAGTTTTTGCGAATCTGAAAAAAATATTTCTGTCCCGGAGCACTGCTTGATAAATATTTGTTTTTCTTAAGTTAAAATTAAACATAGCCCCTTTTGTTAAAAGAATAAAAGCCTAAATCCATGATAAGTTCCTAAAATTAAAAAGAATGGTAAAACCAACCATCCTAAAAATATAAAGAGTCCCACAAAAAATATAAGAATTTCAAAAAAAATTGCAATCACTATTAAAATGCTTTTAAAAATGATTCCTATGATTCTGACAACTAAGTTTGAAAAAAACGTTTCAAAATAGAGCCAAAGATCAAACCCCCTGGGGTAAAACCATCTATATCTTCTCCATGGAGAAAAGAAGGTTTTTATAAGTAAAGGAGTAGAAAAGTAATTTAAACCAAACTCAAGAAAGTTCTTCCAAGCATTTAAGATAAGTTGCGGTACTTCAAAAAACTGCCACAAAAACCATTCTAAAATTATGTTTTTAGAGTTAATAAAAGATATCCAAGAAGGCATATTCTATGCTTTATTAGTTTTTATTAGCTTAATACCGAGGCTGGCTATTTGTGAACCGCCAAAGATTAAAATTCCTGCCCCCATTGCGCAGATAGTCAAATTTAAGAGCTTAGAAAAGGTATCAATTGGTAAAAGATTTTTTAATTGTTCGAAAATAATTTGGCCGACATTTTCCTGACTGATAGGAATTTTTCCTTGTGTTGATTGGGTTTCTTTTATTTCAAATGCAAAAATCTCAGGCACTGCTGTCTTGCCGGTAAAAATATTATAAGAAGAGTAGAGAGCAAAAAGTATTATTGAAACTCCGACCAAAAACGTTAGCCAACCAATAAGTTTAGTAGAATCCATACTATTTAATTTTACTAAACTCTCAATTAATAAGCAAACAAATAAAATATAAAAAAACCTCAAATTAAAATTTAAGGTATTTTAAAAAAAAGAGAAGGAAAAAATTAATATAATTTAATATAATTTAATATTTTATTACCTGGAAAGTCTTTAGCAATTATTTTCTGGCCTTTTGGGAGTTCTATCACTTTTTTCTCTTCTATCCCATTTTCAATTGTTTTGGTGTGTTGCTGAATTACTTTACTTCCTTCAGGAAGAACAACTAATAGTGCGTAATCAAAAGGAGGTACCATTATTTCTATACTTCCTTCTTCTCTAATTAATCCCAATGTCTCTTCCTGGTTTTCTAAAGAAAGTACACTTATCTCCAGACAGATAAGATTCTCTCTTTTTGCGATTTCTTCGATTCTGTTTCTTAAAATAATCATTTCATTCTCGAATTCGTTTGCTTCATTAATTATATTTCCGAGCTTATCAGCTTTTTTACAACAACCAATGCAAGCATCTATTTCAAACATTTGTTCAGCTTTTCTTACTATCTCTTTTTGTATATTCTTTATTTCTTCAATAACTTTATTTGTTTTATTTGTGATGTAAAATCACCTTCTACTTTTTTTATATTTTTTATAAAAGAACTATTAGTATTTCTATTATACAATATTATTTAATTTTATCAACTCTTTTTAATTCTGGATTATTCTTACCCAACGGTATTTTTTGAATTGGTCTTTGAAAAATCTAAAATCCTTATATCCTTCTTTTTCTAAAATATTTTTAACTTCTGTTTTTTGTAAAGGGTCAAATTCAAGATAAGCTATACCTCTTTTCTTCAAGAATTTTTTAGCTTCTTTTAGAAACTTTTTAATATAATGTAATCCTTTCTTCCCTGCCAAAAAAGTTGTTTTTGGTTCATATTTTAAAACTGAATTTTGCACTTCTTTTAACCGTTCCTCTGCTACATAGGGCGGATTAGCAAAAATAAAATCATACCCCTCCCCTTTTAGTTTCTCAAATAAATTTGAACGATAAATTTTATATTTCTTTGAAGAAATCTTGTTAATTTTTAAATTTATTTTAATCTGAAAAATCGCTTTTTTATTATTATCCACAAAGTCCACAAAGCTATTTTTAATATTCTTTAAAATGGCAATTCCTATACAACCTGACCCGGCGAATATATCTAAGATTTCTAAATTTTTAACTTTTAATTTTGAATTTTTTATTTCTTTTATAGCTCTTTTTACCCAGTATTCAGTTTCGATTCTGGGAATGAAAGGTCTTTTTGATAAATCAATCTTACATCCTAAAAAATCTACAAAACCTTTTTTATACTCACGGGGAACGGGAATATCGCTCGAGATATATTCAGCTGGAGTCTTTGTCATGTTGTTTTAACTTCTCTAATTCACAAAGTGTGTCTTCAGGTATTGGAGGTGGCTTTCCTTTAGGGCTTATACCGGGATAACGCCAGCTACTAATTATTTTAATTACTTTTTTCTTTTTTGAGATTACCCGCTGGTACATTAACCAAATTTCTGTTGGATGTTTTTTAGTTCCCATTCTTTGCATCACCGCAATTGTCTGAGGAGCTATTCCAAGCTCTTTTCTGTCTGGATTCCTCAAAACTCTTTTTAATCTTTTTTCAGATAAACTATAATATCTCATTTTACTCTTTGCATGCTTTGTCCAGTGGATTTTTTCTTCATTTTTAATTAATTTCATTATTAGAGTTCTTTTTTAATAATCTCATCTAAATTTTTTCTTCCAGTTTTACGGGGCTCCTCATCAGCAAAACCCGTAGGAATTATTGCAATAGGTTTTATTTCTTGTGATAAGTCTAAAATATCTTTTATTTCATCTTCCTTAAAAGCTCCAACCCAGCAAGAAGCAAGACCTAAATTAGTTATAGCTAACTGCAAATAGGAGGTAAAGATAGTAGCATCTTGAATTGAATAAAGCAATCTACCTCTTTTCCCATATTTTTGAGCAGATTCTTCCAAGTTGGCACAAACTACAAATACAAGGGGGGCTTTAGCAATAAAACGCTGGTTTAGGGCAGCTTCTGATATTTTCTCTTTTATATTTTTATTTTTGATAATTATCACGCTTCTTGCCTGTAGATTTCCGGTAGAAGGAGATAGATTCGCCATCTCTAAAATTTTTTCAATAATTTTACCTGGAATTTTTTTCTCCTGAAACTCTCTAATTGAATGTCGTTTTTTTAAAACTTTTTCAAACTCCATGTTATTCTAATAAAATTTTAGCTTCCTCTTTCATAGATAGACTTTAACTCTAAAGATATCGCCGTGACCGGGATAAATCCTCATTCCAGGTTTTAATAATTTTTTCAATTTCTTTAAAGAGTTATCTAAGTCTTCCCAAGAACCACCTTTAAGATCTGTTCTGCCGTATCCATCTTTAAAAATAGTATCGCCTGTTAAAGCAAAATCTTTTCCCAAAAGACAGATACTTCCAGGGCTGTGTCCCGGAGTATGAATGACTTTTAAAACGGTATCGCCTATTTTTATTTTCTCTCCTCCTTTCAAAAAACCACCTGGCTTAAAAGAAATAAAGCTCTTTTCAGCTTCGTGGATTAAAATTTTAGCTCCTGTTTCTTTTTTCATCTCTTTATTAGCTCCTGTGTGGTCGGGATGATAATGAGTGTTAATAATATATTCTGGTTTAGCTCCTGTTTTTTTAATTTCATCTAAAATCTTTTCTGGTTCTGACCCGGGGTCAACGATTATCATTTCCTTTCCCGCAATCAATAAATAACAATTCGTATCAAGAGCTCCTACTTTAAGACGTTTAATCTCCATAAGTTTAGAAGAGTTTTTTTATTATTTAACTTTGCATCTTTTTTGGTTCTAATACTCTCTTTTATGCTTTTTTCTGTTCTTTCTCTCTTAAACGTCTCATTGCTTCTCTGGCTTTATTAGCAGTCGGAAAGGTTTTTTTCTTTTTCCATTTTCCTCTCACTTTTTTATGTAATGTTTTTTTAAATCTTCGATAAGGCATGTTATTTTAAAAAAGTTAACATATCGCTAATTTAACAAAATAAGAAATAAATATCAAACAGAATAACCTAAATATTATTTTGTCTCTTTACTCTGATATAAGCCGAATATCGGCAAATTTTTGGAGCCGGGCAATATTTTTAAATCCTTGTTTCTGAAGACCCTGTTTAACTCCTGCTATAAGTTTTGGTAAAAAACTATGACCTGAACCTCGATAGGGCGCTTTCATCACCTTACCTTCTGCAACTCTAACTTTTACCTTATCAACCGCATATCTTACAGCAGACCTTTGTTTCATTGCTTCCAGAGACCCCATTCCTCTATATCTTTTTATCATTCTATTTTCCTCAAAATCAAATTCTGCTTCTCCCGGTGATTCATCAAGCCCCGCTAACAAAGAACCCATCATGCAAGTTTGAGCACCCAAAGCCAATGCTTTTGTTATGTCTCCTGGTTTAGAAACATCATTTTGAAATACGCCATCTGCTACCTTAATGCCACCATCTGCAATTATTGGCATTAATCCATATTTTTTCTTTAGTCTCTTAGCTTCCCGGGCGCAATCCCAGACAGCCGAAGCTTGGGCTCTTCCTGTTCCAAGCTCTTGCTGGGTAATGCAGGCAGCTCCGGGCCCTATTCCCACTTTTAAAGCATCGCAATATTTGGAAGCTTTCTTAATTATCTCTCTTACCATTTCAGCTGAGTCTACGTTGCCCAAAACTATTTGGATTTTAGGAAAATTCTTTTTTGCCCATCTGGCTATTTCAAGCTGTTCTTTAAAAACAACACTGGCATCAATAACAATTCCATCAACGCCTGCCTCAAAACCTTTACTGATTCTTTCTTTGGCAAGCTTTAACCTTGACTCAACAGCAATAAAGGTTCTCAGCTGCTTATTTTTATTTTTTGTTGCTAAGGGGAACTGTTCGTTTTTTTTCAAATCACTGTCTGTTACTAAAGCTACCACCTTATCTTTTTCATCAACAATTGGTAAGGTATCAACATTATATCTTCTAATTATTTCATTTGCCTTATCTAAATCATTTTTAGCTACTGTATCTTTTTCAAAAGCAGCTTTTAATTTATTTCTCGGTGTCATTACCTTTTTTAATCTTGTGTTCATATCATCTCTGAATCTCACATCTCTATGAGTGACAATCCCCACTAATTTTGAATTTAAAGTTCCATCTTTTGTTATAGGTACGCTGAAAAATCCGTATTTATCATTAATGTCATAAACATCTCCAATTGTATGATTGGGAGATAAAACTATGGGATTGTAAACAAATCCTGCTTCGAATCTTTTCACTCTTTCTACCTCTTCAATTTGTTCATCAATGGTTTGATAATTGTAATGGATGACCCCGATACCGCCATACAAAGCCATCAAAATTGCCATCTCAAAGCCCGTAACCGTATCCATAGGTGAAGAAACAAGTGGAGCTTTAAGAACTATTTTTTTGGTAAAAAGAGTAGTTAAATCAACCTCATCTCTTTCAAAATCAGGCAATCTATTGGGAATTAAGGTAATATCTTTGTACCAAAATTCTTTATTTTTCAAATCTTTGTGTAGCTTTGCCATATTTTATTCTATCATTTTCTTAAATTTTCTCAATCATTTTATTAAAAAATCGCCTCCGCCAGAAGGCGGAGAGGCGATTTTTCTGTTTTAAGCATTATGTAGGTAGCTTTTATTCTCCTGAAGATTCTTTCTTTTCTTCCTCTTCTCCTATCTCTAATTCTTGTTTCAGTACGTCTTTCACCTTTTCTTGTTGTTCCTTCGAGAGTTTACTAAAAGGGATATTTTCTTTTTCCTTCTTTAACTCTTCCTTTGCTGCTTTTTCTAATCTATCTTTTTCTGCTTCGGCTATTTTTATCTTTTTTTCAAACTCTCTTATCTCTTCTTTGTCCGCTCCTAAATTCTTAAGTTTTTTCTTCTCTCTTTTCCACTTTTCTATTTTTTCCTGCGTTAATGCTAAAACATTCCATAGTGATTCTGGGGCCTCTTTGGAGTTTTCTTCTGGTCTTTCACCAATTCCTGGTTCTTTTAGTTCTCCTGACATATTTTTATTATTTTGTCTTTTCTCAATTACGACCTTTGTATATTCCTTCTCTATTTCAAGAATAACCTTATTTCCTCAAAAGTTCAAGATAAAATTTTCGTATCTGGCCAGAATAACTTCAAGTCTCGCAAAAATATCCTAACAGTAACAAGTCCTATTCCTTTAAATTCTTTCAGTCTTCTTTCCAAATCCTTTTTGCTTTTTGCTTTTTTAAAAAGAGTATCCAAACTTCCATACTCTTTTTTTAATTTCTTACAAATATTCAATAATTTTGTAGCAGTAGAAAAATCGTAACGCACATAATGACCTTTATCTAAAATCTTAACGAGTTTATCCCAGCCAGCCTTTAAAATCTTTTCTGGAGTTAATATTTTCTCCTTTTCAAATTCAAAATAAGCTCTTTTGGCAACTCCTTGTTGAATTGGTTTTCCAAAGAGCAAACAAGCCAAAAACCATTTAAAGAGTTCTTCTTCTTTTCCTGATTTGAGATTAATCCCTAAATCCTTAGAATAAATTTTCTTTCTCATAGATAAAGTTTATTTCTGCTTTCAATATATATTATTTTTTGAAAAATTTAAAAAAACTGAGATAAAAAACTCAGTTTAAGGTAGGAATCCTCTTTAACTTAATTACTTGAATTAAGTTTTTGTGCGAAAGGCTCAAATTGAGCCAATAAGATTAGAAAACAAAGCATCCACTTTAACAATAAAAGCTCAAAGAAATAAAGATAGAAAAAAAGTAAATCAGGTTAAAGGTTGAGGTTTTCATTATTATTCCCTTACACGACAAGAAGATTCCTTAAGAACCAATTCCATAGTAGCTTTTGAAAAAAATGAAGTCAAGGTTTTTGAAAATCAAAAAATATCTCTATTTCCCGAGAAATTTATTCTAATTTTTAAATTTAACTATCTAATTATTTTTGATTTAAAGTATCTTTCCTGAAAGTTCGTTAAGTTTTTAATTTCCTCATCACTAAAACCTTTTCCTTTAGGCGCTATTACCAATTTATCCTCATTATTATCTATTCTATGTATGATAGCAATTACTACTCCCTTGAACTCTTTAATTGTCATACAGTTTCTAAGCTAAAATTTCCTTTAAAATTGGTAAAGCTTTTTTTAAAGCTATAGTTCTATGGGAAAACTCCGCCTTCTCCTCTCTGGTTAATTTTACAAAAACCTTCTTTTTTTCTGGAAGATAAAAAATAGAGTCAAATGGAAAACCTCTCCAAATCACCCTCTGCCTATTTTCTGAAATAAATCCTCTCCTTTTTCCCTCGTACGTATAAATTTTATCTTTATAAGCTAAAGCTATTACTACCTTGTACTTAGCCACTCTTTCCTTAAAAGGAATACCTTCTAATCGATTCAGTACAATCTCAATTAGTTTTTTATCTGAAGCTTCGTATCCATTAGCTCTTCTACTCTTTACTCCCGGCCAGCCACCTAAAGCTTCAATCTCTAACCCAGAGTCATCAGCCAAAATTGGCAAATCTGAAAATTGAGAGTAAAATTTTGCCTTCAAAACAGCGTTCTCTTTATAACTATTTCCAGACTCTTCAACTTTTTCTTTAATTCCTAAATCTTTTAATGCAACTAACTCAACTTTTAAACCATTCAAAAAAGCACCAAATATGATTTGATACTCTTTAAATTTTCCAATATTATGAGTTGCAATTAGAAGTTTTTTCATAGCTTTACTAGATTTTATATTTTACCAAAATCGCCCAGAAGACAATCAAAATTATTTTATTCTTTTTACAAACTCAGTAATTATATTTTGATAGCCTTCTTTCTGAACAATTTGCCACGATCTTTTATAATCACTAATGGGAAGAGAATCAATATCTCTTTTCAATCTTTTTTTATCATAGAATTTTAGATAAATGTGAGAATGAATTGCGTGTAAAAGTATATGATGCTTTGTTTTTCCTGACTCTTTTTTATATTTTCGGTAAATATATTCCCAGCCTTTTTCCGTTCTCTTATAATTCTGATAAAAAAGATTGTGAATTAGTTCATGAATTAAAACATCAATAAAATAATCTTCTGGATAATTTTCATAAACAGACATAGTTAAAGGAACAGAAAAAGGCCTGCACTTCCCTACCACATAACAGATAATAGATTTTTCTTTCCATTGCAGATGGGTAATCTTAGAAAGTTCTTGTAGAACTTTTTTCTCTTCCTTTCTCCATAATCTCTCTATCTTTTTAATGTAATTTAAAATCTTCCTTGTAGAAGGGTAATTCTTAACTTTTTTCTTATAAATCTTTATCCATTCTTTCCAATTTTGGTCATAAATCCAAGAATATTTAAAAACTATTTTCGGATAATTTTTCATTATTCTATCTTATCAAAAAATCGCCCGCTTGTCCGCCGAAGCTTCAGCGAAGGTGAAAGGGCGATTTATTGCTTCAATTTATTTAAAAAAATAAAAAATGCCTACTTGGTATAAGAACCTTTCGGCTTTTAAAGTTTATAGGCCATCTTTCTCAAGTAGAAACCAAAGTAAATCCCTCTTTTCTTAAAAATTGCACTAGATTTACCCAACTTATGTTTTTTAAAGATAAAGAATATCTTCCGTATTTTCTTTCCATATTCATTTTGACATCTACTATACCGAAAAATTTAGCTATCTTTAAAGGAATATCAACGTAAGGACTTTGTTCAGTTAGAAAATCGTAGGTCTTTTTATACACTTTGATATACTCTATACAGTTTATTACTTCTGGGTAGGTTAATCCTTCTTTGTATATTAATCCCCCGTATTTTAATCTCCCGTTTTCGCACTTCCAGCCTTTCTTTTCCAACTCCTCACATACTTTATGTTTGGATCCATCTTTACAAATAGGAAATGGTAAAAAAATGGAGTATTTTATTTTTTTATCATCATATACCTCTATCTTTTCTCGCCATAGATGCTCTTTCCTTTCTCCTTTGATAAATTCATACAATAATTTCATTTCAATTCCTCTCTTTTTATATTTTTTTCTAATTTCCTTCTATTTTTATAAGTGTTCTATTTTTACCCTAACAAGCTCTATAAAAAAATCAAGTCCGAGAAAAACTCCTAAATAAAAAAAAGGAGATGCATTATGCTCTCCAGTACCTGCTTTATAACTCAGAATTCAAGAGGAACGATTGAACTTACGGATTGGGTATTAATAATTTCTTGTAGAATTTCTTCAGTTCTTTTACTAAACCGCAAGGCTCTCGTTATTATAGCCCTTAAGATGCAGACTTCTTCAGGATCTCTTGTACAGAAAGCAGAAAACTCTGCCCACTCTAAGAGACGTATTAATTCTTCTACTGGTAGTTCTTTTTTAAGACTATCCCAAACCTTATCTTTTTCAGACTTGATTTTAACCAACATTTCTTCAATGCAGACAATGCAGGCACTGGTACCATCTTCAAACCCTCTGTGTGGCCTATCATGTTTTTTACAATATGTAGGCGATTTCCTTGCACATTCTAAACAAGCTAAAGTACACAAACTTCCGTCTTGTCTCTTTACAGGCAGTATTACAATCTCTTCTGAATCTTTTCCACAAATCTCACATGACATAATCTTCCAACCTTTTTTCTTAATTATACATATTCTTTAATCTAAATAACTAAATTAAGTTTAATAAAATTAAACTATTTGTCAATAAAATCTTATTCCTTATTTTTTTCTCTTTTTAAAGGGTCCTATCCCCAAATCTCTACAAATTTTCTTTGCTAAAAAATTATCAATCTCTTTGTGACGAGGAACGTCGAAGTTTTCTTTATTAAAGGATTAAAAAAGACGCTATGTCTTGCGCCTTCTCTAATGAAAATGCATCCATTTCTAATAAGATGCCTAATCAAATCTTTGCGTTTCATTTTAAAGAAATTGATAATGGCTCACGAATAACTTTCCCTTTAGGAGTTTCTTTTTTATTAAGAACCCGATTTGTTTCTAAAATTAACAAGAGGGCATCTTTAAGATTTTCTTTTACCTCTTTAAGGGTTTTTCCCTGGGTGTTAACTCCTGGAATTTCTTCCACCCATCCCAAATACCATTTTCCTCTTTTTTTATAAATCGCTGTAAATTGTCTTTTCATACAATTTTATCATATTACCTTCAAGTCAGATGTCAACCTTCGCCTGCGGGTAAAAATATCTTGAATGATATTAATCCTCCGCCACCTCCACAAATTTTTAATTGGGGTAAACGCTTAATAATTTCTTCCAAGCTTCGTAAAGAGAAGTAATTTCTTTTTGTAATTCTGGTAACAAGCCAATATCTCTATAGTCTCTTTCAAGTTTTGTAAGAACGAAATCTTTTGAGTATCTTGAGGCCATGTCTATATAACAAAAGTCAGTCATGTGGCTTACAGAATCAACTGCTGCCAAAATCTTTGCCTCTAAGCTTTCTGGTTGAATGTCTTTACATCTATGGGCTCTTACACAATGAGCAACCTTTCCGATTTTCTCAGGTGCCATTCCTATTGCTCTAAGAAAACGCTTTGCCTCAGCTTCAGACTTAACAGCGTGGTCGTCATTATCATCTCCAATTGCCTGTCCAATATCATGAAGCCATACAGATAATAAAACCACTTTTTCATCTGCTTTTGGGTATTTTTGTAGAATTTTCTTTGCCCACCTTTCAACTTCAGCAACATGTCTTGGAAGATAAGAGTATATAGGATTTTTCTTCTTTTCAAAAGTTTCTAAAAAGTGAGTTTTTACTTTTTCTATAATCTCATTTTTCATATATCCCATTCTACCAAAAAATCACCCGCAGGGCGATTTTTTACGTGTTCGGTCGCTCGAACCGAGCTCAAGCATACTCTACCCATGGACAACGTCAGAACCAAGATTTTAGAGAAAAATGATATTTTTTTTCCTAATTTATTATTTATGAAACTATCTTAAAAGCTGTTTAATAGATGTCCTGGAATAAAAAAAGCTTTACCCTAAATTTATTGGATAAAGCATGTTGGTTGTAGTTAGCAGATTAACCGCATCGTGAACATCCACTTTTTTCGGCGGACTTTACTGGCTGTCTTTCTTTCTCATTAAGTAATTTTAAATCATCAATTTTTTTGTTCTTTTTCATTTAAATCAGCCCTTTATTAAAGGTTCTGGTTTCATGTTAGCATGTCTTTGAAGAGCGTGTCAAGATGTTAAGATTGCAATATTTTTATTACCAATCTCGTTGATTCCGATTTTTTTTCAAAAAAAATATCATTTTTTATCAATGGTTGGTTGACACCTCGTGGATATACAAAAATCTGCAACCGATCTACTCCCGGTTTTTTCAAATCATCCCACTTATCAGCAAGCGATAAAACAATTTTATATGCATAATTATTTCCATATGTCAGTAGTCTACAGTTCTTTGAAATCAAACAAGCACTTTCTCTTTTTAGATCTACTATGCCAATTGCGCTGTCTTCAAAGCCAAAATCTTTCTCCTCTTCCTCCAAAGATAATTCAACAGATTTTTTTTCGTGCAATGATAAAAAAACAAAGAAATCATATCTCTTAAAAAGAGTAATTCCCTTTGATGGCAAAGCTCTTTCTTTATGGCCTTTTCGCAGCAAGGAGATTATTTTATCTTCGTCAAAAAATTCAGGGTGTTCGGTACAGACGAGGAGTTTCTTGGATAGCCCTGTGCGTTCTGTTAATAATTCTTGATAAGTTTTTGATCTCATTTCCATGAAGCCGCCAAGAGTTGTGGAGAAACTAATCAAAATACCTCCTTGCTTCAATAAAGCTGGGGTAATCTGCGCTCCGTTGACTCCAATTGGGGCAACAATTATTCCCCCTTCCTTTAGTTGCTTTATCCATGATTCTGGGAAATCTTTCACAGAACAGGTGACTATTATGCGGTCATAGGGCGAATGTATTGGCAAACCTTTTGTCCCATCTAAACATTTTATTGTAATTCCTCTGTAACCAGTCTTAGTGAGATTTGAACGAGCGTTTTTTACAGTATCGGGATCGATATCAATCGTAAACACCTTCTTGGGATCCTGGATAATTTCGGAAAGGATTGCAGCATTGTACCCTGTGCCTGTACCGATTTCAAGCACTTTCATTCCCTTCCATAGCTGTAAATTTTCTAGCATCGATGCCATCAAAGAGGGCTGGGTGGAAGAACTCATAGGGCAAACACCTATCTTTTTTGTAATAATGGAGAAGTCGCCGTACACTTTTTTAAGATCAATACCGCGAAGGAAAAGATGCCTAGGTACTTTTTGAAAAGCCCTCTTGACTTTCTGGCTTCGGATAGCTTTATTTTTAACTAATTCTTTAACCAGTTTTTTTCTTAAGGTTTCTGCCTTGGATTCCATGTTTTCCTTCTTTATATCATTATATGCAAATCTATCTAGGAAAAGAAACAATGCGTAATCCTCTTTCCTTAATTTTAGCACAGGTTGAAGGCTTTGTAATTTACCTCTTTCCTTGTTTTTTATTTACGCTCGAAGTATCTAAAGATTAGTTAAAAAAAGGGGTGGAAGAATTCTCCCACCCTATTTAGGTAGATATTTAAAAAGCACCTGTTTCCCCATTAAGAAGCGTTTATTTCTTGACCTCTCCGCTGAAGTCATAGGGTCTTAACTCAGTATTTAGGAAGCTCTTTAATCCTTCTATTTCAATGATGTGATGTGATCTAAGCTTACAGAGAAAGCTGATAATTTTGGTGGTTACTTTCTCCCGGTAGTCCTCCATTTCAGCTACATGATTCTCAATAATGCAAGTAATAGATTGGGAAGCTATGAGCCCCATGAATGCCTTTTTACTCATTGGAATACAGAGGGGTTGATCTCAACAATTCGGAAATTCAACTTCCAATGTTTTTTAAACATCACATTTTCTTTTTAAATCTTTCCTTTTAAATATGCTTGCCTTCTTTTTTCTGGGAATCTCTCTATTGCATATCGCAACATTGTTCTTGGCATTTTCTGATAATGTTTCTTTAAGAATTTCTCTTCTGTTTCTAAAGACCTTTTACCAATTTCACGTAACATCCAGCCTGCTGCTTTATGTATTAAATCGTGTCCGTCTTCCAAGAGCATTTCTAAAATCTTTAAAGTTTCTTTAAATTCATTATTTTTTATAAATTGAAATGTAGACATTATGGCTATTCTCCTTTCCCATAGATTCTTCGACATCGCCAGTTTATATAATACCTCTCTAGGCTTATCTGAAAGATACTCTCCAATTATTTTATCGGCAGACAAATCAACCAAATCCCAATTGTTAATGTAATTAGTATTTTTCAAATAAAGTTTGAAGATTTTTTCTTTTAAGCGCTCGTCGTCTGTCTGGAACTTTTGAACCAAAATAAGTAAAGCTACCAATCTTTCTTCGTGAATTTTTGAATATAACAATTTTTCAATTCCTTTGAGCGACAGATTTTTGTATTTTTCGGCAATTTTTCTTAAATCGCCAACTTTAATACCCAAAAAAATATCTCTCTCACCATATTCTCCGGGTTCTGTTTTAAAAAATCTTTGAAGGTTTTTTGATTTTTTGACACTTGCCTTGCTCTTTAGCTCTTTTTTTAAATCTATAAGCTCGAACATATGTTTCTATTCTATCAAAAAATCGCCCCGGCCAACAGACACAAGACGGTTTATAACGGTTTAACGTCGGGTGTTAAACATTTTTTATAAATATTTTAACATTACTACTTCATCATATAGCTTTCCCTTAAGCTTAAATTGTTTGGGAATTTTAGCTACAGACCTAAAGCCTATTTTTTTGTATAACGAAATAGCTGTTTTGTTTACAGAAAAAACGCTTAATCTTATCATTTGGGGTTTTGGCTTTAATTTAGTCTTTGCCAATTTTAAAATCTCCTTCATAAAATATTTTCCTAAACCAATACCTCTATAATCTTTAAGAATATGAATACCCAAGCCTCCAATATGACTTTGCACATACGACCTCAGAGAAATTATGGTCATCCCAACAACTTTATCTTTGTCTTCAGCTATCAGGATAACTAATTTATGCTTTTTTATTCTTTCTAACCTATCTTTTATATATTTTCTCTTCTCTTTCAAACTTATTTTTTGTTTCCTCGATATATAAGCCGTATCATCTTCTGCTAATTCGTCCGTGTATCTTTTAAACCTTGCAGCCTTCTTAATATCAGCTTTTTCTGAAAACCTTATTGTTAACTTTTTATCTCCAAATTTTTTTACTTTTTTCATAATTTAGATTAACTCCCACTTAAATTTTTAAAAATATTAAAAATAGATTTAACAGCATTTTTCTACCCTGAACCTCAAATAGTTTAGGGTTTGTCTTTATCTAAAACTTTATGAATATTTAAAGATTCAACCTCTTAACAATAAAAGGCTGAATAACTTCCATTGAAGTTCAACTTTGACAGGTTTTAAAAAATAAAAAATCAAAATTACATTAATAAAGTAATTTTTTAAATATATATTAGCAAAATAGGAATGTTTATTTCTTTCCAGCTATTAGATATACGGCGTTTAATCCTATTGCTACGCCCAAACCAATAAGCACCCAGGCGAGACTCGTCTTACCAATATACATAAACTCATTAATCACAACAATGAACGCAATAATTAATGAAATCCAAGGTAGATATTTCATATTTTATTTATCTTTTTTATTTACTATAATTATTTCTCAACTTGTCCCGTGATGAAATTTTACGGGATTAATTCCTCGACCTTTTTTAAATATTGAACTTCAGATTTCTTTTCTCCTGCTGTCTTTGGTCCCACGTTTTCCTACCACAGTAGAATTCTCCAGAATTTAAGAAATATTTTATGTCTTTTTTTAAAAACTCTTCTTTTGTTATTATTTGCTCCATATTACCTTTTATTTTTTAATTAGCCTTACCATTTCTCTCCTTTTTCTTATGAGGAATTTAGATATTTTATCAATAATTTCAGAAGGCCATGTTCTTATTCTGTAATTTAACATGTTAGCATTAACGGTCGACACTTCCTCATATTTACCCTCTTGTTTTAAAACCTCTCTTAAGTTTTCCCATTTTTCTTGATCTTCACTTCTGGTGGGCGCCTTTAACTCTTCCCTTATATCAACTTTTAATTGCGCATCAGGTCCATCTATAATTGATATATTTTCTCTCTTTGCAAACTCTATAGCGGCTTCTTTTATTTTCTCTTGCTCTTCTTCTATTTTATAGATTTCTTCCTTAAGCTCATTTTTAGCCTCCTCTAATTCTTTATACTTAGTGACTAACTTCACCCCTGTATCTTTTTTATACTCATTCACCGGAAGCTCTTCCATTTCCTTTAAGTGTTTCCATAAAGGACATATATTTTGAAAATCACACCAATCACAAAGTGCACTCTTTTGAGGATAAAAATCAAGACATGATTTAATCTCCTCTATTTTTTCTATGACCATTTTTTGAAGCATATTGGCCTCTTCTTCGCTCCTAAAAGAAGTGATTTCTTTATTAAATAAAAGAGAATGCCAAATAAGCCTTACCTTCTTTACGTCTGGCCATTTTTCTTTCAGGGCAACATAATATAGACCAAGCTGCCAATCTTTATCAGCTTCTTCCTGCGTCATTAATCTGTTAGTCAATTTATAATCATGTATCTCAAACATGTTTTCCTTATCATCCCAATCCAATCTATCCAATTTACCACAGAAAGGATATTCTCTTCCGTTGTGTTTAACAGTAAAACTGAGCATACGTTCTGTATCTATAACCTTTGCCTGGTCAAATGGCTTATATTTATCGTAATAATCTATAATAGACTGCCTTCCCTTATTGTAATAATCTTTAGCGGTTAATTCCTTCTTAACTATTTTTATACTGCTCGTATAGTTCTTTTCCCATAATTCCTCATATTTATCTAAAATCCATTCAACAGGCTTTACGGAACCTGCCTTAATTAATTTATAGAACTCTTCCAATGTTTCATGGGCTACACTGCCCCTGAATCTCTCTATTGTTTGTATGTCTGAAACAAGCCTGTCAATATATTTATATTTATAAGCACGATTGCAATTATCAAAAAGTCCTATTCTTGATGGTGAATATATGGTTTTCATATATAGTTATTCTCTAATTTAAAAATAGCTTTATTCCTCGAAAAATTCAAGAAAAATAAAAAAGAAAGGAGAATAACACCACCTCTCTATAATAAATCTTCTTTAATGAATTTTCCGAGTAAAGCATAACATCTTGGACACCTTTTATTAAGAGCGGTAGGTGTCCAAGTTCTTCCACAATGAAGGCAATTAGCAGTTTTATCATCAATGTATTCTATATATAAACCGCAAAGGGGGCAACAGACATATTTATAAATCGCCCCACAATCCCATTCTTCGCATACTAAACCTGTTTTAATTATTTAAACCACCCTTATTTATTTTTTTAAAAAACTATAATTTTCTAAAAGAATCGAAAGATTGGTTTCATATTAGTTATTTAAGAAAAGAAGTCAACGTTCTAAAAATAAAAAAATCCGCGATGGGCTCTTTTTGATTAAATTTCTTTATCCTGAGCCTGCCGAACGGGTTCAACTTCACCCTAAATTTTAAAAAATAGAGTTGACACCGTTTTTTTTAAAGCAACTTCTAAAGCTTACTAGTAGACACTTTCACTCGTCAATTTGACGATGCAAGAGGAAGATGTTAAAGTCAACTCAGTTGCGGAGCAACTAAAGAACCTTGAAAAGTTAATATAAAAAATGGAAGAAAGGAGGGAAACTTATAATGATAAGAATTGAAAATATGGAAGAAGCAAAAAGAGTTAGCCTTAATTATGGAATACCAATTTCTGAAGTTTTATTTTGCGAATTTAATCGCACTGGAGTATGGCTTGAACTCTCACAAGTTCCGATTACCCATAGAGTACGTTTTGTATGTAATGATATATTCTCTGATAAATCAATGTATTTTGCCTTGCCTGTTAGAGAACGCGATGAAACACGCTTTATGGTTGATAAATATGGTCGGTTGATGTTCAACTCTATAATATTGGGAAATACAAGTTATCTAGACGAAGACACTTGCGATTGTAGTTATTTTCGAAAAAATAAAAAGGTTCTCAATTTAAATAGCCACAGAAGGGGCGAATGCCACGGTTGTGTATTTTGTATTCATAGTTATGATATAACTGTTTTAAGTGATCGTGAAGAGATAATCAAAAAGCCCAAAATTCGCGAGTTTTTCAGAACTATTCTTGAGAAAAATAAGTTTAAAGATTTCTCTCACTTTGAACAGATTGCCGTTGTAACAGGGTTATTTAGTAATGAAAAATCAGTAGTACAGCATATTGCGGATGTTCGTGAGGTTGCAGGGGAATTGAATTTTTCCGGAACTATTTTCTATCTTGGTTGCGAATTAACAAGTAGGTCTGCTTTAGACGAAGTTAAAAACTATGGGCCATTCTCATTATGTTATTCACTTGATTGCTTAACTCAAAGAACGCGACGTCTAACTGTTAGGAAAAGAGATGTATCAGTATCCTCTATCCTTCAAATTTTAGAGTATGCGAGTAAACTTGGCTTGGAAACAACTTTCTCATATATTGTCGGTTTGGATCCAATAGAAGATTTATTTAAGGGAATAAGCGAACTCAGTCAATTTGTTAATCGGTTTCCAATAGTGAATATATATCAAACACAACACCGTTTGCAAAAAAAAATTATGACCCCAGAGGCAGACAATTTAGACTATTATCTTACTGCAAGACAAATTTTTGAATCTATTTTTAGCCAAAGAGGGTTAAGGCCACACAATTGGGAGAATTATCGTTCTTTATGGTACCACTATTTTGGGGATGAATATATCCCCGAATAATAAAAAGAGGACTTCCTAATTAACCGGAGTCCGTTTTTTTTACTTTAGTATTATAAATAAATTTATTTTAGACTTTTGATAAGTTGTAATTGAGAAAGAAGTAAATTTCGTCTTCTTTTTCCTTCTATTTGGATAATTTTTTGTTTTTCTAAAATAGCAAAAATCTCTAAAGTAATAGTTAAGTTGATACCTAATTTACTTAATCTCTTTAGAATATAGTTTAAATAATTTCTCTCTGCTTTAGGAAAAATTAAGTGGTCTTTCTCATTGTCATTATAATGAAGATGAATATGTTTAATTTTTGTTGAAAAAAGATCGAGGAATTTTTCTAACTCCTGCCTCGATATCTTATTAGCATGACCAACATCAAGAGTTATTGATAGCGAAGGGCTGTTAAGTAATAAATATTTAAATTCTTTAGATAGATTAAAAGGAATGTCTGAAATATTTTCAACTAATAATTGGATTTTATTTTTCTTGCAAAAATTAGATATGGTTTTTAAAGCCTTGAGATTACTTAACTTAACCTGCTTTTGACTAATATTTTGACTAACAAAAGGGTGAATGGTGATTTTTTTTGCTCCGAGAAGTTTATAAATCTTGACATTTTCAAAAATTTTTTTAAGTCCTTTTTTTTTAGTTAAATCTATTTTCCAATGGATATGTCCTAAAATTTCAAAATTACCTAAGTTTTGATTTACTTTTTCTAAGTATTTTTTTGAATACTCTATTAAATTATATTTTAAAGTGATCTCTATAAAATCAAAGTTCTTTCTTGCAAATTTTATTTCAGATATTAGATCAATATTAAAACTAGGCATGTATCCAAATCTGAAACAATCAAAATTTGTTTTTGACATTTTGGTATGAATTATTCTAAGTTTATCTCACTGAATTAATTTTAGCATAATAATACCATTGAGACTAAACAAAAATCTGTAATAAATATTTTTAGGTATATTCCAGGTTTTTTAAAAAAAACTGGGTCAGTACTAAATATGACTCAGCTTTTTGGGTTTAAAGATCGGTAACTATTTCCCCTAATTGACTAATCGCTACTTTGCTTTTTACTAAATTCTTATCTCCCCAATTGGCCAGATGACTGGAAAATGAAATAATTCTTATATTAGGAATTTTTTTCCTTAAAGTTGAAGCGATCTTCTCTCCGTCATTTGTGAAAGTATCACCTGGGGGAACCAAGGAGCCATCAACAATAGCAATTGTTACTCCTTTTCGAGAAGCATCTTTAATCTTTATTAAGGCCTCTTTCAATGATCTTGCTTCAATTAGAACTTCGTGTCCTTCTTGCTTCAAAGATTCTTTAATTAAGTTTCTAATATTTTCATTATCATCAACTAAAAACACTTTTGCTTTTTTTGGCATCGTACTCTCCTTATATATGTTTTTAAAATAACAGATTAAAATATTCTTGTTAAAATGAGAATATTAATTTATTTTAACTAAATTTGACTTTTAGTCAATAATCTGGCAATCTATATTAGAAGTAATTTAGCACCTTAAATTTTAATAAAAGAAAAAATATGCACAATATGAAAGGAGGATTATAAACGCCATGAATTATCGGGATAGTTTGGAACGATTTAAAAATAGAATTCAAGAACTTGAGATGGAAATAGGGACGAACAAAACACTAAAACAAGTAAGGGGCGAAAAGGATATCTTAGCACTATCTGAGACAGATTGGTATTTTCTTTGTAAACTGAGAGTTGCTGAGCTTATGTTTTATCTTAGAAATAAAATTTTATTTCATTTCGGAATGCTAGTAATCTTCGGTTGGCAAGAAGAGTGGACTAAAGAATGGGTGAATCTGCCCGATAGTAGTCAAAATATTTTTAAAGAAAGAGGATTTAATATTTTTTACAATTCGATCTTAGATATTGCTAGCAAATTTTTACAGGTAATTCAATTTGATGGGGCGATTCTAATTGATAATAAGGGGATGGTAACTAACTCGGGCATGTTTATTGAGGGACTTCGACCGACCGATGTCGCCGAGAAGTTAAAACTTCCCGAGGGAGAGGATTTTTCATCTCGCTTCGGCTTTAAAATTAAAGTTCATACGAGGCATTTATCCGCCATTAGCGCTTCTTATCAATTTAAAGACACAACTGTATATACTATTTCCAAAAAGACGGGCGATTTACGCATTTTCGAAAAAGGTAAAATTATTTATTCAACCATTAAAGAAGAATGAATATGATTTTACTGAAATGAATTTAAATTACATATAAAAGAGCAGTATCATTTTGATTGCTACTCTTTTTTTATTCCTATTGAATCGTCTCTCCAACTTAAACTGAAGATAATTTATGAGTTACTTCTTTTATCAATGGTAGCCGAATTCTTAAAACACCTTACATGTTTTATCACGACACTCGATTCCTGAACCACTTTATCAGGCAGTCCCATAATTTCAAAAAGCCTTAATCCGTATGAGGCATCTGTTCTATTTCAATGATTTGGACGTCCAGACCTCCAATGACTACTGAAAAGACTCTGGAAGGCATGTTATTCGATTTTAACAAAATCTTAAAAAACATAATCCAGAATAAAAAATGCCCAGCGATGGGCTCTTTTTGATTAAATTTCTTTATCCTGAGCCTGCCAAACGGATTTATCCTAAGGACATTCGGCTGAGCTCAGTCGAAGCACACGTCAAAGGGCTCAACTTCGGCCTAAACTTTGGAAAAAATAGAGTTGACACCATTTTCGATAATATCAACGCCTTCTATTTTCGGAAGTTGAATACTAAGAATTTTTTGAACTTTATCCATTTCTAATTTTTTTTAAAAATTCCCTGTCATCTCCAAACATTATTATCTGCACTATTAAAACCTATTTAATCAGGGTAGACATTTAATAATGTCTTCCAAGCTTCGTAAAGAGAGGTAATTTCTTTTTGTAATTCTGGTAATAAACCAATATCTCTATAATCTCTTTTGAGCTTTGCGAGAACGAAATCTTTTGAGTATTTTGAAGCCATGTCTATATAACAAAAGTCAGTCATGTGACTCACAGAATCAGCTGCTGCCAAAATCTTTGCTTCTAAGCTTTCTGGTTGAATGTCTTTACATCTGTGTGCTCTTACACAATGAGCAACCTTTTCGATTTTCTCAGGTACCATTCCTATTGCTCTAAGAAAACGCTTTGCCTCAGCTTCAGACTTAACAGCGTGGTCGTCATTATCATCTCCAATTGCCTGTCCAATATCATGAAGCCATACAGATAATAAAACCACTTTTTCATCTGCTTTTGGGTATTTTTGTAGAATTTTCTTTGCCCACCTTTCGGCTTCAGCAACATGTCTTGGAAGATAAGAGTATATAGGATTTTTCTTCTTTTCAAAAGTTTCTAAAAAGTGAGTTTTTACTTTTTCTATAATCTCATTTTTCATATATCCCATTCTACCAAAAAATCGCCCAAAGGGCGATTTTTATCTTGAATACTTGATTATCTATTTTCAAATTATAATTATAGCTTTGAAGGTTTTCTTTCTAATGTTAAAAAAGAATATCTATATGGATTATTTTCATCTGCTTCGTAAGAGATTCTTTCTTTTTCTTCCCATTCTTCTATGTTAAATTCTGGAAAAAAGGCATCACCTTCAAAATCCCCCTCAATAGTAGTTAAATACATTCTGTCAGCTCTTGGTAAATATTGTTTATAGACTGAAGCTCCTCCACAAATCATTACTTCTTTAGTTCTTTTACCCAAAGGACTATTCTCCGCTAATAAAAGAGCTTCCTGTAAAGAATGGGCTATTTTACATCCAGGCGCTTTGTAATTAGGGTCTTTTGTTAAAACAATGTTGTCTCTACCTGGTAAAGTTTTACCAATTGACTCAAAGGTCACCGACCCCATAATGATTGGTTTGCCCGCTGTTAACTTCCGAAAATGCTCCATATCAGCCGATAAATTCCAGGGTAAACGATTCTTATTCCCAATTACACGATTGTTGCCAATAGCTGCGATTATTGAAATTACCATATTTAAACAGCCATTTTAGCCCTGATGACTCCATGGTGTTTGTAGTCAATCAGTTTAATATCTTCTAATTTAAAATCATCAATATTCCTAATTTCTTTATTTAACCATAATTTAGGAAGAGGAAGAGGTTTTCTTTTAAGTTGCTTCTTTACTTGCTCAAAATGATTATGATATATATGGGCATCTCCTAAAACATGGACAAATTCTCCAGGCGTTAAATCTGTGACTTGGCTTATCATAGAAAGTAAAAGTGAGTAAGAAGCAATATTAAATGGAACGCCTAAAAACATATCACAGCTTCTCTGGTACATCAAAAGGGAAAGTTTTTTGTCAGCCACAAAAAAGTGAAAAAAAAGATGGCAAGGTGGTAAAGCCATTTTATCTAATTCAGCCGGATTCCAAGCGCTTACAATCAACCTTCGGTTGTAAGGGTCTTTCTTTATTTTTTCAATCACCTCAGCAATTTGGTCAATGGGCTTTTCAGAATAGGGAGATTTCCATCTTCTCCATTGGACTCCGTAAATGCGGCCCAAATCCCCCTCAAATCTTGCTTTTGGTTTCCAATAATCAGCATTTGCATTGGCATCCCAGATATGACAATCCATTTCCTGCAATTTTTTAATATCGCTAGTTCCCATTAAAAACCAAAGTAGTTCAGCTCTTACGGATTTGAAAGCTAATTTTTTAGTGGTTACTGCAGGAAAACCATCTTTAAGATTAAAACGCATTGGTAGACCGAACACTGCCCGGCTATCAATTCCAGTGCGATTTGGTTTATCCACCCCACTTTCCATTATGTATTTTAAAGCCTGAAGATATTGTTGCATTTTAGTACTCTTTTTTGAGAAGAAAGTTTGAACAAAGGTTTTTTATCTTTTCTCTAATCCTTTTTATCTCTTCGCTTCTGGAAATAATCTCCTTTCTTATTTTAGATTTTTTCTCTTTTTCCAAAGAAATATCCATTTCTTTTTTTAAGCGAGAAATATCTTTTAAAACCCTAACCATTGAAACACCTATTTGTTTCATTTCTTCTTCTTTCATTCCCCTGCTTGTTATCCCGGGAGTTCCCAATCTTAAACCAGAAGGATAAAATGGTGGATTAGGGTCGTCAGGAATTGCGTTTTTATTGGTTACAATTCCAGCTTGTTCTAAGGCTTCAGCAGCTGTATTTCCTAAGATTTCAAGATTTCTCAGGTCAATCATTATAAGATGGGTGTTGGTTCCACCAGCACAAAGGTTAATCCCTTCTTCTCTTAAGGTCTCAGCTAACACTTTGGCATTTTTAACAACTTGCTTTCCATATTCAGCAAATTCAGGTTTTTGAGCTTCTTTTAAGGCCACTGCAATGCCAGCAATGTTATTTTCATGAGGTCCTCCCTGAAGCCCCGGGAACACAGCCTTGTTAATTTTTTGGGGCAGTTGAGGATCTTTTTCAATTCCTTTGTCTGTTACCATAATCAAAGCGCCTCTTGGACCTCTGAGGGTTTTATGGGTTGTTGTGGTGATAATATGACAATATGGTACTGGATTGGGATAGGCTTCAGCTACAACTAAACCTGCAATATGAGCTATATCAGCCATTAAATAAGCTCCGCATTTTTCAGCGATATCAGAGAAACGAGAAAAGTCTAAAGCCATGGAATGGGAGGTAATGCCTGCAATAATAATCCTGGGATTTTCTTTTGTGGCCATTCTTTCCATGGCTTCATAATCAATTAGACCGCCTTTATTTACTCCATAGAATATACTTTTGAAAAACCTTCCAGAAAAATTAATATTTAAGCCATGGCTGATATGTCCTCCCTGGTCTAATCTTAGTGCCATAATTTTATCTCCTGGTTCTAAAAGGGCAAAATAAACCGCATAATTAGCCGGGCTTCCAGAATGGGGTTGGACATTAACAAAAGGTACACCAAAAACTTTTTTAGCCCTTTCCTGGCAAAGTTCTTCTAATTTATCGAAGTTCTCCTGGCCCTGATAATAGCGTTTGTAGGGATAGCCTTCACAATATTTATCTTGTAGTATAGAGCCCACAGCTGTTCTTACAGCTTCAGAGCTATGATTCTCTGAAGGAATCATCATTAAGCTATTTTCCTGTCTCTCTATCTCTTTTTTTATAATTTCATCCATTTGAGGATCTGTTTTGTTTAGATATTCCATATAAAATATAGATTATATTCAACTAAACTCCTCCGCCTCCTTTACGCCATTTAACCCCTTTTATTAAAGGTGAATAAAAGTCATCATCCCCCTTGATTCTTAAGGGGTCTTCTTTTAATGGTTCAGGTCTTTCAAAATCTATAAAACTAACATCTTCAATAATGGCAATGGGAGTTTGTTCGTTTCCCTCTCCTATCACTAAAACACCCGAAGAAGCTAAAGAATCAACCAGATTAGCCTGACTTATTTTGTATTTCCTACCAAAAACATCTTTTGTTTTTCGATAATCTTTTAAAGGATAAAAACCATAATAGCCGAGAGCAAAACCAATTGTTCCCCTTCTTGAAGGAACGCATCTGCTATCAGTGATAATAACACCAAAATCTTTCAGTCCATATTCTTTTTGAATAAAATCATAGATATCTCTTGCTGCCTTAAAAGGGTTCTTTGGCCACAAAATAAAATAACCTTTTCCATTACTTTCATCAATGCCAGCAGTAGGAACTAAAAGGTTATCTTTTATAGTAAGTATCACTCGTTTTCCTGGGATTTTTTCCCTTTCAAGGTAAAAATCTGCTTCTTTAGTAATTAATCCGTCTTTATTGTTAACTTTTTCTCTCAAAATACATCTTCCTTGCCAGATAGAAACTACTTTGGAGGTAATAATTATGACTGATTTTTCTTTTAATTCTATATCTAAAAAACCTTCTTTAATCAGAGAGAATAGATCGTCTTTGGGAGGAATAAAAAGTCTTGTTTTTACAGGCCTTATTATCATATACTTCCTTTTTAATATAATTGAATTAAAAAAACAAGATAAATAAAATCAGTGATTTTCGAATTGTTTTGATTTTTCAATAATTTCTTTTTCTTTCTTTTTGCTAAAAATGAAAATATAAAGAATCTCTAATATAGCCAGGTCATTAAGCAGGAACAAGACTATAAACCACTTTTTATGGTTATTTCTGGCTGCTTTCCATAAAGCTACTCCTTTCCAAGGTAAAACCCACAAAATAATCAACAAAATCACCCATTGATTTTCTATTAAAAATTGCACCATAATTTTTTATATTTTAAAATTAAACTTCCGAAATTTTAACTTTTTTCTTTCCTCCTATCTTTTAAAATAGCTCTATTTCTTAAAAAATTCAAGAAAAAACCGCTAGTTCCCTCCCTCGTCCTTCCGTAGCTCCACCAGCTAGCGGAGATGAAAGAGAACCCTAACGGTTCTCTTCCATGTATTAAATATCGTACAATACTAATAACTTTTGATACTGTCTAAAATCTTTCTCCCAAAAGCTTCTGCATTTTTTAGATCTTTTTTATTCGGTCTGCCTCTGTTAAAAATTCTAGGTCCAAAGTTTCCAACAATCCTACTCAACCCTATACAAGAAAAGCCATCAATAAAAGAAATCCCCTTAGCTTCAAAATTTTCTTTTATAATTCTAAAAGTTCTTTTATCTCCGAAAGCATGCATAGTACAAAAAGCTATTCCTTTTTTAGAAGACAAATTAGGTAGTTCTTTTAAAAATCTTCTTACGATTTTTGCCGGAGCAAAACTGTGAACAGGTGTTCCTAAACATATTAGATCATAGTTGGAAACGTCATCTGTTTTTGTCTCTTCAATTCTTTTTAAATCCGCCCCCAAACTCACAGCGATTGCTTTAGCAATCTTTTTAGTATTACCGGTTTCAGAATAATAAATAACGATAGATTTCATATTCTTACTCTACCAAAAAATCGCCCCAAGGGCGATTTTTATCCTCTAAACAAAGTTTATTATTTATAGACAGTCTTTGAACTAAAGCGGTCTTTAAGTTCTTGTTGACAGTCCTTACAGAGCATTATCTTATTTTTTTCCAGCATCTTTGCTAAATCTAAAACTTCTTTAACGTTCATAGATTGTTTCATACTGCATAAGTTTAAGCAGTGAGATTTATAGATACCTCCCCTGCTATCGGCGGAAGAAGATTCTCGTTGGACAAGTCCAAGCAGATGCCCTGTTTCGTGCCTCCCCAGCTGCCTGAATGCAAGATTACGATCTTCTCGTTTTTTTATTCCTTCGAAGTAGTGTGTTGAGAATAATAATGCAAATTTTTTACCTGTCTCTGGATGAGTAAGTGTATCTCCATAAACCGTTCTTTTAAAGGGGTAGTTAAATACAAAAGTATAAACACCTCTTGTTTTTTCCTGCAGCTTCAGAAGAGTAATACCTAATTTATCTAAATTAATTTTCTCAGTCTCCTCTGTGAAACTTTTTTTTGCCAGAACCTCAGCTAAAGAAACTTCTTTATCCTGCTTTAAAGCTCCCCCTGAACCAAAAATCTTTATAGCATCAGATTTGTCAACGAATTCTAAGATTTGCCTCATACCTCTAATTATTTCACTCGCCGGTCCTTTTGCTTTCTCACAAAAAAAGAATTTTATCTCTCCTATTTCTTTTTCCTTTTCTTCTTCTCCTTCTTTAATTTCAGAAAAAACTTCTTTTTTTTCTGGTGTTTTTTCTTTATGAGGAAAAAATTTTTCTCTATCTGGATTTGGCATATTTACCAAAATTAATATTTACTAAACTTTTTCTTTTTCTTTTTCTTTCCTTTTTTCTTTTATCTCTTTTAGCATTTTTTCTCTATCTTCCACTTTTTTCTTTACTACTCGCTCCACTTCCTTAAACTTAAACCCTTTTCCTGTCCTTATTCCTTTCATAGCCTCTGGTACTACTACACTTGCCTTGTAAGCTTTATATAGCTCTTTTTTTCTCTTTTTTTTTCCCTCTTCTTCTGTATTCTTTTCTTTAATTCTTTCTTCCTCTTCTCTAAAATGCCCCCTTTCTGGCTTAAATGACATATTTATAAAAATAAATTAAATTATTTATAATTAATTTGACCTTTTTAATTTTTAAAATTGGATTTCTCTATCTTTAGAATAGCTCTATTTCTTAAAAAATTCAAGCTAAATAAAAAAAGAGGTAAAAAATTCACCCCTTAAAAGAGTTATTTATATACTTCCAAATTCTATAAACAAAGTATTTTGTGGCGACTTTCTAATTGTAACAACATCATCTTTTGACAGTTTTAACAGCTCATCACCATCTATTACTATTCTCGCATCACCTTTTATTTTATTCACCTGAAGAACTGAATCCGCTGGTCTTACAAAATAAGATGATTTCTCTAAATCAACGGGAGAAACTATCGTTATAACAAACTGATCTTCTTTTACCAATATGGGTCCTCCGGCAGATCTATTGTAAGCTGTGGAACCTGTCCTGGTAGAAAAAATTATTCCGTCTCCAAGTCTTTCTATTTTCTCTATTTTATCGATAATTACTTGAATAGATATCGGTCTTGTTCGAATTCTTTCTATTACTATATCATTAAGCGCATCTGCTTTAATTGTATTCTGATTCGCTTTTGAATTAACTTCAGCCTCTATTCTTGTTCTGTTGGTAATTATATAATCATCATTTAATAATTTATTCAGTTTCTTGAATACTTCTTCTGGTTCTATATTACTCATAAAACCTACTTTTCCAAAATTAACCCTGGCAAGAGGTATCAATAGCCCCTGATTACATATCTTGTTAGCTGTATGAAGAACTAATCCGTCGCCACCAAAAGTCAAAATAAAGTCCAATTCTTTTCCCAATTTTTCCCAAGACTGATAATTAAAAACCTCGTGTCTCCGTTCTTTCAACCAATTATCGACCTCAAGAGCCAACTGACGAGCATTATCTTTTCTTTCATCAAATACTATCCCAATTCTTCTTTTCAACCTTATCACTATATTTTATTTTTAATTAAAGCTAAATCCAACTTAACAAAATCTTCCAAAAAAGTAAAATAAAAAATCGCCCAAAAAGCGATTTTTAAAATAATCCTATTTCTTAAAAAATTCAAAAAAAACCGCTCTTTTGGCGATTTTTTTTTGCTTCGACGGTTTTTTTACCTTATCTATCACACAATATTAGATTGGCATTGTCAGGACTTTTAACCTTATAATATTCAGGGATTTTTCCTTCCTAAAAATCTTTTCTGTCCCTTTATTATCTTTCTTTCTCGTTCCGTATTTTATATGGTACTCTATTCCCCTATTCTGACAGAAATCAATAACTTTATTTGCACGCCCTTGATAAAAAGCCCCACTATCTTTAAATTTGCTTGAGTTTACATTATAATTCAATTTTCCAAATATAATCTTATCTACAAAAGATATTTCTTTCAAAATTTCTATTAAATTTTGTTTTACTAAATTCGGTGTAGGATAAGGCTCCATACTAACCCAAGTTTTTAAACCTTTTTCATGTAAAAACTTCAATGATTCTATTCTTTTTTTATAAGAAGCAGAATATGGTTCAAATCTCCTTTTAAAATCTTTATCTAGTGACACAATAGTGATACCATATTCATTATCTCTTCCATATTTTTCTCTGCTTATTAGAGTTTTTGGATATACTCCTTTTGTTAATACAACACAGCGAATATTATCCTTGTTTAATCTCTCAATTATTCGTAAAGTCAAATCTGAAACTTCTGGATATTTATACATAAAAGGATCTGTTGAGAAGCACAAGTGAACAAATCGAATCTTTTTTTTATATTTAGGAATTTCTTTCTCTAATAATTCTAGAGCATTCGATACGATTTTTGGTTTTATCCAATCAGCATAATCTTTTATGACACCACATCTTTTTTTCATCATCATAGCATAACAAGGAAATTTACAACCGTGAGCACAACCTTCAACATGGTTTATACAAAAATCACCATATTCCACGCCACTTTTATATAATAATGTTTTACGCTTTATCTCTTTCATAGTTACATTATATCATTTTTTAGGAGTAGAAACAGCTAAAAGATTATCGTCGTTTATTCTGATTTTACCAGTATCACTATATATTTTACTTACCCTCATTAATTCTTTGACAACTTGATTATAATCGCTTTCTTTAAATCTCAAAAAATATTTCTTCATGAATTCTTCTTTTATTTTCTTTCTGGTTTTCGGTTTATTCTTTAAAAAATTAAGAATTTCACCTTCGAGAAAGACTAAATCCTTTCTCTTATCTTTAGGAAAAATAGCGATCAGTCTACCCTTTGTATAAAATTCTCTATAAATATCCCCCATTCTGTCATTCATTAACCTGAAGCCATCAAAATGAGAGGTAGCAAATATTAAGTGGTATTTGGCCAAAAGCTCATCTTTATACATCACTGGACAAGAACCAACATAAGTAAAAAATTCTTTGTATTTACTTTTATAAAGTTCTATAATTATTCTTTCTTTCTCATCTCTTGTAATTTTATCGTCTTCTAATATTTCTCTATAGTAATTACCCCCCATTACTTCATCGGTTAAGGTTGGGTTTATCTTATATTCTCTCAGCAGTGTTTGGTAGTTAAAATTAATTAACACTTCTGTTGAAATAATACGAACCTTATCAAATATTTTTTTGAGGTTATCAAATTCTAGTCCTTTTATACCAAACGGATCTATATAGAAAAATGTAGGACAATTTTTTGTTATTTTTATTATTTTCGGTGTAATCTTATTAAAGTCACCCATAAATAATATTGCTGTCTTTTTATCCACAAATTCTTTTAAATTCCTTTCTAATTTTTCAAAACAATCTCTATCTGAATCAATTAAAATTACAACAGCTTTAACGCCTGTTTTCTCTATTGTCTTACAAATAATAAAAGGAGAGCCCTCACTTCCATCATCATATAGCCCAGGCCCGGCAAATCCATCCACAATGGTTATTAATTTACCTAAGCGACTAACTTTTGTTAAATAAGGCACTAAATACCATCCTAAAATTCTGTCTTTAGCTAAAGACCATGCTCTTTTTCCCTTGAAGAAATCTTCTGGTTTTATAGCCATAATTTCATTTCTCAATTAATTCCTCGACTTTTTGTTTGCACTCTATAATTCAAAGTCTTTCCAGTTACTAAAATAACTTTTAATTTCTTTTGATAAATTGCTTTCTTGGTTTTTTTCTGGGATAAATGATTCTTGTTTCTATATTATCTTTAGAAATTGCAGAGATAAAAGGAGATGGCTTTAACTGATAAGATGCTTTCTTGAATGTGATTTTTGAAGATCTCGTTCTTGAACTAAAAAGATACAATTCCTTTTTAGCCCTAGTCATTGCGACATAAAATAACCTGCTTTTTTCTTCAATATTATTATTTGAATCAGGAAATAATTCTTTTGAGAGGCCTATAACAAAAATTATATCTGCTTCCAATCCTTTACAGCTAGGCATGTTATATATCGTGATAGGATTATAAGAGCTAATTGTATTACTTCCACTAAGTTCATTTATCCATTCCTTGATTTCAGATACTAGCTCTAATGGATTTTTCCCGGGAGCTACAAAGAGTCCACTGGTGGCTAAAAAATCTAACAGACCTGTTTTTTTTGTACCACGATTTTTAATAAGCTCTTTCAAAATATTTAAATTATTATTTAATTCTTTCAAGAATTCGCTGTTTTGTGACTCTTCGATTAAAATTTTATACAATGACTTTTTTCTTTCGACTTTCTTCCATAATTGTGCAATAAGATTACTAGCCCTATCTCTCTTTAAGATAATTCCGCATTTTTCTTCATTAATTTTTTTTGTAAATCCATCGTAGTTTTCAATTATTAAATCAATTAAATACCTTAAAGCGATATTGTCATTTGGGTTGTTGATCCAGTCTGTTAAGACAGTAAATCTTACCAGGCCTTGATCGCTTATATTAAATTTATATTTATACTCTAGCCCACGTTTCTGAAATTCCTCTTTTAGAACAGGAAGATACATTTTGTTAGGAATAATAATTTTAATAGTATTTGTTTTTATCTTCTCTTGTGAAATTGCTGCAATGATTTGGGCCTCTTTTTTTGCAGTGGGAACTTCACAAAATATAATTTTATTGTTAATTTTGATTTTTTCACTAAATTTTGGTTTTGGTTTTATAACTGCATTCTTGTAAAATTTATTTATCATTGATTTTGCCCCTAGTAAAATGTGTTTAGGACAACGCCAGCTTATAGATAATCTCCCAATTTTAGGATTTTTAGGAAAATCTTTTTCGAAATTGCGAATAAATTCAGTGGATCCGCCACGAAATGAGTAAATACTTTGTTCATCATCTCCTACTACGAACAAACCCTCTTCTTGGTTTTTTGATAATAATTGTATTAATTCAAACTGTGCCTTATTGATATCCTGGTATTCATCCACTAATAAAAACTTTGTTCTTTGTTTCCACTGATTTCTAAGATCTTTATCTCCTCTTAATGCTTCACAAGCTAATAAAATTAAATCATCGTAATCAACTCGAGTGCATTTCCGAAGTATCTTTTTGTATTCATCACAAATTTTACATTTATCTCGTTCTGCTTTATTACATCTTCCCTTTAAACGACAATCTTCCGTGTGCTTCCAATTGTCTCTATCATAGCCAGCTAAATTTGTCGCGTCCCGAAGAAGTACTCTTTTGGGGCTTTTTTCAATTAAAATTTTGTATTTCTCTGGTAAATCAAAGCGACGACACGATGAGCCTATAATCATATTGCCCAAATGATGCGTAGTTGAAATAATTTCTGGATATTTACTTTTATCTAAATTAATATCTTTCTCTGCAAGTCTTTCTTGCATGTTTCTCGTAGCTGATTTTGTAAAAGTTATAACGGTTATTTCATTGGGATTAACTTTCTTCTCTTCAATTAAAAATTTTATCCGTAGTGCTAACTGATATGTTTTGCCCGTACCAGGACCTGCTAATAATAGAATGGGGCCAGGAAATTCTTTATAAGAATTTAGTGGTTCTTTTATTTCTATCATAATTATTATATCGATTTATTCTTTTTATTTCATAAAACCTTTTGTTCCAATTTGGTGTCCGTAATATTCTTTCATAATAATAATTCTCTCAAAAGCAACCCTTAAAGTATGAATTAAGCTTTTAGATTCTTCTCGGCTAATTATGTCTTCAGGCGAACTTATACCATTTGGTTTTATATCAACATAAAGAGCCTTCATTCTTTTTTTAACTGACGGGATTTTAATTACAATATATTCCTCGTCTTCCAAATCTCTATAATCCTCGGCGTCTAAAGACGCCCATCTTACCCGACCGATTTTTCTGTTATGGTCAGTATAGTGTTTCCAGAAATCATCTTCTTTAATAAAACCAGTCCAAACATCTGCGGCAAGCTGTGATTTAGAAACTTCTTCCAGTCCAGTAAAAGCGAGAAAATACGCCCGTGCGTATTTTTTTCTCTCAAATAAAAGTTCTGCTTCTGAAAGCAACTCAACCGCGTTGTTATGCGCAGAAGCATAAATTGAATAGAAATTCAGCTTTTTATTCTTGCTTAATGATTTTAATTTCTTCATTGGTTAAATCGTATAGTTTATAAACCAATTTATCAATTTTCTGTTCGTATCCAGCGACCTTATTTTGTTTTTCAAGCATCTTTTAATTTATATTTCTTTTTATAAACTCTACCTGTAGCATCTTTAAACCATGCGTATTTGATAGTGGTTTTCATTTTCTGGCAATCTTGTTTTATTTTTTTCTTACTAAACCATTCCTGGCATGATTTTCCTTCTGTTAATTCTATAGGTAATTCTTTCGGCTTTGCGAAAACGATATTATGGCCATTCTTAAGATTAAATCCTGCCGACTTAAGCGTTACTGGTCGTCTTCCCTTATTTACGGCCTCAAGAAAAATATATAAATTTTTATCTACCTGATTCCCATATATTAAAAACCCATGGCTTATTTTTACTTTTATGCTTGCTCTATCCCGTAAAAGTGTAATAGCCCCCAAAATAATGCTAGAAATAAGACTAATTGTTGCCACGACTGCTCCATACCAAGCTATTATATCAGCAGAAATTTCAATTTTTATTACTGCGGGATTCATTTAATCTTTTATTTCTTAAAATCCTTTAATGTTTTTCTTTTAACCGGCCATTTTGCTGCAATTATGCGGCCGTCTTTCATTTGACAATAGCTAATCATGCCATAAACTTTATGTCTAGCGAGCTGTAGAGCTTTTTTATCTTTGAAATTCACTTTAGCCATATTTAGTATTACTTTTTTTGATTAATTCCTCGACTTTTTTATTTTCTACCTTCAAAATAGCCCTATTCTTCAAAAACGTCAATGTAAATAAAAACAGCCCAACAACGGCTTTTTTATTAAAATATTAATTCCAAAACAACCTTCCCTATTACGGCTATAATAACTCCAATTATTATTTTACCCCACCACTTATTATACCATCCCTCTTCTTGTATTATTTTCCTATAATCGCCTCTAGTTATTTTTATCCCATTCTTGCCGTTAAATAATTCCACCTCTTTAACATCTGTTCTTTCAAACAGATCTATAATAACTTTAATTTGCTCTGGATTAACTAATAAATTGCGTTTCTTCCTCATAAAAATTCTTATTTTCTCTTGGGTGGATTCAACTTTCTCCCTCTAGCTGATTCATAATCTATTCCCTTAGGAGATACTTTTGCAATCACAGGAGTTGCATTATCTCTCGCAGCACTTTGTTTTAAGCGTCCTAAATCTTTAGAAGAAGGACTTGCGGGAGTACCACTTCTGGTTGATTTAACTTGAACATTCCATTTTGTTCCTGAAGGAAACTTTGCTTTAATATCTGCTGCTCCTTTACTTCCCGGACTTCTAGTTACTTTAGCGCCACGCGCTCTAAGAGATTGAGCCACTTTCTGTTCCCTTTTTGCTCCGTATTTTGATTGACTTGTCATTTTTTTAAAAAGTTTAATTTTTTATATCTCCGACCTTTTAAAAGTTTTCCACAGTTGACATCGTTGTATGTTCGGTTAATGTTCGGTATAATATAACAATATCAACATAAAAAAGAAGAGTCAATATGTTAACGAAAAGGCAAAAACAAATTCTTAATTACATAGAAAAATTTATAAAGGCAAAAGATTATTCCCCTTCTCTAGAAGAGATAAAAAAGCATTTTAGACTAGCCTCGAGGTCAACTATCCATCAACATATTGAAACCCTGAAGAATAAAGGATATTTAGAAAACCAACCAAGAATTATAGAGGTATCAAATAATAAAAATTCTGATTTAATAAAAATTCCAGTACTTGGTACTATCGCCGCAGGAGAACCAATTGAAGCAATAGAAAGTCCAGAAACTATTAAAGTACAGAAAACTTTGCTCTCAAAATCTGGAGAGCACTACGCTTTACGAGTTCAAGGTAACAGTATGATAGATGAGGGAATATATAATGGAGATGTTGTGATTCTAAGAAAACAGCCGGACGCTGAAAATGGAGAAACAGTGGTGGCTCTGATTAATGATAATGAAGTAACGCTAAAGAAAATTTATAAAGAAAAAAATGGATTTCGACTTCAACCTGCAAATCCAAACATTAAACCAATTTATACGAAAGAATTAATTATTCAAGGAAAAGTTATTAGTGTTATTAGAAATTTTAACGAATTGAAAGAGAAAATAAAAACAGAAAAAAGCATAAAACCTAAAAAAAATAAAATTTCAAAAAAGAAAAACCTAAAGAAGCATTTAAATAAGGTGTTCTTTGGAGACATAATGGATCTTTTAAAAGATTTACCAGATGAAAGTGTTAATATGGTATTCGGAGATCCTGATTACAATGTTGGAATAAAATATGGAGATAAAACTTATACTAAAAACTTTAATGAATATATAAATTGGTATATCGAATTAACAAAAGAATCTATGAGAGTTCTAAAAAAGGATGGAAATTTGTTTATGATGAACTACCCAAAACAGAATGCTCATTTAAGAACAAAATACTTAGATAATATATATCCTTTCATTAATGAGTATATATGGGTTTATAATACTAATATAGGCCATAGTAAAAAACGCTTTACTACAGCACACAGAAGTATCCTACATGTTAGAAAATCAAAAAATAATAAATTTTATAAGGATAATATAGCTCTTCCTTATAAAAACCCGACAGATAGAAGAATTTTAGAAAATTTGAAAAATGGATCAAAAGGCAGAATGCCCTACTCTTGGATTTATTTTGATTGGTTTTATTTTGACCTTGTCAAAAATGTAAGTAAAGAAAAAACTTATCATGCCTGTCAAATACCTCAAAAACTCACAGAGATGTTAATAAAATCTTGTACGATACCGAACGATATAGTTTTTATCTTGTTCGGAGGAAGTGGTTCTGAATTAGAGGTATGTAAAAAACTAAAAAGACAGTATATCTCTACAGAAATTGATGAAAAATATCATGAAATGATTCTTGATAGATTACAAAATGGTTATATTAAGAAGAAATATAAATTACAGCTTAGAAATCCTATAAGACCGAAAGAGAGCTTATCGCTCTTTAATAAAGAGGAATAATTTTTTTAACTTCTTCATAGCTAAAATCTTTCCTTTTTAACAAAACAAGTACTGCAAAGAATTTAGCTCTACCAGCACCTCTACTAACTGCTTGTTCTTTTCCTGTTTTTTTGTTTATCTTTGCTAAAACATACTTAGCTTTAGACTGTACATCTTCCCATTTAAGTCTGTAGTTAAAATCTTCTTCAATCCATATCCATCTTAATGTTAGTAAAAAGAGTTCAGGATTTATTCCTTTTAGTTTTGGTGGTTTTTTACTAATTCTATTTGTGTAATACATACCTTGTAATATCTCCCAAAACTTTTCACTACCACTCTTGTTGTCTTTGAAATCGACTAACAATTTATCAAACGTAAATTCTTCAGGCCTAAGGGCTTTCCCTTTTTGATGGGGAACAACTCTGAAATCAAAGAGGTTGGCCCACTTTCTAGTATTTTTTCTATTTGTTTTTAAAACTCTTTTAAACATTTTTCTTCCAGGATAATCTATCGCCACAATAGGGTCTTTTATACTACCCTCTACAATAAATCTAACAGAATAAGTTTTTCTATTCTTATACTTTTCAAGAGTAACTGCTATCTCGTGATAGGGGTTATTAATATTATTGATTTGTAGTTTTATCGGTTTAATCATAAAATATATTTCTTTTTTATTAATCAAAATTCTCTACCTTCAATTTACCCCTCTTTCACTCTTTTCTCAACTTTTTTGTCTTTTTCTGGAAGGTAGTATTTCTGCTCCCCTATTTCTTTTGGAAAATGGGTTTGGCTGGGCTTTTTACCAGGAACGTTATGAGCGTATTTATAATCTTTACCATAACCTAAATCTTTCATTAAGTTGGTAACTGCGTTTCTCAGGTGTAAGGGAACGCCAAAAGAGCCTTTTTTGGCATCTTTTTTAGCGCTCAACAAAGCAATATAAGAAGAATTATCTTTGGGAGCTGCGGCTAAATAAGTTACTCCTTGGGCTAAGTTAATCTGGGCTTCGGGAAACCCTACAAATTCAACTGCCCTGGCTACTGAAGTAGCAACAGTTAAGGCATTGGTATCAGCATTACCAATGTCTTCAGAAGCAAAAATAACCATGCGACGGGCAATAAAACGAGGGTCTTCTCCTGATTCTACCATTCGCGCCAACCAGTAAAGAGCACCGTCAGGATCTGAATCCCGCATACTCTTAATAAAAGCTGAAATGACATTATAATGTTCTTCTCCTTTTTTATCATAACGCAAGGCATGCTCTTTTAAGATTTCAGAAACTTGTTTTTCTCTAATCTCATATTGATTGCGGCTTTTTAAAAAATTAACCACAAATTCAAGACCATTTAATCCTACTCTGGCATCGCCATCAGCAAAATTAATCAATCTCTTTAAAGCTTTATTGGTAATCTTCATTTTCATTTCACCCAAACCCTGTTCTTTATCTTTAAGCGCCCTCAATAAGATTAATTTCATTGCTTCCTCATCAAGAGGTTTTAACACATAAACAGCAGAACGGGAAAGCAAAGGAGAAATCACCTCAAAAGAAGGGTTTTCAGTAGTGGCTCCAATTAAGATAACTGTTCCATCTTCCACAAAAGGTAAAAAAGCATCTTGCTGGGCTTTATTGAATCTATGGATTTCATCAATAAAAAGTATGGTTCCTTTGTTGTGGAACTTTCGACGCTCTCTAGCTTCTTTAATGGCTTTACGAACATCATTAATGCTGGTATTAGCAGCTGAGAATTTCACAAAATGAGCCTTGGTTTTTTTAGCAATAATCCTGGCTAAAGTGGTTTTACCGCAGCCTGGCGGTCCCCAAAAAATCAAGGAAGCCAAATTATCATCCTGAACAGCGCGACGCAAAGGACTATCAGGGCCCACTAATTCGTTCTGACCAAAAAATTCCTCAAAATCTTGGGGTCTTATCCTATCAGCTAAAGGAGTTTGTTTTTTCAGACTCTCTTTAAATTTTTTATCAAACAAATCCTGCATTTTCTTTTAATAAATTAGATATTTCCTACTTCACCATACCCCTGTTTTGGGATTTTTTCAATCCTTCGGTTCGCTTCGCTCTCTCAAGACAAGTTCCTTCGGCAAAGTTTACGCTGAACACAGTTGAAGGGCTCAGGACAAGTGCTTTAAAAAACGCCTTTGTAAAACAAAAACTGCCTGGATAACCAGACAGTCTTTGTTTTGGTTCTTTTCCCTATTTACTTTTATTAAAAGAACCCTTTAACCTCTTTTGAATCTTTTAATTATTTTAAAAGACTCAAAAGAAGAAAGTAAATAAGGAAAATTAAAAAAAAAATGAATTTGATTTTTACAATACTATCTTGTTATGTAATCTCTGCAATTCTTTGTTTAATTCTCTTAGACATTCTGGCTTTTTTCCTGAAGTTTCCAAATCCAAAGCTATTTTTATTGTATCTATTGCCCAAAGTATTGCTCTTGTTGTTTTCTCTTCAATTGTTGCCTGCCTTAAACCCATTTTCTCAACAGACGGTAAAGGGAATTTGATTTCCCAACCATCCTCCCATGGAAATTCTTGCAATTCTATATATTCTGTCATTTCTATCATAAATCCATTTCTATTTTTATACTTTGATTATATAATACTATTTTAAATTTGTCAAGAGTAAATTGCTTATAATCATTTTCATTTTGACACGAAAAACCGGCTTTTTCAAGCCGATTTTTCTCTTGGGCAAAAACGGGTCTTAAAATATTTAGGTTTCTTTCTTTTCTTGATCGTATTTCCTCCAAGATGCTGAAACAGTAGGTTCTATACTGTCCAACTCGCTTAAAATCTTTTCTTTAATCTCGCTTGTCGCTATTTCCTCTCTTGCATCTGCCATCTGGATTGCAGCGGTTGCCACCTTCTCTACTACCTCATTTTTTCTTTCTTCTGAGAGATTTGCTTCTTCAGCAGCAACTACAATTGATTTTCTAATTTTTTCAGGATCAAAGGGTTCCCTTGTCCCGTCTCTTTTTATAACTTCACGAGCCATAATTAATAAATGTTTTATTTATTAAAATTTCCGACCTTTATTTCAATATTTATTCTCAAATCTTCTTTCTTCACCATACCTCTGTTTTGGGATTTTTTCAATGCTTTCCATAAAAAACTCGCTAAAGCGGACTAAAAAACTAACCAATTCAAATTTGAGATAATTAATCTCTGCTAAAGAGATGTAAAAGTCTCAAGAATACAAAAACAAAAATAGCATAACCTATCATTGCTGAAATGGTGGCTGTTTCAATGAGTTTACCATTCCAATAAATATCTGAGAAAATAAAATTAAAAGGAGAAATTAAAACATCACTATATTTATAAATAAAACTAATTACAATAGTTTTTGGATTGGCATTTAAGAATTTAAGCAATAATCTTAAGAATAAGAAAAGTTCAACTAAACCAAACAATCTTTTAACTACTTTCTTAAATAGCTTAAATGTTTTTTTGATTAACCTTGTCATAGGTTTTGCTCAGATGAACCATTTTAAGGGAATAATTTCAAGAGTTGTTTTACTCTATCTATTTTTTCCCAAGTAAAACCTGGTTCTTCTCTCCCAAAATGTCCGTAAGCTGCTGTATTGCGGTAAATAGGTCTTAAAAGTTTAAGCTGTTTAATAATTCCCCCCGGGTTTAACTCAAAAACCCTGGGAACTACTTTTACCAATTTTTCATTAGAAACTTTTCCCGTTCCAAAAGTTTCTATTTTTAAGGACAAAGGTTCTACTCCCCCTATTACATAACCTATTTGAACTTCACATTTTTCTGCCAAACCTGCAGCTACAATATTCTTTGCAATATAGCGAGACATATAAGCTCCAGACCTATCAACTTTAGTCGGGTCCTTGCCGCTGAATGAGCCACCTCCGATAGGAACTACTCCTCCATAAGAATCAACAACTGTTTTTCTCCCGGTAGCCCCTGTATCAGCCACAGGTCCTCCAATAACAAATCGACCTGTATTATTTATATAATATCTCGTTCTTCTATCCAAAAACCTCTGGCAAACAGGTCTAATTACGTGTTTTTTGATATCCTGTTTAATCTTTTTTAAAGAAACATCAGGGTCGTGCTGGGCTGCAATTACCACGTTATTTAATCTTTTAGCAATCCCGTTTCTATACTCAACGCTCACCTGACTTTTACCGTCAGGCCTCAAATAAGGTATAATTTTCTTTTTCCGAACTTGAGCTAATCTTCTAACTAATTTGTGAGCCAACATTATTGGCAAAGGCATTAATTCAGGGGTTTCTTTACAAGCATAGCCAATTACAAATCCCTGGTCTCCTGCTCCCTGTTTTTTGGTCCCTGCTTTCTTCACTCCCCTGGCAATATCCGGTGACTGGGAATGAACTGTATTAAAAACAGCCAGGGTATGAGAATCAACTCCATATTCAGGCTTTGTATAACCTATATCTCCCACCACATCCCTGGCAATCTGAGAAACGTCTATCCAGCTACGGGTTGTAATTTCTCCTCCTACGATTACATAACCCATTCCTGTCATTACTTCACAGGCTACTCTGGAATATTTATCTTTTTTTATAAGATTGTCTAAGATAGAATCTGCTATTTGATCACAGACCTTGTCAGGGATGCCCCTCCGTTACCGATTCGGAAGTAACCAGGAATTTTCCCGATTTTCCCGACCGTGGAGAGGCTATTGCTGTTGTTTTAAAAAATTTGCTCATATTATTAAAATCTAATATCAAAACCTTTAAATTCTCCTTTATATTTCTGCCATTTAACTTCACAATTATCTACCTCAGCAGAAACTGGACCTTTCTTAACCCAATTTATTATTTTTTCTACTTTCTTTTTCCTGCCTTCAAAAACAGCTTCTACTCGGCCATCAAATAAATTGCGAACCCATCCAAAAACATCAAGCTCTTTAGCTTTTCTAATGGTGTTCTGGCGAAAAAATACACCTTGCACGCGGCCTGAAACAATCATATGTGCCCTAATCTTTTCTTCCATGTTTGGCTGTTTTTAATATCAAACCGCCGCGTATTCAAAAGTCAGTTATTACCTCCAGATTAAAAACCTCGTATGCCCTTAATTATCGCAGCCAGTAAACTTATTATTAGGGAACCGACAATAAAGATTACTGTTACTCCGAAAACAAATGTTTCAAAGATATCAATGATAAACGATCCCATTTGTGATATAAAGCGTATATTAGATTGCGACCTTTTTAATTATAACAATTTTTTTTGTCTAAAAACATTAGCAACTTCCAAAGCTCTTTTTCTACCTTTCTTTGTCAAAATAAAAAAAGTCTTTGGATTTCCGGTAATCATTTTTCCATTCCTTAAGGCTCTGAGAGGTCTGTCTAATTTGCGGGTATCGGGCCATTTTGGATATTTAGAAAGAAAAAAGACTTTGGGAAACAAAGTAAAACATTTATGTACCAATATCTCAAAACTACATTTTTTGTTGCTGTCAGCTACTGAGAAAATTCCAAAAAGAATCAAGTCATTGATTGAAACTTTTTTATATAACTCTTCCTCAAGAAAAGCTTTTCTCATAATATTCTTTCTTAATTACGAAGTAATTACAAGGAGCGAAGCGACTGGTTCCTTTATAATCTCATTTTTTAGAGATTTTGTAAATTTAGCATTTGGAATCGAACCACAGATGGCATCCCAAGCTTTTTCAAGGAAATTTTCTTTTCAACAGAATTAACCGTATGGTGCCCAATCTTGAAACTTATAGCCAGCAGGAATTTTTAACTCAAAGAAATCGGAAGGTAGAGACTCTCTCTCGATTATCTCTCCAATTATATATTTATAAGCCATAATAAGCTCCATTTCCCCAGTATGAATAACTTTACTTGTTTTGGTTTCCTGTTGCCATTCGTATTCTAAAATTTCTTCAAATACCATTTCTTCGATGGGCAGATAAGTTTGTGCGTCAATATAGTAAAGGCGGTAATTTATATCATAAGTCGGACATTTTATTTTATAAACTTCTTTTCCCTCAAAAATATCTGTTCCATCAAAATAGCATTCTTCTTCCTCCAATTTTGTTTTGAAAGTAGTATAGGGGTCTTTGGTGCTCTCCTCACCTATTCCATGTTTGCCTTTTATTGGATCAACCCATTCCGCCGCTTTCAAATAAGGATTAAGTGCTAATTTCTTTCCCGTTTCCCCATCCGTGAGATCAACTTCAATATTACAATACTCCTTCACCTCTACAGTTCTTCCAGCCTCATCGGTTGATTCTACAATATACTCAAATCCAGGAGGTCGAGAAAATGAAACATGTAGTTCTTGACGATATTTATTGGCTTCCAAATCTATCCAACTTTCATAAACCCAGCAAGGTTGAATAAGCGTCATAGTCCAAGTTTCTTTGGCGTAAGCCGGATCTATAATAACTTTTTTATGGATTACGTTCTTTTCGGAAGCTGCTTGCACAGAGATTTTTTCAAGAAGGTTTTTAAGTAACGTTAAAAGAAAATTTTGATCAAGATAACCCGTCTTTCTAAATTTAGGCATTAAAAGAGTTTCCGTCGCTTCTAGTGTCTGGGTTCCCAAATGATTTTCTATTAGATTTTCAATATCAGCAACCTCGACAGATAATTGAGAATATGATGCCACCTCCTGTTTCAAATTCAGAAAAAGTTTATAATTTTCCCATTCTTTATGTCGTAGGTCAGCCACTTCCTTTTTAGCCTGTTCTTTCATATCTAGTTGTCCACTTTTTGATATAAAACTAGCAAAATTTTCTTTATAGTCTCGTAAAGACTCTGATACTGAAGAAATATCTCCTTGGTCTGCCATTTCTACAGTTGCATTTAAATCTTCGATAAGAGCAACTATTGTAGATTGGACTTCTCCGATACTTATTGTTGGTTTTGATGGAATAATTTCCTCGGGAACAGGTTCTTCTTTTGGTAATTCTTCTGGCCCGACTACTTCTTTAACTGGTTTTTCAGTAGTTTCGGATACCTCTGGTATTTGTTTTTGAAAGTAATAATATAAACCCCCAGTAGTTATTAAACCGACTACAACTATAACAATAATTATCACAATTAAACTCTGTCCGAAATTATAAAAATTAATTCTCCTCATATTTTTACCTTAATAATTTTAAAAAATTCTCTCAAAATAGGTTCGACTATTATCAATTATTGCCCATTTGGTGGGCGTGTGTGGATTTGAACCACAGACCTCACGGATGTGACCCGTGCACTCTAACCAACTGAGCTACACGCCCAATGATATTAATTTAACAAATTTTGTAGTAATAGTAAACGAGAACCTTTTAAGAACCATGCCTTTGGCAGAACCTTGATTCTCGCTTCGCTCAAATTAAAAAATAGGCAGTTTCTTTAAACTGCCTCAGAAGGGTAATTTCCTAATAATATGGCTTTTAAGATATCTATTGAATTCTCAGGACTAAAGGCTGAGTCTAAATCATCATCTATAGAAAGTTGAATCCTTTTTTCTTTTATAGCTTTTAACTTTTTCAACTTTCTCTTTATGGGACCTGTACAGATTATTTCTGTAAAAGGAACATCATGACGACTTAGCCACTTTTTTAGTCGTCTTTCCCAAAACTTCGGAGTCGAGGTAAGAATAGTAATCTCGCAATCTTTCTTCTTTTCATTCACAAGCTCTCTTAAAATTTTTATAATCTTTTGGTTTGGTCGGCCAATTACCCATGTTAATAAACCACAGAACCAAGAAGGTAATTTATTATGGAAGATTCTCTCAAAATCCCCCGGTAGTATCTTGATGGTATTGTGAAAGTCAATACTGATTTTTTGAATATTATTTTCTTTCATACCAAATCACTCTCTGTTATTTAAATTTACTTTAAAAACAACTAAGCTATTTTACAACATAATAAATAAAAAGTAAAATATCTTAAGAGGAAGCATTGTTTGACTTTAAAAACTATGCAAGTTTTTGAATTCCATTTTAATCCCCCCTTTCGCCGCTCCGTCGCCAAAACTATGAAGTATCGTCGGCAAGGCTTCGGAGAGCAAACAAAACCATTTCCAGATTTAATTTTTGACAGTTTTTGCTATGAACCAGAAAACATTTACGAAAAAAGAATGGGAAGTTTTTATATGGCAGGCCTTTTAAAAAACGTTCTCCCTCAAAATACCAGATTTATAGAAAAACTGGTAAAAGTTATTAAAGATAAATATTACCGTTCAACCATTTTCACACCAGAAAAATCTTTAAAAGAAAGTCTGAAAGTAGCTAATGAATTTTTGGAGAAAATAACAAAAAGAGGAGATGTGAGTTGGCTTGGGAATTTAAGCTTTACCGTTATTTCGCTTGCCAATTTCAAAATGAACTTTACTAAAGTCGGGCACATAAAAGTATTACTGATAAGAACAGGGAAGATAATAGATATTGATGAAAAAGTAAGACTTCAAGATATAGAACCTTATCCTTTAAAAATATTCAGCAATATAGTCTCTGGGAAACTATCTGAAGGTGATATGATTTTAGTCTTAACTGAAGATATATTTAACTTCTTCCAGAATCAAAATTTATTAGAGGAAATTGCGAAATTAGACCCTTTCAGCGAAAAAGGCTTAAAAGAAATACTAAATGGCAAAGAAGAACTATTAGCTGATATTTCCGGACTTCTCTTGACAATAGTTTTAACAAAAGAAACCCTGGTAGGAAAAAAGAAAATAATTTCTCCCAAAGTATTAAAGGAGTTCTCGATAAAAGAGGTTTTTAGCCCTATTTTAGGGTTTTTCAAAAAAGCAAAAACCACTCGTTATTTTAGTCCTCAAGACCTCATTTCCACGCTTCGTTCAAAAGTAAAAAAGCCTTCTATCAGTTTCTCCCGAGTTAAGAAAAAATTAAAACTTCGTGAAATTAAACTTCCCAGAGCTATAGACAATTTTTTCAACACGAAAATAAGACCTCTATTTTTAAATAAAAAGATAGCTCTGATTTTAGCTTTAAGCATTATTTTAATATTCGGCTTTATCTTTTCAAAACTGGAACAAGAAAGAAATATAAAACTTTACAGTAAAGACTTGCAAGATATACAAGAAAAATTAAATTTGGTGGATAGTTTGTTAATTTTAAAAGAAACAAGTCCCGAAGCTACCCAGAGAGCAAATTTATTACTGAAAGAAAGCTGGGAAGAAATTTCTTCTTTATCTATAAAAGTAATCGGTTTACCAAAAGATTTTGCTAATCAGGTTTTTTCTCTTAAAAATGAAATTTCAGAAAAACTTTCTGATTTGAACAGATTAGAAAGAATTGAAGAACCTCAACTAATTTTTGAATTTGAAAGGAAAACATTTATTCCCCATAAGGTTTTAGTTTTAAATAATAATCTTTATTTCTTTAGTCCCTACATAGAAAATATATTCCGCTTAACAGAAAAAGGGCAAAGTAGTATTATTGAAACCGGTCAAAAAATTACATTAGCAACGGGCTTGGATGATTTCCTTTGCTTTTTCTCAAAACCTGACCAATTGATTATTTTAAAAAACAATGAGCTTACTCCATTCTCTCTTCAAAGACCTTATGCAGACTTTAATTTTGATGACCTTGCTTCTTTTAAAAATAATCTTTATTTTTTAGATAAAAAGGCAGGTCAAATAATAAAATATCCTTATTCAGGTAATTTAAATTGGGGCTCTCCCCAATTATGGCTAAATCCTAAAACCCCAAAAGTTATTGGAGCTAACTCCTTTACAATTGATGGTTCTGCTTGGGTTCTAAACCAAAATTTAATTTACAAGTATTATGGAGGCGAGCTTCAAAAAGAGATTAACCTGGAGATTTTCCCTATCTCAGAAGATTTCTCAAAAATCTTTACCTCCCCCACTCTCTCTTATCTTTATATTTTAGAACCCGTCCAAAAAAGAGTTATTGTTATTGATAAATCAGCTAAAATAATTAAACAATTCCAAAGTGAGAAATTTGATAATCTCTTAGATTTTGGGGTTTCTGAAAACGGAAAAACAATCTATCTCTTAAACGGCCTGAAAGTATTTAAAATTGAATTTTAATATTTTAAACAAGGTTAAAAAAAAAGGGGGGAATTTTCTCCCTTGATTTTTATTAATTTAAATAGCGTGTCTCTCCTCCATTTTCTCCTCACTGGTTTTTGTTAAATACATCAATTTTTCGATTATACTATCTAAAAATATTCCAGCGATTGCTTCAAAAAAAGTTCTTAAAGGTAAAATTGGACCCCCTACTAAACGTTTTCTAGAGTAATCTACAGCTTCAACAACTTCTTCTCTCCCCGGTAACTTTATTGTTACATCTGCCAGTCTTCCAAGCGGCGAATCTCTATGAGAAGTAATGACTATTATCTTTGCTCCAATCTCTGTTATTATTTTTTCACATCTATCTATATTGGTAGATGTAGTGCCCGACCCGGATATAACCATTACGATATCTTCCTCCCTTACCCTTGGAGCAGTAGATTCACCAATGACGTGGGCATGAAAATCCATTTGCCGAAAACGCATAGCACATCCTTCTCCTACTAACTTAGACCTTCCTTCTCCCATGAAAAAGACTCTTTTATGTTCTTCATATGCATACATGCACAAATCTATTAATCCTCGGATTCCCTTCTCTTCCCTGTTTTCCTCTAAAACTTTTTTTGCGCCATCTTCTATTAATTTGACTTTAAGCACCATCAAATCTGTTATATCTTTTTGTATATCTTTTTCAGAATCTATTTTTTTATTCGCGTTCATTCAATAAACCATCTTTTTTATTCTGATTTTGTTTTTAAATATCTAACTATTACTTTTTAGCAGAATTCTTTTATACAATCAAGTATATTTTGCCCTTGACAAAATTTATATTTGTGATATAATTTTGATATAAAGTGGAAAATAAAATTTTCATTTTATTCTTTAAAAAATAAATAGGTGAAGAAATATTGAAGGAAAAAATAGCAATAACACATACGCGGGCCGATATAGACGTTTTTTTTACTGCAGCAATGCTTGGAATAAAAAAGTTTTTTTTCGTCAAAAACAGCGATGGAATTACAGTTAACTTCAAAAATGCTCGTTATATCGATAGGGGAAAAAGAGACCTAGATCATCATGGTCAAAAGGGAAAAACTAGTTTTGACTTAGTTCTAGAAGAGCTAAATCTTCAAAACGAAAGGTGGACTCAACCCATTAAAAGATTTGTTCAACGAGCAGATCTCAATGGAGAATCGCTACCATACGACGCAAGTCAAATTTCCAAAGCTGTTGTAAGAATAAAAGATATCGATGATGAGAAGAACATGCAAACAGGAATAGAAATGGCTGAAGCAATCCTTTACTTTCACAAGGAAGGAATAGCAAGGGATAATAAATTCACGCACCAGATTATAGCCGAGTTCATTAATGAAGTCTTTAAAGAAAATAAGATACCGAAGATGCTCAGTAGATATTTAGAACAACTTTCAAATCCAAGATTTGAAAGAATCTGCGATTTAGTTGAGATAGTAACAGGTTATTACAATAAGAATAAAGATTTGGAAAAGACAAAAGAATTTACTAAGAAACTTCTTAGATATACGTTACACGATAGACAATTATTTGAGAAAGCCCAGGAAGACTTACAAAAAACAATGAAAATAAAGACAAGAAAGGGTCTAATTGTGGTTAAAGAATATCAAGAGGAAGCTAATCCTAAATTTAATGTGGCAGCGAGAAAAATTGGTGCTATCGCAGTAATTCAACGACAAATGAAAAATAAACAAACTCAGATTTTCTTTGATACAAAAAATATAAAAAAGGAACAAACAGATAAAACAATTGCATTATTAAGAATACTCGAAGCGAAAGGGAAAAAAATAAATAAAAGAGATCTTTGCAGAGAAGGAACAATTGAATCAGTAAAAGAATGGTTCTATTTTGTCGGAGAAAAGAGAGGAGTTATGATCTTAAACGGGTCATTAACTGCACCCGATATTCCTCCCTCACGACTTTCTACAGAACAAATAATAGAATCAGTAAAAGCAGGATTAGAGACACAATAGATTTTCCGGCCCAATAAAGGCAAGAGGACGCCTAATAACGCGATAAGAAGTTCCTCGTTTTTTTTTACTTAAATTTTCAATTTTTCACATATAAAATATAAAAAGAACCTCTTTTGGATAAAAAGGTTCTTCTCTGTCCTGCCTCAATTAAATTTACTTCAATTCAACTTTGGCGCCGGCTGCTCCGAATTTCTTTTTAATCTCTTCAGCTTCATCCTTCTTCACGTTTTCTTTTACAACCTGAGGACCTGAAGCTACTGCATCAACTAAATCTTTGGAATCCTTTAATCCTTTTTGTGTTGCGTCTCTTACTGCCTTAATAACGTCAATTTTCTTAGCTCCAACATCAGTTAGGACAATACTAACAACGCTCTTTTCTACTGCTTGAGCTGCGGCCGGAGCACCACCTGCAGGGACAGCAGCAGCTACTATCTGAGGAGCAGCTGAAACACCAAACTTTTTTTCCAAGATTTTTACCAATTCTGCCAAATCCAAGACACTCATTTTTTCAATCTCTTCTACCAATTTTTTAAATTTTGCAGGAACCTTAACTTTCTCCTCTTTGCCCTCCGTAGCTTTCTTGTCCGCCGTAGCTTTAGCAGAGGCGGGTTCTTTTTTTGTTTCTTCTGCCATATTTATTATATTTTAAGTTTACTTAAAACATATACTAGACCTTTTAAGTTGTATTCTAAAGCTCTAACAAAATTTGTTACAGGAGCTGACAAACTTCCAGCTAATCTTGCCAAGAGCTCTTCTTTTGAAGGAATTTGAGCTAAAGCTATAAAATCTTCAGCTTCCCTAAATTTATTTTCAAAAAATCCTCCCAAAATTTTTAAGTTCGGGTTTTCCTTTGAAAACTGATAAATTGCTTTAGCTGGAGAAATTTCGTCTTTATACCCAAACACTAAGGCAATTTCTCCCTTTAATTTTTGAGGAGAGATTTTTAAACCGCTTTCTTTAAAAGCTATTTGAATTAATGTTTTTTTAGCAACTTTTAACTGGCTATCAGCTTTTTTTAGATTTTTCCTCAAATCAAACATGTCTTTTACTTTCAAACCTGTAAAATCAATAAAAATTACTGTTTTTTGCCTGGCAATGTTTTCTTTTAATTCTTCAAATACTTTTTTCTTTTGCTCTTTTGTTTTAGCCATGTCTTTTTTAAAAATAAATTAAAAAATCTGTGTATATACCACAGACCATCACGAAGAATATTTATTCTTTTAATATATCCTCGGTAGGATTTATTTATCCTCCTTCTCTGAAGCTTCTGAGGATAAACCTGCTGTCTGTGGAATATTCAAGTATATATTTTTAATTATTCTCTGTCAAGAGTTTGACTATTATCTTTCCAAAATCCTCTGCTGCTACAGGACCATTGGCAGTAATAATGTTACCATCAATAACAACAGAATCTGCTTTATAAATTGCACCTTCTTTTTCTAAAATCTTCACCGCTTTTTTATCTAAAGAAGAGCTCCAAACAGTAGCTTTTTTTCCTTTCAAGATACCTGCTTTTGCCAAAATAACAGGAGAAATACAAATTGAAGCTAAAATTTTATTTTGAGAAACTATTTCTTTTGCTATTTTATATGATTCTTCATTGTCCAAACTCGCAAGGCATCCAGGTCCTCCAATAAAAATTACAGCGTCAAAATTAGCTATATTTATATCAGATAGCAATAAATCTATGTTTACTTCTCCCCCATCAGCTCCAATGGCTACTCCTTTTTTGTTTGAGGCTGTTTTTACTTCAAGCCCAGCTCTCTCCAAAATCTCTAGAGGAATAAAATATTCTGCATCTCGAAAATCCCGAAAAGCAATAATTATTACAACTCTTTTGTTTTTCATAATCTTATGTTATTTAAGATATTTGGCTTTGGCAACGTTATGTTCTTCTAAAGTTTTGCTAAATATAGTTTCTCCCTCTGGCGTAGAAAGATAATACAAATAATCACTACTTTCAGGATACACGGCAGCTAAAATACTTTCAAGCCCAGGATTAGAGATTGGACCTAAGGGCAATCCCCTATATTTATAAGTATTATAAGGAGAATCAATTTGGGTCTCTTCTTTTGAAACCTTTGTTGTTTTTTTACCGGTAATATAGGTTATGGTAGCGTCAACCTGAAGAGGAATATTATTCTTCAATCTTTTCCACAAAATTCCAGAAACTATATTTTTATCTTCAAAAATTCTAACTTCCTTCTCTAATAAAGAAGCTATAGTTACTATCTCAAAAATCGTCTTTCCTTGTTGATTAATCTCGTTTCTCAACTCCTGACTTAATTTCTTGTCAAAATTATCCAACATTTTTCTGACAATTTCCTCAAGTCTTTGTTCATTGCTTTCTGCTCTTTGTTCTTTAATATAGTAAGTATCTGGAAAAAGATAACCTTCTAAACTAATATTCTTGGGTTTATCTTTCAAAAAATCATAGTCTGAACTAAAATCTTTAGGTTGTGGCAAATCAGTTACTTTTGAACAATCAATTAAACGAAAACCTACTAATTCAAAGAGTTCTTCAGCTTGAAACATTCCTTTGTTTTCAAAATACCAACCAATATCTCTTAAATTCCAGCCCTCTGGAATTGTTATAGTTTCTTTAATAATGTCACCTGAAATTATTTTTTGGGCAATATCTGCAATACTCATTGAAGGACTTAAGAAATATTCTCCTGCCTGAAGGTTTTTCTGGCTACCTTTTAAAAATACATAAAAATTAAATAAGAATCTATTTTTTATTATCTTTTCTTTCTCTAAATCCTCTGAAATCTGAAATAAACTCTCCCCTTTTTCAATTAAGAATAATTTATTCTCAGTATCAGAAAGATTCAAAGGTAAATATATCTGTTGCCAAACAAGAAGAGAAAAAATGAATACTATTTGACAGAAAATAAGGATTAATAATTTACTTATTTGTTCCATTTTTTGTGTTATCTATTATCAGCGGTACAAAGGCAAAACCTGGATATTCAATTTCTTCAAAGTCATTTTCTGTTTTTTTAACATAAAGCCAGATAGAAGAGCCTATAGGAGTAACAATTCGACCCCCTATTTTTAGTTGTTCTTTCCAAGCTGAAGGAAGTCTCTGGGCAGAAGCTGAAGCTAAAATTTTATCAAAAGGAGCTTCTTTTTTATATCCCTTTGAACCATCAGCACATATAAATTCAACTATTCCTTTTTCTACAAAATTGTATTTTGACACATTTTTTTCTCCAAACTCCTTTAATTCTGAAACAATCTCAATGGCTATTACCTTTCCTTTATTTCCTACAACGTGAGACAACAGAGCTGTTGTCCATCCAGATCCCGAACCAATATCTAAAATCTTATCTCCTTTTTGGGGGCCTAACTGTTCGAGCATAAAAGCTACGACCAGTGGCTGAGAAATTGTCTGTCCATAACCTATTGGTAAAGCTTCATTAATCTCAGCTAAATCTTTAACATCTTCAGGCATAAAATCAATTCTTTTAATTTTTTTAAAAGCCTCAATAATTCTCGGAATCTTTAGCCATCCATTTTTAATTAAATTATCAATTAAAGCCATAGTGGTATTATTAAGTTAGTCGTTCGCTAAAGGATTATTCTTTTGGATAAAGGGAAGATTTTTTAATAATGATTTTATAGATGTTTTCAATAAAATCACCTCCTGCATATCCGACAATAAAACTTAAAGCCGGACTAAACATATCCTCTAAAGTAAAACCAATGTTTTTTACTGCCATAACTGATAGTAAACCAATCAATCCAGAAAGAAAGGTCATCCCTAAAAAATAAGGTAACTTGAACTTTACGTTTTTATAAGCATACTGATGTTTCACGAACCCAGTTAGTCCCCTGACAGCTCCCCCACCAAATCCTGCTATTAAAATTGCTAAATACATAGATTTGTCTATTATATTATTATCTTAAGATAAATCTGTGAAAAGTTAAAGTCAAACAAAAACTGCCTAGATTACTAGACAGCCTTTGATTTAATCTTTTTTTTCCTTTTCCAAATCCACAATGTTTGGATTATGGGCTTGGAGAATAAATAGGAAAAAAAAGATTATTTAGTTGGAGTAAAAAAATAAAAAATTAGAAAATTCTTTGCTTCGCAGCTTCTTCATTAAGTTCTTTTACTACTTGGATTCCATGGATTATTCTACTCTGTTCTTCAGAGAATTTTTTATTTGCCTTACGAAACAATTCTTCTTGTTCTTTCTCTTCAATCTCTTTTCTAGTTACCATTTTTAAACCACCTTTATAACTATATCATATATAATTAAATTTGTCAATAGTAAAATCCCTCCCAAGTAGATTAACAAAAAACCAAAGCTTACACTCTGGTCTCAATTTTAAATGGAATATAGTTTCGCAAACCTTCAGTTAATCGTGCTGGTATTTATTCATAACGTAAAGCATCAACTGGATTGAGTTTTGAGGCAGAACGGGCAGGTAAATAGCCTGCTATACAACCAATTAAGAAAGAAAAACCCAAGCCAAAAAGAACAAGCTGGGGAGTAATTGAAGCCTTTAATAAAAAGAGGTTTTGGGTTTGGCAATAAATTTCCACTATTTTAGCTAATCCTAATCCTAAAACTATCCCTCCCAATCCGCCAACCAAACCAAATATACCGGATTCAATTAAAAAGATGGTGATGACGGTCTTATTTCTTGCTCCCACAGCTTTCATAATTCCGATTTCCCGAATTCTTTCGTGAACTGAAGTATACATAGTATTCATTATTCCTATTCCTCCAACAACAATAGCTATTGAAGCAAAGCCAAAAATTGCTATTTGTATCAAACCCATTATGTTGCCTACTATATCAGTCATTTTTTCACTGCTAATAACCGTATAAGATGGTAAGTCTTCTCCCCGTTTCCTCTTTCTGCTTTCTTCAAGATTTTCTTTTATGTTTTCAACTACTTCATCTGCTGAATAACCTGGTTTAACTTTAGCCATAGCTATTTTAGCCCCTGTTCTCTCTCCGGTAATTTCTCGGTAAATATCTAAATCTATATAAACCTGAGAGTCGTCTTGTTTACTCCCTACAGATTTTAATACTCCGACAACTTCAAACTGCTTTCCTTTGAGAGTAATTTGAGTTTCTGTTTTCATTCCAGGAAAAATTTCTTCGGGCACTAAAAAACCAACAAAAATTTCTCTTTTTCCAGGAATTGGCCAACGTCCTTCTACTAATTCAAAGCCTATATCAGTTTTAAGTATATCCAAGCTTTCCTCTAAGGGAATTCCGCATAATAAAACTGTTCTTTTTTCTCCTTGATATCTCATTGCTTCTCCCCTATAGGTCATAGGAATAACAACATCTACTCCCTCTGCTTTTTTTATCGCTTTAATATCATCATCAGTTAGTTCTAATCCTCCGGCAAAGGTAGTCATTATATCAGTGAGTTCACCGGGCATTATCATAATTAAATCCTTGCCCATCATCCTTAGTTGCTGCATAACCGCTGTTTTTATTCCTTCACTTAAAGAGAGCAATGACATAATCAGAAAAACACCAATAATAACACCAATCATAGTTAACCAGCTTCTCAGAGGTCTTGTTCTTAAACTTCCTATAGCGATTTTGATATGTTCTTTTATTGCTTTTCCCATAGAACTTTTCCAGCTGTTTCATGATTAGCAACTATTTGTCCATCCTTAATATTAATTACCTCTTCAGTGTATTCTGCAATATGAGGATCGTGAGTTACAACAACAATGGTCTTTTTTTCTTTTTTATGAAGGTCGATTAAAATCTCCATAATCATCTTTCCAGTAGTAGAATCTAAATTCCCAGTAGGCTCATCAGCAACTATAATCTCAGGGTCATTGGATAAAGCTCTGGCAATAGCGACCCTTTGCCGTTCTCCCCCAGAAAGCTCACCAGGCCTATGGAAAATTCTTTTTCCTAAATTTATAGAGGCGAGTAATTTCTTTGCTCTATCTACTCTCTTGTTTTCAGCAACGCCTTGAAAAATCATTGGAAGCATTACATTTTCAAGAGCATTAAGATTATGAAGCAAATTAAATTGCTGAAAAACAAATCCAACTCTTTGTCCTCTAATCTGGGCAAGCTCATCTTCAGAAAGTCCTGCAACATTCTGTCCTTCCAAAAAAACCTCACCTTTAGTGGGAATATCTAAACAACCGATAATATGCAGAAGGGTTGATTTACCAGAACCCGATGGTCCCATTATTGTAACAAAAGCACCCGGAAATACTTCCAGGCTTATTCCCTTTAAAACAGTAAGTTCTACTTCTCCTAACTGGTAAATTTTCCAGACATTCTCTAATTTTATCAATGGCTCTGCCATAATTCAATATATATTTATACCTTAACGAATCAAGGTTCTGCCGAGCGTTAGAGAGGCAGGTTCTTATATTTTCTAATCAATAACAACTTCTTCTCCTTCTTGCAGCCCGGAAATAACTTCAATATATTCATTTCCTTCCAAGCCAATTTCTATTTCTCGTTTTTTAACCTCGCCGTCCTTAAAAACCTGAACTATTTTTTTGCCATCCATTTTCTTTACTGCCCTTTTTGGAATAACTAATACATTTTCCTTTTTATCACTTTCAATAATAATATCAGCTGTCATGCCCGGTTTAATCCCTTCCTTGGTTTCCTCAAAGTCAATAGTTACTTCATAATAAACTATTCCCCCAATCAACTTTTCTGCCGGGTCAATTGAAATTACTTTGCCTTTTAAAATCTCGTCTGAAAAAGCAACTAAAGTAATCTCTACTGGATTATCAACTTTAATGTCAATAATATCTTCTTCATAAATATCTACTTCTATTTTAAAGGGACTGGAAGGAAGAAGAATAATTACAGCATCTTGAAGTGTTGACTGGACTATCTCACCTATGCTTTTGTTTACTTTTACCACCTGTCCATCAACGGGGGTTCTCAATATAGTGTCTTCAATTTGTTTTTCTAAAAGCCGAATCTTTGCTGTTGCCTGTTTCGTCTGGGCTTGGTACAAATCAATGTCTTCTTGTCTGGGAGGAGCTATAATTTTTGCCAGGTTATCCTCTGCTGCTTTTAATTCTCCTTCAGCTAAATCAATTTTTCCTTGGTAAGTATTAATATTAATTACATTTGTTGTTTTAGTTGAAGAAATTGTTTGTTGAGAATTAACAACATTTGTCAAAGCAGTATTAATATATCCCCGGTCAGTATCTAAAGAGCTCTTATGGGTAGAGGAAACGGTATTTTTATAAGCCTGGTCTTCACATGTGTCTCTAATAATTTTTAAAGCATCAGAAACAATCTCTAAATCTCCTTTCATTTTAGAAAGAGTAATATCAATATCCTCATATTTTTGGGTGGCTTTTGCAGTGTCTAAATAAGGTTTTATTCGGTTTAAAGCATTCTCTATTCTATCCTTATTTTCCCTGACCCTAAATCCCTGCTGATCGGCATTTATAAAGTATGTTCTCTGAATTAAATCTGCCGTATTAAAAGTATTGGAAATTTTCAAGTAAGAATCATTTAAAACATTTAAAGCATCTTCGTAGGCTGCTTCCAAATTTTCTTCTCCCTGTTCTTTTATATCTTCTAACTTTTGCTTTGCCGTTGCTAAAGAAATCTTGGCATTATCAACACTAGTTTGTGTAATTTGAATTTCTTCTGAACTCGCTCCCCTTAACAATTTATTCAGTTGAGCTTGATTTAGCTCTAAGTTAGCTTCAGCTTCCTGTAATTGAATCTTCAATTGAGTATTTTCTAACTTCGCTAATATATCTCTCTCTTTGACTTCTTCTCCAACCTCAACATATGTCTTTTCAATTATGCCTGCTGATTTGAAACTAAGATTTATTTTTTCTTCCTTTTTAACCTGACCCGTTTCTAAAACTTCTTGCAAAACATCTCCCTTCATAACTTCCGCCAAAGTAAAATCTAATTTTTCTTTTTTAAAATAAGTCTGATAGATAAAAATAGAAAAAATAGAAATAATAACCAGAGCTCCTATAATTTTTTTCACACTTAATGTCATAATTTAAATAAAGATAGAAATAAAATTCTTAATTTCTTTTTTTAGTTAAAATTTTATGCCAATCAGGATAAGATGAAACTCCTTCGAAAATCAAACCGCCCAAAAATCCAAATATAAGATTCTCTATTACTGGAGAAAAGCTATATAGGAGAATAAAAATTAAACCAATAATACCCATCATCCAGTGGTGAAAGTGTAGTTCATAGCTACCAATAGTAAGAATGACAGAATTAAATCTTCCAGATAAAAGTTTTGCAAGAAAATAACCAGAAATAAGTGCTAAATAAATCCTTAAGGATATTAAAACTAATGGAATCCCTAAAAGAAATTTTGGCATATTTATCTTTATCTTTTTCATGCAGGGGCGGAGGGAGTCGAACCCCCGACTGGAATTTTGGAGATTCCCATGATACCACTTCACTACGCCCCCATATATTTTAAGCCAACTATTACTTTTTTGTTTCTTTATGTAAAGTATGCTTCCTGCACCATTTACAGTGTTTTTTCAATTCTAATTTCTCCTTCACCATCTTCTTTGATTTGTGGGTGTGATAATTAACTCTTTTACAAACCGTACACATCATTTTTACAAATGGTTTTTTTCTTTTTGCCATGGTTTCTAAGCCGAGAACGAGACTTGAACTCGTGCCCTTTCCCTTACCATGGGAATGCTCTACCAACTGAGCTATCTCGGCATATTCTTGCAAAATTTGTGGGTGGTGAGGGACTTGCACCCCCGAAGTCCAGAGGACGCTAGTTTTACAGACTAGTGCAATCGCTGCTCTGCCAACCACCCGATTAATTACCGTTTATATTAGCTTATTTTTTAGGATACATCAATAAAACACCTTAACAAATGCTATTTCTTAATAATCTTTGTTCTTTCTTTACGCCATTTTTCAATTTCCTTGTGATTGCCTGATAATAGAACTTTTGGCACTCTCCATATTACGCTTTTTTTCCCTCGCCCGCCGGAGCGTCCGCGAAGGCGAGGTTTAAAGACTTCAGGTCGGGTATATTGAGGGTACTCAATAAACCCTTTTCCTTTTGTTATCCTCTCTTTCAATAGTTGAGGTTTTCCCAAAACGCCGGGGATAAGTCTTGCAATTGTCTCTATCACTACCATAGCCGGTAGTTCTCCTCCCATTAAAACATAATCCCCTATTGATAATTCCATACTAGCTAAATGTTTTGCCACTCTTTCATCAACTCCTTCATATCTGCCGCAAATCAAAATGAGCTGATTAAGTTTACTGAAAGAGAAAGCTAATTTTTGATTGAATTTTTTACCCCGTGGTGTAAATAAAATAACTTTTCTCTTTCTATTGCTTAATCTCTTAATTCTCTTAATCTCTTTTACTGCTTTATAAATTGGTTCAACTTTTAAAACCATTCCTATTCCTCCCCCATAAGGCCTGTCGTCAACTACTTGATGGCGGTCAGTAGTCCATTTCCTTAAGTTATGAACCTTAACTTTTATTAGCTTCTTTTTCTGAGCTCTGTCAATTAAACTCTCTTTTAAATAAGAGTCAAATATTTCTGGAAAAATTGTGATAATATCAAAACGTAACATAATTACTTAAAGCGTGAAACTTAAAACGTAAAACATTATTTTTTGCTCAAAATGAAAACAGCGCTACTAATCATAATAGCACCGTTTTCTTTAAGAGTAAATCTCTAAAATTTAGAGTTTTAAATCCTCTAATCCTTCGTCTGCTGGAGCTTTCTTGTCTCTAGCAGCACCTCCTACTGGCTCTTCGATCTTTAAATTCACTCTGGCGTGATTTTTAAGACCGACGATTCGAACTAAATTTCGAATAGCCCTAGCAGTAGATCCAGCCTTACCAATGATCTGTCCCATGTCCTCAGGGTTTACCTTTAAAGAAAGTAAAACTCCCATTTCGTCAACTCTTCTATCAACTTTGACGTCTTCTGGGTTATCAACTAAGGCTTTGATTAGGAATTCAAGAAATTCTTTATCTGCTGATTCTTTTGCCATATTCCTACAGAATTAACTGATTTTTTCATTATTCAAGTAGCCCGACCTTTGCAGCTTCCCCCTCCTTCAATCATTCGGAGAATAGGCTATGCTGAAAAAGCTACCAATGTTTTTATTATATTTATTATCTAAAACATGTCAAGTAATTAAACCTTTCTTCAAGGAAAGGAATAAAGGAAACCTTATTTAAAGATTTATTTTTTCTCCTTCATTCCTTTCCCTACCATCATAAAGATGGCACAGGAAAGGAGAATCTTTATGACTCTAATGTCGCTGTACGACATTTTTATTATATCATATTAAATAGAATACGTCAAATAAATTAGAATAGCCGTCATAAGGCTACGAGCCACTCGACTGAGATTATCCGAATCGAGAAACAGTGTTCAGAGGAGAGAGATTCTAATCCCCTCTCCTTTCGGATCAGGGACAACTTCACACTGTTTCCCCGATCCGCCCTCAATCAGAACGACTCACAGCCTCACGACGACTATCCAAACCTCACCTTGAATCCACTTCTTTAAGAAATGAACTCAAGAAAGATTAGGTTTGAAAGTCCCACTCTCAAACCTTTTTCCCACACCGCTCGAAACGAGAGGTGTTTTAGAATTCTTATCTCTGCGTTTTCGCAGAAAAAAACTGACGCCTACGGCTCTTTCCTCACGGATCATTGGCCAAACCTGCTGCCTACCGGTATCTAGATCACCAATCCCCAGCGTCTAATTAATATTTTTTTGATTTAACTGAAATCACCAAGAAAACCAATCTTCATCTGGATCGTTATAATAGCGATCCATATCTTTTCCAGTGGGTGGTGCGTGCGCATAGCACGTGCCAAGGTAAACCCAAAAAAAGCTGTCTTTGGTTAACAAAGCACGTGGACAATGAACAAAATCCACTTTGTCATCTCTTACTCTCTCCATCAAGTTTTCTAGGAGAGAGCATTTGAATTCACCGTAAGGAGTAGCACCATTCCTGGGACACTCGTCACTACAAGAGTGACAGGTCCCGAAACAGAATCTAGCTACTTTGTAGCCAAGAATTTGCTCACCCCACTTTTTATGAAAAATTTTTCGTGGGGCTATGGGAATCTTCGCCTTCTCCAAATCCTCTACTGGCGTGCATTTTTGTGGCCACGCCTCGTAGAGTAGAACTTCAACTGACAGAGGGCCTTGAATCATAAATAATCCCCTTCGTAGTTTCCATTATCAATAATATTTTCATCACCGATTTTTACTTCGATATTTTTCCCATCATATCGAAGTAACAAATAGTTTTTGTTTTCAACTCTCCTCCCTGTTCGGTGAGCTCGAAGCTCATCGCCTGGATTTAATACAACCAGGATCTCCGCTGTCTCCCCAAGGGCACCCCCTCCGCTATGCCAAGATGAATCTATGGCAATCACCTGTACATTTCTGTCGGCATTAATTCCTGCCGACCCCCGATAACCTGATTTTATCCTCCAAAGGAGTAAAATCCGATTATCTGCTGTAGGTCGTTCAGCGACGATTAAAAACTTCCCCGTTAATTCTTTTGTCTCTTTGTCTCTTAATGCAATAACTCCCGCCCTAAGAATTTTTCCCTGGCTACTAATTATGTCCACGTCCCGTTTCCCGATTGAAACCCATGTAGCTCTCTTATGACCTCCCTCCCCTAATGTCACATGTGGATAGGGATTTTGGTCGACCGGGATCCCAACACAAATTTGGTCTTCAATAGTTTTAAAACATTTCATTTTAATCCTCTTTTTTTATTTAATTTTTTTTAAAAATTTAAATATTTTTTGGTAAATGTGGTTCACTCTACCTACTAAACAGACTAATAAGTAAGGTGAACCTCATTTACCTAAAAAGGATTTTTCGACCAGAAATTCAGATATAACAAACAACCCTAATCTATCTATAGTTACTTTCCTTTTTATTCTTTTAATGAACACTCGTTTTGCTTGCCGACCCTCGGCAGGCAGGTTTTTTATTCCACCTTTTTCCAAATCGTAAAAGTTTTTACAACTTGGAAAAAAATAGAAATTCTTAACCTCACCTTGAATCCACTTCTAATAAGAAATGAACTCAAGAAAGATTAGGTTTGAAAGTCCCACTCTCAAACCTTTTTCCCACACCTCTCGAAATGAAAGGTGTTCTGAAAAAAATAATTTGAATAAGAAAGATTGGAAGAAACTACTTAGTCATCTTCTATTGGACTGCCGTCCTCCTTTATTCCCACAGCTGCGACAAAATCGCAGCCACAAAAGGAGCAATTTAGCGTCCCCAGAGGACACTCATCACTCTCTTTTAAATGAGGGTGATGGATGAGTTCAATGTGTTCTGTACCGAGCTCTACGGCTCTAAGAACATCCATTGCCCAACCGGCAGGAACATATAGCTTTTTAAATTCCTGTCTGGTTGGTTCTCTTTCTTCGTCCTGGATCATTTCTTCAAGATCCAAGCTCCAAGATAATATCCCGTACTCTATATCTTTGGTTAATCCAAAGAAAGAGTACCATATATCCTCTGGGTTTTTCCCAATAATCTCCGCTAATTCCTGAAGATTTACCCAGCCCCAGCCGCAGGGGCCTTCAAAAATGGCTGGTTTTAATTTTTTTGTTTCAATTTTATCTTTTTTCATTTTTAATATCTCCGCTACCTGCTAGTAGCTGTTTGAGATATTAATTACTACTACACAGCGAACAGGTAGCACACTGAATACCTCTTTTAGTTTTAGAGATACACAAAGTGCTGCCTATTCGGGTAGTACTTTCCTTTCTTTCCCTTTTTATTTTTTTTCAACGTGCGCCTTAACCCTAAGGGCAATTTCGTTCCACCCTTTCTCAGACCGTCAAATAGAATTCTGGCGGGCTGGGAAAGACAGAAACCCATATAAACCCATCTTTCTTTTTTCTTTTTTTACAAAAAAGAAAAAAATAGAAAAAAATTATAAAAAATTATTTTGGAATTGCATTTGGGACTGTAACTGTTATTTCTTGAACTGAAGAAATTAGTACAGCAACATTAATTATCTTCTCAAAAACATTTTCTGGAATTACAATGTTTGCTTTTTCTAAAATTTCCTTTATCATTGCTGCAGTAGTTTTTTTTAAAAGTTCGTCCTTTTCTTTTTCACTCAATTTTCTTTTATCTACCATTTTTCATCACTCATTTTTTACTCCCATCGGGTTCCGGGTCTCCCCGAGGCAGGTCGTCCGCCTTGAGTCTTATCTCAAGAGAATCATAGACTCAAACCTGTCTACCAAGATTGATAACCAAGTTTGAGCTTAGATTCTCTCCTTTTCTTATTCAATTTTAGTTATCAACGTACTCCCTACTTCACTCTTATAATAATGAAATTTCCCGGCACAACTGGATGGGTTAATTCTGTTATGCCGGCCGATCTCATTACTATGGAAACCGGTCGGTAAGTTGCCTTTCAAGGAGATTTATCCAAGAGACTGCTACTAGTCCTACTCTCTCCCATGCCCTGTACCGAATGGTGCGGGGTCCTTCACAACAAATAGATTTTTCTGCGGTTGGGAGAAAATCTCTTACCCCCAGATTGTCAATGTCCCCCATTAACACGTTTATTTATTGTAAAAAAGGATGTAGGAACAATCTCTTAGAACTTAATCAGCATCCCTACTCAGCGGCAGAAACGGTTCTTTCTACGTTTCCGCACTAACCTACCAGCTCTCAAACCTGTCGAGTGATACAGACTCGAGAGATTTGAAAGAACATTTTTAAACAAAGAACTATTGTTTTTTTTACCCCTTAGTGAACTCTGTTCTACTTCGGGGCTCTCTCCTTTTACCCTCCATAGCTTTAGCGACGGAGGGTCTTTTTCTCCTCTATTCAGAGAGAGGGATGAAGGAAAGTTATTTTTTGAGAAAAAACTGTACGGGCCTAAATTTTTAATTGCTTTTTAAAGCTTTATAGTGAATGCCCCGTTTTCTCTTTTTAAGAAATCTTTAATCCCCCAGATAAGGGAATATTTCACCGCGTATCCAGTAGGAGATTTCTCTCTGTAAGTATTCCTTTTTTTAGGACTCTCTCCCCCATCCCTCTCCCTCCCGCCTCCGCTAAAGCTTCGGCGAGGCACAGTCCTCCTTTTCTGACAATTGCCAGATTAGAGGTATGTTTGGAGAAGACTTTCAAGTTTTTGTTTCAATGAACTATGTTTTCCAAACTAACAGGCGGCTCTCAAAGAGAGAGCCGCCTGATATTAATCGCTAAATCTAGTGACTAATTATTATTCATAATTACGAACTAAAAAATGTAATTATGACTCTCTCCCTTTGCCCTCCATAGTATTCCACGACGGAGGGTCTTTTTTTTAATTTTTTAAAGAAAATCTCTTTATCTTATTACACCTGTATTATATCATATATATAAATTTTGTCAAGGCCATTTCTGAATTTTCGTTCTCCTTTCTTTTCCCTCATTCTCAAACAATTGTACTATATCATAGTATCTCAAATCTGTCAAGCCCTTTCATCAGGTTACCACAGCAGGTTGCATCCTTCCCTACTATTTACTATTTTTTAAAAGAAAAAAAGTGAGCAAGGTCGAACCTTGCTCACTTTAGAAAGATAGTAGAAAATTTTAGTCTGTTTTTCTCTCGTCTGTTTCAGAATGTTTTTTAACTTCTTCTTTCTCTTCAGGAGCTGGAATTTCTTTCTTTTCTTCCGGAGGAGAAATCTCTTCTGGTTTTTCCCCCTCCGCTAAAGCTTCGGGGGACGAAGCTGGAGCTTCCACTTCTTTTGGTTGTTCCTTCTTCACTTTCTTATGTTTTGCAATTTTCTTTCCCTCAATAATTTTTTCTGAAACTAACAAATTATAAAGGGTATCTGATGGCTTTGCTCCAACTGACAACCAATAATTAATCCTTTCTTTTCTCAAAATTTTCTCTTTAGTTAAAGGATTTAAAAAACCAACCTCTTCTACAAAGCGGCCTTTGTTAGAAGCCTTTCTTTTATCAATCACAACAATTTTAAAAGAGGGCTGATTTTTTTTACCGACTCTGAATAGTCTAATAGTTAACATATCACTTCACTATTTTTTAACTTCTAATGCTTTTTTGGCTGCTTCTTCCTCTGCTTCTTGTTTTGAAGAACCTTCACCTTCTGCTATCAATTCTTCTTCTAAAAAAACACCGATAATAAAATGTTTAGCATGGTCAGGACCCCATTCCTTCAATACTTTATAAGCAGGGGTAATTCCTACTCTTTCCTGAGATTCCTCTTGAAAATGGGACTTGGCGTCTCTATAAAGACCTTTTTCAATAATTAAGGGCAACTCTTTTATTAAATGCTTTCTTATAAAACCCTGACAAGTTTTATATCCCCGGTCAAGATAAATTGCTCCAATTACAGCTTCGAAGGTATTGGCTAAAATATATCTTCTGGCTTTACCCAATTCTTTTGATTCTCCCCGTGAAAGTAACAAAAAATCGTTAAAACCTAATTTTTGGGCAACCCTTGCAAGTATCTTTGAGTTCACAAGAGATGCTCTCCAATTAGTTAACTCTCCTTCTGTTTTTTTAGGATATTGCTGATAAAGATCTTCTGTAACAACTAATTCTAATACTGCATCTCCTAAAAACTCAAGTCTTTCATTATGAGATAAATGAAAATCAGGATGCTCATTGCAATAAGAACGATGAACAAAAGCCTGAGTCAAAAGGTCTTTGTTTTTAAATTTAATATTTATTTTTTTCTCAAATTCTGAAAAATCCTTCACTTTATTATCTTTGTTATTTGTTATTATTTTGTTCTTTTTTTTCTTCTTTGTCCTCTAAAACCTCCTGTCCTTCCGCAGCTAAAGCTGCGGAGGGTTTCTCACCTTCTTTAGGAGAAATAAGTTCAAAAACTGTTCCTAAAACTCCATTAATAAATTTTCCTGAATTCTCGCCTCCAAATGATTTTGCCAATTCAATTGCCTCATTAATAGCTACTTTTGGAGGAACAGCTTTTTTATCTTCGTACAACAGTTCAAAAATTCCAATTCTTAAAATATTACGGTCAACAATTGAAATCTGCTCAATGGGCCATTGAGGAGCAGCTTTTTTTATAATTTCATTAATCTCTTCAATATGTTCAACCACTCCTGTTACCAGTTCCCAGACAAAACTTTCATTTTCTAATCCGGGTCCAAATTCTTTCAGATTTTTTTCGGTAATCTTTTTCAAATCTAATTCTCTATCTGAAAAATCCCATTCATATAGAGATTGCATAGCGATTGAACGTGAAAGGTGACGACTAGCCATGGATAAATGGTTATATGGCTAAATGGCTAATAATTTTTGGTAGTAGAATCATTAAACAATTTAACCATTAAACAATTTTTTCTTAGATAGTTGCTGCCAGCTTAAAGGTCTCTTCTTTTTACCAACCTCTTCTTTATCTCCTTTCTCTTTTATTTTTATTTCTTTCTCTCGCCTTTTCTTTTCTTTTTTGTCTAATTTCCCAAAAACATTAATAATTTCTTTTTCTTTATAATATCCGCAAAAAGAACAAACAGTGTGGGGTATCATCTGCTTGCCACACTTTTTACATTTAACTAAAGTAGGCTTCTTTAAAAAAATATGAAGTCTTCTTTTATCTCTTCTTGATTTGGTCGTTCTCTTTTTTGGGACAGCCATAGCAGAAAATGGTCCAATAGTTATATGATTAAATAGTTTAATCTATAACTGTATGATAAATTTAACAAAATTGCAAGGGAAAACCATTTAGCCATTTAATAATTTAACAATTTTTTTACTGGTCTAAAGGATTTGCGGTGGATTGAACAAGGCCCATACTTCTTTAATCTCTTTAAGTGGAGTTTGGTCGCATATCCTTTATGCTTTGAAAACCCATATTGAGGGTATTTTTTGCCATACCTTCTCATCATTCTGTCACGGCTTACTTTTGCAATAATGCTGGCTGCAGCGCAGGAAAAAACTTTATTATCTGCCTTTATAATTGATTTTTGTAGAATATCTAAATCAAGTTTCATTCTCCCATCTAATATTAAAAATTCAATTAAATTTAATCTCTTTTTCTTCTTAATCTTCTTTTCTAAGTTTTTCACTGCTCTCTTCATTGCTAATTTTGTAGCTTCTAAAATATTAATTTTATCAATAACTTTTTCAGAGGCCTTGCCTATCCCCCATTTTATCTGAGGATGATTTATTAAAATTTTATAAAGCTCCTCCCGTTTTTTAGGACTTAATTTCTTAGAATCCTTGACATCGCGAATATCTACGAATTTAGCACGAATTTTACGAATAGATTTTATTAAAACTGCTGCCGCCACCACAGGTCCTGAAAGCGGTCCCCTCCCTGCCTCGTCTAACCCAACAACTTTCTTAAATCCCTTTTTCCATAATTTTTTTTCTTCAGAAAAATTTGGATATCTCATTTGTTTATTATAATTCGAGCAAAGCGAGAATCAAGGTTCTTCTGCTTCACAGAAGGTTCTTAATTCGAGCGAAGCGAGAATCAAGGTTCTCGAGCGCAGTGAGAGGTTCTTATTTGAGCGAAGCGAAAACAAGGTTCTTCTACTTCGCAGAAGGTTCTTATCTTAAATTACCACAAAAAGAACAAAGCCAAATGCTTGACAAGTTATTAAAATGGATGTATAATTATGGTATGAAAGAATATAAAATAAGGTTCGTTAAAAATAAAAAAGGAGAAAAATTTACTGTCATTAACTCTTCTTATTTCCATCTTAAGCCTAAGCGACTTGAAGTGGGTGATAAGATAGATTTAGATACTAATCCAATCTTAGCTTTCCGCTCAAATCAGCATTTTTCTGCTACTTCCAAATATGAAGTAGTTAAAATCATGAATAGATTTGGATTAGATGAAGATCAAATTGATATTAAGATTTTATAACTATCTTTCTCCTTTCAAACTCTATTTTTTTTCTTTTTTTTGTTCTTTATATTTTGTCCATATATTTTGTCCATTTCGGACGAATAGGAAAAAGACTGATAATTTGGCAAGTAAGGACTCGAGTCCTGAAGAGCAAAGGTAAAACATGTATGTTAAATCCGCAACAGCCCCAAATTATCAGTCTTCCAAATATTTTTAAACTCTAATAAAAGAGTTTATTTTTTTAATTCGAACGAAGCGAGAATCAAGGTTCTTGCCGAGGGCAAGGTTCTTATAATCCCTAATTTTTTTGTTTAAATAAGTAGAAAAAGATAAATTTGACTCGCTATCAACAAGAAAGTAAAATGAGGTAATTGTATGCGAAAAGCCAACTACTAAATCACTATGTCAAAATTCACCCACCTTCATGTTCACAGCCATTATTCTCTCTTAGATGGTCTTCCAAAGATCGATGAACTTTTAAACTATACAAAAGAATTAGGAATGGATTCTTTAGCGCTAACTGACCACGGAGCTATTTATGGGGCGGTTGAATTTTTTAAAAAAGCAAAAAAGAGAGGAATAAAGCCCATAATAGGATGTGAAATGTATATGGCCTTGCAAAGCATGCATCAAAAAAGGCCAAATATTGATAATGTAAGATACCACTTAATTTTATTAGTTAAAAATGAAAAAGGTTATAAAAATTTAGTAAAACTCTTAACAAAAGCTCATCTGGAAGGTTTTTATTACAAGCCAAGAATTGATGAAGAATTATTAGCCCAATGTTCAGAGGGACTTATTGGTGCCTCAGCCTGCGTTCTGGGAAAAATTCCCCAATTAATCCTGGCAAAAAAAATTAAGGAAGCTAAAAAAACCGCTTTAAGATATCAAGATATTTTAGGTAAAGGAAATTTTTATTTGGAATTACAGCATCATCCAAACTTAAAAGCACAAAAAACTGTTAATCAAGGACTTATTTTAATTTCGAAAGAATTGAATATTCCTTTAATAGCTACAAATGATTCTCATTATTTAAAACCAGAAGATGCAGAAGCTCAGGATCTCTTAATGCTTATTAATACAGGAGCCGACCCAAATAACCCTGAAAGACTGACAATGAAAGCAGATGATTTTTCATTAAGGCCACCTGAAAAAATGATTGAAGATTTTAAGGATGTACCCCAAGCTATTGAAAATACGCAAAAAATAGCTCAAAGTTGTAATTTTAATTTTGTTTTAGGAAAAACAAAACTGCCTCACTTTGAAACACCGAATAAGCAAGCACCTGATGAATATATAAAAGAGTTATGTCTTCGGGGAGTAAAGAAAAAGTTTGGAGTTCTCCCAAAAAAAGAAGTCTTAGATAGATTGAATTATGAGTTAGAAATGATTAAAAAAATGGGTTTTTCCTCTTATTTCCTAATTGTTCAAGACTTTGTTAATTGGGCAAAGGAAAAAAGAATCGTTGTCGGTCCTGGCAGGGGTTCTATTGGAGGCTCATTGGTAGCTTATGTCTTGGGTATTACAAGCATTGACCCTTTAAAATACAATCTCTTGTTCGAGAGATTTTTAAATATTGGGAGGAACGAGCTTCCTGATATTGACCTTGACTTTACAGACAGAAGAAGAGATGAGGTTATTGAATATGTAACTCAAAAATATGGAAAAGACAAGGTGGCTCAAATTATTACTTTTGGAACAATGGCAGCCCGTGCTGCCATAAGAGATGTTGGAAGGGCACTCAACTACCCTTATATCTATTGTGATAGGGTCGCAAAAATGATTCCTTTTGGGTATAAATTAGATGAAACCTTGGCAAAAATTCCTGAGTTCAGACAGCTTTACGAAACAGATGAAAAAGCTGAGAAATTAATTAACTTTGCAAAAAAAATGGAAGGAGTAGCTCGTCACGCCTCAACCCACGCCTGCGGGGTGGTAATCTCAAAAGACCCCTTAGACAACATCGTTCCTCTCCAGCATCCAACCCAGGATGACACCAGTATTGTAACCCAATATGAAATGCATGCGGTGGAAGATTTGGGTCTCTTAAAAATGGACTTTTTGGGATTGAAAAATCTAACAATTATTGAAGACACATTAACCAGAATTTATGCAGTTAGAAAGAAAAAAATTGATATTGAAAACATTCCTCTTACAGACAGGGCAACCTATCGATTATTACAAAAAGGGCAAACTATAGGCGTTTTTCAATTAGAGTCAGGGGGTTTTCAAAGATACTTAAGGCAACTAAAACCTTCAGAATTTGAAGATATCATTGTTATGTTAGCTCTTTATCGGCCGGGTCCAATGTCGCTTATTCCTGAATATATTGCCAGGAAAAAAGGAAAAAAAGAAGTTGAATACTTACATCCTAAATTAAAAGATATTTTAAAAAAGACTTACGGTTTATTAGTATTTCAAGAACAGTTGATGTTAATTGCTCAAAAATTAGCCGGTTTTACCCTCTCTGAAGCTGATATCTTAAGAAAAGCAGTAGGAAAGAAAATTAAATCATTACTTGTCGCTCAAAAAGAAAAACTATTAGAGGGAATGAAGAAGAATGGGATAGAGTCAACAATTGCCCAGAAGCTCTGGCAGTGGATTCTGCCTTTTGCACGCTATGGATTCAATCGAGCACATTCAACGGCCTATGCTACCATTGCTTACCAAACAGCTTTTTTAAAGGCACATTTTCCTGTTGAGTTTATGGCAGCTCTCTTAACTTCGGAAAAAGCTGACGTTGAAAGAATTGGCTATTTAATTCAAGAATGCAAAAAAATGGGTATTAGCATTCTCCCTCCTGATATTAATGAGAGCTGGAGAAACTTTACGGTAATTCCTCATAAAAAACAAATCCGTTTTGGTCTATTCGCAATTAAAAATGTTGGCGAAAAGGTTGTAGAAACCATAATTCAGGAAAGAAAAAAGAATGGTTCCTTTACATCGATTAACGACTTTGTTCCAAGAATAAGTTCAAGGGATTTAAATAAAAAATCATTAGAGAGTCTTATTAAGGCAGGGGTTTTTGATAGATTGGCTGAGAGAAATCTCCTGTTATTTAATTTAGAAAAGATTTTAGGACGCAATCGCGAGAATCAGAAAATATTAGCTACGGGTCAAAAAGGGCTTTTTGATGGAATGAAGTTTAATAATAAGATTCATTTAGAACCGATTGAACCGGCAACAAAACAAAAAAAGTTAGCCTGGGAAAAAGAACTCTTGGGGCTTTTTGTAAGCTCGCATCCTCTGGAAGATTTTAAAGATATTTTAGAAAAGAAAACAACTAAAATTTCTGATTTAAACTCAGGTTCTTCAAGTTATTTTATTAAAAATCGTTCTATTCGAATTGGAGGGATTATTTCAAAAATCAAAAAAATCATTACCAAAACAGGAAGACCAATGCTCTTCATGAATGTGGAGGACTTATCAGATAAAATTGAAGTTGTTGTTTTTCCGACAATGGTGGAAAGAAATCCTACTGCTTTTAAAGAAAACAAAATTGTTTTTATCTTAGGAAGGGTTGATAATAGACAGGATTCTCTCAAATTAATTTGTGAAAGCATTGAAGAAATTGTGGAAGCATAATTATAAACAATCTTGACAAAAAATTATTACCCCTTTAACATAAAAATTAGGAAAATGAATTTAAGAATCCTAACAACTACTACTACCACTACCTCTTTGTAAAGAGGCTAGATTAGTATTTTAAGATTTTTATTAAACTAACTAGTCTCTTGGAAAAAGAGGTTTTGTTTTTTATTAAAAGTCGCTTTATAATAAATTAAATAAGATAAGAACCAATAAAACTATGGCAAAAATTGAAACAATTCGTCATTCATTAGCGCACATAATGGCAACAGCTGTCCAAGAATTATTCCCTGGAGTAAAATTCGGCATAGGGCCTGTTATTGAAAATGGGTTTTATTATGATTTTAGCTTCCCTAAAGGAGCTTTGAATACAGATGATTTACCGAAAATTGAAAACAAGATGAAAGAAATCATTAAGAAGAAAATCTCTTTTAGAAAAATGAAGTTATCAAAACAAGAAATTAATAAGATATTCAAGAATCAACCTTATAAACTGGAGTTAATGAATGAATTACCAAAAGGAAAGGCAACTTTTTATGAAAGCGGAGATTTTACTGATTTATGCAAAGGTCCCCATGTCAGAACAATAAAAGAAATAAATCCTGATGCCTTTAAATTAACAAAGACAGCCGGTGCTTATTGGAGAGGAAATGAAAAAAGACCAATGTTAACTAGGATTTACGGAGTGGGTTTTAAGACAAAAAAAGAATTAGATAATTACCTTTTTAACCTAAGAGAAGTTGAGAAAAGAGACCACCGTCTTTTAGGTCAAAAATTAGAACTGTTTTCTTTTGATGAAGATGTAGGAGCCGGATTACCTATATGGCATCCAAAAGGAGCTATTTTGCTAAAGATTATCAAGGATTATCTCTATCAAGAATTGACTTCTGCAGGATATCAATGGATAATCAGCCCCCATATTGGCAAAATAGACCTCTGGAAAAAATCAGGTCATTGGGATTTTTATAGAGAAAATATGTATTCTCCAATAAAAGTTGAAAAAGAACAGTATATATTAAAACCAGTGAACTGTCCTTTTCATATAAAAGTTTATCAATCCAAGATAAGAAGTTATAAAAACCTGCCGATTAAATATGCGGAATTCGGTACTGTTTACCGTTATGAGAAATCAGGAGTTCTGCATGGTTTGATGAGAGTAAGAGGCTTTACCCAAGATGATGCCCATATCTGGTGCACCTCAGAACAATTATTTGACGAAACCGCAAAGCTATTAGAGCACAGCCTGAAGATCTTTCGAACCTTTGGCTTCAAAGAATTTGACATTTACCTCTCTACCAGGCCTAAAAAATATGTAGGTACAGAAAAAGGATGGAGAAAAGCGACAAAGGCCTTAAAATATGTCCTTGAAAAAGAAAAGCTGAAATATTGTCTTGATAAAGGCGAAGGAGTATTTTACGGTCCAAAGATTGACATTAAAGTAAAAGATTCTTTGGGAAGGCCCTGGCAGTGCACAACAATTCAGGTAGATTTCAACCTAACTGAAAGATTCAATATAACTTATATTAATAAAAAAGGAAGAAAGCAAAGACCCTATATAATTCATAGAGCTTTACTCGGTTCTCTGGAAAGGTTTCTGGGAGTTTTATTAGAAAATTATGCAGGCAATCTGCCTTTGTGGTTGGCTCCCGAACAAATGTGGGTAATATCGGTTGGTTCAAAAAATAAAAAATATGCCAAAGAGGTTGGAAAAAAGCTTAGGGAAAATAATTTCCGATGTGAGGTTAAAGATGAAAATGAAACCTTATCCAAAAAAATCAGAAATGGAGAGCTTCAGAAAATCCCCTATCTTTTGGTTGTGGGAGATAAAGAAATGAAAACAAGAGCAGTAAGACCAAGACATAATGGAAAAGACTTGGGTCAAATAAAATTGACAAAATTTATCAAAAAAGCGAAAATAGAAGTAGAAAAGAAAAGGTAAAACAATTTATTAACATACTTATTATTAACAATATGATAAACACAACTAAATTCTTATTATTAGGTTTAATAATCTTTGCTTTAACTGTGGGGAACGCTGTTTTCGCCCAAGAAACCTCTCTTGAAGCAATGGAAGAAGTGAACCTTGATGAAGATGTCCAGCCATCTGACCTCGAAGTTGGTGAACCAAAGGTTTTACCCGACCACCCTTTTTATTTCCTGAAAAACTGGGCAAGGAAAATTCGGTCTTTCTTTGCTTTTAATCCCAGGGTAAAAGCAGAATTAAATTCAAGATTTGCGAATGAAAGATTGATGGAATTAAAAGAGATGATACGAAAGAATAAAAATCCAGAAGCTATAAATAAAGCTGTTGAAGGTTATCAAAATGAGGTTGAAAAAACAAAAAAGTTTGCAGAAAAAATAAAAGAAAAAGCCCAAGAGAATGAAGAGGTAGGGAAATTCCTGGATAAATTTATAAGACACCAAGCTTTACACCAAAGACTACTTCAAAAATTGGAAGAGCAAGTTCCTGCCGAAGTTTTTGAAAAAATAGAACAAGCCAGAGAAAGACATCTAGAAAATTTTAAAGAAGTTATGTTAAAACTTGAAGATAAGGATAAAATTCCTGAAAGATTAGAAAAAAACTTACAGATGTTAAAAGGTAGTAAATTCAAAGAATTTAAAAATTTGGAATTAGTTAATGACTTGATGGAGAAACTCCCAGAAGATGTAAAACAAAAAATGGAAGAGAAAAAAGAACAAATATTAGAGCGATTGCGCAAAAGATTGGAAGAGCTCTCTCCAGAAGAACAAGAAAAATTCAAGGAATATCTTGATAAAATAAGCGGAGATAAATTAAAGCACTTAGATATAATAACTACTCTGGAAGGAAAAGAATTTTCTGAGAAATTAAAGAAAGTTATAAAAGAAGCAAAAGAAAGAAATGTTGAAAAAATAGAAAACAAATATTCGCTGGTAAAAAATCCTGAAGAATTAGCTGAAAACCAGATTAAACAAGCAGAAAACCTATTAGAAAAAGCTGAAAACCTAATAATTGAAAAAGATATCAATAAAGAAGAAATGCCTGCTGTCTTTAGATTGGTAGAAGAAGCTGAAGAAAAATTAGAATCTGTTGAAAAATATTTTGAAGAAGAAAACTTGGGAAGAGCTTTCGGACAAGCAACAGTCTCTACTTCCTTATCAAAAAACGCTATTAGAATTATAGAAATGAGATTAGGATTTACAGATGATGAAAATGGAAATTCTATTTGTGCCAATATTAATCTTCCGGTCTGTGGAGAAGACGGAAAGACTTATAATAATATCTGTGAAGCTAAAAAAGCAGGTGTGAAAATTGCCCATCGCGAAAGGTGCAGAGTTAAATTAAGTTGTGCTAAAGAAGGAGAAAGGGTAAACAGAAATCCTTTGTTAGGATCTGTTAATCAAGTTTGTTGCGGAGATTTAAAAGAAGTCAGAGTAAATAGAACATATAGCGTTTGCAAGAAACTAAGTTCTTCTTTTGAATGTGAAAAAGACGAAGATTGTCCCCTTCCCCGCTGTCCCGGAGTTTCCTCAACTTGTGTTAATGGTAAATGCGCAATTCCTCGTTGTTTAAAACCAACAATTTGTATTCAGGTTATTACTCCGGCTAAAAATCCTGAAACTGGAGAGTGTAAAGAATTTCCGACTCCCTGTGATGTGCCTGAAGGATGGATAAAAGTTAATGCTTGTCCAACTTCTTTAAGGCAAAGGATAGAATCCAAAATAAAACGATAAAAGATTCTTCGTGAAAAACCTAAAAAACAGCCTTGTCAAGGGCTGTTTTTTTGCTATAGAAAGCCTTGCTTGATGTATCGCTACGCGCTATAAAGAAGATATATAAAGAAGATACAGATATGAAAAAATATTTTATTATTACATTTGGCTGCCAAACGAATAAAAGTGATAGTGAAAGGATTGCTTCAGTTTTAGAAAAAATGGCTTATAATCCAGCTTCAAAAATAAATGAGGCTGATTTAATTGTTATTAATATGTGTTCTGTAAGACAATCAGCAGTAGATAGGGTTTATGGATTTTCTCCAAAATTAAAAAAATTAAAAAATCCAGCTTTCAAAACTATTTTAACAGGCTGCATTTTAAGAAAAGACCAAAAGAAATTTAAGAATTTCTTTGATTTTGTTTTACCTATTAAAACTTTAGAATTTTGGCCAGTGATATTGAAAGAAAAGAAATATTCATTTTATTTAAATCAAAGAAGTCCCAGTTTTATTAAAAAATTTGATTTAGGTTATCTTAAAGTTTCTCCTAAATATCGGAAAAACTTTTCTGTTTTTATTCCCATTTCAACAGGCTGTAATAATTTTTGTGCTTACTGCGTCGTTCCCTTTACCCGGGGTCCACTTATTTGTAGACCACATGAAGATATATTAAAAGAAGTTGAAAATTCAATCAAAAAAGGTGCCAAAGAAGTCTGGCTCTTGGGCCAAAATGTAAATGACTACCTCTCTCCCACCGACCCTTTAATAGATTTTCCTAAACTTTTAAAAATGACAAATAATATCCCGGGTAATTTTTGGCTCAGCTTTATAAGTTCTAATCCAAAAGACTTTTCTAAAGAATTAATTCAGAAAATGGCAGAATGTAAGAAAATAAATGAATATTTAAATCTACCGATTCAATCAGGAGATAATGAAATTTTAAAGAAAATGAACCGTCTCTATACTATTGAAAAATATAAAGATTTGGTAAAAAAAGTTCGTCAAAAAATACCAAATATTGCTTTATCTACCGATGTCATTGTCGGCTTTCCGGGAGAGACAAAAGAGCAGTTTCAAAACACGGTAAAACTTTTTAAAGAAATGAAATTTGACATGGCTTATATCGCAGAGTATTCACCGCGACCGGGAACTAAAGCATATGAGATGAAGGATGATGTTCCCAGAAAAGAAAAGATAAAAAGAAGAGAAATTTTAACCAAAGTTCTTATAAAAACCGCCTTAGAAAAAAATAAAAAATATATCGGAAAAGAAGTTGAAGTCTTGGCTAATAAAAAGGAAAATGGATTTTTATACGGTAAAACCAGAACACATAAAACCGTAAAGGTTACTATACCAGATACGAGATACAAGATACAAGATACTAATTTAGTGGGAAAGGTTGCAAAGGTCAAAATTGTAGATGCCTTACCCTGGGGACTAAAGGGAACTTTAGAAACTCTAAATTTTAAAGGATAGGACTTAAACCTCTTTTTATTTATTAAACTCCGAGCTCTTTCCGTAAAATCTTATTAGCTATCTCCGGATTAACCCTTCCTTTTGTTTTAGCCATTACCTGGCCGATTAAAAACTGAAGGGCATTTTTCTTTCCTTTCTTGAAATCTAAAACTGCCTTTTGGTTTTTTGAAATTACCTCTTTTACAACATTTAAAACTTCCTCTTCATTAGTGATTTGGCTTAATCCCTTCTCCTCAATAATCTGGGAAGGGTCAGCTCCTTTTTCAAACATTAAGTTCAAAACGGTTTTTGCAATTTTACTTGATATTTCTCCCTTATCAATTAAAGAAATAAACTCAGCAAAATTTTCCGGAGTAATTAAAAAACCTTCGGCAGAAACCTTACCTCCTTTTAACAGTCCTTGTAAATCACTAATCAGATAGTTTGCAGTTAACTTTATTAGAGTATAGAGTTTTTCTTTGGAAATTCTCGGCTCAAATTCACTAACTACTTTTTCAAAATACTCTCCCAATTCTTTGTTTTGAACAAAGAACTCAACACTTGGCTCGTCTAATTTATACTCAATGGCTAATCTTTCTCTTTTTCCTTGAGGAAGTTCTGGTATTTCAGCTTTAATTTCTGCAATGCCTTCTTTAGTGAAACTAAGAGGAGGTAAATCAGGCTCTGGAAAATAACGGTAATCATGAGCTTCTTCTTTTTGCCTTTGAGAAATTGTTACTCCTCTAACCGCATCCCAGCCTCTTGTCTCTTGAATAACTTTTTTACCCTTTTTTAAAACTTTAGCTTGTCTTTCTATTTCATAATCAATTGCTCTTTCTACCGCCTTAAAAGAATTAAGGTTTTTTATTTCTACTTTAGTACCCAAAGATTCAGACTTTGATTTTTTAAGAGAAATATTGGCTTCTACCCTCAGTTGCCCCTTTTCCATATCAGCATCAGAAACACCAAGATATCTTAAAATCAATTGAAGTTCCTGAGCAAATTTTCTGGCTTCTGCAGCTGAAGTAATATCAGGATCTGTTACCAATTCCATTAAGGGAATACCTGCTCGATTAAAATCCACCAAACTATAATCTACACCCTCTGGATGCAAAAGTCTTCCCGTATCTTCTTCTAAATGAATGTTTCCAATTCTAATTTTTCTTCCATCGCTTTTTAAAAATCCAGTTGTACAAAGAGGCATATACTCCTGAGAAATCTGATATCCCTTGGGTAAATCGGGATAAAAATAACTCTTTCTATCGAATTTTGAATGCTCTGCTATTTTACAATTTAGGGATAGGCCTGTTTTAATTACTTTCTTCACAGCTTCTTCGTTAATAACTGGAAGCGTACCCGGGTGTCCAAGACATACCGGGCATATATTGATATTAGGATGTCTTTCATCAGGATTATTCAAACAAGAGCAAAACATTTTAGATTTTGTCTTTAACTCAACATGTATTTCCAATCCTACTACGGGTTTGTAAGGCATATTTGAATGGTTAAATAGTTAATTTTTAACTCTTTAATTCTTTTATTATCTTAATTCCAGAACTTGTGCCAATAATATTAGCTCCGGCTTTTACTGCCTCTTTTACGTCCTTTAAAGTTCTGATTTTTCCAGAAGCCTTTATTTTAAGACCAGGAGCTGATTTTTTCATTAATTTTAAATGATGTAATTTTTCTTTCATTTCTCTATTTTCCAGAGGATCTTTTTCAGTGGCAGTTTTTACACAAAAACATTTAGCCTTTTTAACCAATTGGGAAGCTTTTTCAATTTCTTCATCTGTTAAAAATCCTGAACCAATAATTATTTTTGTAGGTAAAATTTTACAAATTCCTTTTAAATCTTTTGAGACTTTATTGTATCTTTCATATTTTAAATCAACAACATTCATTACCACATCCAAATCATCTGCTCCGTCTTTTTTTGCCTTCTTACATGCTTTCACTCTTTTTTGATGTGAACTCAAACCCATTGGTGCATCGACTAAAACAGAAATTTTAATTTTAGTCCCTTTTAATTGTTTTTTAGCTAACCTTACCCATTTGGGTCTAACACAAACTGACCGAAAACCATACTCTTTTGCCTCCTGGCAAAGCTTTTTAATGTCTTTGATGCTAGCGTCAATTCTTATATTGGTATGGTCAATAATTTTAGCTATATTTTTTTTGTTTAACTTTTTCATAATTTTAAATTATTAATAATTATTTCTTTTACCTGCAAAAATACTTCTTCAATTGATTTTTCTCCATCAATCATAATCCAACGACTAAAAGTTTGTTTTTTAATTAGTTTTTGGTAGGACTTAGTTAATTCCTTTAGAAATTTTTTATCCGCCTCATGACGATCTAAACTTCTTTTTTCGCTAAACTTTCTCTTAATGGAGGTTTCAGGTGAAATCTTCAGGTAAATCACTAAATCAGGTTTTGGCAAGTCAAAAAGCTCAGCGATTTTTAAAGCAGTTTTTAAAGGGAACCCTTTTTGGCATTGATAAGCTAAGGTCGAAGTAAAATATCTATCTGAAATTATAAATTTTCTTTCCTGCTGCCATTTTTTGATTTTTTCTTTATCCTTTAAAAAGTCAGAAAAGTAAAGCAAAAACTGATTTTCTGGCGAAAATTCATATTCTCTATGAAGAAATTGGTGGATTAATTTCCCAATCGGACCTCGATAGTCAGGATAACTTAATTTTTCAAAGGGAATTTTTTCTTTTTTCAAAAAATTACTCAGTAATTTAGTCTGGGTTTCCCCTCCAGCTCCATCCAATCCCTCAAAAACCAAAAAAGTATTTTTTTCCATTGGTTAATTATAGACTAATTATATAAAATTTCAAAAGTAAAAAAAAGGGGTCTTAAGAAACCCTTTTATGATGACAAACATAATTCTGGACTTTGTTGAACAAAGTCTTCAATGTAAAGAACTTTATTTGCGATTCCCTTTAACAGCCCTGCACAGCTTTCTTTTCCAGATATTACCCAGACTTCTATTCCCTCCTTCTTAGCTCTCCGAAGGACTCGACTAAAATCTCTATCACCTGAAAGTAAAACTATTTTCTCAATCTTGCGTTTATAATCAAACAATGTCTCATAGATACAAGAAGCCAAGACTACATCTACGCTATCTTTGGATAATGGGAATCCTTTATATGTTACTCTTATATCTTCTAGCTGCTCGCTCAATATGTTGCAAATAAAATCTACTTTTCTTAAAGAATCTTCTTCCTTTTCCGTTCCTTCTTTGTTTTTGTTTTTTACCGACTTCCGCAGTGCTAAAAAAGAATGAAATATTAATCTTTTTGCCTTCGAAATATTCTCTAATAATAAATTTAAAGAGCTTGATGTAGCTTAACTTACTAACACTTTCACTTTTTTCTATAAACCTGAGATTATCTCCATCAACAAAAATAAAAATAATCGGTTCTTTTCTTTCAAATCTTTCCAACTTTTTTTTACCTCTTAAACACTTTAGTTTATTTTAAAATACCGCAATAAAATCATTTTGTCAACAAAAAAAAGAGGCTTCAAAGAAATCTCTCTTAAAAAGCCTTACTAAATTCTGTTTATTATTACTGCACTTTTACCATCTTCACTGACCTTAAAATCATCAAAAACTATTGGAACTCTTTTTTGAACATCTTTTAAGAGATTAATCATTACCCTTCTAATTTCCCAATGAGCTCCAGGAGCACATCTAAGTTTAAAAATATGCCGCCATTCTCTAAAATTTGCCCCCACGATAATCTGTGATTTTATTCCTATTGGAATTACCTGTCTAGAATCTTCACATTTCCATTCTGCTTTTCTTAAACCTCGATACATTTGTTCGTTCAAATCCATCCAATCTCTAAAAGAAACTTTTATCTTTTTGTCGTTGGGCAAGATTAATTCAACAAGTTTTTCATCGGGATCTTTTGTGGGAGGAATAACTACTTCAAAGTCACTCTCGTCAACTCTTCTGGTTGATTCTTGAACATAAGAAGCTAAACGGTGACGCACAAGCTCATGGGTAAAACCCCTGGAAACATTATTGAATTGCACAATCATTGAAGAAAATTCAAGAACGCTTTCATGCCCTAATTTTCTTAGCATCTCGACAAATTTCGTTGCTGAAGTATCAGTGATTTTCCCTTGAGATTGGTAAGAAACCCTACCTGCTAACTCAATTAATTGCAAAGGTTTCTCTCCTTTCAGTCCATAGGTTACAGCTACAATTTCGAAATTTCCTTCATTTTTCAAAATCTTTACCAATTTTTTCTACCATTCCAATTATATTAATTTTTTAACGAATATTATTTCCTAACACAAACAAAAAACTCTGTCAAATTAACAGAGACTATAAATGGCTTTAAAAATCTTTAAACTTCTTTTAATTTCTTGTTTTGGTCCCGGCCGTATTGTTGTTTATCATCTAAGACATCTCCTTCCTGCCAATCTTTAACCCAATCTTGAACATTAAAAATTCTGTATTCTCCATCGTTGGTGGAACAAACTACTCTGTTCAAACCAGCATTAATGAGCATTTTTTTACAAATAAAGCAAGGAAAAGCATCAGCCACCTTCCCCTGTATATTTTCACAGTAAATAAACATATCTCCACCCAACACGCTTGCTCCCGAACGGGCTGCATTTATTAATGCATTTTGCTCTGCGTGCACGCTTCGGCAGAGTTCGTATTGTCTACCGTGAGGAATTTTCAATTTGTCTCTTAAACATTCACCTCTTTCAAAACAATCCCTTGTTTTTCTCGGAGCTCCATTATAACCGGTAGCCACAATCGCATCATCTTTTACAATAATTGCTCCAAATTTCATTCTAAAACAGGTTGAACGTTGGGCAATTTCTTTTGCAATATTTAAATAATATTTATCCTTTGGAGGTCTTTTTTTCATAGATTTGTAATGCTAATTCATCCTTGAATCTCTATTCCCATATTTTTAGCTGTAGCTTCAATAATCTTCATTGCCTTTTCTACATCTTCAGTATTCAAATCAGCCATTTTCTGTTCGGCTATTTTTCTTAACTGTTCTTTTGTAATTTTACCTACCTTTTTTTTGTTGGGCTCTCCTGAACCTTTTTCAATACCTGCTGCTTTTTTTAATAAATCAGAAACCAAAGGTTGTTTTACCTTAAAATCATAACTTTTATCTTCATAAACACTAACTATTACCGGAATTACAGAACCCTGTTTTTCTTTGGTTACATCATTAAACTTCTTACAAAAATCAGCAATGTTCAGACCGTGCTGAGCTAAAGCAGGCCCCACCGGAGGAGCAGGAGTAGCTTGACCTGCTGGAATTTGTAATTTTATTACAGCTGTGATTTTTTTAGCCATATTGAAATTAGAAAACAGTTATAGTTTTTTCACCTGAAGAGAATCAAGTTCTATTGGGGTGTCCCTGCCAAACATATCCACTAAAACTTTTATCTTTCCCTTTTCTTCATCAATCTCTGAAACTCTGCCATCTGAATCCTTAAAAGGACCATCTGTAATTTTTACTAAATCACCAATCTTAACCTCAATTTTAAATTGGGGCTCCTCTATTTCCATCCTCTTTTTCAAGTTATTAATCTCTTCTTCAGAAACCGGAATAGGGATAGTTCCAGCTCCAATAAAACCCGTTACATTAGGAGTATTTCTTACAATATACCAAGAGTCATCTGTAACAATCATTTCAACTAAAACATAACCTGGATAAATTTTTTCCTCAACCACTTTTCTTTTACCGCTTTTAATCTTTATTTTTCTTTCTTTAGGGACAATAACATTAAAGATTTTATCTTCCATACTTAAAGACTCAATCCTCTGCCTCAGATTTTTAGCTACAGATTCTTCATATCCCGAATAAGTGTGTAGAACATACCAGTTTCTTTTTTGGGGTAGTTTTTGTTTTGGCATAGTTTTATAGGAATTTATTCAATATTCTGGTAAAAATGAAGTCTATTCCACCTAAAAATATAGCAACAACTATTGAAACACCAATTACAATCAAGGTATCCCTTGCAGTTTCTTTTTTTCTCGGCCAGTTAACCTTCTTTATTTCTAATTTAACTTCCTTTAAAAAATTAGTGATGTCCTTTGGAATGTTTCTAAAATTCATAGTGTTATTTTTAATATTAAATGTCAAGATTTTTTACTTTTTTTGCATAACTTTGGATAAACTTTTTTCTTGATAAAACTTCTTTCCCCATTAAAGTATCAAAAATTTTATCTGCCTCTCTTGCATCTTCAATATTAACTTGAAGTAATGTTCTATTTTCAGGGTTCATTGTTGTATCCCATAATTCTCCTGCATTCATCTCTCCTAATCCTTTGTATCTCTGAATAGAGGGTTTAATATTTTTCTTTATTGCCTTTAAAATGCTGAATTTCTGGTCTTCGGTGTAAGCGTATTTAATTTCTTTTCCAACCTGAATCTTATAAAGAGGGGGCTGGGCAATATATATGTAACCCTTTTCAATTAAAGGTTTAAAATAACGGTAAAATAAAGTCAAGAGTAAAGCCTTAATATGATTTCCGTCACTATCTGCATCGCACATTATGATTATACGATGATATCTTGCTTTCTCGATATTAAAATCTTCGGCAATAGCAGTACCTAAAGCAATAACTAAAGATTTAATTTCTTTTGAAGAAAGAATTCTATCCAGTCGAGCTCTCTCCACGTTCAAAATTTTACCGCGCAGAGGCAATATGGCTTGAAAATGCCTATCCCTGGCCTGTCTTGAACTTCCGCCTGCCGACTCGCCTTCCACTATATATAATTCTGACTCTTCTGCTTTTTTAGAAGAACAATCAGCCAACTTTCCCGGTAGAGCCAGGCCATCTAAAACTCTCTTTCTTAAAATTATGTCTTTGGCAGCTTTGGCAGCTTTTCTTGCTTTTTGAGCCAAAATAAATTTTTGAATTATTGATTTGGCGTCAATTGGGTTTCTCTCTAAAAAATCCATTAAAGACATGCCCATCACCTGCTCCACTACTGCTTTGGCTTCAGAATTACCTAATTTTGCCTTTGTCTGACCTTCAAATTGAGGTTCTCTGATTTTAATGGAGATTATCGCCGTTAATCCTTCTCTGGTATCAAAACCTGTAAAGTTATTGCCGTTTTCTTTTATAAATTCATTTCTTCTGGCATAGTCGTTAAATGTCCTGGTTAAGGCACTTCTAAAACCCGTCAGATGCATCCCTCCTTCATGAGTATAGATATTGTTGGCAAAACTATCTTCAATACACTCATACTCGTCTGTATAAATTAAAGCAGCTTCAACTATAATTCCGTTTTTTTCTCCATAACAATAAAAAACGTTCTCGGTAAGAGGAGTACGGCCTCGAACCAAATATTTAACGTAAGAAACTATTCCTCCTTCAAAATAAAAACTATAACCGGTATTAGGTTTAACCGTTTTGTCTATAAAGGTAATTCTCAAACCTTTAGTTAAATAAGCTTGCTGACGGAGATAATCTAAAATTTTCTTTTTGTTGAATTTTATCTCTTTAAAAATTGCTGAATCTGGTTCAAAAATAATTATTGTTCCGCTTGTCCTGCACCTGCCAATTTTTTCAACTTTTGTCTTTGGCTTTCCCCGCGAATATTCTTGGAAATATCTGAAACCATCCCGACAAATTTCAGCTCTCATATATGTTGAAAGAGCGCAAACCACAGAAATACCAACACCATGTAATCCACCAGTAGAAACATAAACCTTTCCTCCAAATTTCGCCCCCGTATGTAGAGTTGTCATCACTGTCTCTAAAGCGGATTTTTTTGTTTGAGGGTGTTTGTCTACCGGAATACCTCTTCCATTATCTTCAACCTTAACTCTATTCCCCGGCAAAAACGTAATTTTAATATCGCTGCAGTAACCCATTATGGCTTCATCAATGCTATTTCCAACACATTCTTTTATTAATTGATGCAAACCATCAGGCCCTGTCGACCCAATAAACATTCCCGGTCTTTTCCTAATAGGTTCTAAGCCATGCAATACATAAATATCTTTTGCCGTATATGTTTTTGACTTACTTTCTTCACTTTTCTTCATCCTCTTTATACTCTTTTTCTTCTTTAACTTTTTTACTTTTTTTGTTTTTTTCACCATTGCTAATTATAAGTTGAGATTATTAATAATTATTTCCTTACCTCCCATTCAGGATCTTTTTCTAAGACTTTAATTATTTTCTCTTGAATATCATCTATTTCTTTTGAAGTTAGTGTTCTGTCTTCTGCTTGATAAATTATATGAAAAGCCAAATTCTTTTTTCCCTCAGCTATTTCTTCTCCTTCGTAAATGTCAAAAAGGTCAACATCTTTAATCAGATTAAGACCAGTTCCCTCAATTTTATTTAAAACCTCCTCAACTAAAACATCTCTCGGAACCAAAACCGCTATATCTCTGACAGCAGATGGATAAGGAGAAATTGGTCTAAATTCCTGTTCTTCTGAAACAAGTTCTTGTAGTTTTTCAAAATCAAAATCAAAAATCACTACTTTAGCGTTTAATTTTAAGGCCTCTGTAATTTTAGAAGAAATCTCTCCCAGAAAACCGACTTCCTCATTACCTATCTTAATCTCAGCACGCCTTTTGGAATTCCAGACAAAAGCTTTTGATTCTTCTGGTGTTGGTTGATATTGGTCATACCAAATATCGCTTATTCCCAAATTATTCAAAAGCAAATCTATAACACCTTTTGCCTCATAAAATACCTCACCTGTCATTAAACCTGTGAGAGCTGTTTTTTCTTTATCTTTTTCATTTTTGAAAATCTTTCCCAGCTCAAAAATTCTAATATCATTGAAACTCGCCTGCCATCGCCTTGAGCTCAAGCGATTGGCGGGCAGGAACTTTTGATTCTCCTGAAAGCTTTTTAGAACTTTTGGAATCAAACTTGGCCTTAAATACTGAAAGTCAGCACTAATCGGATTCTCTGTCTCAATCAACTGAAAATTTCTATAACCGAATAATTTAGCTTCTTCCTTATTAATAAAAGAAGAGCTATAAATCTCAGTAAATTCTGCTTCCTTTAATATATTTTTTGTCATATCTTCCCAGAAAACATTAAGATTTCTTTCAGGCGGAATCAAAGCAGCTTTAGGAAAAACAGAAGGAATTTTCTCATAACCATAAATCCTTCCAATTTCCTCAATTAAATCCTCAGGAATTGAAACATCCAGTCTAAAACTAGGAATCTCTATCATAAGTTGATTGGTTGATGATTTGAGAAATTTAAAACCAAGTCGCTTTAGAATATTTTTTATTCTGCTTGTTGAAATTCTAACTCCCAGCAAACTCTCGACATAATCTAAATCTAATTTAATTTTCTTTATTGAAACTTTTTTAGGGTAAAAATCAACCAATCCCTTACAGATTTTGCCTCCGGCAATCTTTCCAATCAAATAAGCTGCTCCATTTATTCCAAATTCGGTTAAATTCAAATCCAAACCATGTTCAAATCTCCATGAAGCATCTGTTTTCAAATCTATTTTTTTGGAACCCTTACGAACAACTCTTGGATTAAAATTAGCAGACTCTAACACAATAACTTTTGTTTTTTTTGTTATCTCGGCCTTTTTCCCGCCTTTTATCCCGGCAATTGCCAAAGGGTCTTTTACATCCGAAATAACTAAAATATCCTTATTTAATTTATATCTTTCATTGTCTAAAGTAATAATTTTTTCTCCTTTTTTAGCTCTCCTGATAATTATCTTTTGGTCTAAAATTTTATCCAAATCAAAAGCGTGTAATGGCTGACCTGTTTCCAACATCACGTAATTTGCAATATCAACCACATTATTAATCGGTTTTAAACCTAAAATCTTTAATCTGTCCCGAAGCCATTTTGGAGAAGGAGCTATCTTGACATCTGTAACAACTCTGGCTGTATACCTTAAACAGTCTTTTTTGCTTTTAACTTTTAGTTCTATAAAATCCTTTGCTCTATATTTTCCCTCTTTTAAAGAATAGTCTTCAAATCTTAATTTAGTATCTAAAACAGCAGAAATCTCTCGAGCAATACCTAAATGAGAAAAACAATCAGGTCCCCTATTGGGCAAAATATCAATATCTAAAACCCAATCCTTTCCTATTTTTTCTACCTCTTCAACCTCAAAGCTGTGCATTGTTAAAACCTCTGCTAATTTATTGGCTTTTGGCAGTTTTTTCTTAAAAAATGATTGTAACCAGTTATAAGAAAAAAGCATAGTGATAAGATAAATTAAAATTGATTTAAAAATCTGAGGTCGCCTCCATAAAACAACCTAATATCATTGATTTTATATTTAAGCATAGCCATTCTATCCATACCCATACCAAAAGCAAAAGCCTGCCAGTTTTTAGGGCTTAAACCAGAATTCTTGAAAACATTAGGATGAACCATCCCTCCCGGAAAAACCTCTAACCATCCACTCTGACCACAAGTACTGCAACCTTTCCCATTACATATTGCACACTGAACATCTACTTCAAAAGAAGGTTCTGTAAAGGGAAAATAACCCGGTCGAAGGCGAACTTTTAAATCTTTCTTAAAAAATTGTTTGAAAAATTTTTTTGCTATTGCTTTAAAATTAGCAACAGAAATTGTTTTATCAACCATTAATCCTTCAACCTGGTAAAAATTAATCTCATGTCTGGCATCAGTTGCCTCGTGCCTAAATACCCTGCCAGGAACAATAATTCTTAAAGGAGGCTGATTCTTTTCCATGTAACGAACCTGAACAGGAGAAGTTTGGGTTCTCATTAAAAACTTATTTCGAGAAGGAAGATTTTCTCTATTCCTTTGCTTTATAAACAAAGTATCTTGCATATCTCGAGCTGGATGGTTTTTGGGAAAATTCAAAGCATCAAAGTTATACCACTCATTTTCAAGCTCAGGACCCTCAATAATTGAAAAGCCCATTGACTGGAATATCTTTTCGATTTCTATTTTAGTCTGGGTCAAGGGGTGTAAATGACCAACAGCCGGCTTTTTCCCGGGGATTGTAATATCAAAAAACTCCTCTTTTTCTCTCCTTACACCTGCCTTTTCTTTAATTTTCAGGCTTTTTTTAACAATCTTCTCTTCTAAAACAGCTTTAAGCTTATTTGCTTCTTTCCCAACCTTTACTCTTTTTTTCTTTGGCATCTTTTTCAGAGAACGCAAAACCAGGGAAAGTTCACCTTTCTTTCCTAAATATTGTTTATAAACATCGTTCAACTCAGTTAAATTTTGGCTCTTTTTTATCTCTTTTTCAGCCCTTTTTTCAATGTTTTTTAAGTTAATTTTTTTCATTTCTTCGCTAAAAAATAAGTTCCTTCTACTATTAATTTTACCTTAATTTTTGCCTTAAATCAAGGTAAAACTGTGCACAAATAAACCTCCTTAAAATAAAAAAAACAGAAGAAATAAATATAAAAAAAATTACATTATTTTTTCTTTCTGTTTTTTGATATACAATTACATCCAATTACATACAATTCTATCTAATTTTGCGGGGACGACGAGACTCGAACTCGCAACCTCGTGATCGACAATCACGAGCTCTAACCAATTGAGCTACGTCCCCAGGGTGCCGGTGACGGGACTCGAACCTGTAACCTCTAGCTTATGATGCTATCGCTCTAACCATTGAGCTACACCGGCTTTGCGGTGCCTGGAATTGCACCAGGGCCTCCAGCTTATGGGACTGGCGAGGTACTACTCCTCTACACCGCGACAATATCGCTAATTTTAGCTTTTTTGAACACAAGAGTCAATCCTTCGGCGCGGGCTCAGGACAACTTATCACAACGCCTCCAAATCAACCAAAGCTTTTTCGTATACATCTAAAACCCTTTTTGACTCTTTTATATCCAAGCGATAACTTATATCATGAACAATATTCAAACATACTTTGTGAGCCTCTCTGACTTCTTCAATATTCTCAATAACGTTGGTAGTTAACTTGTTTAATCTCTCTTCTAAAGTCTGACCTAAAAAACCCTCTTTTTGTAAAATATCGTTCAAAATAGCTTCTGCTTCAATTATGGCTAACTTTGCTTCAGGTTCACTGCCTGTATCCAATTTTTCTCTAATCTTAACCCATTTCTTATCGATTCTTGGTAATCCATAATGTCGAAAAGTTAAGTATTCTTTAATGTCCCAAAATATTAGTCTTTTTAACCAGGTGGTTCTAAGTAAAACAAGAACAATTGTTACAATGAAAAATAAATTTAGAGCTAAAAAGATAAATTTTACAATCAAAAGCCAGTCAGGAAGAATGGGGTTTAAAATAAATTGAATTATATTATCTAAGGTCATAAATGTATTCTTTAAATATATTCTTTTTCCAAAACCTCAGCTATATTCATTATCTTTTCCTCCTCAAAGGGCTTCCCAATAATTTGCAAGCCAACAGGTAAATTTTGAACTCTACCGCAGGAAACGGATATTGCAGGCAATCCAGCTAAATTAACAGAGGCAGTGAAAATATCAGATAAATACATTTGTAAGGGGTCTTTGGCTCTCTCTCCTAATTTAAATGCAGGGGTTGGAGAAGTAGGAGTAAAAATAACATCGACTTTTTCAAAGGCTTTATCAAAATCTTTTTTAATTAATGTTCTAACTTTTTGGGCTCTTACATAATAAGCTTCATAATAACCCGAGGACAGAGCATATGTCCCTAACATTATTCTTCTTCTCACCTCATTTCCAAAACCTTCTCCCCTACTTTTTAAATAAACATTCAATAAATTGTTGGATTGTTTGATTGTTGGATTGTTGGATATTGAGTATCCGTATTTAATTCCATCATAACGAGCAAGATTGGCACTAGCTTCAGAAGGAGCAATTATATAATAACACGGTAAAGCATATTCTGTATGAGGAAGACTAACTTCTTCAATTTTAGCTCCTTCTTTTTCATATTTTTTTATTGCCTTTTTTATTAATTTTATCACTTCAGGGTCAGTCCCTTCAACAAAATACTCTTTGGGAACACCAATAACTAAATTGGAAATTGGATATTGAATATTGGAAATTTTAGATTCGACTGAAGTAGAATCTAATGGGTCCTTTCCTTTTATAACATCAAATACAATTTTACAATCTTGAACCGTTTTTGTAATGGGTCCTATCTGGTCTAAAGAAGAAGCAAAAGCAATCAAGCCATATCTTGATACAGAACCATAAGTAGGTTTTAAGCCAACCAGGCCACAAAAAGAAGCAGGTTGTCTGATTGAACCTCCTGTATCAGAACCTAAAGCAAAAAGGCAAAAATTGGCAGCTACTGCAGCAGCTGACCCTCCTGAAGAGCCTCCAGGTACTCTGGTTAAATCAATCGGGTTTTTCGTCGGACCAAAAGCAGAATTCTCTGTAGAAGAACCCATTGCAAACTCATCCAGATTTGTTTTGGCCAAAATTACAGCTCCTTGTTCCTTTAATTCCTTTATACAAGTAGCATCATAGGGAGCTATGTAATTTTCTAAAATCTTAGAACCTGCAGTACATTTTATTCCCTCCACCAAGATATTATCTTTTATAGCTACCGGACTTCCTGCAAGGAAAGAAATTTCCTTTTCTTTAGAAATCATCTCATCTACCTTTTTTGCTTCAGAGAGAGCTGAATCTTCAGAAACAGTTAAAAAAGAATGAATTTTTTTATCTTCTTTTTTAATCTTTTCTAAATATGCTTTGGTTAATTCTACTGCCGAAAATTCTTTTTTTAATAGACCTTGGTGAACTTTTTTTATTGTAAGATTTATTAATTCCATTAAAGTATCTGTTTTACCTTCAGGTATCCGCCCTTTTCTTCGGGTGCTAATTCTAATAATTTTTTATTTTTTAGTTTTGATTTTTCATCCTCTTTGTCTTCTCTCATTACATTCTTAAGCTTTCCTGAAGAAATAAAAAAATCAACACCTGAAATATCAACTTCTTTTAATTTCTCGATATAATCTAAGATCGCAGATAGCTCTTTTTGCATTTCCTCCATTTCTTTTTCACTCAATCCTAATCTGGCAAGATTAGCTACATGTTGAACTTCTTTTTTGGAAATCATAAATGTAATATTAATGTGGAGGTTCTAACTCTGCTGTCTCCACCAATACTTCCTCTAACTCATCTAAATTCTCTAAAACCATCCCCGCTCCCCTAACAACAGCTGTCATTGGGTCTTCAATAATTCTTGTTGGTATCCTTGTCTCTTTCTGAATTAATACATTTAATCCTCTTAAAAGAGCTCCGCCACCTGACAAATAAATTCCTTTTGTCATTACGTCAGCTAAAAGTTCAGGCGGTGTCTCTTCAATAGCTATTTTAATTTCTGTCACAATTCTTCCTATAGATTTTTCCATCGCCCTCCTTACTTCCCTATGAGAAATCAAAACTTCTTCAGGAAGACCAGTTACTAAATTTCTTCCTCGCATTGGAATTTCTTTTTTCTCTTTTAAAAGATGGGCTGAACCTATACCAATTTTAATCATTTCAGCTGTTCTCTCCCCGATTAATAGTTTATATTCTTCCTGGGCAAAATGAATTATGTCATCATTAAGCTTATCTCCAGCTATTCTAAGACTTTTTGATAAAACTATACCTCCTAAGGAAATTACTGCCACCTCTGTTGTACCTCCTCCGATATCGACAATAAAATTCCCGCCTGCTTCCTGAACGGGCAATCTAGCTCCAATGGCTGATGCCATTGGTTCGTCAATTAAGAAAACTTCTCTTGCTCCCCCCGATTTTGCAGCATCAATCACTGCTTTTTTTTCTACTTCAGTTACTCCGGAAGGTATACCAATGATAATTCTTGGTCTGAGCCACCTTTTTTTCCTGGTTTTCTCAATAAAATACCTCAGCATTTGTTCTGTGACTTCAAAGTCAGAAACCACTCCGGCCCTTAAAGGTCTGGTTGCCACAATATAAGAAGGGGTTCTCCCTACCATTTTTTTAGCTTCAGAACCAATTGCTAAAACCTGACCTGTTTTTTTATTTACAGCAACTATCGAAGGCTCTTGCATAACAATACCCCTTCCACGTACATAGACCACAGAGTTGGCAGTACCAAGATCAATAGCAATATCCTCTGATAAAGCTTTAAAGATTTTTTTCAACATTCTTTTTTAAATTAGTAATTTCTATTAATTTTACTCTACTTTCATCTCTTCTTTTTAACTCAACAGAGTTTTTCCTTAACGTCTTTTCAGAAACAACAATCCTCATTGGAATACCTATCAAATCACAATCTGCAAACTTTTCTCCTGCTGATTTATCTTTCCTATCATCATATAATATTTCAATATTTTGTTTTTGTCCACCTATGCCGGAGGCTACGGCGGATCTACCGCAACTCCTCTTCTGAGAAGCAGAAACGGATAAATCCCTGTATATTTCATCTGCCTTTTTTCTTACATTTTTAGTATTATCAAGAGAAATTAAATGAATCTGAAAAGGAGCTATTTCCTTTGGCCAAATAATTCCATTTTTATCGCTATTGACTTCAACCGAGGTTGCCATTAATCTGGGAAGGCCAATTCCATAACACCCCATTAAAATAAATTTCTCTTTACCGTCTTTATCTTTATATTTAGCGTTCATATCCTTACTATACTTTGTCCCCAGATAGAAGATATGTCCTACTTCAATTGATTTTTTAGTCTCCAATGGACTTTTACATTGGGGACATTTTTTGTTTCTACCCATCACTTCAATATTTACTCCGTAATTACATTTTTTGCAAAGTAAAATCTTATCCTCGCCAATATTAGATATGACCATGAATTCATGAGAAAGCTTGCCGCCAATTGTACCAGAACTTGCTTCAACGCAAACTGTTTTTAACCCACACCTCTTAAAGATTTTAAAATAAGATTTTTTTATTTTTTCATAAAAATTGACCAAGTCTTTCTTATTAGAATGAAAACTATATAAATCCTTCATTATAAATTCTATTGTTCTTAAGAGTCCGCCGGTAGCCCGCATTTCATTACGGAATTTATTCTGAATCTGAAAGAGAAAGAAAGGTAAATCTTGGTAAGAACTAACTCTTTTTCGGACCATATCCACCATTTCCTCTTCATGGGTAGAACCCAAAGCTAATTCTTTATTGTGGCGGTCTTTCAATTTAAAAAGAGGTGGATCCATAGCATTCCAGCGTTTAGTTTCCTGCCAAAGATTCTTATTTTGAAAAGTTGACAAATATACTTCTTGAGCACCCAGCTCAAGCATTTCTTCCCGGATAATTTTTTCAATTTTTTTCAAAACTAAAAATCCTAAGGGTAAAAATCTATAAACTCCGCTAATTGATTGCTCAATAAAATCCCCTTTAATTAAATATTTATGACTAATAGCTATTGCAGTTCTTGCTATTTTCTTTTTAGTTTTTGTGAAAAGTTGGGATTGAAGCATATGTTTTAGAAAATTCTTGCTATATCTTTTATTGTTACCCAAACCATTAGCAAGAGCAAAGCCATAAAAGAAAAAGCAATCATTTTTTGTTGAATTTTTTCAGAAACTGGTTTTTTTCTTACGGCCTCAATTGCTAAAAATAAAATTCTACCTCCGTCTACTGCCGGAATAGGTAAAAGATTAAATATGGCTAATTGAATAGAAATTAAAGATAGAAAGTTCAAAAAATAAATTAATCCTAATCGTTGAGTCTGAGTTAACATTTGAAAGATTCCAACAGGTCCTACTATCTCTATTCCTGTCCGCTGGCCTAAAAATAAGTTTTCAAGAGCTTGAATATAAACTTGAATTACAGCCAAAGTAATCTTCCCCGTAGTCACAATTCCTTTAAAAGGAGCTAAATACCAGGGATGTTTTTGAATTGCCGTCCTAATTAAAGCTACTCCCATTGGTCCCTCACCTTCGGGCGGCAAAATTCTTGGTATTAAAGAAGCTTCGAAAACCTCTTTTTCTCTCTCAATTATCAAAATAATATTCTGACCTTTATTCTGGTTAATAATCTCTTTTATTTCTTTAATCTTCGTTACATCAAACCTCAAACCTCCAATCTTAAAACCTTTTATTATATCTCCTACTTTTAAACCCGCAATATCAGCCGGCGAATCTGAAGCTATATCTATAATATTGACTTTAGGATTTAAAAAATTAGAAATTTCTTCATCTTCAATCATAACAGGAGCGCCGAGACCAAAGACAATACTAAAAAGAATTGCTGCTATTACCCAAAAAGAAAGCACCCCTCCCAAAGCAATCAAAAATCTTTTTCCAACCGATTGTCGAGAAAAACTATGAGGATCACGGCTTTTTTCAATCTCTCCCGGCATCCTGACAAAAGCACCGAAGGGCAAAAGATTAAGAGAATAAATAGTTTCTCCAATTTTTTTTGCAATTATTCTTGGAGGATAACCTATCCCAAACTCTTCAACTTTTACTCTAAATTTTTTAGCCAATATAAAATGACCCAGCTCATGAAGAGTTATTAAACTAATAAGACTGATAAGACCTATTATAAATGTTAAAATCATCTAACCATTTTAACCTTCTATTTCTTTTTTCTTTTTTTGTACTATTTCTTCAATTTTCTCTTGAAACTCCTTTATCAAATCCTCTAGTTCATCTTTTCCTTTATACTTATCATCTTCACTAAGCTTGCTTTCTCTAAATGCTTCCTGTATCTCTTTCCAAGCCTCATCTCTCCACTTCCTGATTGTTTTTTTAATCTGTTCTTGTTTCTCAATAACTAAACGAATCAAATCATTTCTAAACTCTTCGCTTAAAGGCGGCAGGGTGATTCTAATTAGGGCTTTGTCAACTATTGGTGAAGCCCCTATACTGCTTTTTTCCAAAGACTTTACAATTTCCTCGATATAGGATTTGTCCCAGGGTTGAATCAAAATCTCTCTTGGCTGGGGAATTGATATTGCAGCTAACTGCTTCAAAGAATATATCTTGCCAAAATATCCGACGCTAATATTCTCAACTAAAGAAGGAGAAGCTCTCTCGGCTCTAATTTTTTGCAATTCTCTATTTAAAAAATTGACAACCTTTTCTAATTCAGGTTTTATTTTTTCAATAATGTCTTTGTAAGAAATTCTTTCTTCTGACATAAAATGGCTTAAAGCTTCATCATTAATATTTCTAAAGCTAATCTTGGGTTAATGTTCGTGGTTGAAATTACATAAATTGTTTCTTGAATAGCGTCGAGAATGTTTTTTATTTTTAATAAATTTGGTCTGTTTTTAGCAAAAAGTAAATTCTTTCTGAAATAAAACAACCAAGCATCCAATGTTTCTTTCAGGTCTTCTTTTTGGGATAATTCTTTAACATATTGAAAACGTAAAGAAAGCGGAGAATTTGAAATTTTTTCCAATTTTTTTATCTTTTTCTTTCTCTGTTCTAATTTCTCGGAGTTTTGCAAAAAATTAATAGCTTTTCCGGGTCTCCCTAATGAAAGTTCAACAATTTGTTTAATATCTTCCTTCGGAACTTTTTTTTGTTTCAAGTAAAGACTTATTTCTTCATTTTTCACGGAGTAAAACTTAACATTTTCACACCTTGAAAGGATAGTAGGTAAAAGATAACCTGGATGCTCTGTAATTAAAATTAAAAGACTTTTAGTTTTTGGTTCTTCTAAGCTCTTTAAAAAACAGTTTTGGGCCTCCCGGGTCATTAAATGAGCTTTATCAACTATTACGCCTAAAAGAGGTGCTTTTATAGGTTTTAAGGATAATTTCCAATTAAGCTCTCTAATCTGAGCAATTTGAATCTGCTCACGCACCAGAGCAGACCTCGGAGCGGGGGTGTTGCGCCCAACCGAACTTTGTTCTGGTCTGGGATGTTTTGTTCTTGGGACAATCAAAATAAAATCTGGATGACGAGACAGTTCTTCTTTAAAAAGAGAAGAAATTAGCTCTAAAGCTATTGTTCTTTTACCTAACTCTTCGGGTCCGGTAAACAGTAAAGCATGAGGAATTTTTCCTGAGCTAACTATTTTTTTTAAAAACTCTTGTTGTTTTTTATGGCCAATAATCACTGTTTCTTCCTCATTATTGTTTTTTTATAGAGGTCTAAATTTTCTAACATTACTCCTGTTCCCTTTGCTACGCATAAAGACGGGTCCTCAACTAAAATAGCTGGAACACCTATGGATTTGGCAATTAATTCTGGAAGATTATCTAATAGAGAACCTCCTCCTGTCATTACCATCCCTTTATTCATGATATCAGCCGACAGTTCAGGTGGAGTATCTCTAAGTACTAATTTAATTACGTGAATAATCTCGGAAAGAATATCAGAGAGGGCTTCGCACATATCATTTGACGAAATTTTAATATTTTTAGGTAATCCTAAAGACATATCTCTTCCTCGAATCTCCATCTTTTTTTCTTCCTTCTCGGGAAGAGCGGTACCGATTCTCTTCTTTATCTCCTCTGATGTTTGTTCTCCGATAGCTAAATTGTATTTCTTCCTAATATAATCAGAAATAGCAATATCCATTTTATCTCCTGCTATTCTTATAGAATGAAAATTAACAATTCCACCCAAAGAAATCACTGCAGCTTCAGTTGTCCCTCCCCCAATATCAACAATCATATTACCGGAACAACTATCAATTGGAACCCCCGCTCCAATAGCTGCTAAGATGGGCTCTTTCGCTAAATAAACTGTTTTCGCTCCGACATTCATGCCGGCTTCAATTACCGCCCTTTTTTCAGTAGAAGTAATACCGGCTGGAACACCAATCATCAAATCTGGCTTGAAAAGGCGAAAATGACCCATCGTTTTATCAATAAAATGTTTAAGCATTGCCTGGGTTACTCTAAAATCAGCAATCACTCCGTCCTTAAGAGGTCGATAAATACGGATTGTATCGGGAGTACGTCCCATCATTTCTTTAGCTTCTCTTCCCACAGCTAAAATCTCATTCTCTGCTATGGCTACTGCCACTACTGATGGTTCTTGTAAAACCACTCCTTTTTTAGGAATAAAAACAACTGAATTGCAGGTTCCTAAATCAATACCAATTCTCATAGTAGTGCTAATACATAATCAGGTCGCTCGCCTTCGGCGAAAGCCTGTTTTCCTACATGGGGGAAACCTGAGAGTGGTGGACACTCACTCTCGCCCCCCCCCTCCGATATAGGAAAGTCTGTTTAAAAGATTATCTTTTTCCTCTTTAAAGATAACTTATCTTTTCAAATTTTGCAACTTTCAAAAAAAAAGAAGTCAAAAAATAGTCCTCTATAAGTTAATGGCTCTTGAAGTTAATATTTAAAACAAATATAATGTTTAAAATGAGAGGAAAAACTCGCAAAATTCTATTGTTTCTATTTTTCCTTATATTTATTATCTCAGCACCCTTATTGGTGTTTTATTTTCAGGGATATAGATTTGATTTTAAAAACAAAAAATTGATCCAAACGGGCGGTCTTTTCTTTAAAATAAAACCGAAACAAACAAAAATTTATTTAGACGAAAAATTATCAAAAGAAACTGATTTTCTTTTTGGTTCAGCTCTAATTGAAAATCTTTTACCAAAAAAATATAATGTTAAAGTAAAAAAAGAGGGGTATTTTGATTGGGAAAAAAACTTAGAAATAAGAGAAAAGGAGGTTACAGAAGCTAGAAATATTGTTCTTTTTCCAAATGATATTAATTTTAGTTTTTTATCAAAAGGAATTAAAGATGTTTGGCTTTCTCCCGACGAAAGAAAAATGATTTTTAAAGAAAAGAAAGAAGATATCTGGGAATTGAAAATTTATGATTTAGAGAAAAACTTAAAGAGCCACCTTCTTAAAGAAAGTGATATCTCAAGTAAAGGAGCTGATTTATTTGACCTGGAATTTTCCAGAGACGGAAAGAAAATATATTTTGATACTTTAATTGAAGAACAATTAAGAAAAAAGAAGAGTTTTGTTTTAGAAATCGATAAGAGCCCCCCTTTCTTAAAAGAAACTGAAAAAACTTTACCACCTCTGGAAAATATTATAACCTCTCAACAAATCAATGAAGAAGTTTATTATCTGGATAATTTTGGTTATCTTTACAAATCGGATAGTTCTTTCTCTAAAGCAGAAGAAATCACAAGAGTGCCTTTTCCTTTAAAACAGGAAACCGACTATCAATTATATGTTTTTTCTGACTTTGTCTTTCTAATAGAAGGAGGGAAATCTCTGCATTTATTAAATCAAGAAACAAAATTATTCGAAAATTTCTTCGAAGGAATAAAGTCTCTAAAAATCTCTCCTGATTTTGAAAAGATAGTCTATTTCTCTAATTACGAAATTCAAATTTTTTTCCTGAAAGAAAGTCCAAAGCAGCCAAAAAGGGAAAAAGGAGAAAATATGTTTTTACTCCGCCTTTCAGAAAAAATCAAAGATGTTTTCTGGATAACACCAAATCATTTGATTTTCAGCACCGAGAATAATATAAAAATTACTGAAATTGACAATAGAGATATAATAAATATTATTCAATTAGCTGAGTTTTCATCTTTTATTAAGAACCACGGAGAATCTACTAAAGACCGGGGAAATCTAAAAATATTCTGGAACTCTATTAATGAAAGACTCTATGTCTTAGCTAAAGAAAGTCTATGGGTTTCAAATAAACTGACTCCCTAAAAACTCTTGAAACTTAAAGGGTGAAACTTGAACCTTAAGCGGTTTTGTTTTGCGCCTGAATTCTTTTCTTAAATTCTTCCCAGTTTACATTTCCCCCTCCTGTCATCTGACAGACTTCTTTAAACGGACAATAACGACATTGCCAACTTAGGGGATAATCAGCGAGCTGGGAAGGAATAATATTTGAATCTATCTTTCTTTTTAGCTCGGTTAATTTTTTCAAAAGTCCCCGGGCTCTATTTTTATCATAATCTACTAAAAATTCTTTTAATTCCTGGCTATCTTTATTAACGTAAAGCAAAATTCCTTTTGATACTTTGAAAAAATGTAAATAAAGCTGAAGCTGGTCAACGTTTTCTACTTTAGGTTCTTTTAGATTTCTAAAAATCATACTGTTCATACTTTTGATGTCAACAATATATAAATCTTTTCCGTCACTAATGATTGCATCAGCCCTTCCAGCGATTAATTCTTTGGGAGGGATATTAACCTCTGACGCTACCACATGAATCTTTCTCAAACTCAACAAAGGCTTCATAATAAGCTGATGTATATAATCTCCGTGCTCAAACAATCTTAAGATTCTCGCTTCCATATCTTCTTTGGGAGCTTTTTTGAATTTATAAAATATTGCCCTTGGACATTTTCCAGCGTCGGTAATATAAAAACGGGTCCTTTCTCTATCTTTTTGGCGGTCTAAGTAAAATTGGTTGATAAGTTTTTTGAGCATAATAAATTAGGGTCTAGTATGTTTTTGTGTATGGTAATTTTAACAAATCCGGGGTTAATTGTCGAGGAATTTTACTCGATATATAAACTATTTTCCGCTTGAAAAATTATTTTGTTGTTATAATATAAAGAAGGTGTTTTAAAAATGTCATCAGGTAAGCCATCAGATGAAATTCTAAAGGCCTTAGAAAAGATTAATCAAGATTTATCAGGAGAACTTTTGATAAGTGCATTGGATAATTTGAAAAATATCGTAGAAAAAAGTGTCTTAGAAGACCATCATAAAGAATTACTCAGGAAAATATTTTTTTGGAAAAATATAAGGGAAAATCGAGAAGCTCGTGAAATTTTAAAGCAAATATTAACGAAATTCATTAGAGAAGCTATCCTTGACCTGTTTAAAGTCTTATCATATACCTTCAATAATCTTTAAACTATATCCTTTTTTAAAAAATCTCTTTTTAAAAGAGATTATTTTTTTATATAAGATTATCACAAGACTCAGGGTTACGAAAACGCTTTAGCGTTTCCTCCACTGCTTTGCTCTTCTGGCTCTTCTTAAACCAAACTTTTTTCTTTCTCTCATTCTTGAATCCCTTCTTAAAAAGCCAGCTTTTTTTAATCTTTTTCTAAAGTCGGGGTTAAAAAGAACAAGTACTCTGGCTATTCCATGACGAATAGCTTCTGCTTGACCGGAAATACCTCCCCCTTTCACGATTACTGAAATCCTAAACTTATCTATGCACTTCATTTTTTCTAAAGAAGCTAAAGCAGTTTTTTGAAGCTCAAGAATAGGAAAATATTTTTCCAATGGCTTTTTGTTAACTAAAAATTCTTTCTCTCCTTTAGTCCAAATTCTCACCCTGGCTACCGATGTCTTTCTTCTCCCTTGAGATTCATAATATTTATCAGGTTTACTAACCTTTTTTTCCGCCAGCTGGCGGATTTCTTTTCTTCTCTTGTCCTCCACATCCTTGACTACGGAGGGTTTCTCTACTTTCTTCTTTTTCTTTTCTTTCTTAGGAGCTTTAGGTTTTTTCTTGGTTTTTGTTTTAGTTTTTGTTTTAGTTTTTGTTTCTGTTTTAGCTTTTACCATATAATATTAATTTAAAACCTATTTAGATTTTTCAAATCTTAATCTTTTTATCTGTTTTGACCTTAATTTATTTTTTGGCAACATCCCATAAACTGCTTTTTTTAAAACTTCTTCAGGTTTTGTCTTAAAAAGTCGTTTTAAAGGAATTTCTTTCAATCCACCGGGATATCCTGAATATCGATAATATTTTTTCTGCTCCATTTTCCTTCCCGTAATTTTTAACTTCTCAACATTTTTAACAATTACAATATCACCCATATCTTTATAGGGTACAAAGTCAGGTTTTTGTTTGCCACGCAAAAGAATGGCGACTTTGCTAGCTAGCCTACCCAAAACTTTATCTTCAGCATCAATAGTATGAGTTTTCCGTTGCATAGCTAAATGGTTGCCATTCATTCTACTAATTCTATTATTGCCATTTTTGCCCCGTTGCTCTTTCTTGGTCCCAATTTAATAATTCTTGTGTATCCTCCTTTCCTCTCTTTATACCTCGGAGCTATTTCCTCGACTATTTTTTTTACCATTTGTGAAGAAAAATTCTTAGCTAATAGTCTTCTTGCTGACAGATCAGCCTTCTTGGCTTTAGTAATTTGTTTTTCGGCAAAAATAGAAAGCTCTTTAGCTTTAGCTTTCGTAGTTTTAATCTTTTCTTTTAAGAAAAATTCTCTGGCCAAAGACCTCAAAAGTGCTCTTCTTTGGTTTCTTTTCCTGCTAAGCTTTCTTCCTTTTTTTCTTTTTTTCATGTTTTTTGCTTTTAACTGTTTTATCGTGTTCTTTTTTCAACTCTCTCTTTCTCTTATCTTCAGCTTTAACTAAGGAGGATTCCTTTTTGAAGGTCTGAGAAAATAAATCAAAGTGATTTAATAAAATCTTTGAAGCTCTGAAAAATGCCTCTTGGGGAGATATAATACCATCAGTCTCAATCTCTAAAAATAACCTATCAAAATCTGTTCTCTTCCCCACCCTCATATTCTCTACCTTAAAAGCCACTCTTTTTACCGGAGTAAAGATAGAGTCCAAAAGAATTACTCCAACTTCTAATTTTTCTTTCTTCCTTGCTTCTTTTGGTACATATCCTGTTCCTTTTTCAACCTGAATTTCTATCTCTAATTCTGCTTTTTTTTCGGTCAAAGTGGCAATATGGGCTTCTTTATCCACTAACTCTAATTGGGCTGGAAGTTTAAAATCAGAACCTGTCACTTTCTTTTCACCTTTTACCTTTAAAACAGCTTTTTGAGGCTCTTTTGTGAAAATCTTAAATCTTAACTTTTTTAAATTAAGTAGAATATCAATTACATCCTCGAGCACGCCGGGAATAGTTGAAAATTCATGGGAAACATTTTTTATCCTAACATGGGTGAGCGCAGCACCCTCTAAAGAAGAAAGTAAAACTCTTCTTAAAGAATTTCCAATTGTGACTCCATAACCCGGATAAAGAGCTTCTATTTCAAAAATGGCTTTATTTTTTTCTTTTTTAATAGCTTTTGGCTTAAGGGGTAAAGGAATCATGATTTAAAAAACAAGCAACAAGAGAAGGGGAATAAAGATTTTTCTTATTTTCCATTTCCTGCTCCTTGAAATTATCTTGAATAAAACTCGAAAATAGTTGGTATTTCCACCGGTGGAGATACTTCTTCTAAAGTAGGAATTCCAACTATTTTCCCTTCTAATTTTTCGGTATTTAATTCAAGCCAACTCGGAACTTTTTGTTTTTTCATTAAAGCTCTAATTTCTTTCACAACCTTCCTTCCAGATTTTTTAGGTTTTAGGGAAATAACATCTCCTTTTTTTAATTGGTGAGAGGGAATATTCATGGCTTTTTTATTAACCATAAAAAACCTATGCGACACTAATTGTCTTGCTTTAGCTCTTGAAAGAGTGAAACCTAATCTAAAAACTACATTATCTAAACGAAACTCTAACATTTGAATCAGTAAAGCTGAGGTATCTTTTACTTTGCCTCTTTTTCCCAGTATCTTCTTTATATAATTTTTAAACTGTTTTTCTCTTAAATTATACCAGTTTCTTAATTTTTGTTTTTCTCTCAACTCCTTTGCATATTCTGAAGGACGACTTCTTCTTCTTCTCTTTGCTTTTTGACCGGGAGGATAAGCCCTTTTTACCATAGCGCACTTTGGCGAAAAACAACGTTCGCCTTTTAAAAAAAGTTTTTCACCTACTCTCCGACAAATTTTGCACTTCGCATTTATCATCTTATTTCTTAATTCGTAGAATCAAGGTTCTGAGGAGCGGAGCGACGAATGGTTCTTAATTCAAAGAATCAAGGTTCTGAGGAGCGGAGCGACGAATGGTTCTTAATTCAAAGAATCAAGGTTCTCACCGAAGGTGAGGTTCTTACACTCTCCTTGGTTTTTTAGGCCGACAACCGTTATGGGGAACAGGAGTTACATCTTTAATTGAGATTATATCCAAACGCCGAGCCGCCAGACTTCTTATTGCCGAGTCCCTTCCGGAACCTATTCCCTTAACTAAAACCTTAATTTTTTTGATCTTCAATTTATCTACCACTTGACTCATTGCTTCAGCTACCTTTGAAGCAGCAAAAGGAGTGCCTTTCTTTGTACCTTTAAAACCAATTCTACCCGCCGAAGTCCAGTATAAAACATTTCCTTCAAGGTCAGTTAAGCTTAAGAGTGTATTATTATACGAAGAATAAATATAAATTCTCCCCTCTTTTACTTTCTGAGGAGCTTTTATTTTAACTTCTTTCCTTACAGCTGCTTCTACTTTTTCTCTCTCTTTTAATAATTCTTCTTTAGTTTTAACAACAACACGTTTCTTACCCATAGTGGTAATATTTTTTGATATTATTCTATTTTGAGGTTGGAGGCGGTTTTCTGCCTGAACCTACAGTTTTCCTTACATTTCCTCTTACTGTCCTGGTGTTTGTCTTGGTTCTCTGACCTCTAACAGGCAATCCTTTAGCATGACGAAGACCCCTCCATGTCCCGATATCTCTTAATCTTTTAATTGCCATCATTTTCCCTCTTTTCACTTCTCCTTCTACTTTATAATTTCTTTCAATTATTTCTTTTAAACGGTTAATTTCATCGGGTGTAAGATCTTTTGCTTTTTTAAAAGGATTTATGCTGGTTTGTATAAGAATTTTACTACTTAAAGAAAGACCTATTCCGTAAATGTAGGTCAAAGCTATTTCTATTTGTTTGTTTTCTGGTATATTAACTCCGGCAATTCTTGGCATTGTATTTACTTTTTTTATCCTTGTCTTTGTTTATGTTTAGGGTTCTTACATATTATATAAACCCGTCCTTTTCTCCGAACAACCTTACAATGTCGACACCTTTTTTTTACAGATGATTTTACTTTCATAAAAAGCTAATTATTTATTTCGATAAACTATTCTTCCCCTCTTTTCATCATAGGGGCTTAGCTCTACCGTTACTTTGTCACCTGGTAAAACTTTAATCCTATATATCCTCAACTTTCCGGCAAGATGACATAATGCCTCTTTCCCATCCTCTAATCTTATACGAAAATTACCAGCTGGTAGAGCCTCTAAAACTACTCCATATTTTTTAATTTTTTTGTTTTTCACCAATGATTGATAATTGATTAATTTACCAAAAATTTAAATTTTAGTCAACACTTTGGCTTTACTTAATACAAGCCCTTTTAGAATAGACTTTAATCTATAATAGGATATTTAATCTCAATTTTATTTAAATCCTCTGGTACACTTTTCACCCAAAATGGCCAAAATCTAATTTCTATATTGATAAATTCTGATTGTTTTTCCAGAAAAATTTTTGTTTCAATTAAGGATTTTCCGACTAACGACTCCTTTAAAAGTTGTAAATTAATATCGGGATACATCTTAATTGAAAAACTCAAAGAGAGAACAACCTTCCCAGATTCAAAATCAACAATTTGAGGAGTATAATCTATTTTTAAGCTCTCCTCGTAGAGTAATTTTTCTTCATGAGTTTCAGAAAAGATAAATTCTTTTACAAAATTTTGGACTTCTTCTTTTTTAAAAATAATCGTAGTAGCTTCTACCGTTGCTCCGGAATTAAATCTTTCTACCTCATTTCCTTCCTTTGCTAAAGAAAATATGTCTTTAATCTCTGTCTCTAAAATGTCGTCCAAAAATACGAATTCATCTGTAACCTTGTTTTCTAAACTTACCGCAGCTTTTGTTTTTGCTTTCTTTGAGACACTCTCTTTTGCATTTTCTATATCTTCTGTAGTAATTTGAGGTGAATCTCCTCCTCCTTTTATTTCTTCAAAAGACTCTCCGTAAAATTTAGTATACCTTGGAGTTCCTCTGAAAACAAAAATAGAAAAATGGGAAGGTCCAATATTATAATCTTCACCTGCTTCAGCAGCTATTACCGGAACGTCAACATATTTTGGGATAATTTTTCCATTTTCGATTTCAGCTCCAGGCACAGCAATTTTATCTTTTGATTTATATAGTTTTCCTTCAGAGGATACAAATCTTGTTTCTGCTAACCAATTTTCGGATTTTGTACTATAAGCATTATAAAGTCTAATAATACCTTCTGCTTTCTTTAAAGTTCTGCCAGAAGATAAAAAACTGTCAGAGATACTTTCTTCAATCTTAAGAAATTGACCGGGAATAGTTTTGTTTTCAAAATCAGGTTTTTCAACTTCTGTATCTATGGTTAAGTTTGTCTTAGAAAAATCTGTCTTTGTCTCCGGCCAAATTTTAATCTCAACTTTTGAGAGCTGAAAACCAACGATAACAGCTATTATTAAGGATAAAGGAATTAAAAACCAAACCCAGTTTATCTTGATTTTTTTAGGTAATTCTTCTTTCTCTTCTACTAATGGTTTTTCCATTTTTAAAGAGGAAGAAGGTTCTTCAGGCGGTAAAATGTCCCAGATTTTCCTTGTCATACTTTATATATTATATCAAAAAATCCTTTACTTTAAAATGAAGGATTAAAAAAGGATTAATGAGGTGGAATTTATTCAAGAATTGCTCGAATTCTTCTTATCCCGGCTCCTGCTGACTCTTCTTTTACAATTTTAAAATGCCCTAATTCCCCTGTACTATTTTCATGGGGCCCGGCACAAATCTCTTTTGAAAAAATTTTTCCTCCAGACTCCCTAATAGAATATACCGTCACCCTATCAGGGTATTTATCTTTGAAAAAAGCCAGGGCTCCTGATTTTACGGCTGTTTGATAGGGCAATTCCTCTTTTATAACCTCTAAATCTTCTTTTATTTTCTGGTTAACCAAGTCTTGAACTCTTTTAAGTTCTTTATCTGTTAATTTTTGAGGGTGAGAAAAATCAAACCTTAAACGTTGAGGGGTAATATCAGAACCCATCTGCTTTACATGAAAGCCTAAAACATTCCTTAAGGCTTGATGAAGTAAATGAGTAGCAGTGTGAAGTTTTGTAGCTGTATAAGTAGCTTCCTTGCCAATTCCACCAAATTTCTTTTCAACCCCTGCCCTTGAAATCTCCTGATGTTTCTTAAATTCCTCTTTAAATCCTTTTTTATCAACCTTTATCCCCTTTTCTTTAGCTAACTCCTCGCTTAATTCCAGAGGGAATCCATAAGTATCGTAAAGATGGAAAGCATCACTGCCTGAAATATTTCCTTTTGATGAGATTTTTTTAAACTGTTTCAAACCCTTTTTTAAGGTCTTCTCAAATCTTTCTTCTTCTCTTTGAATTACGGTTAAACTATCTGTTTGTTTAGATTTTACTTCAGGATATACATCTTTGTAAATTTCAATCACTTTTTTGGCTAAAGGAACCAAGAAATTATTTGGCAAATTGAGCACTTTTCCAAATCTTATTGCTCTTCTTAAAATGCGTCTCAAGATATATCCTTGCTCCACGTTTGATGGAAGAACTCCATCAGCTGTTAGAAAAACAATTGACCTGATGTGGTCAGCCAAAATTCTAAAAATTCTCTTTTCTTCCTTTAATTCCTTTAATTCCTCATATTTTTTAGAAGAGATTCTTTCAAGTTCCTGAATCACTGGCAAAAATAAATCTGTTTCATAAGCTGAACTTTTGTGCTGTAAAAGAGCTGCCAACCTTTCAAAACCTACTCCTGTGTCTACATTTTTTTGAGAAAGAAGTTTATAACTTCCATCCTCATCTTTAAAATATTCCATAAAAACTAAATTCCATAATTCTACAAAACGCTTGCAATTGCCGCAATTAGGACCGCATTCAACTGCCCCACAACCAAATGACTCACCTCTATCATAAAAGATTTCTGAACAAGGTCCGCAGGGACCCCTTTTCCCAACCGGTCCCCAAAAATTATCTTTTATTCCAAATTCTCTTATTCTTTCTTCTGGAATTCGGTTTTCTTGCCAGATTCTCTTTAACTCTTCATCTTTAGGTATGTTCTTCTCGCCTTTAAAAACAGTTGTCCAAAGTCTATTTTTATCTAAACCTAAAACATCCACGAAAAATTCTAAAGCATATTTAACAGCCCCTTCTTTGAAATAACCTTTCTCTGCATCTTGCCCAATCGACCAATTCCCTAACATTTCAAAAAAAGTATGATGAGTATCATCTCCCACCTTATCAATATCGTCCGTTCTAAAACATTTCTGGCAAGAAGCCAAATGTCTCCGACCAAAATCTACGATAGGGTCTTTTTCTCCTTGTAAATATAAAGTAAATTGCTGCATTCCAGCTGTAGTAAATAAAACTGTTGTATCTTCTGGCAATAATGAAGAAGAAGGCACAATTTTATGCCCCTTTTTCCTAAAGAAGTTTAAGAATTTTTTTCTTATCTCTTTTGAAATCATTACCTAAATTTCAAAGTTAAAAGTTTAAGCGTATCTATCTGCTACCGACGAAGCGACATATGCTTCGGGTTTTATTTTTGGCTCAAAACCATTTCCTCTAATCAATCCAACTACTTCTTTTATCATATCTTTCGTGCCTCCATTTTCTCCTATATCAGCGTGAATATAGCAAAATCTATAATTATAATTTTTATCTTTAGTCTCAATTCTTTTTTCAAGTTTTTCTTTAAAAAGAAGGGCCAATTTACAAGATAACAAAACCTCTTCTAATATTCTCTCCTTCCATGAGTAAAATTTTCGATTTTTATAGCTAATTTTTTTAAGAAAAAATCTTCCTCCTTCTCCCATTTTCAAAACAACAATTGCCACCGGGAAATTAGGAACTTTCTCAGAAGAAGAATCACAACCAATAATGATATCATAAAAATTATCAGTTTCAGATTCTATGTAAGCTAAAATCTCATCAATGACTTGATCTAATTTTAAGCTCCCTTTAGTGGGGTTATAAAAATAACCTCCAAAAACAGGATTTTTTTTCTCAGAAGATAAACGAGATTGCATGATATCTTTCATATACTTAATATAACAAAAAAATATAAAAAATCAACCCTTCGGCAAGCTCAGGGCAAGACTCTTCGGGATAAAAAAAAAGGGTTAAACCCTTTAAAACTTTTTTGATTATTAAAAATAGTTATCATAAAGTACGATAACAAACGCCGTAAGCAATACCATCCCTAATAAACCTCCCCAGTAAAATATATATTGTAGAATATATCCTTCGAACATAAAAGCACCAAGAATCCCAAGTCCTACCCATAGCAATATGAAGGGAAATATTATCAAAAGGTAAATGCCCAAAAACTCTAATACAGTTCTTTCTTTCATTTTAATCATCTGTAATTATTTAATTTAGAATTACTAATTATTTAATAGCAAAATTAAAATATTTGTCAATAGTTACTTTTAGATAATAGTTTAACTATCTTAATAAATTCTTTTGGTTTTAAAGAAGCTCCTCCAATTAAAAGACCTTGAAATTTGGATTCTTTAATATAACCTAAGGCATTTTGAGAATTAACACTGCCACCGTATAAAACAGGATGTTTCTTTCCTAAAACCTTTTTAATTGAAAGATTGAATCTTTTGGCCTGGGAAAAACTACAGGCTTTTCCAGTTCCAATCGCCCATATTGGTTCGTAAGCCACAATTATCTTTTTAATTTGGCTTTTTAAAATTCCCTTAATACCTCTTTTAATTTGAGAAATCTCATCAATGCATAAAATAGGTCTTAAATTTTGTTTAAGGACTGCTTTTAGCTTCTTATTAATTTCTGCGTCTTTTTCTAAGAAATGACTTCGTCTTTCAGAATGACCAATAATTACGTATTTACAACCCAAATCCGTAAGCATCAAAGGAGATATCTCTCCTGTAAAAGCGCCTCTTTCTTCCCGGAAACAATTCTGTGAGCCGAAGGCGAGTCCTCCGTAGCTCGCCCTGCGGCGAGCGGAGGAGGGAGCTCCCAATAAAGATAGATAAACAAAAGGTGGACAAATTACTACTTCTGCATTTTTGACATCTTCAATCCCTCTTCTTATTGAATTGAAAAGATTACTTGCTTTTTTTAAGCTTGTTGGATTACATTTCCAATTACCTATAATGAAAATTTTATCCATGGTTTCATTTTAATTTTATTTGTTTCTTCAAATATTTTGCTGCTTTTTCCGGCTCAATAGTAGAAATTTCCATCCTCGTCCCTATTTCAAAACCTGCAAAAATAGCTGTTTTTGGCAAAATTGTCCAGTGCCAGTGATAGTGAGGATGGCTTTTGCCGTCACAGGGAGCTGTATGTAAATAAAAATTATAAGCCGGGTCTGATAACCCTTTATACAAAGCCCGCATGGATGCTCTAAAGGCTTCTGCTAAATACCATTTTTCTTCTTCATTAGTTCTTTCAAAATATACTGAGTGCTGTTTTGGAGAAACAATAACTTGAAAAGCTGCTTTTGAAGCAAAGGGACAGATTGCTAAGAAATATTTATTTTCAAAAATAACCCTCTTTCTAACTTTTCTCTCCCAATTATTCATTTCACAATAAATACATTTTTTATTCTTTTTAAAATACCTTTCAGAGTTTAAAAGGGCATTCTTTAAATCAATATCAATTAAAGGAGTGGTTATGATTTGGGAATGGGGATGAGGTTGAGAAGCCCCAGCTTCAACTCCATGATTGTGAAAAATTGAAACATAATTGACAAATCTTTTGTTCATTAAACTCAAATATCTTTCTTGATAAACATCAAATACTTCTTTTACCCGCCCTGTATTAAAATGAGGAAAGTGTTTCTGATGGTCTTTTGTTATGACCAATTCACAAAAACCAACAGCATTCATTGTTTGATAAAATTTCCCTTCTCTCTTTTTCTTCAGTTTTGAATAAGGGAGTAAAGCGGGATATTTGTTGGGAATAACAAGGGTAGACCATTCTTCTGGAAACTCACCTTTTTTGAAAAAAACTTTTTTACCTTTAAAATAAACTAAAACCGGAGGCTCTTGAGTTTCAGTATTGCAAAAAGGACAATCTTTTCTGAGCATCTTAATTTCTGTCCTTTTCTTTTTTTTGAAAGCTTCGGGTCTCTTTCCCCTGCCAGTCGCTATCACTACCCAATCTTTTGAAACTAAATCAAACCTTAGCTCTGATGGAAATTTTATCCCGGACCTTAAATGTTTTTTCTTATCTTTTTTCATATAAACTCTTGAACATATTTAATCTTATTTTAAATAAATCTTTTCCCATTCTGAACATACTTTTTATTTTCACTTTGCTTTCTGGATCATTTATCCAGGTAACAGGAATTTCTTTTATTTTATATCCCATTTTTTTAGCGATGACCAATATCTCGGGGTCAAAAGCAAAACGGTCAATTATGCACTTAGGAAAAATATCTTCTGCAGCTTTTTTTGTAAATCCTTTAAATCCACACTGTGTATCCCAGATTCCCCAAAGACCACAAACAACCTGAACCATTAAATTAAAAACATCTCCTATTCTTCTTCTTAGCCAAGTTTGAGGAACAGAAAGCACAGCACCTTTTATGTCTCTGGAACCTATGACAACATCATATCCTTTCTTAAATTCTGGCCACATTTTTTCTACCTGGTCAATGGAGGTTGAATTATCAGCATCTGTAAAAACCCTGTATTTTCCCCTGGCTGTTAACATTCCCTGTCTTACAACATAACCCTTACCGTGATTTTCTTTGTTATCAACCAGTCTTAAATTCTCAATTTCATAAGATAGTTCTTTGACAACTTGAGCTGTGTTATCTTTTGAACCATCATTAACTAGCAAAATTTCCCAATTATAAGATTGGGTTCTCAAATACTTTGCAATCTCTCGTAAAGTTTTATGTAACCGCTTTTCCTCATTATAAGCAGGAATAATAACTGAAAGATGAATTTCTAGAAACATTTTTTCATTTTATCACAATTTCAAAATAAATAAAAAAGAGGCCTCAGCCTCAGAAAAGATTGAAAAGAACTTTTAGAAAAGACACTTCACTCGAGATATGTCTCATATTATGAATATAAAACCGCACTTACAAGCTTTAACAAAAGGAACTAAAGTCTTTTTTTCTTCACCAGATAAAAGTCTAAGAGCTACAATATGTATTTTTTTGCTTCTGTTCCTGCAAAAATTGTGATGAATCTCCATCCACGTCATCTCCCCCACTCTCTGTTTTTCTTCTGGTTTTAACTGTTGAAGAAAATTTTTAAAATATTTCTTCTTAGTCTCAGCAATTTCAGAATCTAAGTCTTTAAAAGAACTCTCGAACTTCTTCATTAGCTGATCTATTTCCAAATCTTTTTCCTCCATTACTTCTGTAATTTCTGGCATTTCATTCCACCAACTTTCATTATATCTTATTACTCAAATTTTGTTAATATCTGACAACCCTTTTTGGTTACAATTAATGTATGTTCAAAATGTGCTGATAAAGAACCGTCTTTTGTTTCAAGGCCGAATCCATCTTTTGATTTTTTAATCTCATATCCTCTCATTGTTAACATTGGCTCTAAACAAAAACACATACCTTCTTTAATCTTAGGCCCAGTCCTTCTTTTACCATAATTTAATATCTGAGGTTCTTCATGTAATTTTCTCCCAATTCCATGACCGCAAAGCTCTTTTACAACATTAAAACCCTGGTTTTCTGCGTATCTCTGAATTGTATTTGAAATATCACCAAAAGTATTTCCAATACGTGCCTTTTTAATTCCTCTCTTTAAGGCTTTTTTTGTAGCTCTTAAAAGCCTCCTCACTTCGGGTTTAATATCTCCTACAGGTAAGGTAATTGCCATATCACTATGAAAACCATTATAAAAAATACCTAAATCTAAAGATATTATATCTCCTTCTTTCAAAACCCTTTTAGAAGGTAAAGCATGAACAATCTCTTCGTTTATTGAAGTACATAAAGCAGCCGGATATCCTTCATATCCCTTAAAGGAAGGTTTTACTTTGTATTTAAAAATTAGACTCTCTGTGAGTCTATCTAATTCTTTGGTGGTAATTCCGGGCGTTATTCTTTTCTCTAATTCTTTCATTATCTGAGCTAAAATCTTACCACCTTCTGACATTATTTTGATTTCTTCCTCTGTTTTTATAGGAATCATTTCACAACTTTTAAGACATCTTTAAAAACATCTTCAATACTCTGTTCACCATTGATTTTTATTAATTCTCCTCTCTTTTGGTAATATCTGACTGCAGGTTTTACATCTGTCTTGTACCATGCAAGTCTTTTTTTAACCCCCTCTATTGAGTCATCCCTTCTAGTAAATAAATCTCCTCCACATTTGTCACATTTTTTAAGTTTTTTAAACTCACCAATAAAAGGGATAATCCTCCCACATTCTCTGCACATTCTTCTCTTGGTTAATCTCTTAATAACTTCTCTTTGAGAAATTTCTATAAGGAGAACTCTTTTGTTTTTTGTCCATCCATACCATCCCAGAGCCTGTTCTACCATTTCCGCTTCCAAATCAGTTCTAGGGCTTCCATCTATAATTATCCCTTTGAATCCCTCCTTTTTCTTAAACTTTTCAAATTCATCCATCCATATTTTAAAGATAACTGGCGTTGGAACTCTTTTCCCCTGGTCAATTTCTTTACTAATTTTAATCCCGGTAAAATCTTTTTTCTTTTTCCTAGCTCTTAATAAATCTCCACTTCCAACATATTCCAGACCAAATTTCTTTTTCAAAAGTTTTGCTTGAGTTCCCTTTCCTGAACCCGGAGGTCCTAAAATAATAATGACTTTTTTATTTTTTATTTTTCTAAAATGTATCATACTCTCTCATTTCTAATTGAGCTTGTATTTGCTTTATTGTTTCCAAAACTACCGAAACAATAATTATGATTGAGGTTCCCCCAATCAAGAAACTAAAAGCAGTAATTTTCGTCATGCCTTGAATAATTGAAGGCATTAAGGCGATTAAAGCTAAAAACAAAGCTCCAATAGGTAAAATTCGATTTAATATAAAGTTTAAGTATTTAGCAGTGGATTTGCCGGGTCGAATACCGGGAACAAAACCGCCCATTTTTTTCAAGTTTTCTGCCACTGAATCTGGTTCAAAAGTAATAAGAGTATAAAAATAAGTAAAAAGGAAAATTAAAATAAAATATAAAATCCCGTAAAGCCAGGGGTTGTTAAAAAAATCTATAATCCCTTGAGCTGCTATACCCCAAAAACCTTCAGAACCTAATAAGAAATTAGCAATCATTGAAGGGAAAGTCAAAATCGATAAAGCAAAAATAATTGGAATTACTCCAGCCGGATTAACACTTAAAGGCAGGTAAGTGGAAGCTCCTCCATAAACCATTCTTCCTCTCACCCTTTTTGCATAAGAAACTGGAATATTTCTCCTTGCTTCGTTAATAATAGTAACTCCTGCAATAATAAGCAAAGAAGCAGCAAAGAAAACCAAAATTAAATAAAAAGGGATTTTTCCTTCCTGAAAAATAGCGATTAGCTGACCTAAGTTTCTAGGAAAATCAGCAATAATCCCTGCAAAAATTAAAAGGGATACACCGTTTCCAATCCCTTTTTCTGAAATTAATTCTCCCAACCACATTAAAAAGATACTTCCAGCTGTAACGGTAACAATAGAACTTATTTTAGCTAAAGGACTAATTTCTCCAATCAATCCCTGACGAGAAAATAAAGTAAGCATTCCAAAAGATTGAAGAATGGCTAAAGGCATTGTTAAAATTCTTCCGTATTGTTCAAACTTCCTTCTACCTTCTTCTCCTTCTTCTTTATACATTTCTTCAAGTTTAGGAAATATCATTGTTAGCAACTGAAGAATAATTGTGGCTGTAATATAAGGACCTAGTCCCAGCATAATAATAGAAAATCTTTCAAGTGCACCACCCGTAAAGATATTCATAAGACCCAGTAGTTGAAATTGTCCAAAAAACTCCTTTATTTTCGCAGGATCAATCCCTGGAATAGGAATATTAGCCATTACTCGAAAAATAACAAAGATACCCAAAACAAAAAGAATTTTATTCCTTAAATCTTTCGCTTTAAATATTTGGATAATTGCGTTATACCACATTTCAATTGCTTTTATGATTTTATTTCTCCTCCTGCTTTCTTTATTTTCTCTTTGGCTTTTTCTGAAAGCTGACATCCTTTAACTATCAACTTTTTAGTCAAATTACCTTGTGCCAAAATTTTTACTTCTGGCAACATTCCTTTTATTTTACGGATTAATCTCTTTTCAATCAATACCTGAGGTGAAATTAAATCTCCCTTTTTAAAAACTTTATCTAAATCTTTGATGTTAATAATGGCTGGTTTTTTCTTTCTTGATTTAAACCTATACCCTCTAAGTTTAGGATATTTTTTAATCAACTGCCGAATCGGAGGCACCATTTTTCGGCCTGCCCTTGTTTTTTGTCCTTTTATTCCCCGGCCAGAATAAGTACCTCTTTTACCGCCACGTCCGATTCGCTTCTGCTTTTTCCTTTTATGAATTGATTTTAATTGGTGTAATTGCATAGTGGTAACACTTATTTTCATTTTCCTTATTGCCTGTCTTTTCTTACTTTCAATCTCTTCAATGCCTCAATCATTGCCTTAGCATTATTTAACTTATTGCTTGTTGCTCCCAAAATCTTAGAAGATATATTTTTTATTCCAGCTAAAGTACAGATAATTCTTACTGTTCCCCCGGCTACCAATCCTCTTCCTTTTCTCTGGGGTTTTAAAAGTATTTTAGCTGCCCCAAATTTAGCTTCAACCTGATGAGGAATGGTGTCTTCGACAATCGGTATTTCAATTAAATTCTTCTTAGACAATCTAGTTGCTTTCTCAATAGCTTTGGCAACGTCTGAACCTGAAGCTACTCCTACTCCTACTTTCCCTTGCTTATCTCCCACCACCATCACTGCTCTAAATCTTAGTTTTCTACCTCCTTCCCGGGTATGAGAAACGCGGGCTAAATCTAAAAGCTTTGATTCAAACTCATCTTTATCTCTCTGGAATCTATCTATTCTTTTATTTCTCATTTTATTAAATCTTAACTATTTTTTTAATATTAAAATTTTAGTTCTCCTGCTCGAGCTCCCTCTGCTAATGATTTTACTCTTCCATGATATTTATATCCTCCCCTATCAAAAACAATCTCCTTAATCTTTAACTCTTTGGCTTTTTGGGCGATTAATTTACCAACTTCAAATGCTGGGGCTAATTTACCTGAAAATTCTTCCTTGCCCGCCGTAGCTTTCTTTATCGACTTCTTACTCTTCTTTACTACATTCAACTCCAAATCATTAGCTGAAGCAATAATCCTATTTCTTTCATCATCAATTAATTGAGCGTATATATGTTTGTTTGAACGAAAAACACAAAGACGGGGTCTCTTTGCTGTACCAGAAATTTTACCTCTTACTCTCTTATGTCGTCTATATTTTTTTCTTCTTTTCCCCTTTACATTCATAGATTAATTATTGTCTTTTAACATTTATTTTTGCGAATAATATTTTCTATCCAGCTACGCCTCCTGTTACTACTTTCTTTCCTGCTTTTCTTCTTACCTCTTCACCTACATATCTAATTCCCTTTCCTTTATAGGGTTCGGGAGGTTTCACTTTCCTTGTCTTTGCTGCAATTAAACCTACAAGTTCTTTATCTATACCTGAAATAGTAATTATATTCTTTTCTACCGAAATTTTAATTTCTTTTGGGATTTTTATCTTAACGGAATGGGTAAAACCAACCATTAAAACTAAATTATCTCCTTCGACATTAGCTTTATATCCTAAACCTCGAATTTCTAACTTCTTTTCATATCCTTCGGTTACTCCCTTTACCATATTGTTCAGGAGAGCTCTAGTTAAACCCCAAAAAGCTTTAGTATTTTTTGTTTTAGATTTTGGCAAAACAAAGATTTTTCCTTCTTTCAATTCAACCTTAATCTCAGGTCTAACTTCTCGGGATAATTCCCCTCTCGGACCTTTTATTGTTACTCTTTTATAGTCTATTTTTACTTCAACGCCTTCCGGTATTTCAATTGGTTTTTTACCTATTCGGGACATATAAAGTGAATGTGTTATCTATTACCATACCTCGCATATTACTTCTCCTCCTATGTTTTGTTTTCTAACTTCTTCATCTGTTAGCAAACCTTTTGAGGTTGAAATGATACTAATACCATAACCGCTTCTTACAGGTTTTATTTTTTTTGCTCTGAGATAAATCCTCTGACCAGGCTTGGAAATTCTTTTTAAACCAGATATTACTGGTTTTTTATCTTCATACTTTAGTTTGATTTCTATAATTCTTTTGATTCCCCTACCTTTTTTCTCAACTTTTTCAACAAAAGCGTTTTTTTCTAAAATTTTAGCAATTTCAAACTTTAATTTAGAAAAAGGAATCTTAACTGTTTCTTTTAAAACAGCCTGGGCGTTTCTAATTGATGTTAACATGTCAGCTATTGGATCCATACTTTTACCAGCTGCTTTTTTTTACCCCCGGGATTAGACCTTTATTTGCCATTTCCCTAAAGCAAATTCTGCATAGACCAAACTTTCTCATATATCCCCTTTTTCTTCCACATCTAAAGCACCTTCGCACAATTCGAGTTTTGAATTTTGGTTTTTTCTTTGCTTTAGCAATTAGGGATTTTTTTGGCATAGTGATAATACCCAATTGGGAAGGTATGTTTTACTTATACTACTTTTTTATGGGGAATCCCATTAATCTTAATAACTCTAATCCTTCCTCGCGTTTTTGGGTTGTCGTAACTATTGTTATCTCTAAACTAAAAATTATTTTAGCTTTCTCAGGTAAAATTTCAGCAAAAGATATGTGCTCTTTAATAGCTATGGTCAAATTCCCTTTTTTATCAACAGAATCAGGTTTTATACCTGAAAAATCTCGGGAACGGGGTAATGTTATGTGAATCAATCTTTCCAAAAGGTCAAACATTTTCTTCTTCCTTAAGGTAACCATAATTCCAACTGGAGAACCCTTACGAATTTTAAAACCAGAAATTGACTTCCTTGCTTTAGTTAGAATGGGGTGTTGACCGGTAATTAGGGTTAAACCATTTGAAATACTATTTAAAATCTTTTTTTGCTCATCTGAAGTTTTTCCAGAAATCAATTTCCCAAACCCAACATTCACTACCACTTTTTCAATATTTGGAACAGCCATCTTACTCTTATAGCCAAATTTTTCCATCATAGCCGAAATCACTTCTTTCTTGTACTTTTCAGTTATACCAATCATACTTCTTTGCCGCATTTTTTACAGATGCGATATTTTTTGTTATCTATAATTTTATAACCTATCCTTGTGGACTTTCCACATTTAGGACAAATTAATTTCACATTTGAAACATCTATTGGAGAAGGCATTTCGATAATTTGACCTTTTTCTCCTGTTCTTTTAGCTCTTTGATGTTTTTTTATCAAATTTACTCCTTCAACTACAACTTTTCTCTCTTTCGGGAGAGCCCTTAAAACCCTACCTTTTTTAGTCCGATATTTGCCAGAAATAACCAGAACCTGATCACCTTTGCGTATTTTCATACAATTTCTCTTGCTAAAGTTATTACTTTTTCAAAACCTTTTTCTTTTATTTCTCTTGCTATAGGACCGAAAATTCTTCCTCCTCTTGGGTTTTTTGTTTTTCCTTCTAAGATAATACAGGCATTATCATCAAATCTAATGTAAGAACCATCACGCCTCCGATATTCTTTTTTCTGTCTTACAATCAAAGCTCTAACTACATCATGTTTTTTCACCTCCCTTCTCGGTTCTGCTACTTTTACTGTTCCGACGACAACATCACCAATTCGAGCATAACGTTTTTTGCTACCACCTAAAACATGAATGCATTGAAGAATCTTTGCTCCGCTATTATCTATTACTTTTATTATTGTTCTTATTTGAATCATAGAAACTGTTTATTTTCTTAATAACTCTCCACCTCTTCCCTTTGCTTAAGGGTCTGCACTCTTTAATTATAACCCTATCTCCAATCTTATATTCTTCTTTTTCATCATGGGCTTTATACTTTTTATGAATCTTATATCTCCTTTTATACTTTGGGCTTTCCTTTATTCTTTCAACCTCAACCACAACTGTTTTTTGCATTTTGTTTGAAATAATTATACCTTTTAATTGTTTTTTAGGCATAGTGGTACTCACTCTTGACCCCCCTCCGATATGGGGAGGATTATTTTATATTTTTCATGTTTCACGCTTCACGAAGAATGGTTAATATTCTTGCAATGTCTTTTTTAGTTTGTCGAACTTCTCTAACATTTTTTAGCTTTCCACCTGCTAAATGAAAACGTAAAACCCTTAATTTTTCTCTCTTATTTGCTATAAGTTTTTTTAATTCTGATTTAGATTTATTCTGTAATTTATCTATCTTCATTTTTATCTTCGAGTAATAAATTTAGTTTTAATTGGTAATTTATCTGAGGCTCTTCTCAAAGCTTCCTTTGCTACTTCCTCTTTTACCCCTTCTAATTCAAAGATAACTCTTCCTGGTTTTATTGGAAAGACATAATGAGAAAAAGAGCCTTTTCCGCCGCCCATCGTAAATTCTGTCCCTTTCGATGTCACAGGTTTATCCGGGAAAACTCTAATCCATAACTTCCCGCCTTTTTTTAAATATCTCATAATTGTTCTTCTGGCAGCTTCAATTTGTCTAACAGTAAGCCAATGAGTTCCTAAAGATTTCAACCCATAAGAACCAAAACTAAGTTCGGTTCCCCGTGTTGAAATGCCTTTTGATCTTCCTTTAAACCGCTTTTTATATTTAAGTTTTTTTGGTCCTAATATAGCCATGATATTAAAATCCTAAATTCAAATATCTTTTAATTGCTCCGCAATTACAGGAAGCAAAGCGACTGGTTTGTAACTCTAAATTCAAATATTATAAACATGTTTTGGATTTAGAATTTTTCTCCTTTATATATCCAAACTTTTATCCCTACGGCTCCGTAACTACAAAAAGCTGTATCTCGAGCATAGTCAATATCAGCTCTCAAGGTTTGTCTCGGAAGCAAACCTTTTTGCAGCCATTCTCTTCTTGCAATAGAGATTCCATTTAATCTACCTGCAACTTCAAGTCTTGCTCCTTTCGCTCCTTTTTGACTCATAATCTTACTTAAGGTCTTTTTCAAAACTCTTCGATAGGGCATTCTTTTTTCAATTTGAGCAGCCATCAACTGAGCAACTAAAAGAGCAGAAAGCCATATGTTTTTAATTTCTCTAATTTCAATCTTTGAATCTAACTTTATGCCTCCTCTTTTGTTATAGGGAGCTTTTGTTTTTAAAATCTTTTGCCTTAATTCTTTTATTAATCTTTCAACACCTTCTCCTGCCCGACCTATTACTAATCCCGGCCTAGCAGTAAAAATTATAATATTTATCTTACCGGGAGACCTCTCAATTTCAATCTTACCCAACCCAAACTTTTTAATCTTCTTTTTGATAAATTCTCTAATCTCAAAATCTTCCTTTAAATAGGAAGCGAAATTTTTTTCGTAAAATCCGCGAGAATCCCAATCTTTTATTTCCCTTATTCTGAATGCTTTTGGGTGAACCTTGTGTGACATAATAATTTAAATTCTAAATTCTTTTTACGAAGTGAAAGGCTATATGGCTTTTCGCCTAAAAAATCTTTTTATCCCTCTTTCTCTTTTTGGTCTAATTCTTTTTGTTCTAATTTTTTCTGTTTTTAATCTTTTTTTCATTTTTTCTTTTATCTCTCTTGATTCCTCTGCCTTTAATGTTTCTTTCTTTCTATCTTTTTCAATCTTAACGGTTTTTTTCTCTTCCTTCGTAGTTTTGATAAAGGAGGGTTTTTCCCCTGCCAATTTTAATTTTTTCTTGACAACTTTTTTCTCAACCTCCTCTAAAACAATTGTTATATGAGATGTTCTCTTAAGGATTATATCTGCCTTTCCTCTCGCCCGAGGAAAAGTTCTTTTATAACTTGGACCTCCGTCAACAAAAATTTTGGAAACATAAATATTTTTTTTATCCAGTTTCAAGTTTCTATCTTTAGCATTGGCTAAGGCTTGATTAAGAAGTTTCAATATTGGCAAGGCAGCTCTTTTCTGAGTGAAATTCAAAATAGTTTGAGCTTCCTCAACCTTTTCTCCCCGAATCAAATCAGCTACTAATCTTACTTTTCGAGGAGCAATCCTTAAATAACGTAGTTTAGCACTTGAAATCATAATTTGCCTTATTTAATGCCTGTATGTTCTTATGTTTTACTTCTTTCCTGTTTCTTTTCGAACTCCCTTCTTTTCTAAGTCTCTTTGCATTTTTCCACCATGCCTTAAAAACTTAGTGGTTGGAGAAAATTCACCAAGTTTATGTCCAACCATAGCTTCTTCAACCTTCACAGAAATAAATTCTTTTCCGTTATGGACAAGAAAAGTAAAACCAACCATTTCCGGACTAATAACACAATTTCTTCTCCATGTTCTGATGGGTTCTTTTTTATTACCTTTTAATCTCTCTATTTTCTTCATTAACTTTGGGTCAATATATGGACCTTTTTTAAGACTTCTAGCCATATTATTTTCTCTTTCTTCTTCTTTTAATTATTAATTTATCTGTCCATTTTTTTCTTCTGGTTCTAACTCCGAGAGCCGGTTTTCCCCAGGGTGTTTTTGGATGCTTCATTCCAATCGGACTCTTTCCAGACCCTCCTCCATGCGGATGGTCTACCGGGTTCATAGCCGTTCCTCTGACAGCTGGCCGCCAACCCCTCAATCTTCTCCTACCTGCTTTTCCTATTTTTTCAAAACGCTTTTTGGGATTTGAAACCTGACCTATTGAAGCAAAACAATCTTTAAAAACCTTTCTGATTTCTCCTGAAGGCATCTTCAAATGAGTATAACGTCCTTCGTGAACCAAAATCTTAGCAGATGTTCCAGCTGACCTTACTATTTTTCCTCCTCTACCCACCTCTAATTCAATATTATAAACACCGCTTCCTGAAGGAATATTCTTTAATCTCATTCTATTGCCGATTTTTACCTTAGCTTTCTCAGAACAAATTATCTCATCTGATTCCTTAAGACCAACAGGAGCTAAAACATATCTTTTATCGCCATCTTCATAAGTAATTAAAGCTATAAAAGCAGTCCGGTTTGGGTCATATTCTAAAGCTAAAACCTTTCCTTTAATGTCTAACTTTTCTTGACCAAAATCCAAAATCCTGTAAAGTCTTTTAACGCCTCCTCCTCTATGGCGAACACTTATCCTGCCTGAACTACTCCTGCCCCCTTTTTTCTTTAAAGGCGAAAGTAGTTTTTTTTCCGGCTTTTTCTTACTTAATAACTTTCTTAATGATACTGTTTTTTTCATAATAAATTTCAAAAAGATATATAAATAATTAGGGGGTTAGTTCTCCAATCTTTTGTCCTTCTTTTATTTTTACAATTGCTTTTTTGTAAGCTTTTGTCCATCCTGAAGTCTTACCTAATCTTCTTCTTTTTTTAGGAATTTTTATAATCTTAACACTTAAAACATCAACACCGTATAATTGTTTAACTGCTTTTTTAATTTCAGTTTTATTAGAATCTAAAAAGACCTTAAAAGTATATTGGTTTTTTTTCGTCAAATCTGTTGCTTTTTCTGTAATATGAGGGGCTTTTAGAATAGTAACTGCTAATTTAGTATCAGTCTTTTTCTTTTTTCTTTTTAAAATTTTCTCTGTCTTTTTTTTAATTTCCTTTGGCTCCTCAATGGTCTCTTTTACTTCTTTTTTTTCAGATAAGGGTTTTTTCTTTTTGAATAAATCTCGTAAATCCATAGAATGTAATTAATTATTTTTTTAAAAATGTTTCTTTTATTATTTTTACACTTTCGACTGGCATAATTAAATATTTAAAAGAGGCTAAATCTAAACAATTCAAATTCTTTGCCTCTATAGTTTCTACGCGGGGAATGTTCCTTACAGCCAAAATTATTTTTTTGTCGACTGCAGGTAGAGCAACCAGAGCACTTTCTTTTTTAGAAGGAAGCCTTTCTAAAATTTGAGCTGCTTGTTTTGTTTTTGGTTGTTCTATTTTTAGCTCATCAATCAATACTATCAATTTCCTTTTTGCCTTTTCAGATAACAGCATAAAAAGAGCTGACCTTTTCATTTTTTTTGGAATTTTTTTCTTAAACTTTTTTTCTTTTGTTGGACCGAAAGTCACTCCTCCTCCTGTCCAGATAGGAGACCTGATTGAACCATGTCTTGCTCTCCCCAATCCCTTTTGGCGCCAGGGCTTCCTCCCTCCTCCTCTTACTTCACCTCTACCTTTTGTATGTGCTATCACTCTTCTTCTATTTGCCATTTGAGATGTAACAACCTGGTAAATTAAATCAGTATTAATTTTTACGCCAAAAAATTCTTCTGGTAATAATTCTTCTCCAACTTTCTTACCTCTTTGGTCTAAAACTTCATATTTCATAATAATTAATCTTTAACTAATTCCAAAAGGGTTCCCTTTCTTCCAGGAACCGCTCCTTTTATCATTAATAAATTATTTTCCGGGTCAACTTTAAGTATCTTTAGATTTTTAATTGTGACTCTTTCACTTCCCATTCTTCCAGGCATTTTTTTTCCTTTCAGCACTCTTGGAGGCATTGAAGCACCTACAGAACCTATAGTCCTGTGCTCATGTTTTGTTCCCCGGGTTCTTGGTCTTCCATGGAACCCCCATTTTTTCACCACTCCTGCAAAACCTTTTCCTTTTGAAATCCCGGAAACCTTAACAATATCCCCTTCTTTAAAAATCGAGACATCAAATTCTTGTCCTGTCTCATACTCTGAAATATCTCCTCTAAATTCTCTTAAGTATTTAAAGGGTTTTTGCTTTTGTGTTTTTTTAAGCTTTTTATCTTTTAATTTTTTAAACCCAATTTGAATAGCTGTGTATCCGTCTCGTTCTTTTGTTTTAATCTGCAATACCTTACATATGCCCGACTCAATCACTGTTAAAGGAACTTGATTACCTTGTTCATCAAAAATCTGGGACATTCCTACTTTTAAACCTAATATAAATTTCATAATGGTGAATTAACTGCGAATTTTATTTTAACTTGTCTGTTAATTTAAAGCCGGGCATAGCCCGGCTTTAAACCTTTAGCTATTTGAATTTAATTTATAAATTTATAAGATTTACTTTTAACATTAATTTTAATTAAAAAATATTACTATCGCATCTTTATCTCGATATTCACTCCTGTGGGTAGATTCAAGTCCCTCAAAGCGTCAATCACTTTAGCATTAGGTTCTAAAACATCAATCAATCTCTTATGAACTCTAATTTCAAACTGTTCCCTGCTATCTTTATGGATAAAAGTAGACCTATTGACAGTATATTTATGAATTTCAGTAGGTAAAGGAACGGGTCCTGAAACTTTTGTTCCAAAACGGATTACTACTTCAACAATTTGTTTGGCAGAACTATCAATTACTTTATGGTCATAAGCCCATAATTTAATACGGAGTTTTGGTTTAGCTTCTTGTTCGGTTGCTACTGTTTTTTTCTTTGGCATCTTTAAAAATTTACTGTTGGAATGTTCGCTCGCAAAGAGTGGTCTTACAATCTAATCACTCTATCATTTATTTACTTCGCTATTTTCGTTACCACTCCTGCTCCCACTGTTTTCCCACCTTCTCTAATAGCAAATCTTTGTTTCTCTTCCATTGCAATAGGAGCCATTAATTTAATTTTTAGATTTACAGTATCACCCGGCATAACCATCTCCGTTCCTTCAGATAATGAAACCTCTCCAGTAACATCGGTAGTTCTGAAGTAAAACTGAGGTTTATAACCTGTAAAGAAAGGGGTATGTCTTCCTCCTTCTTCTTTAGTCAAAATGTAAACCTGACCATCAAATTCACTGTGAGGAGTAATACTTCCTGGTTTAGCTAATACCTGGCCTCTCTCAACCTCTTCCTTTTTTATTCCCCTTAATAAAACTCCAACATTATCTCCTGCCCTACCTTCATCTAAAATTTTATTAAACATTTCAATTGAAACTGCTGTTGTTTTCACGGTGGGTTTTATACCAATTAATTCCACTTCTTCGTTGGGTTTTACAATTCCTCTCTCAATTCTACCTGTAGTTACTGTTCCACGACCAGCAATTGAGAAAACATCTTCAATTGCCATTAAAAATGGTTTATCTGTTTCTCTGGAAGGTTCTGGAATATAATCATCAACAGCCTTAATCAGCTCTAAAATTGGTTTTACAGCCTCATCTTCTAAGGATTTTACATCTAAAGCCTTTAAAGCGGAACCTCTAATTATTGGAATTTCATCTCCTGGAAACTCATATTTTTTCAAAAGCTCCCTTAATTCTGACTCAACCAAATCAATAATCTCAGGGTCATCAACAACATCGCATTTATTAATAAAAACCACTATAGAGGGAAGACCAACCTGCCTGGCTAAGAGTATATGTTCTCTTGTCTGAGGCATTGCACCATCAACGGCTGAAACAACCAAAATTGCCCCATCCATTTGAGCAGCCCCCGTAATCATGTTCTTAATATAGTCAGCGTGTCCAGGGCAATCAATTAAAGCATAGTGACGTTTTTCTGACTCATACTCAACATGAGAAACAGAAATAGTCAAGCCCCTGGCTTTTTCCTCTGGAGCGGCGTTTAGTTCGTCTACTCCCCAGTTTGTTGCACTCAGACCCTTAAGTCTGCTGATGTGAAGAATGGCTGCGGTAGTAGTAGTCTTTCCATGAGCAACATGGCCAATGGTACCTATATTGACGTGAGGTTTTGTTCTTACAAATTTTTCTTTTTCTGCCATAATAAATCATGAAACATGGAACATGGAACATGGAACATAATTATAGAATTCAGGTCTCAGGTTTCAGGCTTCAAGCTTCAAGAAATTTTATTTATATTTGTTATTTTATTTAATTTTAAAAAATAAGTCAACCCCGCACCACTTTATTATAAACTATTTCTTCTTTCCTTCAATAATATCCTGAGCAATGTTCTGTGGCACTTCGTTATAACAATCAAATTCCATTGTAAATGTTCCCCTTCCTTCCGTCAAGCTTCTTAAGGTAGTGGCATAACCAAACATTTCAGTTAAGGGAACCTCTGCATCAATAATCTTGAGATTTAACCTATCTTTTGTTTCTTTAATTTTTCCTCTTCGAGCCGATAAATCTCCGATAACATCGCCAAAAAATTCAGAAGGAATCACTACTTCCAACTTCATTATTGGTTCTAATAAAACAAGTTCTGCTTTCTTTGCAGCTGCTTGAAGCGCCATGGAAGCTGCAATCTTAAAGGCAAATTCGGAAGAATCAACTTCATGGAAAGAACCATCATAAAGAGTAGCAGAAAAGTCAACCAGAGGATAACCAGCCAATATTCCTTTTTCCATGGCTTCTTTCACTCCCTTCCCAACAGCAGGAATATATTCTTTCGGTATAATTCCTCCTTTAATCTTATCAATAAACTCAAAACCTTCTCCTCTTTTTTTAGGCTCTAACTTCAGCCAAACATGTCCATACTGACCTCTACCTCCAGACTGCCTAATGTATTTACCTTCAGCTTCAGCTATCTTTTTTATTGTTTCTTTAAAAGCGACCTGGGGTTTACCAATATTTCCTTCAATCTTAAATTCTCTTTTCATTCTATCAACAATAACCTCTAAATGTAGCTCACCCATACCAGAGATAATTGTTTCACCTGTTTCTACATCTCCCTTTATTGTAAAAGTAGGGTCTTCTCCAGATAACTTTTTTAAAGCTAAATTCATTTTTTCTTCATCAATCTTATTCTTAGGTTCAATTCTAATAGAAATTACAGGTTCAGGAAAAATAATTTTTTCTAAAACAATGGGATGCTCTTGGTCACAAAGTGTATGACCTGTAGAACTATTTTTTAAACCAACCGTAGAAGCAATGTCTCCGGCTGACACTTCGTCAATATCTTCTCTTTTATCAGCGAGCATCCTCAAAATTCTACCTATCCTTTCTTTCTCTCCGGTAGTAGTATTGAAAACATAAGAACCTTTTTTTAATTGTCCTGAATAAACCCTGAAATAGCTTAAAGTACCAACATAAGGATCTGTAGCAACCTTGAAAACTAAAGCAGAAAATGGCTCTGAATCATCACTTTTTCTTTCAATAACTTTACCAGACTTTGGGTCAGTGCCCTTAACTAACGGAATGTCAAGGGGACTGGGTAAATAATAAATTACTCCATCTAAAAGAGGTTGAACTCCTTTATTTTTCAAAGCCGAACCGCAGAATACCGGAATTAATTTATATTCTATGGTGGCTTTTCTCAAAGCTTCTCTTAACTCATCAATAGAAATTTCTTCTTTGTTTAAATACTTTTCTAAAAGTTTTTCATCTTCAGCAACAATTTTCTCTATCAATTTTTTTCTCCACTCTTTGGCTTTTTTTAATAAATTAGAAGGGATATCAATTTCTCTTATGTTCTCCCCAGACTCACCTTCAAATTTGACAGCTTTCATTTTTAACAAATCAATAACCCCCTCATATTTTTCTTCCAAACCAATCGGTAATTGAAGAGCGACTGCCTTGGGAGATAGTTTTTTCCAGATTGATTCTAAACTTTTTTCAAAATCAGCTCCCATTCGGTCTAATTTATTTATAAAGCAGATTCTTGGAACATTAAATTTATCTGCCTGACGCCAAACAGTTTCTGATTGAGGCTCCACTCCCGCCACTCCATCAAAAACAACAACTCCCCCATCAAGAACGCGTAAAGACCTTTGAACTTCAGCCGTAAAGTCAATATGTCCGGGCGTATCAATAATATTTATTTTATACTCTTTATCTTCTTTTTCTTTTAAATCGTCAGGTAGCCAAAAACAGGTAATGGCAGCCGAAGTAATTGTAATTCCTCTTTCCCTTTCTTGAGCCATCCAGTCAGTAATAGTGGTGCCCTTATCAACGCTTCCAATTTTATGAGTCATGCCGGTATAAAACAAAATCCGCTCGGTAGTTGTTGTTTTACCGGCATCGATGTGAGCAATAATACCTATGTTTCTATATTTTTCAAGCGGATATTGTCTCATATCACTTCCTCACCATGAAAAATGAGCAAAAGCTCTATTAGCTTCTGCCATTCTATGTGTATCTTCTTTCTTTTTTACTGCCCAACCTGTATTATTGGCAGCTGCAAGCAATTCTTCGGCCAATTTCTCCTTCATTGGTTTCCCCTTCTTTGATTTTGCTGCCTGAATTATCCAGCGCATAGCCAAAACTAATTTTCTATCTCCTCTCACTTCTCTTGGAATCTGATAAGTAGCACCACCAATCCGCCTTGGCTTCACCTCTAAGAATGGACTTGTATTCTTAATAGCTACCTCAAAAACATCTATTGGGTCTTTTTTTGTTTTTTCTTTTAAAATATCAAAGGCGCCATAAACAATCTTTCTGGCAACAGTTTTTTTACCTTTCCTCATTATATAATTAATTAATTTAGCAACAGTAACATTATTATAAACGAAGTCAGGTTCAATTATTCTTTTTTTTGCTTTCTTTTGTCGAGCCATGGTATTAAATGGTTATTTCTCTTTCTTCGTGCCGTACTTGGAGCGTTCCTGTTTTCTTCCCTCAACACCTCCTGCATCTAACACTCCTCTAACCACCTTGTAGTTTACTCCCGGTAAATCCTTTATTTTTGCCCCCCTAATTAAGACTACCGAATGCTCTTGTAAATCGTGACCTTCTCCGGGAATATAAGCAGTCAGTTCCTGTCCATTGCTTAAACGAACCCTGGCTACTTTTCTTAAAGCTGAGTGAGGCTTCTTTGGAGTCATAGTAAAAACCTTAATACAAACTCCTCTTTTAAAAGGAGATGGATGTCTTGATCTTCTATTTTTCAAAACATTAAAGGTAAATTTAAAAACAGACGCTTTTTTGCGTTTTTTAATCTTTTTTCTTCCCTTTTTAATTAATTGATGAATAGTTGGCATAGTAATAATTGAAAAGATTAACACAAACTAAAAAGGAAGTCAACACTTTTCTGTTTAAAAAAGTGGAGCACCAACAATTATAGTAAAAATCCAATTAACAATATAAATTAAAAATTGAAAGAACCATGGGAAAAAGAAAATAAGAAAAATCAAAATGAAAAAACCAAATTGAGTTAGAAATATTTTTATTTTCTGCATTGAATAAGGCAAGAAAGTAAAAAGAACATGTGAACCATCCAAAGGCGGAATGGGTAATAAGTTAAATACACCTAAAATTATATTTAAATAAATAATAGAAGAAAAAATTGAAGCAAGACTACTAGGAATGAAGCCTAAAGAAAAGCGAAGAATTAAACCAAAAACTAAAGCCACAGCTAAATTTACTCCTGGTCCAGCTAAAGCTACTTTAAGGGAACCATATTTTTGGTCTCGAAAATTATAAGGATTAATTGGTACAGGTTTTGCCCAACCAAAACCTCTGCCTGTGGTAAGAATTAAAAAAAGCGGTACAATAACTGAACCAATTAGATCTAAATGTTTTGAAGGATTCAAAGTAAGACGACCGGCGTATTTTGCTGTTGGATCGCCTAAGTAATCTGCCATAGCTCCATGAGAAACCTCATGAATAACAATAGAAAAAATCAAAATAATAATTTGTAATATAAGAGATACCAGAAATAAAAATTCCATATTAGATAACTATACCAGATAATTTACAAAAATAAAAATTTTTGGTAAAATGTGACTACTATGGCAAAGCAATGTCAAATCTGCGGAAAAACCTCGCAAAAGTTTAGAAAACTAATTAAACTTCGAGGAAAGTATAATCCAAGCACTAAAAAAAGAAGGTACCCTAATTTGCAATGGGTCCGGGTTCCTGGTGGAACAAAAAGGAAAAAATTTAAAAGCTTTGCAGGAAAAAGGATTTTAGCCTGCACAAAATGTATCAAAACCCTGGGAAAGATAAAATAATTTTCGGGCTGTAGCGCAGTTTAGTTAGCGCGCTCGCATGGGGCGCGAGAGGCCGCCGGGGCAGAGCCGGCCAGCCCGACACTTTTATTTAGAGACGCTAAAAAATGAACTACCCCGCCCTAAAGGGACGGGGTATCCCTTCCGCCAACTGGCGGAGGGGCAAGTTCTTTTGCCCCGCCTGGGCGGGGCAAAATAAAATCTATGAGTAAAGTTATTGTTAAGTGCTCTTATTGTAAAACGGAATTCCAGCGAGAATTGGGAAGATACAACGAAGCAATAAAGAAAAGTTGGAATCAGTATTGCTCTCAAGAATGTCAAAATAAGTCTAAGATTAAAAGAGTAGAAAAAATTTGCGGTAATCCAAAATGTAACAAGAGGGTGTCTCGTAAATTCCACGAATTTAAAAAATCAAAATCAGGCAGCATCTTTTGTTCTCTTTCTTGTGCCGTGTCGGTCAACAATTCTAAATTTCCAAAAAGACAGGCAATAAAAAGAAAATGTCTCTATTGTGAAAAAGATTTTGTCGGCGGAAAGAAATATTGCTCGATAAAATGCAAAAATAAAGCCCAAATTATAAGCAAAGAAGAAATCTGTGATAAAATTAAAGGGTTCTATAAAAAATATAGAAGGATTCCTGTCAAAAAAGAGTTCTCTCATTATAATGCTGCTCGAGATCGGTTCGGTTCTTGGAATAAAGCAATAGAATCAGCAGGCTTCGTACCTAATCCAGTAGTATTTGCAAGAAAGCACAAAGCAGAAGATGGACATGTGTGCGATTCTCTATCGGAAAAAATTGTTGATGATTGGCTTTCTAAAAACAACTTAAAGCACAAAATTAATGTTGCCTATCCAGGGAATCCCCGTCTAACATGTGATTTTTTAGTAGGTAACTATTTTATAGAATTTTTCGGAATTGGAAAAGAACACGTACGATACACAGAACTAATGAAAGAAAAAAGGCGATTGGCTCAACAGTATAACCTTAATATGGTAGAACTAAAGCCTGAACACATTTTTCCTAAAAATAAGTTAGACGCTGTATTAAATTTTCTTCTATAAAAACAACTAAGATTAATTACAGAGATAGAAATTCTCGGGTATTCTAAACTTAGCGCGAACCTATTTTCAGCGAAACGCCTAACCGCCGTTTCGCTTTGCCCGCGCGAAGCGCGGGCAAGGAAAAGAAAGTTTTTCAAAAATCTTTATTGGACGCCGTAAAAATCGGTGTTTTTTTGTTGTTTTTGTAAAAGGAGCATTTTTACGAAAAACCGGTCTTTTGCTCTTGACAAAATTAAAGTATGGGTGTATAGTAGAGGTGTAAGAATAAGATAGTTCTTTGAAAAAATATGGGGAAGGGAATTTGCATCACCCGAATTGTTCATCAAATTCTGGTGGCCAGCTCGGGTGATGTAAAAATGAAAATAATAGATAATAGCAAAGCAATAATATTGGGGGAGAAGGTAAGGTTTAAGAAAAACGCAACATTAATTGATGAAAAAATAAAGGTTAACCGGGATTATATAGTAAAACAAGTGGAAACACAAACACTTAACTTTAGAAAACGAGGAATTAGAAAGATTAATCAAATTATAGAACTACAAGAGCTACCAGGGCGCTGGTTTTCAGTAGATTGGCTTGATTTAGTCGAGTCAGAGGAAATCCCAATTCGTGGAATAAACCTAGTTTCATTCGAAGAATATAAGAAGCTTGGAGGAAAGTTGGCTAGGGAGGAACACAAACGGCTTAAGCGAATAAGCTCTCCACAAGAGGAATATCGAGAAGCATTCAGAGTGGCTGGTGATGTAGGGTGTGGATATCCTCCTCATCCAGAAATGGAGTTACTTGCAAGAGTATGCATGTTGAAGTCTAACCTTTCATCGTTAGATAAAATGTGCGAAATGCTCCTTCTGCAAGGTAAAAAATAATCCTCTCCCTTTCCCCCTCTCTTTTCGAGCCCATAAAGAATTGTGGGTTGGAAAAAGAAGTTAATTATCTAACAAAATTTATTATAGAAAGAGAGAAAATCAATGCTCGCTTTTTTTTATTTATTGAAAACACACCCTAAAACCAAAAAACACCGCAATGCGGCGTTTTTTAGAGCCCTGCTTTACTCTGGAAAAGCTAATCTGGAAAAATCCAAGTGGGTGTCTAAGATGTGTCCCACGGGACACATTCATTTCGAACTCCCTCTAAAAGCTTATACCAGATTTAACCAGAAAAAGCAGGGCTATTTTATTTTATGCTTCCTGCACCCCTTTGTCAACTTTCCTAACTTTTTAGCTTCTTAACTTAAATATTGAAAACATCAACCAATTGTTTTATCAAAGAAACAACTACCGGTGGAGGTAATAAACTATAAGAAGAGACACCTTCATCATCTGTCACTACCCATGGTTTCTCTTTTATTTTTACTTTTTTTATCTTTTTATCCCATTCAAAAATATATTCTGGGGTTATTTCATAATCATCAACAAAATTTGCAGCTTCCTTAACAGGTACCGAATTTCTCAATAAAACCTTTGGAATTCCATAGAGAGAAAAAGATTGTCTAATTAATTTATCATCCATAATTAATCTTTTTTTTATAGGTGCAATCCCCAACTCGTCTCCTTCTTTTAAAATCATTTTAGCTTTTTTACACCTGGGATTGTCGCAAATTAAATAAAATTCATTGCTTTTTTCATCAAATCCAGCTTCTGAGGTTGGAAGTAGCTTTAAGTTTCTCGAAGTCTGGCAAACCGGACAAATCCTTCTCCATCTAATTCTTTCATCAATTACTTTTTCAGGAACATCAATTAAAATAAAAACGTCCGGGTCATCTCGATGACCAACCAAGTCTCTGAAAAACAAAGAAAAATCTATCTGGTCTAAATCCCTTGGAAAACCATCCACAAAAAGAGTTTTCTTTTCCATTCTTTCCATCTCTCTTTTAACCAAAGTTAAAATCAATTCTGTAGGTAAAAGAACTTTTGTGCTCCTGTTTTCTAAAAGGGATATTATTTCTTTAATTGAAATCCTGCCCCGATAATTTCTTTTTAAAAAATCAAAGAATCCTTCTCTCTTTTTTTTATCTGTTAATTCTCCGTCTATTTTTCTAATCATATCTCCAATGGAAAAGTGCTCTATCTTTTCAGGCCCAATAATTTCTGCAAACATCTTTGAATAAGTTCCCTTACCTGAGTTTTTCTTACCTAACAAATAAGCAACAAAAGTATTTTCTTTCAAATACTCTTTTAATTTTTCTATCTCTTTTCCTGCTTTGGCTTTAAAATATTTTTTTCTCTCCCTGAGGTTTATTAAATTAAATTTTTTTTCAAAGCCTTTAATTTTTGTTTTAAAAAGAGGAAATTCCATAGTATTTAGGGTTTAGGATTTTTAAATTTTCTCCATCAGAGAAAATCTTTATATCTCCGTCTCTGTCGGTTCTTAAAACTTTTATATCATATTTATCTAAAATATCCAAAACTTCTGGATGGGGGTGCCCATAACTGTTTTCTTTACCAACAGAAATTACAGCTATTTCAGGATTCACTTCTTCCAAAAATTTTTCCGAAGTAGAAGTCTTACTTCCATGATGACCAACCTTTAAAATATCAGAATTAAGATATAATCCCCTATCCACAAGTTTTTTCTCTATTGATTTGTAAAGGTCTCCGGTAAAGATAAAAGAATTATTATTAAAGACCAATCGAAGTGCAATTGAAGTATTGTTAGTATTCTTAACTTCTTTACCTTCTAAATCCTCAAAAGGATGTAAGACATCAAAAAAGATTTTTGGAGTTAGTATCTTCTGACCTATTTTAGCTATCTTTGTTTTAACATCTTCGTCCTCAATTAATTTTTTCCATTCTTTATACTCTCCAGTATCCTTTAACACACCACTCCATAAAATAAAATCTACTTTATATCTCTTTAAAACCTCAAGCAAACCTGCGATATGGTCATGCTCAGGATGAGTCAAAACAATCAAATCAATAGTTCTATCCCAAAAAGGCATTTCTTTACCTAATTTTTCCAAAACAGCGGAGGTCGGACCTCCGTCAATTAAAATTTGATAATTATTTGGGGTTTCAATAAAAATAGCATCACCTTGTCCTACATCAAAGAAACTAACCTCAAGAAATTGAGGTTTGTTTAAATCATAAACTACAGACCAGGCAAAAATATTAACACAGAATAAAGTAACCAGAATCCAGAAAATAAGTTTTTTGTCTTTCTCTATCATTTTTTACACTATAAACAATTTGATTATTTACTTCAACAATAATCTTTGACAAAAATATAAAGATATGTTAGAAATAGGTAGTTACATTATATATTATTTTAAATAAGACAGAATGGGTGAGGAAAGATTGGAATCGTTTAAAATAAAAGCAGAAGAGGATAAGGAAAATCCTCCAGAAATACCACCGTTGCCTAATAAGAAAGGAGATTTAATAAAGTTATCAAGGAAAAGATTTGAAGTTGTAGCAAGAGGTTTACCAGACCTAAACCTGACCTTTAAACCAGGAGCAATAAGCACATTCTTTGAAGGCGTAAGATGTCCTTTCTGTGCTACGAGGTTCATTAGAAAAGTAACATGTGGTCATTTAAACATTACGCGTGAACCTTTCTTGTGTCCTAATTGTGACTTTCCAACAAATGTTTATAAAGTTAGAGATGCTCTTTTAAAGAAAAGTAATCTGAATTTATAAACAATGAGGGTAATAACTTACTCTCTTTTTTTACACCCTCACTGCTATCCTGAAAGGAGCATAGTTGTCTAAACTTTGAATTAACTGTGCTCTGGCTGACCGAAAATTTTAGTTGTGTTTCCTTTGACAGAAGTCTAATGATAGTCTATAAACAAGATAGAAAATTAAAAAAGGTGAAATATTCTTTGATAAGGGAAGAAAGAAATTATCTGGGGATATTGATATATATATTTGGATTAATGTCATTGTGTTATGGGCTTGAAATCTACTCTGCGAACCTTTTCCTTACAATTGTACTAGGGATTTTAGGAATAGGTTTAATATTAACCGGTTGTGCACTTAACAAAGAAAGGGACTTTATACTGGGATTTTTTTTAGTATGTGGCTTGATTATATCTGCCATGTATTCTTTACTCTTATTTAAGTTACTATAATGTGAAGTATTGCCGTAAAAAGTAGAATAAAGTCTTGCAGGCAAAGTATAAGCCTGCCTTTTTTATTCCTAAAGCCAAAAAACCAAAGCTTTTAAACTTTGGTTTCAATTTTAAAGGGAGCTTTATTTTTACTTTAAAACATTTAATATTTTTTCTTCGTCAAAATCTTTTGAAAGGAGAAACTTGCAGATACTATCCGTTATTTCTCTTTTAATATCATTTTTTCTTGGAATAGTAGTTTTTTTGCCATTTTCTTTACATTCGGCTTTAGTGTGCTTACCTCCTTCTTGAATATCAAGCCCTAATTGTCTTAAACCACTGAGCATTACCTTTCTCTTACAAGGAAAATAAAAATTCATAAAATTGGCTAAGGGACACAAACGACTCCTCGAAAAAATGGAATTGGTCTTCGGAGAAATTCGGCTGGTATAGCCTTTTTCCAAGCTTGGACTAACTTTTTTCTTATTTCCTCAGAAGGAAAATATCGAGGCAAATAAGGAATATATTTTTCAGGAATACCGAAATAAGTATAAATAGCGTCATTGACCATCACAAATAACTCTTCGGAGTTTTCCGCTTGCGTAAAACACCCCTCAAGATTTAATATTTTTACCCAATATCCTCCATCTTTAGATTCTTCAACCTGAACCCGAACAGAATCAGGAAGTTGTGCCTGATAGTTAATTAATTTATTAAATTCAACTTTTTCAAACATAGGAGAGATATTAATGATTAAAAATAGTAATAAAAACAAAAGCGACTTCTCTTACAAAAGATTTAATAGTCGCATAGTGTTTTGGCTACTACTCGCATAGTCGACTTCTACATCCTCATTATAGCATAAAAAATATTTGTCAAGAAGTATTTAAACCCTCACCTCTATCTCAAACGGAATATAGCTGTTTAAACCTTTTTTTTTATTATTGCCGCTTTTGACAAAGGCCTAACAATAATTTATAAATAAAATGGTATATTAAATTATAAATAAAAAAATAAAGGAGGTGAGAAAGATGGAGAAGCTTGAATCTGTAGTTTCAACGATTATCGAACTTTTCATAAGATATTGTCCTTCGGTTAAGAAAATTGCAGGGGATTTAATAACAGAAGAATTTAAAGTAATAGAGTTAGAAAACAAGGATGACACTCAGAAATTAGTAAAATATCTTTCCAAAAAGGGATGGAAGGGAGATTTCACTTCAGTGGTAAATTGGAAAGAAATAAAAATAGTATGGAGGGTATATTTTAAAAGAAAAGTAGGAGTAACTAATGTACTATGTAATTATCTGAATTATATAAAAAAATAATAATGATGTAGTTTTTAAGAAAAAGGGTGCACAAGCACCTCTTCTCTTTTTCTAAACTTATATTTTTTTATTTTTTATAAGAAGAAAAACGCCAGTTTTCAAAAGCTGGCGTTTTTAGAAAACTTCCGGAAATTCTCTAATCTATGCTTTTCCTAATATTCTAAACATTGTAGTTCCACATTTCGGACATTTTCCTTTTGCAGCCCTTCTCTTAGTTCCACCCTTTCCCTTCATTGTCACTTCCTTCATATCTTCCATCGTCTGCTTTTTTTTACATTTTACGCAATATGCTATTGTTGCCATAATAATTTTAATTTAGTTTCCAAACGCGACCTTTAATATTAGACTATTTTAATTAGTTTACCTTATTTTAAGGAAAAATGATAGTCAAGTACTTCTAATTTTACAGCAAGGATAGTTTTGACGTCAATTATTCTTTTATCTCTTATCATCTTTAAAACCTCTTTTAAATCAAAAATCTTTACATTATTTATAATTTCATCATTATCAAGAGCTTGATTTCCTTTTTTTAATAAATCAGCTCTAAAAAGATACATATATTCTGTGGTATAACCTGGAGATACATAAAATTCTCCAATCTTTTCTAATTTGCCTGTTTTAAATCCTGTTTCTTCTTCTAATTCTCTTTTAGCTCCCTCTTCAGGTTTCTCATCTTTATCTAACTTACCTGCTGGAACTTCCCACAGTTCTTTTTTAGCTGGAAATCGATATTGTTTAACTAAAATTACTTTATCTTTTTTAATTAAAGGTAAAACAGCAACAGTATTTGGGAAAATAACTACTTCTTTTCTCATTTCTTTTCCCTTGAATTTCCAGTCAATCCTATTCAAAGAAATTTCATTTCCTTTGTATAGTGATTTAGTCTTTGTAATTTTAATTTTTGATTTTTTCATAAATCAAGTTTTTCTGATAATAACGAAAACAAAAATTTGTCAAAAAAAACTGCCCTTAATGGCTTTTAATTTTGGTTTCAGGGAAACTCAAAAACATACTAAAATTGAATTACAGAAAAAGAGGAAGAGAAATCAAGGCTACTTTTCCAATTAATTTTATCAAAATATCTATTGCCGGACCTGAAGTATCTTTAAAAGGATCTCCTACCGTATCGCCAATTATTGCTGCCCGGTGAGCAGCAGACCCCTTACCTCCTAAGTTTCCAGCTTCAATATATTTTTTGGCATTATCCCAGGCTCCTCCGGCATTTGCCATAGTGAGGGCAAGTGGAAAGCCAGCGATTAAACTTCCAGCTAAAATTCCAGCTAAACCTTCTACTCCTAAGAAAAGTCCGGCTAAAATTGGAACTAAAATGATTAAAATTCCAGGAAGAATCATCTCCTTTAGGGATATTTTAGTAACAAGGTCAATACATCTTCCATAATCAGGTTTTACCTTTCCCTCCCTCAAACCAGGAATCTCTTTAAATTGTCTTCTTACTTCTTTAACAACTTTTAAGCCTCCCCTACTCACCCCCCTCATTAATAAAGAAGAAAACAAAAAAGAAAGCATAGCTCCAATGAAAAGTCCAGCCATTACTTTAGGATTTGAAAGGTTAACTGTTTCCAGGCGAGCAGCCTGAAAAAAAGCAGCTAACCAAGCCAGGGCAACTAAACCAGCCGAGCCAATAGCAAATCCTTTTCCAGCAGCAGCAGTAGTATTACCAACAGCATCTAAGGCTTCTGTTTTTTGACGCACTTCTTCTGGTAAACCAGCCATCTCAGAAATTCCAGCCGCATTATCAGCAATTGGACCATAACAATCAGCAGAAAGATTAATTCCCAAAACTCCCAAAATTCCAATTGAGGCAATAGCAATTCCATAAAGACCCCCTAAATAATATGTCAAAACCGTAGCCACTGCCACTCCTAAAATCGGTAAAAAGATACTTTCAATTCCAACTGAGAGTCCTTCAATAATCAAGATTGAGGCTCCGGTCTGAGAAGCTTTAGCAATGCTTAAAACTGGTGGTTTATCTCCTGCGGTATAATATTCAGTAACCTTGCCAATCAAGAAACCAACTCCCAAGCCCAGTAAGAAACTATAAAAAAGATTAATTTGATTAAAAAGTTTAGAAATTATTAAATAAGCAGCAATAACCATTAAGACATTAGCTATTAAAATTCCTTTTCCCATAGCTTTTTGGATTTCTTCTATCTGTTTATTAAATTCAGCTTTTTCTATCCTTTTGGAAACCCTGATAAAAAAGCTGCCTACAAGTGAGCTTAAGATTCCTGCTGAGGCCAAAATTATTGGTAAGGAAACACCCTTTACTCCATAGATGTTCCAACCAATAACCATAGAAGCTATAATTGCTGAAACATAGGTTTCAAAGAGGTCCGAACCCATACCAGCAATATCCCCAACATTATCACCAACCTGGTCAGCAATTACAGCCGGGTTTCTAATATCATCTTCTGGAATTCCTATCTCAATCTTTCCAACTAAATCTGCTCCTATATCAGCACTCTTAGTAAAAATCCCACCTCCTACTCTTAAAAAAAGAGCTGTCAGAGAAGAACCAAAAGCAAAACTTATTAAAAGCTCAACATCTTTAAAGAAAAACCAAAGTGTGCTAATACCTAACAACCCTAAGCCAACTACTAAAAATCCCATCACCATTCCAGCCGAAAAAGCAATCTTGAAACCCTTGGAAAAACTAATCCTGGTAGCTTCAGTTGTTCTAACATTGGCTTGAGTTGAAACCATCATTCCTATATATCCTGCCAGATAAGAAACTCCTGCCCCACCCAAAAAAACCAAAACCTTTAAAGGACTCTTGGTCATCAATCCCAATCCTAAAGCAATCAAGGCCAAAACTATAACCATTACCTTAAATTCCCTTTTCAAAAAAGCCTTAGCTCCTTCCCGAATGGCCTGAGATATCTCTATCATTTTACCTGAACCAGAAGAGGCTTGTTTTATCTTTTGAATTAAAAAAACTGCAAAAGCTATGGCGGAAAGAGAACTAATAATTGAAATTAAGTTTTCCATATTATTAAAAAATCTGTTTTTAACAGATTCATCTCCTATTTTATTTAATTAATGATATTGATTTTGAAACTATTGTCAAGAGGAAATATTTTTAAAAAATAAAAAAATACAGAGGACAACCCTCTGTATTTTTGTTTAATTATCAAGTAAGTTTATTCTTCTTCGTATAAATTATACGCTTTTCCCTTTTTTCTGGAAAGAGACCACCGAATTAAAAAAGTGCTGAATCCCAAAACAAGGAAAATCCATATAGTCAAACAAGCACAAATTTTAAGATAGAAAAAAATTGTCAAAATTATAAGTATTAAAGTCCAGACAAGCCAAGTTCTTGTTTCCTTGTTCCTCTTCTTCCATACCTTAATAGTTTTTACTAATGAATATAAGACTAAGATTAAAATTATCCACCAGGGGAAACAAGAAGAAGCTTCTATACTAAATATTTGAGATATAAAGGAAAATACAAAATCATCTAAAAACAAAAACCGATATTTTTCAAATCGGTTTTTTTTAATCTTTCAAAACTTTCAAATCTTTATTTTTAACAGTTCTCTTCTTTATTATATTAGTTATCTTTTTTCTGATTTAGTCTCTGCTCTCATTATAACACAATTTTTATTAACAACATTAGTGATATCCCAAATAAAAAGACAGTAAAATAGATTATTGATTTTTTAACATTTTCCTGCTGTTTAATCTCAGGGATTAAATCTGATGAAGCAATATAAATGAAATTCCCAGCAGCAAAGGGTAATAAAAAAACAATTGATTCTCCTATTCTTTCTGAAAGTAAAAACCCAATAATTCCACCAAAAATTACACTAATAGCTGATAAAAAGTTTAAAAACAAAGCCCTTGTTTTTTTAAACCCTCCATAGATTAAAATTCCAAAGTCTCCGATTTCTTGAGGAATTTCATGAAGAGCTACTGCTAAAGAAGTAACTACTCCCAGCTGAAATGAAGCGACAAAAGAAGCTGCAATGACTAAGCCATCAATAAAGTTATGTATGGCATCTGAAAATAAAATTAAATAAGAAAATGGCATTATCTTAGGGTGCTCTCTGGCGTGATGGTGATGCCACTTAATAAAGTTTTCCAAAACAAAAAAGGTACAAAATCCAAAAATCAAATATAAAAATAAATTCAAAATTTGGTCTGGTTCAAAGAGCTCAATTGCTTCTGGAAGTAAATGAAGAAAAGCTCCTCCGATTAAGGCGCCGGCAGAAAAAGCCACTAAAACCAATAGGAGTTGGTCTAATAATCTTTCTTTTAAAAATAAGGTTAAAGCTCCGATAAAGGCGATAAGACTGATTAAAGAAGTACAGAGAATGATATAAAAAAAGACAGCTGCCATTTTATCATCTTAATTATATCACAACTTCTTAAAATTCAACTTTTGAGTTCAATTTCTTATCTTCTTTTGAATCCTAATTGCTTTCCCTTTAATAAGAGCTTGGGCTATTTTTCTGTGGGCTGAGATTAAGATTCGTCCAAGAGTGCTTTGAGAAATTCTCATTTTTTTGGCAGCCTCGGTTTGACTTAATCCTCTTAAATCACAAAGTCTAATTGCTTCCAACTCATCTACTTTTAAATCCACTTCTTCTAACACAGAAAGAGGTATAGCTCTTGGTTTAAAATAAGTGACATTGGGGTCAAATGAAATTCTTCTTGGTTTTATTGGTCTTGACATATTACATTATTTAATTTTTTAAATATTTTTTTAATTTCGGTTTTGGCTTTAAGGTTAGTTTCTACAATTGGCTTTAAGTTAGAAACTGCTTTAAATATCTTTTTATCGTAAGAAATTTTACCTAAAATTCTTTTACCTATCTGTCCTGAGCCATGTCGAAGGGTCCATTTCTCAATTTTATTACTCAATCCAGGATCAATATTCCACTTATTAATTACCAAACCCCAAGGAATATTAAAATGATTTACTACTTTCAAAACCCTTTTTAAATCGGAAAAAGCTGAAGGAGTAGGCTCTGTAATCAAAATAGCAAAATTTGAATCCTGTAAGGCAGCTATAACCGGACAACCTGTTCCCGGAGAAGAATCTAAGATTTGAAGCTTACAGCCAGATTTGTCTGCCTGTTTTTTAAGTTCTGTTATTATTTTTCCCGAACCTGTTTCTCCAGGTAAAAGATTTCCAATGATTAAAGGAAAACCGTATTTTGTATTCTTTATTATAATCTCCCCATTTTGAACAGGTTTTAATTTAATGGCTTTTTGAGGACAGACAATTTCACAAACACCGCACCCCTCACATAAAAATGGATTTAGTTTTGGTTTTCCATCTACCATTTTTATTGCTCCAAAACGACATTTCTCAACACATAAACCACAACCATTACACTTTTTATAATCAATTATTGGTTTAGCTGAAGTAACCACTGGAATCTTCTCCCTCGAGTCTTTAATTTCATTCAACCAAATAGCTAAATTAGGAGCATCAACATCACAATCTACAGCTACTATTTTTTTAGATTCAGTAAAAAGTATTGCTAAACTTGAAGCCAACATTGATTTTCCTACACCTCCCTTTCCGCTCGCAATTACCAATTTCATATTTTTGGTATTAATTTTTCTAAAATCTTAAAATCCTTTTTAAGAATTCCTTTCATATTGATGTTATAAGTAGCTACGGCCGGATGATAAAGAGGAATAATTTTAATGCTCTGAAAAAGACTTTTAACCTCAAAAACTTTTCCGTGGATTTTGCTTATTCCCTGAATTTGATCTTTTAGTCCGTATTCTTCAAAAATATATTTTGTAGAATGATTCCCTAAGGTGCAAATTACCTTGGGTTTTATGATTTTTATCTGTCTATCTAAATATGGAGAACAAGCTTCAATCTCGTTTAAATTTGGAGCTCTATTCTTCAAATCAGAAGTTACAGGCCGGCATTTAAGTAAATTGCAAATATAGACTTCTTCTCTCTTCAGGTTAATGGATTTTAAAAGCTCATCCAAAATCTTCCCCGCAGCCCCAACAAACGGTTTGCCTTTTGCGTCTTCCCAATATCCCGGGGCCTCAGCGCAAAACATTATTTTCGCCCGAGGGTTCCCTTCTCCGGGGACATAATGGGCAATATTTTTGTACAAAGGGCATTTCTTACAGCTCAAGATTTCATTTTTTATTTTTTCTAACTCTTCCATTTAAAAAACTAAATTTTAATTATTTTTGACATTTAGCCAAACATTAAAACTTCAGGACGAAACATTATAACTAAGCCCAAAAGCAAAAGTAAAATTCCACTAATCAGTTTTATTGCTTTAAGATATTTTTGAGAGGCTTGAGTAATTCTTAGAGTCAAAACTGCAATTATAAAAATGATAAAATCATCTATCATATAAAATAAGATATAAATCAAAAGATAAAAGTAATAGGAAAGAGTAGGTAAATTGAAGCCCGTTAAAATTTTAGTAAAAACTAAAGGAAAACCAAAAGAGCAACAGAGTTCCACCATATTTACTCCAGCTGCTACTATTGCTGTCCCCAATATAGTTATAGACAAGGAAGTTTCTCTTTTGGAAATGGTTTCCATTTTTTCAAATAGTTTCCTCTCAAATCTCACAAAAACACCTTCTTTTACAGAGCCAACCTCGCACAATTTACAAATTATGCCGTGGAAATAATCTTTTAATAAAAAGAGAGCGAAGATCGCAATAATCCCCCCAACTAAATTAGTTATGAACTTTATGTGAGATAGAACTAAGAATAAATTCAGCCAAGCAGAAATGAATAAAAAGTAAACTATTCCTGAAACCAAAATAAAAGTTCCTCCAATCAAAAACACTCTTTCTCTAATTCCGGTTGAAATCAAAACAGTAAGTAAAAATCCCAAAGCTACCATAGCACAAGCATTAAAGCCATCCAAAGCTCCTAAAACTATGGATAGAGCTAAGGGAGAAAATTTTGAAAGAGAAATTTCGCCGAAAATTGGAAGAGAAATTTTATGTTCGTCTGATGGAGGCTCATGTGGAGGCTGAGAAATTTCTTCTATTAATCCCAAAACATAATTTTCAATATCATTACCTATTTCTTGAGAAAAACCCAAAAAATAACGCTCTCCAATAAAGGTTATTGGTACATATCCTTGAACCTCTCGAGCCACTTCATAAACCTGATACATTTCTTTTAACAAATCCACATTTTCTTTTTCAAAAATGCCATATTCTTTAAGTTCAATCTCTGAATATTTATTTGCTAATTCCTCCAGAAATATCTTTTTTGAGGCACAATTAAGGCAGGTATAACTAAAGAAAAAATTAATTTCTATTTTTTCTTGTGCCTGAGTGAAATTAAACGCAGTTAACAGCAAACAAGAAAGCAAAATAACTAAGACTTTTTCTTTCATATTTTGATAAATTATTAATTATTTTTATTGAGGAAGAATACAAAAAGAAGAAATAATAGCCACAATTTATATACATTTATTATAATCAAAGTCTAATAAACGACCTTTTGAATAAAGTTCAACTAATTTTCTTGAATAAGGAATTTCTTTTTCAACGCTCACACCAAATTTCTTGGTGATGGGGTAAATTTTTTTCTTATCACCCAAGTTTGCTTGATTTAAAATTACCTTAGCTGGCACTTTGAGTTTTTGGCACAAATCCAGAATTAAATTCAAGTCGTGGGCTCCCATTGGGGTAGGTTCCGTAACAGCATAAGCTAAATCACAATCCAATAAAGCTGAAATTACCGGACAATGGGTACCGGGAGCTGTATCAAATAAAATGAAATCTGCTTTTTGTTTTTTAGCAAAATCTAAAGCAAATTTTTTAGTCTTAGCAACAATGGGTCCTGTTTCCTCTACTCCAGGATTAGATAGTCCTGAAATTAACCAAAAATTATTTTTTATTCGATTTACAAAAATCTGACCTACTTTTTCTTTTCTTGACATTATAGCTCCGTAAGGACAAACTATCCAGCATGCTCCGCAAGAAGAACACAATTCTTTAATAAATATTGGAAATTTCTTTGGTGGCTGAAACACAGCGTTACTCCTGCAGGTCTTTACACATAATCCACATTTTTTGCATTTTTGTTTAATTAATCTGGGATATTCAGCATAAACATTTTTTCTGACTTTTTTCAGTTTCTGTCCCAATAACAAATAATCATTGGGACACTCCACGTCGCAATCACAAAGAATAACTCTCTGTTTCTTTCTTATTAGCTGACTTGCCATCAAAATAGAGAAGGTGCTTTTTCCCGTACCTCCCTTCCCTCCTGTGATAGCGAATTTCTTAATTTTTCCCATACCCTACTAACAAATATTTTGTTCCCCTAATTCACAAAGGTTACCTTTTTGGAATTCTTCTATATTCTTGGCAATATTTTTATCAAACGCCTTATATATTTTTAATTACTCTTTTTCTTTTGTCGGCTTTTCCAACTTAACCAATTGGTTCTCTGAAAAATCTTTTATTATTTGTCTTATTGTGCCCTGTTCCGCTTTATAAACCTCTATTAAATTATCCCTTAATGTATGAAAAGATATGGGACCGATTTGTCTTACAATTAAAACATCTGGTTTTTGTTCTAATAAATATTTAGCTACCGCAAGACCTGCCCTAATCTCTTTTTCTTTAAAAATATTTTCTTTAAATTCAAACGATTCAATCTTATCTTTTTTGACTTTTAAAATAGCGAAGAATTCTGCCCTGGCGAAACGCTCATCAATTTGAGATTCAAGATTATTTTTTTCCTTTGTAGGTATGATAATTTTTTGCTCAAAAGGACTGAATGGTTCCACATGAATAGCAAAAGAATCTATTTGAGGAACCTTAGCCTTTACATCTTTCTCTATTTTATCTGAAATTTCATGAGCTCTTTCAACTGCAACAAATTTTTTTATCTTAATGTTCACTTCCCCAAAGATAAAAGGACCCGATTTTCTTAATCTAAGGCCTGAAAAGTCCTTAACGCTCTCTACAGATTCTAAAATGGTCTTAATCTCTTTTTCTATTTCTTTACTGGGACTAACATCCATTAAGGAAAAAACCGAATCTCTTGTTGATTCAATTCCTATCTTAAAAATAAATAATGAAAGCAAAAGACCTGCAATTCCCTCTATTCCTAAAAACCCAAAATAAGATGAAAGAATTCCCAAAACCACTAGTGAAGAAGAAATAATATGTAGTTTTGATTCCTTTCCATCAGCAATCAAGCTTTGAGAATTTATTGCCTGACCTATTTTTACTTCATACCTACCCAATAGATAGATAAGGATTGCATCTAAAATTGCCACAGCTACTGCTATTTGAGGAAGTTTTAGATCATAGGAGCTAAATATCCTTTCGTAGCTCTCTTGAGCTATTTGGTAGCCAGCAAAAAGAATTAAAAGAGAAACAACCAAGGCTGAAATACTTTCTGCCTTATAAAAGCCATAGGGGAATTTTTCTGTAGGCTTTCTTTGAGAAATCTTAAAACCTAACCAAATAAAAAGAATCTCAAAAGCATCTGCGACACTATGGAGAGCATCAGATAAAAGAACAATGCTCCCAGAAATAAACGCAATCAATGCCTTAAGAGAGGCTAATAAAAAAACAATAATACTGACTTTTTTTGCCGTAGTTTCTCCTATTTTTAAAATTTCTTTTTTTTGCATAAATTAATTATCTTCCTCTGTGTCTATGTCTTCTACCACCTGGTCCAAAACCCCTTCTCCTAAAGCGTCCCGGCGAACCAGCAGGAATTTCAACCTGACTTAATTTGCCTTTTTTCCACATTAAAAAAACTTCTTTTACGGTGAAGTCAAAAGGAGCTGAAAAAACCTTAATTCCTGCTCCCATTAAAACATTAAGGGCATTAGGACCAATATTACCTGTTATTAAAGCTTCAGTTTTTTTCAAAGCAATCTCCTGAGCAGCAGCAATACCTGCTCCCCTCATAGCACCAATTGCCTGATTAGGTAAAACTTCTTTTAAGTTCCCCTCTTCATCTAAAATAAGGAAATATGGCGCTCTACCAAATCGAGGACTGACTGGAGAATTTAAGGTTTTACCTAAAGAAACAATGCAAATTTTCATATTAATGATAGATAATGAAACTCTTTACTTCTTTTTTACCTCTAACCCCTTAAGTCTTTCTTCAATTACTTTCATTTCCTCTTTTAAAACTTTAAGTTCTTCTTTTAGTATCTCCTTTTCTCCTTTTAGAATCTCTTTCTCTTCTTTAGGAGTCGGAGGCTCAAGTGAATAAGGATAATTCCAACCAGGTGGATAATATCCCCAGCCAGGCCATCCCCAACCTCTGCCCCAACCTCTACCCCGACCAAATCCTCTACCTCCACCCCTACCCCAGCCTCGTCCCCAGCCCCTGCCAGTTGGATTCATATATCCTGGGTAGGGATAACCAGCGCAGTATCCTAATCCCCTTCCACTCAATGGACCTAAACCTAAATGACCTCTTCTGTTACCTAATGGCATAGTATTTTTTAAAAGTAAATTTAAAAATAATGCGACCTTTGTATTGTTATGCTATGTTATGAGTATATACCCATAATTATTACTTGTCAAGTTATATCCACAATAAAAAATAGAGAACTGTTCTCTGTATTATTAAATCGAATAAAATAAATAGAATATAATTTAATTTTCTTCTCTTACTCCATTCTGAGATAAAATTGTATTAATAAAATAAATTCCGTTTTTCTGCCATTCCTTCTTTATCTTTTCCGAGTGAACTTCATTAAATGTTATTGCTATACCACAATCTCCACCTCCGGCTCCAGAAAGTTTTCCTGCCCCCCCATTATTATTTGCAATCTTGCTCAATTTCCACAACTTCTCTGTTTCTATATTTAAACCAGATTTATCTCCAAGTTCTCTAAGATAATCTTCGTTTTTTTTAATAAGTTGTAAGAGCTTTTCTTTATCACTTTTTTCCCAAGCTTCTATTAATTGTTCTACTAAACTTTTTATCTGACCTATTATCCTTTTGTGTTCTCCTTTATTGTTTTTCTTCCAATTATTCAGCTGTTTTATCATTTTGGATGTTGAAGAAGATTCTCCTGTCCATCCTACAAGCAAATTGAAATCATTTGGAATTTTGAGAGATTTAATATAAAAACCCGGCCATTTTGTTTTTATTATCTCCCTAAGGTGTTTGCCTTCTTTGAATTGGTTCATTAACCAGTCAGGATTAAATCTTTTGTAAATAAAAATTCCACCAAAGGTTGAAGCGGCTGTATCAAAACCAGAACCTACTTTTCCTTGAGTAAAATAATGAGCAATAGTTGATAATTTGTATATTTTTTGTTTTACCGATTCTTTCTTTATGTCTTTTCCATAAAATTTAAAAAGAGATGCTACGGTGGTTACCACACTGGCTGCAGAAGCTCCAAAACCAATCATTTCTATTTGTTCAGCTGTTTTTATTATTGTATCCTCACCCCATGTCTCAATTTCAAAAGGTTTAACCCTGTTAAAATATTTCAATACCGACTCGATGGCAGATTTAATGAAAAATAAGTATTTTTCTTCTCCTTTTTTTAGTCTTTTTTCAAAACTTAACTCATTTCCCTTAAAGAAAGCTTTTAAATTCTCTATCCCAAAATCTTTAATTGATATATGAATAAATTTATCTTTGGATTCTTTTATTTTAGCAAAAACTCTTTTATCAACAGCTGCAACAATTAAGGGATTTCCTACTTCTAAAACAGCCCATTCTCCTGAAATGCAGAGTTTTCCCGGTGCTGATACTTTTATCATAAGTATTAACTGTGTTTTGAATTGCTTATTTAATTAAAACAAATGTTCTTGTGTAATTCTTACATCTTCTCCGGGCTTTGTTACAATAATGTCTTTTATATCCTCTATTTTTTTGCATCTCTCTATAATTTCTGCGACATCTTTCTTTAAACAAATAATTTTTACTTGAGGGCCTGCATCAATCGTAAAATAACACTCCAATCCTTCATTTCTCCATTTTATAACAGAATGTATTATTTCTATGGTAGTTTTATTCCAATATATTATAGCAGGTATTGTTGTAAGCATGACAGCATGCATTTTCAGACAATTTTCTTCAGCCGTCTTCCCAACGAGAGTAAAATCTTTCTCTATTATCCCCTTTTTAACCTTTTCTATGTCTTTTTCTACGGTAGCCAGCCAGCTTTGATACATTGGAGATGTTAAAACTGTCTGTTTCATCCCTGTCCTCGACTTTATTTTTTTTTCTTTTCTGGATGTTATTAAAATTATCATTCTGAAATCTAACCAGTACTGAGGAAGTGCTATCTGTTCTGCATAAGAATCAGAACCATCTTCTTTTTCTCCTTTTTTCCACTCTACAAAACCACCGAAAATCGACCTTGTCGCTGAACCTGAACCACGGCGAGCTAACATGCTTAAACCTTTTTTATCTAAATCAAAAACAAGGACTTTATTTACAGCTGTAGCTAAAGCAGCAAATCCCGCAGCCGAAGAGGCTAAACCTGCAGCTGTTGGAAAGTTATTATTACTTACAATTTTTGCTTTGATATTGGTCTTACCCATCTTCCTCACTACTTTCAAAAATGACTCAATAAATTCATCATATTCTTTTGAACCTTTTCTAAATTTATTACCGTTTAAGATAAAAATGTCTTCTTTATATTTTTTATCAAACTCAACCGTGGTATGGGCATATAACCCATCTGTTGTCATGCTTATACTGGTGTTGTTTGGAAGTATGAGTTCTTTATTCCTCTTTCCCCAATATTTTACCAGAGCAATGTTAGCATTTGCTATAGCTGAAACTTTCATAAGTTTTTTATTTCGAGTTCTATTGCTCTTTTAAGTTTTCTTTAACTTTTACCTTTGCTACTTTAACCATTTTTGAGTCTGGTTTTTTTAATTCTACCAAAAAACCGCT